>JBBQVS010000022.1:0-48149 GCA_038211295.1 Ktedonobacterales bacterium | reverse complement strand
AACCGCCGTCGCACTGCAACCGTTTATGACGCAGATGGGTCATGGGAGTCGGCAAGACCTGTACGCGCTATACGACCAGATGGCGTGGGAGATGCAGGGATCGGGCTTTCAAGGCGGGCTGGTGCTGGTGCGAACATGGGGGCAAAAGGTCGAGGCTGGGACATTAGCGCGTGGGAAGCGGTACTTTGCGCCCAGGTTTCCGTGTTTGGTATCGTGAGAGAAGCAGATCGAGGCGGGCATTCTTTGAGTGGACGCGTAGGGGGATTTGCATTTTTCTCCCGAAAAGGGTATGCTGGAAAAGAAAGAGGTCTCACGAGGGCTTTTCCTGAGTGAAGAGGGGATTTTCTATGGCAAAGACAGTCGATAAGCCAGCGCAGAAACACGCCGATACCACGAACGCCGCGCAGAAAGATTTGCCTATCAAGATTGTTACGGTTAATCGGCAGGCGTATCACGATTACTTTGTAGAGCGCACAATCGAGGCGGGTATCTCCCTAGTAGGGACGGAAATTAAGTCGATTCGGGATGGTAAAGTCAATCTACGTGGCGCATATGCGATGGCACGTAAAGATGAACTCTGGCTAGAGAACGCGCATATTGCGATTTTTGAGCAGGGCAATCGCTACAACCATGAACCAATGCGAAACCGCAAATTGCTCTTACACAAAAAAGAGATCGAGCAGTTGCTTACAAAGGTCGCGACCAAAGGGTTGACGCTGATTCCGCTTAAATTGTACCTCAAAGGTGGCAAAGCAAAGGTAGAAATTGGTCTTTGTCGCGGTAAAAAGTTGTTTGATAAACGCGACGCGATGGCGGAACGCGATGCCAAGCGTGACATTGAGCGGATTGTGCGCGGGAGATAATCAAAATGAGCATTCTTGGATTGCACCATGCACAGATCACCATTCCGCGTGGAGCCGAGGAGCCGGGCCGCCAATTCTATTGCGGCCTCCTGGGTCTAGCGGAAATAGAGAAGCCAGCATCACTACAGGGGCGTGGTGGCTTCTGGCTACAGATCGGCACACAACAAATACACATTGGCACAGAAGATGGCGTTGATCGCGCCACAACAAAAGCACACCTTGCCTACCGCGTGGACGATATCGAGGTATGGCAAAAAAGACTACAAGAAAGCAGCATTGAGATTGGGGACTCAATTCCAATTGTCGGCTTTAAGCGGTTCGAGATACGCGACCCGTTTGGAAACAGAATAGAGTTTATTCAACCTGTATAACCCCATTAAGTCCAACTACCCCGTGAGGATACTTGATGAGGCAGATTGGGGGGCGCGGCACGGGCGAGGCATGCCCACCAATCCGCCTCATCAATGCAGGAACAGGCTAGTAGCTAGCAAGCCAGCGAACGCGGCGGCGAGAACGAGCAACGTCACCCACCAGTTTTCGCGAAAATAGGCTCCCCACGAGATTTGCACCGCGTTCCGTTTGAGTATATCAAGCCAGAGCAGGGTTGCGAGCGAACCAAATGGCGTAAACTTGGGACCGATATCCACACCAAGAATGATCGCATAGACGGCAAGCACATTTACATTATGGGCCGCTCGTAGTACGAGTACGCCAATCAGGGTCGCAGGCAGGTTATTCACCACAGCAGACAGGGCAGCGAGAATGCCACCCGCGAAGAGTGCGCCCAGAGGGTCGGTTGCCGCGATATAGGTACGAAGTGGGTTCGTCAGGAACGAGAGTATCTGTAGTTGGAAGGCCGAGGTAATCACCACAAACATGCTCAACGCGTAGATGAGAATGTTCCAGGGTGCCGCGAAGAGTATCTTCTTTGTCGAGCGAAGCTGACGTACTTGTACAACGAGTACCATCACCAGTGCAGACGTGCCAGCGATCAGCGAGATTGGCAGACCAAAGCGACTGCCGAGAATGTAGCCGACAACGAGTCCCAGCAACACAATCCACCCTATCCAGAAGACGGTATGGTCACGGATAGCGGTACGTGGTTCCTCTAAAACAGAAGTCGTGTACGCTGTGCCAATATGCCTGTGAAAACGCAGACCAAACGCCAACGTACCGACAACAAACGCCGCGAGTGTTGGCAGAGCCATCCATGCCGCGACACGCACAAACTCCAGGTGCGTTGCGTCCGCGATGATGATATTCGTGAGGTTGCTTGGCACAAAGAGTGGACTCATCGCGTCTGCGAAGAAGCCCGTAGCGAACAGAAAGCCAATCCAAACCACTGTTTTCTTCGGGTAGACCTTCGTGAGGAGCCGAGCGAAGATAGGTGTAAGCATCAGTACCGCGCCATCGTTCGCGAGCAGAGCCGTGACAAGCGTTGTCAGCAAGAGCATCAATGTGTAGAGAAGCCAACCGGAGCCACGCGCATACCGCGCCAGGAGCAGAGCAGCCCAGGTAAAAAACCCATTGCTCTCAAGGGCCTCGGAAAGGAGGAAGAGCGCGATTAGCGTCGCGGAAGCGTCCCATGTATCGTTGAAGATTGTCCTAAGCGTTGACAAAGAGATCAGCCCTGCAAGTATCGTGAGAACCGCCCCAACGCCAGCAGGCCAGGCAACATTTAGTCCGCGTGGTCGCACAACAATCAACACAAGAACCGCTAACAAGATACATCCTGATAGAACCATCTGCACTACATGCCAGCTCATACAAGCAACTCTCTCAAAGAACTTCATCACGCTCTCTTTTTCTAGTATTATACAAGAGGGAAGCAAGCCGTTGTGTTTCTCTATAAGAGAAGCCAGGAATGAATGCAAGAGTTGCATGAATATGGTACACCTACAGCGTGATTACAGCGTAATGGTATCGGGAAGACATTGACTATTTTGAGGGGCCTGCAACGTTTTACGCTCGTAGCGTGCGAGCCAGAGCAACGAGGGAAGCGCGATACATGCCAGGAGCGCGGTAAGGTAGATCAGGCCGTCGAAGCCAAAGGCGCGTGCGAAGATGCCACCAAAGCCGCCGCCTATGATCTGACCCAGGGCAAGAAAGATTGAATACAGACCCATCAGCAGTCCGCGATCCTGCGCCGCCTCTTCAGAAATGTCCGCGAGATACGCGAGCGCAGCGGGGGCGAAACTGGTTTCGGCGAAGACCCCAATCAGCAATAGAGGTATCCAGAGCAGTAGCTGCGTATCGTCGCTGCGGTGGTTGATACCCGCGAAGGCGATGCACGCGAGAAAGACGCCTGCGATAGAGGTTAGCATCAGGCGCAGGCGTGGAATGCGGTTGAGAAAGAAAGCCCAGAAGAGCAGACACAGGCCAAAGTAGAGGACGTAACCGCCAAGTATTAGACTGAGCAGATGCCCACCACCGCGTCCGCTTGTGCTTCCCATGAGCACCTGCCGGGAATTATGCACCGGATTGGAGAGAATAAAGGTAAGCTGCGAGCCAAACCAGACGCCCACGAGCGCGGAAATGCATATCCACGCTGGCATAAAAATGAACAGGCGCGGCGTGCGTAGAATACGCCAGTAGCGACTGGCAAGCAGTGTAAAAGACCCGCGCTCGACAACTTGATTGACGACGGGCGAGAAGAACATACATAGCGCGACAACAAAGTAGAGTGTCGCGAGCAGAATATATGCATTACGTCCAAAGCGTTCCCAGGCAAGGCCGCCCAGCACAGTACCCACCGCAATACCGCCGCTAGTTACAAGTTCGTAAAAGCTCATCACGCGCATACGTCGCCCCTGATCGAGCGCGGTAAAGTCCGCAAGATAGCCAAGTACAACCGGCGTAGTAATTGCGCTGGAGATACCCGCGAAGACCTGTAACAGCAACAGGTAGAGTAAGGCGTTTTTCGCAGGCGTGAAGATGAGAAGCGCGACCTGCACCAAGCCGAGCAAGGGGCCGAGTACAAGAAATTTGCGGCGTCCGAAGTGATCGCTGAGACTTCCCATGAGCGGCGCGAGTGTAAGTTCGGAGAGGTAGTACACGACGGGCAGTAACCCTACCTGCAAACTGGTGATAGACTGCTTGGTATACGTGGCTATCTGCACAAGCAATAGGCCATAGATAATTGTACCCGCGCCAGAGTTCATGCGCTGAATGAAGGTTCCGATAAGCAGTGGAGCGACAGAAGGAAGACGCACCATGTTAAAGTTGCTCCCGATAATCGTGGGCATACTCGCGTACAGTGCGTGGGTGCCGCCCCAGTAGCGTGGCAAGCTCCGGCGTTACTTGCTTCGCGAGTCCGAGCAGAGTCGTCAGGTAGATCACCGACATCACTGTGACATAGGATGAAGCAACCCCTTTCGCTAGCATATGTTTGCGGAACGCCCACAGGGTAGGATGCGTATAGGTGATGGTACGTCCCAACTCCTCGGAAAAGATTTTCGCGACATCATAATAGGTCAGAGCTTCGCTCCCGGTGAGCGTGTAGGCTTTATTCTCATGTCCGTCTTCCGTCAAACATCTCGCGCCAACTTCTCCAATATCGCGTACATCGATGAAGCTGGTCTTGCCCTTGCCTGCTGGCACGTAGATGATGTTTTCTCTTCGCAATTCGTCCCCGTGCTGATTGACGATATTCTGGATAAAGAAACTCGGACGCAGGAAAGTATAGGGGATACCTGAGTCTTTGATGTACTGCTCAATCTTGGCGTGCGGCACAAATTTGATATTTTCGACACCCAGCACCGACAAAAACACAAGATGTTTCACACCCTGTTGCTTCGCAGCGGCTATCAACGGCAAGAAATATTTTTTCGCGTCAGAAATTTGCGGTGGGCGAATGAGAAAGAGTTTTTCGACACCCTCGAACGCAGGCAAAAAGGTGTCGGCTTGCTCGAAATCAAAATAAACACGCTCCGCGCTAACCGCTTCCCGTCTGTGCGTTGTGACCAGAAAAGGGACATTTCTAGCGGTAAGGCAGCGTGCGACCTCGCTACCAACATTGCCGTTCGCGCCAGTGATTAAAAGAGAAGACATTATATAGTGCTCTTTTCTTTATGAAACAGGGGAAGACCGCGTTGGTCTCCCCCTACTAGTACGTCGTCTACGGTTCTTTAGTTGTTATACCACCGATGGCTCTAAGACGGTTTCGCTTGCGGACTCGTCAGCGCACTCTTCGGCGTCGGGACGAAGCTCTTTCTCGTGAACCTCGTATTGTCGCGCCACGTAGAAACCTGTGCGCTCAACCAGGTTTTCCGCACCGAACAAGTCCTGTGCATCAACGTTCAGGTCGGCGGTAAGTGTCTCATGCGTATCTCCATCGGTGATGGACAGACGCCAGAAGCGTTGTACTGACATATAGCCCTCTCTTTCAAGAAGCTGACGTGCTCTCTGATTACATATACAAATGGTAACGCTCAAGGTGACACGTTTTCTTGGGTGTGCATTACACGCAAGTTTACGCGCTCGCTCTTCAATCAATAGGGTGAACAGAGTTCCAATTCCACGTCCCCGATAGTCGGGATGAATACGCACGAAACAGGTAAGCTGCTCGCGTTTGGCACCCTGTTGTACATAGGCGTATCCGACAAGGTAGCCCTTACGCGTGACGATAACCCACGCGTCGGTTTTGAGATCGAAATGTGGTGTGTTCCATGCCTTCTCCACGTCCTCTCTTGTTGTGTCGATACCACCAAAGTTGGCAATATCACACGCGTCCAGTAGTTCCATTACAGCCCGTGCGTCCCCCATTTGGGGAAAACGCGCCGAAAGGTTGTGTAAACGTACTATCATGACCGTTCTCTCTCGTATCAGAGACGCACTAGCGTGTATGACCACGCGTTGTAGAGTCTCTTGCGACGGGCGAAAGACGAGGAAGGCAAAAACACATACGCTCTATTGTTCGAGAGATTGTGTACTTATTTCTCTTCCCGCCCGTATTTCTTTCTCATAGATTTCAGATTGCTCGTCGATGTGCATTCCCACGCGTTCGTAGAGCCGCGTAGCTCCGGTCAAGCTTGCCGCGTCAACACCCAGATACACTTCGCGGATGCCGCGCTTGTAAAACTCGCCAAAGGAGTGATACAGCAGAGCCTCACCCAGCCCTCTGCGACGCCACTTACGACGTACACCGAGCGTATCGACCCAGCCGCCCCATGCTTTTTCATCAACACAGAGCGAAATGGCGGCAACTTCGCTGCCATCCATCGCTAGAAACCAGAGCGAGGGATCGAAGTTTTCACGGTTCCTCGTCCAGTGCTCCCACTCCTCAAAGGTCGAAGGAGTATGGCCCCAGTGATCCTTAAATGCCTCGTTATCCGCCTCGAAGACCGCGCGGAACAGCGTTGGCTCCTCGGCAAGTGCTTTTACGGTGATCCCCTCGGCCCACGTTGGCATAGAGGGAGTCGCCTGTAACTCAATTTTCATGCGCCAGAATGAACGCGCGACCTTGTACCCGTGTTTTTCCGCGAGTTGACGCGATGCGTTGTTCTTCTCGCCCACCCAGGTGAACATCGCGACACGCGCACCCTGCGGTGCCTGCGCGATATGCTGCTGCGCCCACTCTTCGTTCAACCGCAAAAGCTGTGTGCCAATACCACGTCCACGATACTCAGGGTGCACTTCGCCGCCGATGAAGATACGCACATATCCACGATGACGGGCGCGTCCAAAGCCAATCGTCTGTCCCTCTGGCGAAAGCACAATCCACGCGTCCTCTGCCAGCGTAACGTTTGGTGCCTGCCACTCAGTACGCAAGCCGTCCAGTGTTTGCTCTGTGCGCCCATCGCGCTCGATTTCGCATATATGGATAAGTTGCAGAACACCCTCTATATCATCCATAGTAGGACGACGAAGCACAAAGCCACGTGGCAATGTTACGGTAGTCATAGCTTCTTTCTCGCTTCCTGACTTTTCCAAGCCGTTATAGCATAGTTCGTTTAGCCGTTACGTTTCAGTTTGCCGGTACGCTTGGCGTAGCGTTCAGCCATCCCAAAGATGTAGATACCCAGTGGAATGCTCACAACGCCTGTAATCAAGAGAGGCCATGTCACATTCCAGACGGCGGGCGACCAGAGCGGCTCGCCCTGCATCAAGCTCTGACGCAACCCGTCCAACACATAGGTCGCGGGCGAGAGGCGAGCCAGCGGTTGCATCCACACGGGCAGTACAGAGATCGGATAATACACACCCGATACCAACAAAATCACAGCGCGTACAATAAAGGACATCTGCATTCCCTTCTCCGTATACAGCAAGGGCAAGGACGCCGTCGCGATACCGAAGCCAATAAACGAAACACTTCCCAGTAACAAAATGCAGAGCGCGGTAAAGTAGTTCGTGTGGCTCAAGTCTATATGAAAAAACAACGCCATCACGCCCAACTGTAAGACGGTAAAGAGCAGACCGTGCGCGACAGCGTACAGACAACTTCCCACCATGTGTGTGAAACGTGAAATAGGAGCCATAAATGTATATTCAATGGTTCCTTCCCACCGCTCCATGTTGATGATGTCGGTTACACCGTCAAATGTCACGCTCAGGTACGTCCAGACGGCGGTTCCGATTACCAGGTAAAGCACAAAATTGGGGACGCGCGAACCAACACCAATGTAGGTTACAGACATCGCATTCACAATGCTGTAGACAATCCACACAGCTTCCCAACCCCAGTAGCGTTTGGTGAGGTTCCAGTTGCGCTCGAAAAACGCATAGGTCGCACGGGTTTGATGAATCAGACTAGACATGTTTTCTCTTTCCTTTGCTGAAATTACTCTTCCTCTTCGCGGGCCGCCTCGATTGCCTCGAATGCCTTTTCCCAGCTTCCGTAGCGTGTGATATCCTCCGGCGTGATGCGATGAGAGGCGGTATAGTGCATAAAGACCTCGTTCATAGAAACTGGCTCATCGCGCTCCATCAGTACCGCCACCGTGCGTTTGAGTTCGTCCGTCGTGCCCAGCGCAACAATCTTGCCCTGTACAATGATGGCGACACGATCACACAGTGCCTCCGCCTCCGCCATGTCATGTGTTGTAATCAGAATGGTCGCGTCATGTTGGTCGCGCAACTCTTCGACAAAACGTTGTACGTCGATCTTCGAGCGCGGGTCCAGCCCCGTCGTTGGTTCGTCAAGTAACAGGACTATCGGCGATGTCAGAAAAGCACGCGCAATCGCGACTTTCTGCTGCATTCCACGCGACATATCTTCCAATGGTCGCCCAATGCGGTCTGGCTTAATCCCAAGTCGTATCAAGATTGAAGTGATCTTGGCTCGTGCCTCGGCAGCAGGCATATTGTAAAGGCGTGCCGCGTACATCAGATTTTCCATCGGTGAGAGCTTTTTGAAAAAAGATGCTTCAACACTCACACGGTTAATTAAGCGTTGTACGGTGCGCTCATCTTTTTCGACATCGTAGCCGAAAATGCGAACCGTACCAGCATCAGGCAAGAGCAACGTCGAGAGAATACGGATAAGCGTTGACTTACCGGAACCGTTGGCACCGAGAATACCAACGATCTCGCGATGCTTCACGGTAAGCGAGATATCATCAACAGCCCTCACCTCACGCTTTTTGTCTTTCTCCGCAACCTTTTTGCCGGGCCAGCGTAAAAGCGGACGCTCCTTTTTGAAAATCTTGGATACACCCGTAATTACAACCGCGTCTTTTGTTGTATCAATGATAACGTTGTCCAATAGGTGTGAGTTTATCGTGAATTCGGTGCTTTCATGAACTGCCAAAGCATTTCTCCCTTCAGGCTTCAAACGGAAAGATGGCTAAAATCCTGATCTCTCCTCGACAATCTACAGGACATACAGCTAGGCTTACGTCCGCCTGTCCATACATACGTACAATCTGCTATGATGCGATAGCCAAAGCCTCATGTTCTTTTGACCCGAAGCCACAAGCCTCTTGCGGCGTGGAAGAAAAGAACAATAAAAAACCGTGAGACTGGATTGCTTTTTGACCAGTACCCACGGTTGAGAGTCTTTTTCTCTACGCCTACTTGCGAGAAATAGGCGGACCTCCTGTGGGAATGGGCATACTGCTCCCTTGACCTTCGACGGCGATGGGCGCGAGCAGAGCGATGCCGCGACCACACATATCGATGATTCTGTGAGAGAGCATGTCAAAGAGCATAACATGGCTATAAGCGATCTTCATGTCTGTGAATAAACCGCGTAGACGTAATACACTGAAGTGTAAAGCGTTTGGATTCATGCTGTGCTCTCCTTCCGTAAGATTTGGTGCTGAATGGCCCGATACAGGCGTAGTTTTTTACACGAGTGTGTGCAACTGCGTCGCAGTCACTTTCTTTTTCAAGTATACGGGATAGTTTAGCGGTTTGTCAAGGGATTTTCGACTACTTTGTCGCTCCCTCGCGTAATTCGTCCACTCTGCCCTGTTGAATGATCTGTACAGAGGTGACGTGGCGTTGAATTGCCTGATCGATACTAGGACTTGTAAACTCTCGAATGGTCAAACGAACCAGTGTCAAATACTCGCTCTGTTGCGGATAAATAGCCGTTATGAAATCATGTCCCAGCAGGGAGTCGTCATAGGTCGCAACAACATAACGCTTGCCATTGGGAGCGATAACGGCATGACGCGCGATATCAAGCGTTTGTAATATGACTGGGAGCGCGTTTGGTATTTCGATATCGCGTCGCGCTGGAATTGGTGTAAGGGCAAGTTTTGGTAAGTCTTCGCCAATGATGTTGTGTTGAGACATGCTTTTTCCTCCGAGAATAAGAGCGTGCAGCCGCTACTTTTTTGCAGGCCACACGCTCTAGTGTACGCAAGTTCTGCTATTTGGTCAAGCATTCGCGAAGAAAGGGTTACACTCCCTCTTCAAACGCTTTTCGCGCCCGTCTTCTTCGCAGCACCAGAGCGATAGACGCGCCTATGCGTTGTGGTATCCAGCGCAGGAAAGAGGGATGACGCAAGACAAAAAGAATCAGCCGTGGTTGGATACCTCGCCAGAGTGCTGGTAACTCGTTGATCTCGCCAGAACGTAACGGATGTTCTACGCTCATCGGGTCGGCCCATTTATCGCGAACATAGATATCGCCCAATCGCTCAAGCACTAAGGCTTCTTGCGGAGCGGAGGCCGCGACACCATGAATGTACTCATAAGGTGTTTGTGATGGACGAAGCTGTATCCCTGCCCAATTCGCCAGTACACAGAGGCGTCCATAGAATTGTGTGGAGAGACTATAACGACGGAAGAGACGCCGCCACCAGAGCAGAAAGAGAAGACCACCAAACAACAACAGCAGAATGACACTACCAACAGCAGTGCCGACCTGTTGGCGAATTTGTACCTGCACTTGCGCTGTTGTAGCTGTGCTTCCACCGCTCGATGTGTCATCAGCTACTCCTCGCCTGCCGCGACCTGTGACAGGCGTTACCGCGCCGCCGCTTATACCACTTGTCCCCCCACTTGTCCCACCCGCACTAAATTGATTTGGCAAGGGACGTGAGAAAGAGGTAAAACCAGCCGATGGCTCGAAATTAACCCAACCATAGCCAGCGAAGTACACCTGCGTCCAACTATGCGCGTCTGTGCCACGCACAACACGTTGATGCGTCTTAGGGTCAACTTCGCCGTTTGTATACCCCACGACAACACGCGAGGGAATACCAAGTGAACGCGCCATAACGGTCATTGAGGTTGAAAAGTAGTTGCAAAAGCCTTTATGGTCGGTGTTTCTGAAAAGAAACCAGGAAACACCCTCCTCGCCCGGTGGCAACTGAATATTGGTACTATACGTGTAATTGTTGCGAAAGAATAACTCAAGCGCAACAACCTTGTCGTACATCGTGGTCGCGTGCGCGTCTGTGACAACCTGTTTTGCCTTTGCAAGAATGTTTGGGTCAAGACCATTGGGTAACTGTGTATACGTGTCTACCACTGGTTGACTGAAGACGTGTGGGTCTGACTGCCCATCGTATTCAGGTGGATAGTGCGGGGCGTTGGCGGGCGTCGGCACGTTCTGTAGAGTTTTTACGTCGGCGGAAGAAATATACGATGTAACCGTGTACTTCGTCCCTGCGTTCAAGTTGCCATTCTTCCCCAGCCACGCAACCACGGAACCGCTCGCCTTACTTCTCAGTACGCTAGAGGCCGCATTATAAGATGCAACGTCAGGTGCACCAAGAATATAGGGGTATTGCTCACTCAGCGAGCTGACCATCGTAATTTTTTGAGTGAGTGTGTGTACCATTACCGATGCATCAGTAGTAAACGCATCATTGGCTTTCCAGGGTAACGCCTCCGTCTGACCATTGCTCCAACCGCTTTTATGCTGGTCATACGTTTCATAGTTCAACGTTTCAAAATAGACAGTGCCATCTGCACTCTCGACGGTAAACACAACATCGTGATTGAGATTAGGATTGCCGCCCAGCGTCAACGAATCGCGAAAGTTTCCATGATTAGAAGGGTTCGCGCCGCCGTTCAGCGATATAATGCGGTTCCAGGTGTTCTGCGCCTGTTGCCAAGGGTTACTACTGGAGTTCCAGACCTGCGCGGCAGTATTATTGGTATATGTGCCGGGGAGCACCCATGAAAAGATAAGAATACACACCGAGATAATCGCCCCCGCCTGCATCACATCCCAGCCGATATCGTCGGGATAGCGCAACCCCTGCTTGCGCCAGCGTAGTGTCGATTCATACAGGTTGAAGCGTAATAGCAGGAGCAGCGAAGCCATGAGAAACACAATGAGAAAGATGATGTAGCCAGCATCTACACTACTCAAGTTGATGAGTAGCACCACGGCGTTCGCCATAATCATTAGCCAGGGGTTGCGTGTACGGTACACCAGCCAGACACTGGTATAGGCAAGCATAAAACCCAGTGTTAGAATAAAGAAGAGAAAGATTGAGTCATCATTTCCCGTTCCACCAGTAAACGCTGTCGCAAGCCAATGCTGCATTCCTCGGAGAAGTTCGCCCGCGCTCCCATGATAAAAGGCTCCTGCCGTTTGCCAGAAGGCAAGCAACAGGCACACACCAAGCGCAAGCAGGTGCACTACAAGTCGTGATACACGCGTTTGCTTGGACGCACCTACACCAACAACAAGACCCAGGCCCGTCGTCACCGTCAAGAGATTGAGATGATCGACCCAACCCGCTGCCTGTACACTCCAGATGGTACTATAGACCACAATAGCAAGTAAGATTAGCGAGAACCACCCCTCTGCCAGCCCTATATGCACCTCGCGGAGTGCTCTAGCAGTTGATGACTGTTTGGAGTCGGGATTGTTTTCTGGCTTATCTGAGATAATTTTCGCCAATCTATCAATCGAAGCATTACGCATCGTTTACCTCCGTTGTGCATGACGCGCATTGGGACCACTTTCAAGAGCTTGTGCAATATCATCTTCGCGTTTAACACGCACTACAGGTATACCCGCCCCCTCAAGAAGCATAAGTGAGTCTTCGTCGGAAGGTTTCGCCTCAAACGATGCCGCATCCATACCGATAACCGCGACCTGAACACCGCGCCGTTGCAGATGTCGCAGACCATCATGCCAGTCACGCGAGTTTGAAGGTGTGATAATAACAGCAACGGTATTACGCCCAAAGTGAATAGCATCTAAGGCCAGGGCTTCTTTCAGGTCGGGGCCGGAGCCAGCCTTCACGACAGCGAGCAGTTCAAGCACACGCTCGACCTGCCGTTCACCGCGATCTAAATTGAGAAACTCGCGTTTAACCCCGTTGACGATCATCCCAACCGAAAGGTCGTGGCGCAACAGATAGTTCGCGACGGTTGCCGCGATAGTTACGCCATATTCCTCTGTCGATTTTTCGCCTTTGCCTGCCTGCGTCTTGTCGTGCAGGTCAAGAAAAATCCAGGCGTCAACCGACGGATCGAGATCGAACTCTTTCACCATTAGTTTATTATACCGTGCGCTGGAACGCCAGTGAATGCGGCTAAGTGCATCGCCATTGACATATTCGCGAATAGTCGTGGCGTTGATTGTCGCCTGCAAAGCGCGACGCGAACTACGCCCGCGTCCCGGTAGGCCACCCGTGAAGAGAGCGAAGGTTGTGATTGGGAAGATGCGTGGCAGAACCATAAGCTCACGCGAAGCCGACAGCATGATACGACGACGAAACAGGCCAAAGGGATCGCCGCTTGTCGCGGTCACAGGGCCAAGCTGAAAGCGTCCACGTTGCTTGCACGTACTTCGCGCACGCCACATTGCTCGTTTGCGTCCACCCATACTTGCGACATAGCCAGCGCGATGGCCCGGTAGCGTTGAGCCATCGGCGATTTGTACCCATAGCTTTGGCAGAACGCTCAGGTTGTCTAGCATCAGCCGCTCATCAAAGACCTCACCAACCTGCACGCGCTCACTGGTAACGGCACGACGGAAGAGGATTTTCCGCAGGCTATATCTAGCCCAGAACCAGGAAAGCACAAACAAAATGAGCAAGACGTATGTCAGGACGTAGAGAACTTTCCAGCCACTACTCACCGAAAGAAAGGCCAGCGCGATAATCAGCAGCACGGCTTGCCAGGGTCGCATATGCTAGCGTCCCCTTCCGCCACCAACCCATGCATTCGGCACGGGTACACTCTGCAAAATCTCGTCCAGAATAATTGTCGATGTGATCGCTCGCACACGCGCGGCAGGCGTCACAATGATGCGGTGTGCGAGTGTTGGCTTTGCCAGAAACTTGATATCGTCAGGAATAACGTACCCGCGCCCACGCATCGCCGCGAACGCCTGAGCTACGCGAAACAGAGCAAGCGAGCCGCGTGGACTCACCCCGAGGTAGATATTCTGGTGGTTGCGGGTCGCGTTTGAGATAGCCACAATGTATTCGCGGATAGAAGGATCGACATGAATAGCGCGAATCTGTTGCTGAATGTGTACAAGCTCATCCGCCGTCATAATCTGTGCCAGGTCTTCGAGCGGATGATGATGCTGGTGACTATCCAAAATGTTGATTTCGTCCGCCGCCTTCGGGTAGCCCAGGCTGATGTTCATCATAAAGCGGTCTAGTTGTGCTTCAGGAAGTGGAAAAGTGCCTTCATATTCGATAGGGTTTTGGGTCGCCATCACCATGAATGGTTCAGGGAGCCGATGCGACACACCATCAACCGTCACCTGCGCCTCTTCCATTGCCTCTAGCAACGCGGATTGCGTTTTTGGGGTCGCGCGGTTGATCTCATCAGCAAGCACGATTTGCGCCATGATGGGGCCGGGTCGGAACTCGAAGTTGCTCGTCTTCTGGTTATACACAGAAACACCCGTGACATCGCTTGGAAGCAGGTCGGGTGTGAACTGAATACGCTTAAAGGTACATCCAATAGAACGAGCAATAGCTTTTGTAAGGACAGTTTTGCCCACACCGGGGACATCCTCAATTAAAATATGCCCGCGACAAATAACCGCGATCAGACTGAAGGCTACGGGGTCAGCTTTGCCAACAATAACACGTTCGACGTTGCCAACAACGCGCTGTACGGCGGTTGCCAAATCCTGTACTGACTGCATAGTATCTCTCTCTCCAACGAGGTGAATTTGAGGGTTCTAGTTTCACTATATAAGCACACACTGTATATGATAGAGTATTATAGTATCACAAACACGCAAGAGGCACATGAGATAGAGCGCATCGTTAGTATTTCTGTATAGTAGTACGTGTTGCGCCTCCTTTTTGTTGCCAATTCACCCAAGTTTTCTCCCTTGAAAATCATAGCGTGATGTGTTCCCCAAAAGCGAAACAATGCCCGCTACTGAGCATCTCGACAGCAAAATATCTCTATGCTACACTAGTAGTAGCATTGGAAGAGGGGGAAAACACTATGGCTGGCAAGTGGGATAGTACGTTAAAACAACTTATCAAAATCAACCCTCAGCATTTTGTCTCCTGGTTGCTAGCGGGAGCGCATTATGTAGGAGAACTATCGCCGCATCTAAACCGTAGCCTTGACATGGACGCGCTTCATGAGGTGCTGATCGACGGAAAACAGTATGCGCTGCACATTGAGTTTCAGCGACGCACGGACGCAAGCATGGCCCGACGTATATGGGAATACAATGTGCTGGCAAGTTCTCTTCTTGGGTACACAATTATCTCTTTCGTTATCTATCTGAAGGAAGATGGCGTAGTCGTAACGTCGCCTTTTGTTCAACCACATCCAGATGGCTCAGAAATTCATCGTTTCTACTTTACCAACGTCAAACTCTGGGAAGTTCCTAAAGAGGCACTCACACAAATAGGGCTTGCTGCATTGCTACCATTGGTTCCGTTGACACAAAATGGTGCGACATATGCCGCTGTCGAAGAAACGGTCAACTCTATCGAGCAGCTCACAGAAGACGAGATGACGAAAAAAGAACTCGTTTCGCTTACGCTGGTACTGGCTTCGCTTGCGTTTTCCGGCAAGCAAGAAGATCAAACCTGGCTTATCAGGAGGTTCAAAATGCAACATGATCTGCTCCATGACACACCACTTTACCAACTAATTTTAGAAGAGGGAGTGGAAAAAGGGCTGGAAAAAGGGCTGGAAAAAGGGCTGGAAAAAGCACGTCAAGAAAAACTACGAGATGACCGAACTACTATACAGCGTGTTGTACAGGCAAAGTTCCCACACATCGCGCGACTAGCGATTGAAACGACGGAGGCAATGACAGACAACAAGCAATTGCAAGATTTGATTGTGTATGTAAGTATTGCTCAGACCGAGGCAGAAGCTCGCAAATACCTTGACGAGGCGATTAGAACAGCAACTAACGGTTGAGACGCTGAGGTCTATACCAATAAAGATGACTATGCTATTATACAAAGCATGAGCCAGAAGAGTAACATGGAAAACCCTGAAGAAGAGCTTCACGCAGTAGTACATGGCTATGTGCAGGGCGTTGGCTTTCGTTACTTTGCCTCACGCACTGCTTTGTCGCTCGGATTACGTGGCTATGCACGAAACAAAAATAGCGACGCGGTGGAAATTGTAGCGCAGGGGCCACGCGGTGCGCTGGAACGTTTGCTTGTCGCATTGCGGCAGGGGCCTTCGGCGGCAGAGGTGGATGAGGTCGAGACAACCTGGCGCGGACTCACGGAACATCTTAGCGGCTTTTCCATTCGATACTAAAAACAGGTAAGGATAGAGGAAGATGATTGATCGTAAGACGGTAGAAAACGTAGCAAAACTTGCACGCCTGGGCATGAGCGAGGAAGATGTTACCACGTTTCAGCAACAGCTTTCCGTTATCTTGGAGAACATCAAAATATTACAGGACGCCGATGTAAGTGGCGTTTCACCTACGGCCCATGCCTCACGACTTACCAGTGTTATGCGTGCAGATGTGCCACAACCGTCGTATCCGCCAGAGGTTTTATTGGCGAACGCGCCCGATCAGGAAGACAACAGTTTGAAGGTCAACGCAGTGCTGGAGGGCGAGTAGAACATCATGACAGAATTATACACACTCACCATTCACGAAGCCGCCGACCTGCTGCGCCAGAAAAAAATTTCGTCGGTTGAACTGACAAAAGCACACCTGAACCGCATCCGCGCGGTAGAAGATAAGGTAAAAGCGTTTACACTGGTGACGGACGATCTGGCATTACAGCAAGCGCAAGAGGCAGACAAGCGTATTGCAAGTGGCGCAGATATTTCGCCACTCACAGGTATTCCAATAGCGATTAAAGACGTAATTTGCACCAAAGATATTCTCACCACTGCTGGCTCACGCATGTTGGAACATTTCAAACCGCCATTCAACGCAACCATTATGGAGAAACTCAACGCCGCAAACATTGTTATGGTGGGCAAGACGAATATGGATGAGTTCGCAATGGGGTCTTCGACGGAGAACTCGGCGTTTTTCAATACACACAACCCCTGGGATTTGCAACGCGCTCCCGGCGGAAGTAGCGGCGGCTCGGCGGCAGCGGTGGCGGCGGGAATGGCAATGGGTTCATATGGAAGCGATACAGGCGGCTCTATTCGGCAGCCTGCGTCATTGTGCAACTTGGTGGGCGTGAAGCCAACCTATGGGCGTGTCTCACGCTTCGGCTTGATCGCTTTTGGCTCATCGCTCGATCAGATTGGCCCCTTCGCACGCAACGCACGCGATGCCGCACTACTCTTACAAGCCATCGCGGGCAAAGACTCACGCGACGCCACAAGCTCGCCAAACCCTGTACCAGACTACACGGCAAGCTTCACAGGAAGCATCAAAGGCATGAAGCTGGGAGTGCCACAGGAATACTGGGTTGAGGGAACTCAACCAGAAGTCATCAAGATAGTTCGCGCTAATATCGAGCGATTGCGCGAGATGGGCGCGGAAATCGTCGATGTCTCGTTACCACACACAAAGTACGGTGTGTCCGCATACTACATCATCGCTCCAGCAGAGGCCAGCGCGAACCTCGCACGCTACGATGGTGTGAAGTATGGCTACTCGTATCGCGAGACCGATGATATGTGGGAGGCGATGGAGAAAACACGACAATATGGCTTTGGTGCCGAGGTCAAACGACGCATCATGCTGGGAACATATGCCCTCTCGTCCGGCTACTATGACGCGTACTATAAGCAAGCGGAGAAAGTGCGTTCGCTGATTACGCAAGACTTCGAGCAAGCGTTTGCGAAGGTTGACGCGCTGGTTAGCCCCGCGTCGCCAACAGTGGCGTTCAAGTTGGGCGAAATCTCTGATCCCTACCAGATGTACTTGCAAGACGTGTTCACCATTCCAGCAAATTTGGCGGGCATCAGTGGCGTTTCTATCCCTGGTGGCTTTAGCGAAGGCTTGCCCGTTGGCCTACAATTGCTGGGGCCTGCCTTTGGCGAAGAGGTTATTCTCCGCATCGCGGACGCTTTCGAGCGCGAAACTCAGTATCATACACAGTGGCCTCACAACCTCTAGTACCATTGGCGAGATGAAGCGCGATTGCTGTACGAGAAAAGCGTCTATACTATAGTATCTTGTAACAAGGTACGTCTACCTATAGACGCTCTTCCGCATGTAGTATATTTTAAGTAGAACAGGTAACAGAGGACATGGCACGGCGCGTACTCGCTTTTTCACTTCTCGCATTCGCACTACTTCTTTTGATCGCGGCACCACTCGTTGCATTCACACCACTGGGAGACCGCGTAACTACTACATTGGGATTGGCAACGCCTACGCCCTCTCCAACGCCTGTGCCATTTGTACCAACACCCGCACCTTCTCCTTCGCCAGTACTAACGATCAAGGGAATTCCACCACCACTTACAGCAAGCACGGCCTATCTTGAAGATATGGATACCGGAAACGTTCTGGTCAACATCAACGGCCAAAAGACATTGCCAATGGCAAGTACGACCAAAATTATGACGGCGATCATTGCAATACAAACGGGCGATCTTACACAGGGAGTTCCCGTCGCACAGGACGCGGTGGATGAAGTAAATTTTCGGAATGGCAGTAGCGCGATGTTGCGTGTTGGCGACGTGGTGCCACTCAAAGATTTGCTCTACGGTCTCATGCTTCCATCCGGCGACGACGCGGCAATAGCGATTGCGGACAAGCTTGCGGGTACGTCGGACAAGTTTGTGCAACGAATGAACCTTTTTGCGCGTCGCCTCCATCTTTATCAAACACACTACACCAATACAGATGGCTTAACGGCGGACGATCAGACAAACCCTAATCACTACACAACATCAGCCGACCTCGTGCGTTTATCCCAATATGCAATGTCGCTTCCACTCTTCGCACAGATTGTTCAGACACCAACATATACACTCACAGCCACAGGGTTGCATCACGCCTACATATGGAAAACTACAAACGACCTCCTGGGAACATATACAGGCATGATAGGCATCAAGACAGGACATACAGTAGAGGCGGGTTGGTGTCTGGTCTTCGCAGCGACACGGGCAGGTCATCATCTTATGGGCGTGGTGCTCCATAGCGATACATCACTGAACCGCTTCAGTGATGCAAAAGCGTTGCTCGATTGGGGCTTTGGCTTGCCAGTGTTACCGCCCGCGCAATAAAAAACGTGAAGCATGACAGCATGACACGCGCGAGCATGACAGGGGCAAGCCCTGTCACTACTATAGTACGTCTGGAGCCGCTTATGCGTGCTGCTTGCTCCTGCTGTTTCTCTAACTGATGGCGTAGAGGCGCACGGGCCTGGGGTCTTCTGTTTGTTCTCCTGTAACGCCCATGCCTGCCAGAGCAAAGGAGGCGGAGAGCCGTGTTGCGCGTGAGCATCGCTGGTTGCGCGATAGCTGTTGCAACGGGGAAATCGTATTTAAGTCATAGAGCAATATCAATAATGCGACAATTGCCTGACGTTCCTGTTCGTCGTCCTGGTGGAGCGCACGGACAAGTTGGGTAGCGAAACGGGGGCCATAATTTTCACGGCACTGCCGCAATTCCTGTTGCAGCTCGTTTGTCGTGACTCCGGTGATAGTCGTTAGTTGAATTAGCTCGTTGACCTTTTGGCGAAATTGCCTGTGAGACTCAAGCTCGACAATGTTCCAGCCTTCGTTACTTGTGGCGTCCTGCTGGAATAGCCTGGCGTCCCTTCTTTCCATCAAGATATGTCTTTCTGGAGACGTAATGTGGCTCCGCACAGTGCTTCAATAGCACACTTTTCAGCACACTTTTCTTGTTGTTTCAGGTGGCTCCTATTTTTGCAAACACTTCCTGGCGCGTTGTAAGCAAATGCAGTACCGCTTGCAATCCATGATGTGCACCAACACGCTGTTCATCCGTAAGCGTCGTGTCAGCCGCGAACTCGTCTTCGTCCAGAATGAGCGGTTCGCCTTGCGAGTTAATCCACACATCCAGGAGCAGGTCTTTCTGCACTATTCTATCTACGTAGATATGCGCTGGCTCTGCCACGTTGCAGTACCATCCTTTGCGCGTTCCATCAGAGCGCGTAATCTCAAAAATATTGAACCAGCGATCAGTATAATAATATTCTTTAAACTGGTCCCCTGGCTCAAAAACAGTATATCCCAGGTCGCGTGCTGGTAATGTCCAGCTCGCTTGAATGACAACTCCACATGTAAGCTGCATGAGCAACTCACCGATGTATTGTATCTTAGTCTCACCCAGTGAGTTTTGTTTCACAACCGTAAACATACAAACGTCCTGCACAATGTCAAGGTAACTACAGTCACCAAACACTGCTTAGTGTACCGCATTTCTACCTAATATACAATATGCTGTCCCAAGAGGATGCGTATATTTTCGCAAAGCCCTTCAAGCTTAGCATCAGATATCCCTATACATTGTCCTGTGGATGTTGATATGCTTTGGCGAGTTGTTGTGCAAGCTGCTGCTCATAGACGTCCGCGACGGGAAGCGAGGGCCAATAGTGGTGCGCGATATCGTTTGCGGCAAGCATAACACCAAACCGATGCAGGCAATATGCGACAGGTGGTGACATGCTCCCCAGCCCTTGATTTAATGTCGCGATACTCAGGCAACCTATCGCGGAACTGTTACTGGAAACATATTGCCACGCGATGCCGGAGTGCGCTTGCTCTGTTGAGCTAGGAACTAACACCTCGCGTACCATGTTGAGCGCGGTATTGCACGAAACATCAAGCGGCGGCTGTCTATTCGCTGGAATGGCATAGATCGCCTGCGAAGGAGGCAAAGTAACAGTCCAACGCACCCCATCCCAGGTGATACAGAGTGGAAGCAGGTGGTCATAGACCGTCGATGTTCCTAGCATCTCTGGTTGACTTGCGGCAACAGTGTTTCCCTGCATCGTTGTGTACTCCCATGTAGCCTGTACCGCCGACAGTACGCTCCATGATACAACAGGACATAGAGCCGCACTGGCTCCGGGAAAAACGGTACAGAAGAGATAGCATTGTTGCCCGTCAAATGTACAGGGCGTACTCACTTCAACCAACGTGCTACAAATACCATCAAGTGTGTTTTCGCTATCCAATTGATAACGCAAGGTCGCTCGCAATGGCTCCTTCGCATGTTGTATCGCTTGCCCCTGCACGTTTGACGTATTTGCCGCGTACAGTTCGCCCGGCAGAACGGTTTCTGTAGGGGCTTGCGCGTCAAAAGCTTGTCCAACATTTGAAACGAGTGTTGTAAAGGACGACCTGGGCAGTTGTGCGAGCGACAATGACGCGTTGAAAATCCAGGCACTCTTGCCGTGTAACGATGGCAGAAATTTGTTTGCATGACAGGTGTCAGTAGGGACGCTGAACGGGACGGAGACAGTGCATTCTTGCGGCGAGAACGGTTCCGCTACCCATCGTACTCGATGCCGTCCATGTGTAAGTCGCAGTGGTGAACCACCAGTAATATCAGGTATATGTGTAACTACTCTATTGTCAATAGAAAATTGTCCCCAGGGGGGACTAACATTAAAATAGAAGAGGTCACTGTTTGGCCCCAGTGGAGCCGTTGACAAGGGGGATGGGGGCGTAAGCGTGCGTATCACACGATTCTGTATTGGCTTGTAACTATTTATAAGCAAGAGCAATAGTGCGACCACAACGCCAATTGTCACGACAAGTTGCACATGACGTTGAGAAGTGGTAAAACGTGGGACGTCTAACCGATACTTCGTCGGCGTGGGAACAACATTTCGTCTGGAAGAGGGAGCGAATACGCCCTCTTCGTCTGGTTGGCCTGAGGTGACGATTTCTCCTTCGGGAGCAAAACTGTATGAGCTATCTCTCTCATAAGCTTCGTCATCTCTCTCATCCAAGTCAACTATCTCTAGCTCTAACTCGTCGTCTCTCTCGTCCACGTTAGGCTACCTTTGCTTCTCTATCTAACATTTTATTTTCGGCTATAAGAAATTCTAGAGAGGCCAGGGGGCGGAGTTTTGCAGCAACGCTTGATGCGCCAGCACGCCTGCCGCCGCGCTCCAATCCACAAACGGCGTTCCGAGTGGCTCGTGCGTTTGCCCGTGATGATATTCCGCGAATTCCCACTTCTGGCCCGCGCGTCCTTGCTCATTCGCGCTATTGATTGCAGTAAGCAGATGTTCCGCTCGCTCTTTCTTATTATGCCGCATCAATCCCACCGCGTACAACCCCGTCACCATCGACCACAGACCACCGTTGTGATACAGGTACGGCTGATTTTTTATCTGCCCGTATAAATGGTTGGCTTCAAGTGCCGCCCAGTCGGTGTCGCTCTTTTGAATGACGGGCCAGAACGCAGGGGTTAGCGGATTCCCGATCTGCCGTTCCAACTCTTGCACATAGGCTTCCGCCTGTTGCTGCTGTGCCTCATTACCAATACCACTGATGAGCGCGAGGGCGTGCGCGAGTCCATCAAAATAGGTCATGTAGCCGGCGGGCGAAAATGAGAGTAACCAGTGTGGCCCACCTTGTGAGTTGCGCTCAATCTGCTGCTGATACGCGTGTGGATGATATACAAGCGGGCTTCCAACTAACGCTGCTTGAGGCCAGTAATTCACCTCGATTAGTTGACGTACCTCTTCGGCCTTCTTCTGGCACTCTTTGTTTTTGAAGACAAGACCAGCACTCCGCAACGCCATTTCGTACAGAAGCTGATCGGAAAGCACATAGCCTTGCTGCACGTACTCGTCCGCCCAGTTGCCAGAGATTGGCGTGTAGATCAGACCACGATTGTTGTACTCCCAACAGGCCGCGAGGAAAAGCGCACGCTCGACGCTCAACCAGTAGCGTACTTTGCGCGAGGAGTGTTTTGTCGTATCAAGATACGCGCACACTCCGATAATGTACCAGAGTAGTGCGTCCACCCGACCCGCTAGACGCCCATAGCTCACCGTCACACCATCTACCGAAACATTACTAGGTATCTCTCCATGAGGCCCCTGATGCTTCGCCAACGTGTCCAGTGTGTGCTCCATACCCTGTATCAATAGAGAGTCGCCACTTGCCAGACCCGCTAGTCCCGCAATCACCCCGTCACGCGCCCAGATGCGTGCATAATTATCAATATCGACAGGCGAGGCGACAAAGCCCGCAGGCGTCAAACAGCGATGCAGCAAGGCCAACGATTGTTTGTACGCCTCGTCTTCGACAGCAGAAGTATTCTCATTCATCGTAAGTGTGTTCCCTCTCAATAATAGTTTCCTAGCCTTCATTATACGCCGCAGAACGGTAACAAAAAGCAGGCAGAATGACACCTTATGAGGTATCTTGCCTGCTTTTTGTTACCGTTCTACGCGTTTCCGAGACTATAAGCCTTGCGCCTTTTTGAGACTCCATATACCATAGTCACCCACGCACTGTCCCGCTTTATCAACCGTGCAATAATTTCCCACGATGTTGCTATCCTGTCGTATAACTCCGTCAAAGAACAGGGGCAACTGTGTATCCCGCTTGACGGTAAACAAGAAATGTCTTGATGTATCAAGAACACCTGTGAACGAGCCTTCCATATTTAGACCAATGAAGTAGCCTGAAATGTTACTACCATTTTGCGTGAGACCGGTGATTGTCATTGACGTCGTTTCGTTTGTCGCGAGATTGTGAACTGTGCCACTGTATGGCCCCGCAATATGAGGAGAAGACGGATCGGTTGTTGGAGTTGGCGCAGGATTATTTGTCGCACCAGACAAGCTAGAAGGCACGGCTACAGTTGTAACACTCTGCGTGCTTGCTCTATAATAACCAATACTTAGTATCGCGCCAAGAACAACCGCGACAGCAAGAAAGGTTAATAACGCGATCTCTGTTTTACTGGTAAGCAACTTTCTATTACGCACCACAATCGGCCCTGTGGAACGCTCGCTATTGAGTTGCGCTACCTTTGCGGAGTTTCGCTGGAACAATAGCGTGAAGAATTGTGGAGTTGCTTTCGACGGTTGAACCGCTTCCCAAAATTCTCGTACACTCGCAAAGCGCTTGTCGCCACTAATAGATAGCGCACGATGAACGGCCTCCACTACATATGTTGGAAGGGAGGGTATCAGCTTTTGCAGTGAAACGAGTGGATCGCCATTTCTACCAGCGATTTTTGTGGCTCGTTGCAATGCATCGACAGGCACTACACCTGTAAGCAGCGTGTACATTGTCGCGGCTAACCCGTAAACATCCGTTCGCAGGTCTGTCCCTGTACTGTATTGCTCAGGCGCACCATAGCCGGGAGAGCAATGCCGAACAACCGTTGTGGTCGAATCAGAGGTATATTCTTTCGCGATACCGAAGTCCACCAACATCGACGGCTTGCCCATCGTTGGCACAATGATGTTAGCAGGTTTGATGTCACGGTGAATAATTGGCGTACTTTGACCGTGAAGGTATTCCAATGCATTCACGATAGGCGCAAGCAGGGTCAACACTTGAGAAAGCGGGAAACATCTGTCAGGCTGCTGCCGTCGCAATACTTCCAGATTTGGCCCCTCGATATAATCCATGAACAAGTATGCCCGTCGATCATTCTCCTCAACCCAATGCACATGTGGCAATGCCGGATGGTTCAATCGCTTGAGCACCTGACACTCGAACGCAAACTTGTTTTTCTCTTGCCTATCCTGATCCATAAGTTCTTTAAGTGCATATTTCGCATCGTTATTTTGCTGGTCTCGCACTAAATAGACGGCACTAAATCCGCCTCGACCAAGTAACTGCTCTACTACAAAGCGGTCTTGTATAACCGCTCCTGCAGGACGGAGAGAATCTATATCTTGCACAGTACACCTCGAAACACTTGCGGTGGGGGGAACCCAACAAATCAAACTGGCACATCATAGCCATTCACTTAGGAGTACGTGTACGCCTGCTTTCTAGATTACTTCCACCCATATAAAGAACGTTTATTTATCGATTGCGACACAATCTGTAAAGCAGGCAGTAATCTGATCCAACTGATGAGGCGTAGTCAAGTACAGAAATACACACAGCGAGAGGAGATTGGCGATGAGTCATCTCAAAAGGTTTACTTGTCTTTTCCTGATAGGCGGAGTATTTGCGCTGCTTACGCTCTTCAGCGTACAGCCCACGACAGCCCATGCCCAACATACACAAAATATGGCATACATTCGTATTATTCATGCATCACCCGATGTCGGTGTGGTGGATGTATTCGTCGATGGTACAAAGCTATTGAGTAGCTTTCAGTTTGGTGTTGTGACTCCTTATGTCGCGGTTCCTGCTGGTGGACACAATGTCCAGATTGCACTTATCGGAACTGGTGTTGGTGCGGCGGTTATCACGCAATCAATTATGACTAGTGCAGACACCCCTTACACAGTTGCCGCACTGGGAACGCGAGCATTGGGCTTCTCGCTTTCAGTCTTCACAGACAACAATCTTGTCTCAAATAATGACGCAAAGGTGCGCGTCTATCATCTTTCCCCCGGTACTGGTAGTGTGAATGTATCCAATGGCACAACCTCTGTTGCAAGCGACTTGTCCTATCAGAAGGCGAGCGATTACATCGCCATTCCCGCTGGCTCCTATACACTAGACGCGAGGTTCTCGGCGGACAAAAGCGTCTCAGTTGGCGCGAACTTGAAACCCTGGACAATTACCAGCGTCTTCGCCATAGGTGTGGAGAACGGCAAACCTGCCATCCAATTCATCTCAACGCAGGTTGCTGGAATGCCTGGGATGCCCGGCACAGGTAGCGACCCAAACCCGATCAGTACCACGAACACACCCCCCGTTCTGCCCTGGGCATTGGGGGTACTCTTCTTCCTTCTGCTTGCTACGGGCTTTGTGGCTCGCCACGCTCTTGTTCGTTTGCATAAATAAGAGAACCACAAGCTGTGGTGAGCTAGCTCGCCACAGCTTTTACACCTCTAACCCAAGTTGCGTGTACAGCGATACGCGGTCAATCATATGAGAAAGTGGCCCCACCTGTTGTATCTTGATTGACGCTACAGCTTGCCCAACCCGTACAGCGTCGGTAGCGGAGTAGCCGTCCAACGTCGCGAGAATAAGACCAGCCCAGAACGCATCGCCTGCCCCCGTCACATCAACCACCTCTACCTGGCTAGCAGAGTGATAGGAAACGCCGTCAGCATTTGAAAGCAATACTCCTGCTTTACCCAGCGTTAACACAACATTCTTCGCGCCCAACTCCAGAAAACGCGAGGCGTATACCTCTGGCGTTAAACCCGCGCCGAAGAGTCGTATACAATCATCAAGTGAAGGCTTTGTCAATGTGACATAAGGGTAAATCTTTTTAAAGACTGATAGTGAGTCATAGTTTGTTTCCCACAGACGCGGGTGATAATTGGGGTCGAAGCTTATCAAGCACCCAGCATTATGTGCCTGCACGATAAAGTCCAGAATGGTTGAGCGCGAAGGTTCACGTGACAGCACGAACGCAGACGTATGGACAAGCGCGGTAGAAGGTAGCAGGAAGAGCGGCATGTCCTCTGGCATCATCTCAGCATCGGCACCGCGATAGACGGCGAAATCGGGGGTTGCGCGGTGGCGCGTCACCACAACCATGGTCGTCGGAACGTTTGGTGTCGCACGAACATAGTCGGCCTCCACTCCCGCCGTCACCAGATGGTGCTGTAAAAAGATGCCAAACGAGTCATCACCAATCCGTGAAACAAGCGCAACCGAGCCGCCCAATCGCGCCACATTCAACGCCACATTTGTCGCCTGCCCGCCAGGATACATCACAAACGCCCGCGAGTCCAGCAGTGACCCCTGCTCAGTATCAGAAATTAGGTCTATCAACGTCTCGCCAATCGCCAGAACGTTTAACTGTCGCTCTTCCAACGTACACGTACTCACTTTCTTGGAGGTTCTCTATAGATGCATCTTATCGCATCTATGAAGAGAAGAGCAAACAGTGTTTCCCTTTCTGGGAAACCTAAAACGTAAGTACAACCAAAAAGCTATAATACCATCATGAAGAATAAACATACCGCGATGGAGCCACATACAATGAATACACAAATTGGCACACTGCAATCAATGCAGGTAGGCACACCACACCACTATGGGACGGCGGGGGCGAAAAATGTTTTGCAACGTCCCTACGAGACATCGTTTGTTCGCACACCGGACACACAACCACGCTGGCTATACATCACACACCTTGAAGGAAATGAACAGGCCGACAGGAAACATCACGGCAAGCCCGATCAGGCGGTGCTTCTGTATGCAGCCGCGCACTACCCTCTGTGGCAGGCAGAGTTAGGGCAACAAGAGATTGGCCCCGGTGGGTTCGGCGAAAATTTTACCATCGCGGGCATGAGCGAGGCAACCGCGTGTATTGGCGATGTCTATGCCCTGGGCAACGCGCGTATTCAGGTGGCGGGGCCACGCTTCCCCTGCACAAAAATTGAGAAACGCTGGTGTACTGCTGGCCTCACCCGACGTGTCGCGGCAACAGGCCGCACGGGATGGTACTGTAGCGTGTTGCAAGAGGGCTTGATTGAACCACACATGGAGATTACGCTTGTCGAGCGGCCCTACCCACGCTGGACAGTCGCGCTTATTAACGACTTCACGCACGCGCACAACGCGAACGTAGAACTGGCTCGCGAGTTAGCGGCCTGTCCATTTCTGCACAACTTCTGGCGCGAACGGGTTGTGCGTGGGGCAGAGGAAGCGCGAGACAAGCAAAACGCAAAGGCGGCCCGTTAGCTAGCAACATTGACACTCGCTTTTCAGGATAGTTACAATGAGGGAAGTATAAGAAACTATGGAGTTTCTCTCACTTCCCAACGTCCGCACTACACGCAGAAGATGAGGCATAAATTCAATGAAGATGTTCGTTTGCATAAAACAGGTTCCCGACCCCAACACAACGACGAGCAAGCTTGACCCGAACACCAAACGCTTGATGCGTAGTGGCGTCTCTCTCGTGCTTGATCCCGGCGATGAAAGCACTATTTCAGCCGCTATCAAACTCCGCGATACAGTAGGAAACAGCGAGCTTACCGCCGTGAGCATGGGGCCAGCGACGGCGCAAGAGGCCATGCGCCGCGCACTCGCGATGGGCGTTGATCGCGCCATCCTCATTACAGACCCCGCACTCGCTGGCTCCGACGCGCTAAGTACCTCGCGCGTGCTGGCAGCCGTACTTAAAAAAGAGGGGGCGGAACTGGTCTTCTGCTCTACAGAAAGCACCGATGGCTACACTGGCATGGTTCCCGCGGGCATCGCCGAATTTCTGGAACTACCCCAATTGACCTTTGCCCGCGAAATCAAGATCGAGGGCGCAAAAGCGGTCATCAAACGCGTCACACCAACCGGCTATAAGACAGTCGAGTCCCCCCTACCCGCCGTTGTGACTATCGCAAGCGGTTCCTATGAAGCAATTTATCCAACGATGAAGGGCATTATGAGCGCGAAGAAAAAGCCGTTTGTACAGCTTACATTGAACGATATCGGCATCGATGCGGCACAGGTTGGCGAAGCGGGCGCACGCGAACGCGTTCTAACTATTGGCTCAGCCGAAGCACGCGCCGCCGGACAGATCGTTAAGGACGATGGCAACGCCGCGCAAAGCATCGCGGACTTTTTACAGCGTTACCAGTTGCTTTAGTACACGTAAGGAGCAAGAATATGGCAAATACAACCTGGGTACTGATCGAACTGGATAACGGCAAACCTGTTCGCTCATCATTGGAAGTGCTTGGCAAGGCCGCGAAACTTGGACGCGCAGAGGCCGTTGTGCTTGGTGCAGCCGCCGCAGAGGTCGCGCCCACGCTCGGCGTCTATGGCGCGGAAAAAGTTTATGTACACGCTGACGTGGCCTACGATAACTACCTGACCCTACCAGCAGTCGAGACGTTAAGTACACTTATTAAACAGCACCAGCCCTCAATTCTGCTGCTTGCCACAACCTATGACATGCGCGACATCGCCGCGCGACTCAACGTCCGCAACAATATGGGGCTTATCACCGATGCTACTGACCTTAGCTTCGCGGACGATGGCGTCAAGGTAATTGTTCCCTGGGGCGGCGAGACCGTTGTCACAGCTACACATCCACACGGTGGCACAGGCATTGTCCTCACGCGGCCCAAAGCGTTTGGTCTGGAACAGTACGAGGGCCGCACACCTGAGATTGAGACCATCAGTACAGCGGTAAGTGCCGCATCACAATCAATTCGCGTTATCGATTCCGTCAACGTCGCGAGCGATGGCCCCGCACTTGAAGATGCCGCGATCATTGTCAGTGGCGGGCGCGGTTTGGGTAAAGCCGAAAATTTCCACTACATCGAGGAATTGGCGACACTGCTCGAAGGTGCGCCCGGCGCGACGCGTGCTATTGTCGATGCAGGTTGGCTTCCTTATAGCTATCAGATCGGGCAAACAGGCAAAACCGTCAAGCCGACGCTGTATATCGCTGCCGGCATCAGTGGAGCTATTCAGCATCTCGCGGGTATGAAAGGCTCCAAATATATCATCGCCATCAACAAAGACGAGCACGCCCCGATCTTCTCCGTCGCCGATTACGGCGTCATTGGCGATGCCGTCACGATTCTGCCAAAGCTCGCCGAAGAAGTCAAACGACGGAAGTCATAATACCAAGTGGAAGGATAGGATAGCATCTCTATCCTCCCCGCACACCTTGATGTATAATAGGGCGCAGAGCAACGCGATAGGATAGAAGCTAGCAGATGTCGAACGCAACCGAAAGAATTTCTACCCTCGTTGAAAAACTCTCGCCACAAGATCAACAACGAGCGTTAGAAATTCTTGAGGAATTATCTCAAACACATTCGTCACGCTCAAAACTTCCTCCTGGAACACCCAGCTCTGCACTGACAAATTTTACACTATCAGCCGAAGATATTGACTCAATGGAAAAGGTAATAGAAGATTGTGAGAGCATTGAGCCATATCAGCATTAGCTACGTGGTTGATGCAAGCGTACTTATACTCTCATAGCACGAGATAATCATTTTCTTGGATTTCAGAACTTACAGTTGAACAGTGGTAATTTGGAACGGAGACTATCATGACACCCCCTGCTATCTCACCCACCGGGGGATTATTTGGCACAATACTCTTTGTGGTACTCTTTCTAGGCGCACTCGTTCTCTTTGGCGTTCGCGCTGGTATGCTGGTAACACTACTGGCAAAGGCACGACCTGAGAACCGTACCGACCATATCGATGACCGCTTTGGCGAATTCTTCACGGTTGTTCTGGGCCAGAGTGCAGTGCTACGTGATCCCATTCCCGGCATTGCACACTTCTTCACCTTCTGGGGCTTTATTATTATTCAGTTTGGCCTCCTCAACCTCATTCTCGGAGCGTTCAATGGCTCCCTACCCCTAATTGGTGATAATCGTATTTTCGCATCCGTACTCGACATCTTTGTTGTGTTTGTGCTGTTCGCATTGGTCGTCTTCGCGATACGGCGCGGCATCTTTCGCCCTAAACAATTGAGCAGTAAGCTTCATGGCCCCTGGGACGGCTTTATCATTCTGGGCTTGATTATGCTTGTGGTGCTCACACTCGCCCTGGTCGAAGGCTTTGAGTATGCCGCGAGCAACGGGGCCGCGTGGACGCCCATTGGAACTATCTTTGGCCCACTTCTTGCCAGACAGGGTACACAGGCAAATATCATCTGGTTTCGCATCTTCTGGTGGCTCCACATCGCTACCGTGCTGGGCTTCCTGGTCTACCTGCCGCGCTCAAAACACTTGCACTTGATGGCTACGCCCTTCAATGTCTTCTTCCGCAGCTATAAGCCACGCGGTGCTTTACCTCTGCTGGAAAATATCGAAGAGCGCGAAGATTACGGCGTCTCGAAGGCGGAGCAGTTCACCTGGAAACAACTGCTCGATGGCTACGCCTGCACTGAGTGCGGACGCTGCAATACAGTGTGTCCCGCGAGCAATACGGGCAAGCCGCTCTTTCCAAAAGAGATTATTCTTGGCGTCAAAGAGGCACTCTTTGTTGAGAGTCCCGCCATCCTTGGCGAGAAGTCGATCTATAGCAGACTTGGAGTCGCTGGCGTCAATGCGGACAAAACATCCGCCGAGATCGAGGCTCATCACGAGCCGATGGTTGGCGGCATCATCTCAAACGACGCTCTGTGGGCCTGTACGACCTGCATGGCCTGTATGGAGATTTGTCCGGTTGCGATTGAACATATCCCTAAGATTGTCGATATGCGCCGCCACCTGGTGATGGAGGAGGCAGACTTTCCAGAGGAGACCGTCTCTGTACTCAACAATATCGAGCGCAACGGCAATCCCTGGGAAATCAGCAACGACACACGCGCGGCGTGGGCCGCCGGTATGGATATTCCCCTACTCGCAGAAAATCCTGAAGCAGAAGTCCTCTATTGGGTTGGATGCATGGGGTCATTTGACCAGCGTAATAAGCAGGTCGCGACCTCGGTAGCAAAGGTATTGAAAGCAGCACAGGTAGACTTTGCCATTCTTGGCCCCGAAGAGTCCTGCACAGGCGACCCAGCACGACGCATCGGAAACGAATATCTGTGGCAAACGCAGGCACAACAAAATATCGAGACGCTCAACGGCTACGGCTTCAATACAGCAGATAGCGGACACAGCGCAAGCAATGGACATACTGCCGTCGCCACAAAGAAGCGCACCGTGCTTACAGCGTGTCCACACTGCTTCAACACCATCAAAAACGAGTACCCGCAACTTGGTGGCAACTACGAAGTTGTGCATCACACGCAGTATATCGACGCGCTCCTGAGCGATCAAAAGATTACGTTGCCCGCAAGCTTCGACAAGCGCAAATTGACCTATCATGACCCCTGCTACATTGGTCGCTACAACGACGTATACGAGGAGCCGCGCCGCGTCCTGACGGTACTCAATAGCGAAGGCGTGACGGAGATGCGTCGTAACCGCAACAAGAGTTTTTGTTGTGGCGGCGGTGGTGGTCGCGCATGGATGGAAGAGAAGGTTGGGACGCGTATCAACCAGAACCGCGTCAACGAGGCACTGGAGACCAACGCCGAAGTGCTTGCCGCCGCGTGTCCCTTCTGCATCACGATGTTCGAGGATGGTATCAAGGGGGTCGAGGCCGAAGAGAAAATCAAGGTCGAAGACATCTCTGAAATAGTCGCTCGCGCACTGGAAAGCAAGAGCTAAGCAAACCATTTCCCGATAGAGGTAAGTTCTACCTCTGTCGGGAAGCACCTTGAGTCGCTCCATACTTACCCCCGCTCTTTGTTTCGGTAGATTTGTCTATCGATCTCCTGATGCAATTCAAAGGCCCCAACGCCTAGTTGGTGCGCCGTCATAAGTAGTTGCCCAACCGCTTGTTCCAGACGATACCCTCGCTCTTCTATGCTCATGAGCGGCGGATGTTCGGCTACCATCACGCCCTTACGAGCAGAAGAAACAACCCATCCATCGCGTTCAAGCTCATTATAGGCTCGCACAACCGTGTTCGGTGCAACACCTAGATCGCGGGCAAGTTGACGCACCGATGGCAGTAACGCACCAGGAGTCAGGCGCGAGCCAACAATAAGAGCACGTACCTGTGAACCAATCTGTTCATATGGTGGAATCGGACTACTCTGGTCAAGCAGTAACAAGGGTGCATTCATGCTGCGCTATCCTGTGTTCGCCACCACCAACCCGATACGCTTCCCCCAAGCCTCCCGCATAACGTATTGAGAAGACAACCGCCGATGCAGAAGAGTATCAGGAAGAACCACCCTAAAGATTGTAAAGCGGAAACATAAACAGGAGCCTGAGTACCAGTTTGCAGCAATAAAAACTGGGCGAACGTAAGCATACCCGAAATGACATACTCTAAACATACTAACTGCGCGATGGAGACCGAACGGATGATATCATCGACGCGTTGCGCGATACTCATCTCAGATATAACCACAACACGCGGAAGAGATGTAACGCGCACCAAGAACCATTCGACCAACAAGATGAGTAGAATCATCAATGCAGGAATAGCAATTGGCACAAAGAGATTTTTTTGTAGTATAAGCTGGCTTCCCTCGCTTAGTGGTATCGGAAGTACGCAGAGGTAGGGTTGCGCTAAAAATGCGATAACAATGTTGTATAGCACAAGCAGAACTGGTAGGACACGAATTACTTGACTGCAATAATCTGAGACATGCCTTTGCCTCGTATCTGCGTAAAATATCCTATGCGTTTCTGTACGCCTTACATACTCAAAGCCAACTGCATATCCTCCTACATAACCCATGAGCAGTGCAAGTACCCACACAAACTCATATACTCCACCGTTTAACGTGGTAGTGACTAGAGCAACTTCAGGCAGCAACAGAGACTCACCAAAGAGAATAAGCAGAGCGAACGATGCAAGACCGCCCGCACCTATAAGCGAATAGCCACGAATAATACGCCAGTAACGCTTTACCTCGCTCAACACAGTGGTATCTTGCTCGACTGTAACACCCCACACGGTTAATACTTGCTGCCACCTGACGTTACTCCATAACGCTGTCCAGAAGGCATTACCTTTCAGAATGTAAAGACCACCAACAATAAAGAGAATACTAAGTAAGAGCGAAAATGAAAAGCCAGCAAAAACCAGCGAGCCATAAACACTTGTGAACATTGCGAGAAGAGTCATCTGGATACTCCTTTTTGTATAAAAAGCATGACTAAAAACCCTGTCTGTGTTGCCAGGGCCATTGCGACACCTTGCCACCCAGTCGGCCTTGCAACGCAAGAATAAGAAAACCAGACGCTTGTACCAGAAGTGCAAGGTAAAAGAACATATCGAACACAAGGGAAAATGGTCGATTGCCAATATGCCACAAGCCGCGTTCTATAATGTTTAATTGCGTCACGCTAAGCAGACCAACGATGACAAACTCATACCCCTGTATCATGCCAATTACTATCGAGCGCAACATATTATCAGCATTTTGACCTGCTACAGGGTCATAGGTAACTCTAAAACGCGAGAGGTTTGTGATACGATGCATCATTGTTTCCATAATAAGCAGTATAAGTAGTATTAATGCAGGAAGTATTGACAGTGCCAGTACCGATTTTGCACCATATATAGCAGCACCACTACGAGAGACTCCTAGCTGTATGGTTGAGCCAAGTATCGGGAAAACAAGAAAAGTTAGAAGGGGTACACAAACAGTGAGTGCAATGGGGAATAGCCTGAAAAGATTAGCGCGATAATCGGAAAGTTGACGCCTCTGTAGATCACCATAGGTTGAGTCGCGCTTGGTAACAGACGCCCGCACTCGCCAGGCTCCCACTAAAAATCCAATACTCGCACCCATAATAAGGCAAAAGTAGAAGCCCCCCACAAACACTTGACTCTCGAAAAGAAAAATATCAGTGAATGATTTCAGTGAATTGATAACAAAACTGATTAGAAGCAAATACAAAAGTGTAGCACTACCAATGCCTACTACAGAGAAGGATTGGATGCGATAGTACGTTTGTAACACATCTTGCACTAATAATGGCTTATACTCATTGGCACCAATGATATTCCATGCAACGAGTTGTGTAGTCCAACGCGTACTAGAAAAAACGAGAGGACGAAACCGCATAAGGAGGCCAACACCGATTGCAACACAGCTTAAAACAGCGAATAGTAGAAGCACAATTGCCGTCCCAATATTCAAATTACCCATAGTATGCTCTCCCCTTGTTGTATCAATACAATATCTGTATCAATCATATAATACAGCAAGAGAAAGTCTGTGTCAATAGATTGATACAGACTAAGTAGAGAGCAAGACAGCAGAACAAAGTATTGAGTTGCTTTGTATATTGCCAGGGGAAGCATAACAGGGGAGAGCCACTATACCACACATCACAACTCTTTGGAAGCACGTTGGTCTAACAGCAACCTATAGAGCGTTAGACCAACGAACGGCAATTTCACTACACAGTGGTCTTGCCAATGACAAAACGACACTCTTGCACACGCGGCGTGTCCATACTGCTCCCATAGCGTTCGTTTACCCAAGTCGTGAGCAGCTCAGTTGCGGGTACGAAGATCGAGTCAGGAATACTCCAGGTATTCGACCAGATACGTTGTGTTGTATGTTCCAGTAGTTGACGCGGTGTAACCGTGCGTTTCCAATCTACCGCGTGTATCTTTTGGGTCTGCAAACCCTGTTGCGTCAACCAGTCCGTCACAAAATGTACCGAGGGCGTCCCAGGCCGCCGTGTGTCGCCGCCAAGCGTTTTCAGGATACGCTGCCATTCCTCGGAAATATCATGCACATCAGGTTTACTATGCTCGTCCCAGCAGTGGAGTAGCATACCACCAGAGCGTAGAACGCGTATCACCTCTTGTACCGCCCGTTGCCAGCCATCGACAAGATGAAAGATGTGTGCAGCCACCACGACATCAAACGACGCACGATGAAATGGCAGTCTGGTAATATCAGCCATGATTAGACGCAGCGAGGCCGTCTGCTCTGGGTTCGTGTAACGGCGCACTTCTACCGTTTGTGCAGTATCCTCATCGGGAAGACTGCCCCATACCTGTTGCTGCTCGTTCCAGTGTGCGGCCCGTGTCTTTTCTTGTAATCGCTCTACCATCTTTTCCGAGATATCAACACCTGTATAGTCATGTCCCAGCGAAGCAAGAGGGAACGCGATGCGACCAGTACCAACACCTATCTCTAAAAAGTGTGTCTGAGGCGTGGCATTCGCGGCACGCTCCAGAGCCTGTACAACCTGCTGTGTAACCGCCTCTGGATAGCCGCGAGTCGCGTCATAGGCATGAGCAATTTGATCGAAAGAAAGCGATGGCATCCAATTTTCCTCTGTCTCAAACGAAAGCGCAAGCGCACATGTCGCTTGCTCCCTCCATTACACTAATGCATAATTCGTATTATTATACAGCATAAACCTCATCTACATATGAGCCGTTAGCAATGCCCGTGCGATAACCAGCCGTTGTATCTGGTTTGTGCCTTCGTAAATCTGGGTGATTTTCGCGTCACGCATCATACGCTCTGCCGGATACTCTGTGATGTACCCATAACCGCCAAGTACCTGTATCGCGTCGTTGGTAACTTCCATCGCAGCATCGGAGGCGAATAGCTTCGCCATCGACGAGTATTTGCTGAAATTCTTCTCGCCATGATCTATCATTTCAGCCACATTATAAACGAGCAAACGCGACGCCTCAACCTTTGTCGCCATATCCGCCAACATAAACTGAATACCCTGATTGTCAGCAATTGGCTTGTTGAACTGAATACGTTGCTTCGCGTACTCGACTGCGAGATCGAGCGCACCCTGCGCGATGCCAACCGCCTGCGCCCCAATACCCGGACGCGTGCGGTCTAGCGTTCCCATTGCGATCTTAAAACCGTCGCCCTCGCGCCCCAGCAGATTTTCAACGGGAACCTCGCAATCGGTAAATATCAGTTCCGCCGTCTGTGAGCCACGAATACCCATCTTGTCTTCCACACGTCCAACAGAAAAACCGGGGAAATCACGCTCAACAATAAAGGCACTAATGCCACGAGTTCCCTGCGTCGGGTCGGTAATTGCCATAACAGAATTGACCTGAGCCAGCCCACCATTTGTAATAAAACGCTTTGAACCATTCAGAATATATTTATCGCCTTTACGCACCGCCATCGTTCGCATCGCCGCCGCATCCGAGCCAGAGTCAGACTCCGTAAGACCATACGCCGCCAACCATTCGCCACTTGCCAGCCTGGGGAAATACTTGCGCTTCTGCTCATCGGTTCCCGCAATCGCAATCGGCATTGACCCCAGTTGTTGTACAGCAAGCAACAGACCCGTCGTCGCGCAACAACGCGAAAGCTCCTCGATAGCCATCACAATCGACAGCTCGCTCGCGCCAATTCCGCCATACTCGACGGGAAAAGGCATCGCCAGAATATCCTGTTGCGCCAGAAGTTCTTTCATATCCCAGGGAAAATCGCCCGTGCGGTCAATCTCTGCCGCACGCGGTGCCACACGCTCCTGTGCCAGTTCCCGAATCGCCTCTATAAGTGCCTTTTCGTCCTCGATGACATGAGACACAGCCATAATGGATGCTCCTTTGATACCCACTTGTCATACAACCTATATACACAAGAAGTATATCATACAGCTAAGAGGCGCGACATTCGCTAACTCAAAAAAGTGTTTCCTGCTCGTTGGAAAGCTGTCTTTGCTCCTGTTGCTTGCCCTTGCGTCTGCGTTCTTCGACTAGTGCGCGGATAGAAGCGGCGGAAGGCAGGTCTTCGGGTATAGGGCCATGAATAGCTTCAATAGCTTTGCGTACCTGATCGCCAACGAAACGATGTGTAGAAATCGCTTCATCCTCGCCACTGATGCCCTCGCGCGTGAGCTTGCCAGTCGTCTGTGTATTCTTGAAATCTATTGCCGATAGCTCTTCGGCACCTATATTGTCTAAATAGTCAGCTTTTCGGGGAATGCCTTTTTTCTCTTTGAGTTCCTCCACCGTGTGACGATGAAGACCGAGATAGCCCGCATCAATAAAAATGCCAAAGGACTGAGTTTGTACACCTGATGCTTGAGCCGCGCCCGATAGTTGTTTGAAGCTTTCCGAAACCTGAAGTCGTTTCTCAAGCCGCTTTTCCTGTGCCTCTCTAAGCTGATGTATCTCGTTTGCATGTGTAGAGATTGCAAAATAGTTCTGTGCCGCCGCTATTTCTGATTTGCGCGAGTCACCGTTCATCGCGATAAGGTAACAGGAAAAACTGCTCAAAAGATAGTCATTGATCTTGCGAGTTGCACCTTTGCCAGCTTCGATCAATTTACTGACGCCAGTAAATTGATCCTCTACTATTTGTCCCCCTGTTTATAAGCAGCCATTGCTTTTTTAACAACGTTCTCAAAGTTTTGCCACTTTCTCCCGTACCCAAGGAGTGGCATAAGATCACGCGCACTCCAGAACTCTACCCCGTAGGTGTTCTGCTGCTTGACTGCCTCAGCAGCACCACGCTAACCCACAGAGTACACAATACCGCAGTGGTTACACTAGGCAAAGCGACCCGCGCGTGCTATAATAGGAACAGAATAAGGGAACCTTTAAGAAAAGTGGGTAGCTCCCACTTTTCTGTATGCCAGGGACTTTTTTCATCGCACTAGAAAAATTTATAGTGTTTTCATTCGGGCGTAGCGGGAGGATTATGGTCTATGAGAAGCGAATTTCAAGCAGCCGTCGCACAATTGATTGCCGAAAAGGGATTACCCCGCGAAGTGGTAATGGAAACGGTTGCCAATGCCCTGCTAGCAGCGTACCGTAAGAGCTTTATTGGTGGCGACAATATTCGGATAGAGGTTGACAAAAACGGAGAGGTTCACGTGTGGGCCTCCAAACGCGTTGTCGCACAAGTTGAAAACGTGAATGACGAGGTCTCTCTGGCAGAGGCACAACGTATTATCCCTAACGCAGCATTGGGCCAATTTATAGATGTTGACTCTTCATCCATCTTCAGTCGTATCCCAACTCAGACGGCGAAACAGGTTATTCTACAGCGCATCCGCGAGGCCGAACATGAACACCTTTACGAACAAATCAAAACATGGATCGGTGAAATTCGGCTTGGCACACTCACACGCAAAGAGGCCGGGCGCGGCTGGATACTCGACTTCGATTTAGACAAGGTGGATAAGGTCGAAGGCATCATGCCAATGACTGAAGAAGTCGCAAGCGAACACTACCGCCTTGGACAACGCTTACGCGTCTTTGTGTACGATGTGCGACGTATTCCGGGACGGATGCTACAAATTCTTGTCTCACGTTCTCATCGCGACCTCGTGCGCCGCCTCTTTGAATCAGAAGTTCCAGAGATTTACGAGGGAACCGTTGAGATCAAAAGCATCGCTCGCGAGCCAGGGAGCCGCTCGAAGGTCGCCGTTGTCGCGCATCAGGAGGGACTCGACCCGATTGGCTCGTGTGTCGGTGTGCGTGGCTCACGCATCAATAACATTGTGCATGAACTCAACGACGAGAAAATTGATATCATCCAATGGAGTCCCGACCCTGCCGCGTTTGTTGGCTATGCGCTTAGCCCCGTTAAGCCGTTAAAAGTCATGCTACGCGAAGGCGACCACACGGCGGTTGTCACCGTGCCAGAGCGGCAGTTATCCCTGGCAATTGGCAAAGATGGACAAAACGCCCGTCTTGCGGCAAAGCTTACTGGCTGGCGCGTCGACGTCATCAGGCCCGTCGAGGGTGAGGTCTACGAAGAACAGTACGCGGGCGCGGGTACACAGGATGCGGTTGCGTCCCAGCCTCGGCGCGAACGCGGGAGCCGCAACGAGCGAGGCGAGGGCCGCCGTTCGAGTCAGCGCGGCGGCGGACACCGCAATACGTCCTATGATGATGGTGGTGAATAACGCTGAAACACTTGTGAGAAGGAGGAAGAGTCGATGATAAAAGCCGAACAGAAGACATCAAACAAGCAGCAACCGAAACGTCCCAAACACGTTCCTTTGCGTACCTGTGTCGCCTGTAAGGAAACAAAAGCGAAGCGCGAATTGTTACGTATAGTAAGAACACCAGAAGGTCACGTTGTCATTGACGCAATGGGGAAAAAGTCCGGGCGCGGTGCCTACCTCTGTGCGCGTCTCTCTTGCTGGGAGGTTGCGCTTAAAAAGAAGCGTCTTGAACAAGAGTTTGAGCTTGCGATACCAGAGGAAGATCGAACTGCGCTAGACGCGTATGTAGCCACTCTTCCCAGGGACTAAGAGTGTAGCCTGACTGTCCTATGCTAAATGGCGGCTACAGTTGCAAGGATAGTCAGACTATACTATACTAAGAATCGTCATTGTCATCCATTTCTGCCTGCACTGGCAGGAAAGCATTCGTAAGAAATTTATGCGTCATTTTATCTCTACTCTTGAGAGAGACACAGCCCCTCGTCTACAGGACCAGGTAGCGATTGATCGCGGAGCAACAGCTATGAATATATAAGTCCATAGCCACTACGCCGGAGAGCGCAGAATAGACATACCTGAAACTGCACTAACGAGGTTCTGTCCCCTGTTCCCGTAAAAGGAGAGGGTGACAGACCTTTTTTGTGGCTGTGAAGAGATTTCCGTCGCCATTCGTGGCGCGTCATGCAATAAAAGGGGGTCTTCTTCATGAAAGACACAACCGAGTTACCAGAAGGTACAGAGCCAGTCAAGCAACCCAGACCACGAGCGGCTGCGCGTCCGAAAACAGAAAGTACCGCACCTGTCGGTCAGGAACCCGGTACGCGACCAGTACGGCGCCGTGCAGCGTCTCCGGCAAACCCAGTAGTCACCAGTGTTACATCAACACAGAATGGGGCAGATATTACACCTCCCACACCAACAAACATAAGCGCACCAACGCAGAATGAGGCGGAAACGCCAGTAGTAGCACCAACGCCTCCAACACCTTTAGCACAACGCCCAACATCCGTTCAACGTCCTGATGGTGAGCAGGCTCCACAGCGTCCTACCTTTACTCAAAATAATCAGGCGCCGCGCCCCAATACCTTCACTCAAGACAACCAGGGGCCACGACCCAACACCTTCAATCAGGGCAATCAGGGGCCACGACCTGAAGGCGGGCAGGGTCAGCAACGCCCACCTTTCAACCAGGGGCCACGCCCCAACACCTTCAATCAGGGCAATCAGGGGCCACGACCCGAAGGCGGGCAGGGTCAGCAACGCCCACCTTTCAACCAGGGGCCACGACCTAACACCTTCAATCAGGGGCCACGCCCCAACAACTTTAGTCAAGGGAATCAAGGGCCACGCCCCGAAGGTGGGCTGCAGAGACCTGCTGGTAACTCACCGATGCAACAGCGTTCAGCCGGGCCAGCTCCGTATCCGCAGCGTCTGGGCAATAACCCCAATCCACAGGGTCAACGTCAGGGAAATTTCGCGCCACGACCAGCTAATCAGAGTGGCACGACCTATCCGCCATCGACTCAGCGTCCAAGCGGTGGGGGCCGCCCTGGCAGTTCTGCCCCCGGCGCACGTCCCAGTTATGGCAACAACACCGGACATGGTGGCGCACATGGACGTTCGGGCGGGAACCGTTCAGGCACATCAACCCCGCGTCCGCCAGAGCGACGCACGGCGGCAGTCAAAGAGAAGGTTACAGGCCCAATTGCACTGCCACCACAGATTATGGTGAAAGACCTCGCGGACCTGCTCAAGGCCACGCCGAACGAGGTTATCAAGGCCCTCATCGGCAACAAAATCTTCGCGAATATCAACCAGGTTATCGAGTATGAGAAGGCGTCGATGGTTGCGAAAGAGCTTGGCTTCGAGCCAAGCCAGAGCGAGACCGCGACGGTAACAAGTACAGCCGTTGGCACGATATCAGCAAACGAAGCGATGATCGCGGCACGCGATGATGATGGCACGGTGGTTATTCCGCCGGTTGTCACCATCATGGGACACGTCGATCATGGTAAAACGTCCTTGCTCGACACTATCCGTAAGACAAAGGTCGCGGCAGGTGAAGCGGGTGGTATCACGCAACACATCGGCGCGTATCAGGTTGAGGTCAACGGAAAAAAGATTACCTTCCTCGATACTCCCGGTCACGAAGCATTTACCGCGATGCGTGCGCGAGGTGCTCAAGTCACACATATTGTTATCATCGTGGTCGCGGCAGACGATGGCGTCATGCCACAAACGCGTGAGGCGATCTCACATGCTCAGGCCGCAAAAGTCCCAATCATCATTGCGCTCAATAAAATCGACAAGATAAACGCCAACCCTGACCGCGTGAAACAGCAACTCGCCGAAATGGGGGTTGTGATTGAAGAGTACGGCGGCGATATCATCTGCGTACCCGTCTCGGCACGCAAAGGACTAGGCATCGACGAGCTGCTCGACTACATCTTACTGGTAGCCGAAGTGCAGGACATCAAAGCCAATCCTAACCGTCTCGCAACTGGCGTAATTATCGAAGCACGTCTGGAAAAGAACTCTGGCCCAACGGCAACTGTACTTGTACAGCAGGGTACGCTGAAGATGGGGGACAACATCATCGTTGGTGCGCTGGCGGGCAAAGTTCGCGCGATGTTCAATGATCGCGGCAAACGCATTCAGAAGGCACCGCCAAGCACTCCTGTAAGCATCATTGGCTTGCCAGAGGTGCCACAAGCTGGCGACCAGCTAGAGGTTACAGCCGACGAGAAGACCGCCAAGCAACGCGCTCAGGTAGAAGCGGAGAAGCGCAAAAACGAGAGCACGCCGCTTGGTCAGATCAGCCTCGACACTCTGTACACGCAGATGCAAGAGGGCAAGGTCAAAGAACTCAATATTGTCCTCAAATGCGACGTGCAGGGTTCGGCGGAAGCACTCAAGAGCGCCCTCAGCAAGTTGAGCGAGGAGAACATTAAGGTTCGCCTCATTCACGAGGGTATCGGCAATATCAGCGAGACCGATGTTCACCTCGCGGCAGCTTCCGACGCAGTGGTGATTGGCTTTAACGTCAAAGCCGATGGCGCGGCACAGCGTCAGGCGCAAAAAGAGGGCGTCGATATTCGCTACTACAACGTCATTTACAAGCTGACCGACGAGATTCAAGCGGCCCTGACAGGCATGTTGGAGCCTACATATCGCGAGGTTGTTGAGGGACACGCCGAAGTGCTCCAGATGTTCAAAGCTGGCAAAACAACGGTTATCGCGGGTTGTCGGATCACCGATGGCAAGCTCACCCGTTCCTCACAAGCACGTATCACCCGCAAGGGCGAAAAGGTCTATGACGGCAAGATCGAGTCTATTCGTCGCGGCAAGGATGATGTACGTGAGGTCGCCACTGGCTACGAATGCGGTATCGTCCTTGAAGACTTTATTACGTTTGAGGTCGGTGACGTTATCGAAGCGTTCATGCAAGAGCGTGTAAGAGCTGGCGCATAGCGCGTGACCATTGAACGTTCGTTGGCAAGAGAAACCACTGTAGAGCTTGTTTCTACAGTGGTTTTGATGCCGATGCAGCGATGAAGATAAAGAGGAAAAAACGATGGCAAATCCACATAGACAAGAGAAGCTTGGTGAGTTGTTCGCGATAGAGCTAAGCGAACTCATGCGAACACGCCTCAAAGATCCCCGTGTGGGGTTCGCCAGTATAACCCGTGTCGAGGTAAGCGGCGATCTACGACACGCGAAGGTGTTCGTAAGCGTGATGGGAACTCCCGACGAGCAAAAAGCGACGATGAAGGGCTTGAGCAACTCGGCGGGCTATCTCCGTCACGAGCTTGCCACACGCGTCACATTGCGGTATATGCCGGAACTTAGCTTCAAACTCGACACATCAATTGCTGAGGGTTCGCGCATCCTCGAACTCATCAAACAGGTTTCGCAGGAGGATCGGGAGCGTAGCGAGGCCGCCGCCGCTCAAGCAGAGCTACAAAAGGAGGAAGAGGTATGAATACAGGCGTAAACGCCAGCCTCGCGTCACTACAGGCACAGATAAACCCACAGCTTTTACAACAGGCAATGGCCCTGATCGCGCCCGCCAAACATATCGCGCTACTTGCCCATGAACATCCCGATGGGGATTGCCTCGGCTCAGCACTCGGCTTCACCCATATTTTAGAGCAGATGGGCAAGACGTGTGTTCCCGCGTGCGCCGACCCGACGCCAAAGTCGTTCACCTTCATTCCCGGCATCGAGCGACTGCAACAAAACCTCGGCCCCGTTGGCGAGGAGCCATTCGACCTCGTGATTGCCCTCGACGCCGGAGAACTGACGCGCTATGGTGCTTTATATGCACACCATCGTGCCTTTCTTGATGCCGCTACCATTCTCAATATCGACCATCATATCAGCAGCAACGGATGCGGGCGCGTCAACATCATTGATCCGACAGCCGCATCAACAACCGAGCTACTCGTTTTGTTTCAACAACAGGCACAACTGCCGCTTACAAAAGACGCGGCGCAATGTCTCTTGACCGGATTGATAACCGATACGTCGTCATTCCAGTTTACCAGCACCACGCCACGTACAATGGAAGCGGGAGCAGTTCTGCTCGCGGCGGGAGCCATCGCCGAAACGATTGTACGCCCCATTTATCGTTCGCGTTCACTAGCACACGTGCGCCTTCAAGCGAAGGTGATAGAGACGATTGAGACCGCGTATGATGGTCGCCTCGTCTGGTCATACGCAACAGAGGAGACGCTTGCCTCGGCAGGCGCGACCTCTGAGATGGATGATAACTTCTCTGGCTTTCTGCGCGATATCGAGGGCGTCCAGATTGCGGCGTTCTTCAAAAGTTACGGCGAGCCAAACGTAACGCGCCTGAGCCTCCGTAGTGCCGAACCCTACAGTGCTGCCGACATCTGTCTTCGCCTCGGTGGCGGCGGTCACGCGCGAGCAGCAGGGGCGACCATCGATAAGCCGCTTAAAGAGGCAATCGCATTTGTGGTTGACATCTTGAAACAGGCTATAGAAAGCACACATGCACTATAATGGATGGTATTCTCAATATTCACAAAGCTACAGGCATGACCTCGCATGACGTCGTAGGGAAAATTCGCAAACTGCTCAAACAGAAACGCGTGGGACACGCGGGGACACTCGACCCGTCGGCAAGCGGCGTCTTGCCAATCTGTGTGGGGCAGGGAACACGCGTCGCGGAATATCTCAGCGAGAGCGGCAAAGCCTATCAAGCGGAGATACACTTTGGCGTCGTCACGGATAGCTACGACTCTGAGGGGACGGTTCTCCGCACAGCCGACACAACGCCGCTTACACTTGCCGCCATCGAAGCTGTGTTACCACAATTTCTTGGCAAACAACTACAGGTGCCACCACTTTATTCCGCGATAAAATTGCAGGGACAACCCGCCTACAAACGGGTACGCAACGGTGAAGCGATTACGCTTGAAGCACGTTCTATCGAACTCTATCAGCTGCATATTCTCGCATGGCAGACACCACGCCTGACACTCGCGGTTGAGTGTAGTAAAGGCACTTATATTCGTTCGCTTGCCTACGATCTGGGCGAACGGCTTGGCTATGGGGCGCACCTCTCGGCACTCGTGCGTACCCGCAGTGGCCCTTTTGAACTCACACACAGCGTCACATTGGAGCAGGTCGCGGAAGCAATGGAATACGATACTATCGCGCACCTGCTCACCTCTGCTGATACCGTGTTACAGCACTATCCCGCGCTTCACCTCGACGCCGCCACAGTCGAGCGTGTCCTGCATGGCAACAGCTTTCCCTATGACGCACAACCATCGGAAATCGCCCGCGTCTACGACACGCAGGGCCAGTTCCTCGCAATCGCTACATGGAACGCGGAACACAATGTATGGCAACCAAAAAAAGTGTTCGCATAATCGTCAAACACGTCTTGACACCTGTGCGTCCCGTCGGTTACAATTGCGATGTAAACGTTAGAGCTAGAGAAACAAGGAACGTATAAGGAACATATGCCGACAAGTTGCTAATCCCCCCCATTCCGGGCTTGTTGTGTCCAAGACGCAAGGAAGCCTCTCCTAATTTGTGATTCCAATTTTTTTGCACCACCACATCGCATTAACATAATCGTGTTGTGTTTGGCATACACACAACGAAAGGCTCTTTACGATGATTTTGCGCCCCTTCACGCGCTATTTGACGTTACTCGCGCGTTACTTGCGCCCACAATGGCAGAACACGCTGTTGATGACACTTTTACTGCTTGCAAGTATCGGGCTAGAACTGCTCAATCCACAGATTTTACGCTTCTTCATCGATACCACCCTGCACAATAATACTTTGAACGTTCTTATTCTGGCGGCACTATTCTATCTCACCGTCTCGCTACTCAATGAGGGCATTTCGGTTGCCGCCAACTACTTGAGCGAAAAAGTAGCGTGGACAGCGACCAACCAACTCCGCACCGATTTGCTGGCACATGTTCTCTCGCTTGACATAACGTTCCGCTCATCACATACAGTCGGAGAACTCATAGAGCGTATCGATGGCGATGTAAACGAACTATCGAACTTTTTCTCGAAATTTCTTGTTCACATGCTCTTCTACCTCGTCTTGCTGCTAGCAATGCTGATAGCTCTGACCTTCGTCAATGGGCTTCTTGGACTGTGCCTGAGCATCTATACCGTTTTTGTGGCGGTATTGCTCATCTGGATGCGCCGACCCGTCGCGGGCCAAAATCTAAAATGGCGCGAGGCCGACGCACTGTTCTTCGGGTTTCTTGGCGAACAACTGACGGGGCGCGAAGACATTACCGCCAATGGCGCAACACCCTATGTCATGCGTCGCTTCTTTCAACTCTATCATTTCTGGTTCGTGACCATCAAAAAGGCGGGACTCACTGGCGCGACCCCCTGGATTATCTCGCAAACACTCTACACACTGGGAGGCGTGCTGGGCCTGGTGCTGGGCGCGTACCTATGGAGCATTGGTCGCGCAACACCCGGAACTGTCTACCTGATCTACGCCTATAGCAGCCTGCTAATACAACCACTGGACAAATTTCTGTGGCAACTACAAGACCTGCAAGAGGCAGAGGCCAGCATTCACCGCGTAGATGAACTGATGCATATCATCTCGCCAATTCAAGACGGCGTGGGACTTGAGCCACAAGAAAGCACACACGCCATCTCGTTCGAGCATGTAACATTCGGCTATACGAAAGATAGAGTTGTGCTGGATGACGTGAGCTTTACTCTACCCGCGCGTCACATCGTGGGCATAGTCGGACGCACCGGCGTTGGCAAAACAACGCTCGCACGCCTGCTATTCCGCATGTGCGACCCACAAAGCGGCACCATCTTTCTCGACAATATCGCCCTACCACAGATGCGACTCCATGACCTACGCAAGCGCATCGGCCTCATTACGCAGGACGTACAACTCTTTCAGGCATCTATTCGCGACAACCTGACATTTTTTGACGCGTCCATTTCAGACGAGCGGATTAAAGCCGTGTTGCATGACGTTGGCCTGGGACAGTGGTATACCTCGCTTGCAGACGGTCTGGCAACTCAACTTGGCGCGAACGGTACAGGACTATCGGCAGGCGAGGCGCAACTGCTGGCGTTCGCGCGCGTCTTCCTCAGCAATCCAGCAATTATTATTCTGGATGAGGCATCTTCACGGCTCGACCCCGCCACAGCACAGGCAGTACAACACGCAACGGAGAAACTTTTCACGAACCGCACAGGTATCATCATTGCTCATCGTCTGGAAACCATCCAATGGGTCAGCGACATCATGGTTATCGAGCAGGGGCGCATTGCCGAATACGCGCCACGCACCGAACTGCTCGCCAACTCTACCTCACGTTTTGTTCAGTTGTTAAAGCATGATCTGGGAGTGCTAGAAGCATGAAAATCTTTTCTCTTCTCTGGCGTACAACACGCTATCGCTTGTTTTATCAAATAAGCTCAGTTTTCTCTACGCTTGTCCTCAACGTCGCAACGCTGGCATTCGGACTCCTCTTACAGCGACTCTACACGATACTTTCGCAGCAACCACGCTTCGATGCACAACTCTTGTTGCTCTTTTGTCTGCTCACCGTGCCAACGCTGGCCCAAATGGTCGCGCACTTCGTGGGTATTCGCAATACCATCGGCGTGCATTATCCGGTACGCGGCCTACTTATGCGGAACATCTTAACATATCTCTTTCAACTTCCGGGCGCACAGACCCTTCCCTACGCGTCGGGGGAGGCGTTGAATATTCTGCGCGACGACCCCAAAGCTGTTGCGGACGGGCCAAGTCTCAATCAAATTCCCTCGATACTCTTCGCCGCTGTTGCGCTCGTTATCCTGTTGCGCGTCAACGCGACAATCACACTATTCGTCTTTCTGCCTCTTGCCACAATCACCGCGATAGCCCGCTCCCTGATGAAAAGCACAGAACGCTATCGGGCAAACAGTCGCGAAGCGGCGGGGCAGGTAAGCAGCGCGATTGGTGAGATAGTCGGGGCCTCACAAGCTATCCAGGTCGCCAGTGCAGAGCAGCATGTTCTCGCACACTTTCAACGCCTCAACGAGCAACGCCTGAAAAAAGTCTTGCGTGAGCAACTCCAAAATGGTGGCGTAAATGCCCTGCTACAAAATACCGCCGACATCGGCACAGGGCTTATTCTGTTTCTGGTGGCGTTGCAAAGCACTCCCCTCAGCCTGGGCGACCTCGCACTCTTCCTCGCCTACCTCAGTTATATCGCAAACTTTATGCTCGGCTTTGGAAACCTCTTTAGCGCGTTGGCACAGCTGCGCGTCTCGTTCACACGTCTCTTCAGCCTTATGCCAAACGCAAATAGAGATGCTTTGGTCGCACATCACCCATTGTCTGAAGCTGAAATGCGATGTCGCGAGCTTCCCACAGGGTACACACACAGAGATTGGCGTGCGCGGCATGAAGCTTTCGGGCGGACAGGTACAACGCACAGCCGCCGCGCGTATGTTTGTGCGGGACGCCGAACTCTACGTTTTTGA
>JBBQVS010000021.1:0-49898 GCA_038211295.1 Ktedonobacterales bacterium | reverse complement strand
CGGGTATCATGGGGAAGACTGTCCCCCCCTTGCGGATAGGTAAACGAGTCGTAGCGATCACGTCCCTGATAGCGTGGGTAGCCAGGTGTCTCACCTGCTTTGACTCGACGATAGAACGCTTTCATCCCCTTTTCAACACGGCGTAGTACGTCTTGTAAGACGTGCGAATGAATGTCCTTATACTCTTCTCTGATCTCCTTTATTTCAGAGAGTTGGTTTGCCTGATCGTAGTAATTCAAGCTGATGTGACACATCCTATACGCATCACGACGTTCCTGTAACGCAGCGTTGTAGAGTTCACGGCATCGGTCAAGCGTCCATTGTAACGCTTGTTGCTGCTTACGTGTGGGAGACAGGCGATACTTAAAGGCTTTTCTGCTCACTCTTGTCTCCTTTCTGCAACCGTTCTTTCTCCTGTTGTACAAGACGCTGAATTGTCTGTATCATGGACTCATGGGAGAGTGCCGCGACAATTTTCACCTCTTGCAACGTGGTTTTGTGTAAGCGTAAATTGACATACTCTTGTGTATTCATGTATGTATTTTGCCATATTGTATAGATGTATGTCAAGGGTACAGTTGTCGCATTCATCCCCATAGCTCGAAGCTAGGGGTCTTCTGCGACATTGAATAAGGAGTACCATCGAGAGCAACAACAAGGGCAACTGAATCATCGGTTGCCCTTGTTGTTGCTCTCGCATTATGTGGTGTTAGCCGCGCAAACGATCCAATACAGGTGGTTGGCGGAGTTTCGCGAGTGCGCCGGCCTCAATCTGGCGTACACGCTCGCGGGTAATGCCAAGCTCGCGCCCGACTTGTTCGAGGGGGTGCGCTTGCCCGTTGCCCAAACCGAAACGCAGTTGTAGGACAAGTTGTTCGCGTGGGGTAAGTACGGACTCTAGCACACGTTGTACCTCGTCTTTTAGCGTTTGGGTGGTTGCGACATCTTCAGGGGAAGCGGCTTCGGTATCCGGAAGCACATCGCCCAACTCTTGCTCTTCGTCCTCGCCAACGGGAAGTTCTAACGAGACGGGAGCACCGGGGGCGGCCTGTAACTCAACCATGCGAATGGGGTCTAAACCAGTGGCCTCGGCTAACTCTAGTTCGCTTGGTTCGCGTCCAAGCTCTTGAAGGAGGCGTTGTCGTTCGCGACGAATGCGATTAAGTGCGGTGTTGACATAGACGGGCAGACGGATCGTGCGGCCCTTGTCGGCGACGGCGCGGCTGATAGCCTGGCGAATCCACCATGTTGCATGAGTTGAGAAGCGATGGCCTCGACGCCAGTCGTACCGTTGCACCGCGCGGATAAGCCCGATATTTCCCTCTTGAATCAGGTCAAGCAGTGAAAGCCCACGTCCAACATACCGCTTGGCGATGCTCACCACGAGTCGCAGATTTGCGAGTACAAACTGCTTCTTCGCGTCGCGATCACCGGACTCAATACGCTTCGCAAGATCGATTTCGCGATCATGCGTAATCATCGGTACACGACCAATTTCGCGTAGATACGTCATTACGGCATCGGATTCGCCAGCATCGGTAGAGTTGACGGAGTTCTCGTCCTGGTCTTCGGAGCGACGACGGCGCATCATCGTGCGGCGTGCAGGTTGCTCTGTCTCTGATGCGGGTGCCTTGGGCAATACGGCGCGGAGTGGTTCGGTTACGCGTTCAGGTGTTCCCTGGGGAAGGTCTTCCTGTATATCAGACATATCGTCCATCTCTAGGGAGGCTGGTTCTAGATTTGTCAGGTCTTCTTCAAGCTCTGACTCCTCCTTCTCCTCCTCTTCTCCATCTTCTGATGTATAGTCGAGGTCCTTATTGAGCAACTGTCCAACAATGTCAAACGGTTTCTCATGACCAGTCGCGGCTTCTGTAGCATTCAAGGTAAGCGTTGATCCCGTCATGGCACGCTCTAAGTCAATCATCGTGCGCCCTCCATGAAAAGTAGTATCCTAAGCAGCAAGATACGTCGTTCGTCAATCCGGTCCTACATGTAGAAAAACTCGCCATCTGCACGGGTTGTTTTGACTGCATGTCTCATTGGGAGGAAATCAAGGTTCTGTTCCGGCATGTGTATAAATACACATAACAAAACAGTATGAGACCGGAAAATATTCCGTACTCTCATTATAACCCATATTTGCCTATCATTCTAGCCCCCTGGACGCCTATTTTCTCCAATTTTTAGAGTGAACATATTTCTTCTTCCCTTTAATACGTTTGAAGTGACTCGAAAGTGGCAATGCCAGAATGTTTCACGGTGTAACACTATGCCTTCATGTCGAACAAAAATGTCAGTAATGTAGTGTAGCTGCGTTTACTTACGGTAACAGCGAGCCAGAAGAAGTATCTTCATGTCGAAATTCTTGCTGTGGCAAAAGTGGAATACCCGTTGGAATGCCGCCGTGTGTTGTGTTCTTCTTGCGTGCTGTACTGGTATTGCGTAAGAGTTTTGCGAGTCGCACCACAAGAATAATCGCAAAGAGAAGCGCAATTACGACGCCGGAGACTTCGCCCATAATATCACCTACCGCTTCCCAGCTCGCGCCGAAAACGTATCCAAGACACAGGGGAATGGTGGCTCCAAGAATTTCGCCGCAGAGATCGAAGAGCAGGAAGCGACGATAGCCATAGCGTTCCGCGCCAGCGAGCATGTTGATGATGCCCCCCATGCCGGAGAAGAGGAAGCGACTGAGGAAGATCGCCCACCCGCCGCGCCGCTTGAAATACACATGGGCTTGTTGCAGACGCTGTGGTGTCACAACGCGAAAACGTGTCTGGCGCCCAAGCCATGCGAAGATTGGTGTGCCAACCCGCCGTCCCAACAGGTAGCCAAGCGAATCGCCACAGGTGGAGGCGGTGATGGAGACGAGCGCGAGCAGAACAATATTGAAGTCGCCAAGTGCCGCAAACGCACCTGCCGCCAGCAAGATAAGACTTACGGGCAATGGTAGTCCAAACGCCGCGATACAGATGCACACCCAGAGCATCGGGTAGCCAAACTGCTGTAACCATGTGAGCAAGGTGGGTAGATACATACTCAAAACAACGACCTTCTCAACATAGTGGGACGGATATTTCGTGTTGACGTAGGATGTATAGGCACCGCGTGATGAGGATGTTGTTTACGATAGGCAACAATCGCGTGTTGTATACCAGAGACCACAGTTGCGACAGGTCGCTTCTTCTGTGTCGCGAGCGCATAGAGGGACGCACGATTTTGTGCTGCACTATTGGTGACGCCAATCGAGGTATAGAGGTAGCTTCCGGGTACGTGATAGGTATGGGCGATATAGGGAATGGTCATCCATGAGCGCACGGTGCGAACATCACCAGTTTTCATTAGTGAGCCTTGATGCTGCAACCCTTGCACAGCTTGTACCGTTTCCGCGAGGGTAAACGCAACAGTGGCAACGGCAACGCACAGTAAGATGCCTGTAACAATGATAGTGGTAGTACGCGCTTTCAAAAATGTTCCTCTGCCCTTCTCTGATGTATATATTTTAGCATAGCAGAGAAGTGTGTGAAGAGAGAACAGAAACAGTCAAGATTTGGTAAAATTTTCTGAAGAATGAGAGCAATGGAGAGGAGATGACAGGGCGTCTCCTCTCCACACGGGTTGTTTTAAGAGTATGTAGAAGAGACGCTTCTAAGCCAATTCTGTTTTACATCAATGTTTTGTGTTTGCGCCAGATGGGGGTAAGACAATCAGCGAGAGCGAATTTGCCGCGTAGGTCATGTTGAAGCCTTTGGCATTGACGCCAATAGTGGGTTTATGCACAATTGCCTTGAGATTTGCGCCGCTATAGGTATACACCTGAGCATTGGCACCGGGAGTAAACCCTGAGAGATTGAGAGTGCTTGTCAGGTCGCCGCCTGTTTTGTTGATAACCATCAATGTCAGTGCACCATCACTACTACGTCGCGCACCATAGACCGCGAGCTTACCCTGATCCGCACTCATCGATTGCACCCATGTATTTCCATAGGTGCTACCTAGACCATCATAGTTACGATACATGCGGAACGCGAAGGCACCGGGTTGGTCTGTGGACGGTGGCCCCCACAATGTGGCAAGGTCGAGCTGTTCGCGTCCGAAGATGCCCAGTACGTCGGCCTGTGTCAACGCGCCGTTAATCGACTCAAGGCCACCGAAATTGTATTCGGTGATCGCGAGTTTTGTACCGGGATAATCTTTGTTGATCCAACTGTGAAAAAGAGGCAAGAGTTGAATGGGAGCGTAGTATTGCCCAATCCAGCTATGATCTTTGTAGGTTGGATCCCACAATGAGCGTGTCGCCTGCAACCGTTCGGCCTGTGTTTGTGCATTGCCGACAGGACAGTTGGCGATACAAGCATCACTACTCGCAGGATAGTAGTGCTCGTCGAAGTAGTTGAGGAGCCGTGTCCCATGTTTTTGCTCGTAGGCACGCATCTGCTGCAAGTAATATTCGGCGAATTTGGTGCCGCCATGTGAAGCCGCGTTATCGCCCGCCTTTGATGAGTCGAGATATGCGGGCCATCCAAAGTCCGAGGGGCCAAGTATATTTGCACCCGAATCGGCGGCTTTGACCGCAGCACCATAGGCAAACGTTTTGTTTATCAGCTCGTCGTAGCCTGTCGAGCCGGGATGGATGTCGCGATGTGTGTTGCCCCACCCGCTCGGCTCGTTGTCCATCTGATAGATGTTGACCCCACCTTTCGCGGCAGTGCCGTGTGCCGCAACTAGATGCTGCACCCACTGCTGCTGGTACGTGGGACTATTGGGGACGTTGTTCAGAGCGATATTAGCATCAGTGATCTGTGAACCATTTTGCTTGAGGCTATTACCACAATTAGTACCATTAGGATGAACATAGGGATTGGTGGATTGCTGTTGCCCATACACAGAAGTTGGGAAGGAACAGTTTGCGTTTCCGCCTTTATCGATATAGTCGATAAGGGGAATTGTAAGTATCGCTTTCCCACCAGCAGTTGTCGCATTATTCACGAACGTGTCCGCGCCCGCCCCTGCGACTGGATTGGTATTCCCACCACCCATAAAGTACCAGTCAAAGCCACTATTGGTTGTGTCGGTACGCCAGTTATAACGCGATGTTCCATCGCCTCCCCAACGTTGTACGGGTAGGCGCAGTGACCTGGCGAACGCAGCGTCAATACCGTACATGTTCATACCATAAATATCCGGACTAATCGTGTGCTGTCCCAGGGCAGCGTTGATTGTCAGCGTCGGGCCAGGATTTGCTGCAAAGGCGCGAAAAACAAATACACGCTGCACTGCTATTGTTGCTCCAATTGCAGAAAGCACTACCACGCAGGCGGCAAGTATGCGAAACCAGTGAGTCCGTTTCATAAAAAATATTCTCCTTCAAATAGAGACGTATGCGTTATTAACGCCATACATAGTTCTTTGCTGTACAAGCAAGGGGGAGATTATCTATGTTGCCTGAAGCATAAGTATTTCTATCGGCACATAAACATACGTCATTGGGCAGAGCATAACAGAAAACTCCCTGCTACACGTGTAAAGGTGTCTTATGTTAGCAGGAAAGTACCTCCTGTGGTTGTGATTTCTTAACCAGAAAGTGCATGGTATAGCAGTATAGTCCTGTCACTACTCAACCAACTTGACACATTTTTATTTACGAAAAAACATGTTGACACTAAAACCTGTGTTAGATGCGGCACTCGCGGAAAATGTGCAGGCCCAGGTGTGCTAAAATAACAACTATGAATAGGGACATACATCATCTAGAGGTAACAATTACACGTATTGACACAGACCTTCCTTTGCCGACCTATGCGACAGTGGGTTCGGTGGGCTTCGACCTGGTGTGTCGTGAGGGGACTGTGATTGCGCCTCACGAGCTTGGGCATATTCCGGGCAATGTCATTGTGCAGACGCCCCCAGGGTACATGTTGCTTCTCACATTGCGGAGCAGTACACCGCGCCGAAAAGGGCTATCAGTTCCGCATGGTGTGGGTATAATCGATCAAGATTACTGTGGCGAGGGCGACGAATTGATGGTGCAGGTGTATAATTTTCGTGACGAGGCAATCACCGTCCAACGTGGCGAACGCATCGCACAGGGAATGTTTGTGCCTATCGCGCACGTTGTATGGAATGAAGTAGAGACGCTCAACAAAGGGCGTGGTGGCTTTGGAAGTACAGGTAAGTAGCAAGCGACCAGCAACAGAGGGGAAATACATGCTTGTGCCAGATTATTATGCGCGGCTAGAGATCAAGCCCGACGCGACATTAGAACAGATCAAAACCGCATATCGTCGCCTTGTTCGTCTGCATCATCCCGACGTGCAGAAGCAGGGTCAGGATACGCGCATGAAGCAGCTCAATGAAGCATATAGCATCCTGAGCAGTCCCGCCCGTCGCGCCGCTTATGATGGTTTGCGTCTTGAAGAGCAACGCGCCACGGTTATCGCTAATACCATTCGTCGCAGACAGGACGCAGCGAAGCGCAAGCAGGCCGAGGAGCCTAAGATGACATGGACTCAGGGCGTCGCTGGCTTCGTGCGCGAATTACGAAAAGAACTGCGGAACAAATGAGATCGTGCTATTATCACACTCTGCTATGTTGCCCAGGCTTTCCCATCGGGGCCAGCGGTTAGAAGTTGCGGCCCCTTTTCGGTAATTGCAATGGTATGCTCGAAATGAGCACTGGGTTCGCTGTCCTGCGTGATAATTGTCCAGCCATCCTCAAGTATACGAAAGCTTTTAACTCCAATATTGACCATTGGCTCAACCGCGATTACGACCCCTGGCACAAGGTCGAAGTCACCATAGACCTCGTAGCGGCGTGTATAGTAGTTGGGAACTTGAATCGGCCCCCATAGCTCGCGTCCAATGCTGTGGCCCACTAATCCCTCAACAACAGAGAAGCCAGAGCGTTTGACGTATGTCTCGATTTCTCTGGCGACCTGGCTCCATTTACGACGCTGTGGAATCAGCTCTATCGCGCGACGCAGGGATGTCTCGGTCACATCGAGTAGTTTTTGCTTACGTGCGTCAATCTTGCCCACCGGACGGGTCACGGCGGCGTCGCCACACCAGCCATTCAAGCGACACCCGATGTCGATACTGATAATATCTCCCTCTTGAAGCTTACGTGGGCCGGGGATGCCGTGGACGATTTGCTCGTTTACAGAGATACACGCGGCGGCAGGAAATGGCTCCTTCGGGCCAGGCACACCCTTGAACAGAGCTTCCGCATGATTGTCGCTGATAAACTTTTCGACTGCCGCGTTAATTTCGCCCGTCGAAATCCCTGGTTGCACCAGGACCGCCGCGACTTGATGAGCATTCCACACGAGCAGACCCGCTTCACGCATAAGCGCAATCTCTTGTGGCGATTTGGTATCGCTGACCTTATTTGGCCTATTTGCCATGTGTTTTTGTCCTTATGGAATTACTGAACAAGTTCCGCCAGTGCTGTTTTATATGCAGTATACGTGTTCGCATCAAACAAGACAAACAGTACCTGCTGTAATCCTGTTGTCTGTTCAATATGCTCACGTACAGTCCTCAACGCAATAGGAGCGGCTTTTGTGACGGGGTAGCCGTAGACGCCTGTACTGATTGAGGGAAACGCGATGCTGTGTAGGGCGTGTTCCTCTGCCAATGTCAGGCATGTCTGATACGCGCTTGCAAGCAGGCGTGCGTCGTCTGGCCTGTCACGATAAATTGGCCCAACCGCGTGAAAGATATAGCGTGCCTTGAGGTGTCCCGCCGTTGTCACCACCGCGCTACCAGTAGGGCAACCATCAAAGCGGGCGCATTCAGCCATAATAGTTGGCCCACCAGCGCGATGAATCGCGCCGTCGACGCCGCCCCCGCCAGCGAGCGAAGAATTCGCGGCGTTGACAATAGCGTCCGTCTGTACTTCTACGATGTTGCCACGTAGAAGTACAAGCGTTACGCCATGCAGTTGTTGGGTCAGCATAAACTCTTCTTGTGCCATCGTCAATCCGTCTCTATACAAGCAGGCCGAATGGCTCTTCTAACAGACGTTTTACCTCTTGCAGGAAGCGTGCCGCGATGGCTCCATCTATCGCGCGATGATCGGAAGAGAGCGTGACCTTCATACGGTCTCGCACAACCACCTGTCCATCGATGACGGCAGGCGTTGGCGTGATTGAACCAATCGCGAGAATAGCTGATTCGGGTGGATTGATAACCGCCGTGAAGCTCTCCACATCGAACATGCCAAGATTGCTCACGGTGAACGTTCCACCACTGAAATCCTCTGGGCGTAGCTTGCTCTGACGCGCTGCATCTGCCAGACGGCGGGTTTCGCGTGCGAGGTCAAGTATGCCACGCTGGTCGGCGTTTCGCACGACGGGTACAATCAAGCCCTGCTCCAGTGCAACCGCGACGCCTACGTTGACCTGTTTCTTTTGCAGCAGACGGTCTTCCGCAAAGGAAACGTTGACCTCTGGCATTTGTGCCAGCGTGCGTGCGACTGCTTTAACAATCAAGTCGTTGTAGCTGACCTTGATTGGTGCCTTGTCTTTTGCCACGAACTCGTTGATCTGCTTCCGCAATTCTGCGAGCTTGCTCGTATCAATCACCGTTGTCACATAGAAGTGTGGCGCGGTCTGCATACTCTGGGAGAGCCGTTTGGCGATGGTGCGGCGCATAGCGGTTAACGGAATTTCCACGACATCGCCCGTGCTTGCTGCGACGGGTGCCACCGCTGGCGCGACCTCTAGCTCCGCTTTTGGCTCGACGTATGTTTCCGTGAATGGCAGCGTGGGAACGTTTGGCGTGGGTCGCGTTGAAGCGGCGACGGGCGCGGGTGCCGCAATTGCAGCCTCAACATCCATCTTGATGATGCGTCCATTCGGGCCTGTGCCCTGAATATTCGTATAGTCGAGATTGTGTTCTTCGGCGAGGCGACGCGCGAGGGGTGAAATAAAGATGCGTCCACGCTCTGCTATCGCTGTCTGCGCTACGGCCTCGTGATAGGCTATCTCTGTTTGTCCACCACCAACGACAAGCGAAGGTGACTCCTTGATGGTACTACCCGTAGTGCCGTTGAGTGCTACAGATTTCGGGGCATCAGTGGCTTTCTCTAGGCCCACATTGCTCACCGGAGGCGTCGCGGGAGCTTCGCCCGGCAGAACCTCATCGGCGGCTCCGACGAGCGCGATACCTGCGCCAATCGCGGCGGACGCACCAGCGGGTACTAAAATCTTACGGAGTATGCCGCTTGCGAACGATTCTACCTCGATATTGACTTTATCGGTCTCAATTTCTGCGATGGGTTCGCCTTTTTTGACGGTATCTCCAACTTTTTTGAGCCAGTTGAGGATTTTACCCTCTTCCATTGTGTCGCCCATTTTGGGCATTTCTACTGTTTTCATCTCTTTTACCTGCTCTATATCTCGCTCGAATTGTCTACCGATGTGCGACTGCTGCGGGTACGATGGCCTTCACCGCGTTAATAACGTCGGTCTTTTTGGGAAGCGCGGCGCGTTCCAGCACTTTCGAGTATGGCATCGGCACATCTGCGCCAGTGACATGTTGAATAGGAGCATCCATATAATCAAAGGCGTGCTCGTAGATCAGCGCGGCTAACCCCTGCCCTGTGCCGTAGTATTTCCAGCCCTCTTCGGCAATCACGACGCGGTTGGTCTTCTTTACAGACTCAATAATCAGGTCGATATCGATGGGGCGAATGCTGCGTAGGTCAAGCACCTCGGCCTCAATGCCTTCTTTTGCTAGGTCTTCCGCCGCCTGTAATGTGACGTGTAGCATACGAGAGAACGTGATGATGGTTACATCGTGTCCAACACGTTTGATATCGGCCTCGTTGAGTGGAATGGTGTACTCGACATCCTCATCTGGCACTTCGCCTTTGACATTGTAGAGTAGCTCGTGTTCGATGAACAGCACTGGATCGGGGTCGCGCACCGCCGACTTGAGCATTCCCTTAGCGTCGTAGGGCGTAGCGGGCATGACAACTTTCAGGCCGGGGATATGGGCATAGAAGGTTTCAAGCATCTGTGAGTGTTGTGCGCCACGCTGTGCGCCACCGCCGCCGGGCATTCGCACCACGAAGGGCAGGGCCGGTTGACCGCCGAACATATAGCGAAACTTAGCGGCGTTATTGATGAGCATATCGCTGGCAAGTAAACTGAAATTCACAGTCATGATTTCCAGAATTGGACGCAAGCCGCCCAGTGCCGCGCCAATCGCGGCACCCGTAATGACCTCTTCCGCGAGTGGTGTGTCACGCACACGCTTCTCGCCGAACTCTTCAAATAAGCCTTTGGTGACAGCATAGGTGCCACCATAGCCCGCGATATCCTCGCCCAGGATAAACACACGCTCGTCGCGCTTCATCTCCTCGCGGATAGCCTCGCGTAACGCGTCGCGATACGTTATTGTACGCATGATCTCTATTTCTTTCTGCTCTCAAGGACGTGTGCTTGAAAGAGTCATTTTTACTTGTGTCGATGAGCAATGGCGGTAGAGTTATCGACCAGAATATCCGTGTATAACTCTTCCAGCGATGGGTCTGCGCTATTCTCGGCAAACTCTGCGGCATCTTCTGACTGTTGCGTCGCTTTTTCGTCGTTGGCGTCAAACTCGGCCTGTGTTGCCAGCCCGTTGTCAAGCAGCAATTTCTCGAAGATACCAATGGGGTCGCGGGTCGTGCGCCAGCTATGCTCTTCCTCGCGAGTACGATAATAGGCCGGGTCGGTCATAGAATGGCCTCGGAAGCGATATGTTTTGATTTCTAACAGGCTTGGCCCTTGCCCACTGCGTGCGTGTTCAACGGCTCGCGCGGTTGCCTCGTGAACTGCCAGCACGTTCATACCATCAACTTGCTCACCAGGAATACCATAGGCGGCGGCGCGCGGTAACAGGTTGCTGATTGACCAAGCTTTTTCGACTGCCATGCCCATTGAGTATTGGTTGTTTTCACAGATGTAGACGACTGGCAACTTCCAGAGTGCCGCGAGGTTCAGAGCTTCGTGGAACGCGCCCTCATCAACCGCGCCATCGCCAAAGAAGCAGACCGCGACGGTATCCTGTCCCTGATACTGGGCCGCGAACGCGACGCCCGCCGCGATTGGAAGCTGTGCCGCGACAATGCCGTTGCCACCATAAATGCCGAGTTCGTTGCTCCACATGTGCATGGAGCCACCTTTACCTTTGCTGCAACCCGTGATTTTGCCGAAGAGTTCCGCCATGACCACGCGTGGATTCATCCCTTTCACAATCGCGTGTCCGTGCTCGCGGTAACTACAGAGAATCTTGTCATCAGGACGAAGCGTTGCGATGCTACCAACGCCGATTGCTTCTTGCCCAATGTAGAGGTGCATAAAGCCACCAATTTTGCCGCGTGTATATTCTTCCGCGCTCTTCTCTTCAAAGCGTCGTAAGAGTGCCATTTTGTAGTGCATCTCCAGAAGCTGTGTGCGTGTCAATCCCGCCAGCTTCGCATTACTGATCGCCATAGGCCCCCCTTATCTTGTATCAAATAGAATGATCAATGAATGTGCATTTTTGTCTGCAAAACTTCTCTTCCCTACTATACTGCTTTGTATATGATGAAGCCTTCCTGTTACACCACTTTGTGTCTCTTTTCAGTCACTTATATTTTACCTTATTCTCAAGCACTATGCTATAGGGGATATTGGCGGTTTCATAGGAAAAATAGTAAGACGCGCCGATGCAACTTCATTTTGTACTGTTGCGTCGGCGCGTCCCGCTGTCTCTTCCATAGAGACGTTGTGTGTCATGATGGCAGTGAGCGAACAATAAAACTACTTTTTAGTAATTGCGTCCGAAAGTGCTTTTCCAGGGGTGAAGCGCACGCGGTCTTTCGCGGGTACTTCAATGGTTTCGCGGTTCCGTGGGTTTACCCCTTTACGGGCTGCGCTCTGACGCACCTTAAAGGAGCCAAAGCCGATTAACTGGACTTCATTGCCCTCCTGTAGAGCTTCGCGGATGGAGTCGAGGGTTACTTCCAGTACGTCAGCCGCCTGTTTTTGAGTCAAGTTCGCTTGCTTGGCAATGCGTTTTACCAGGTCTTGTCGTCCAATGGTGTTTGACGCGGATACGGATTCGGGTTTCTCTTCAGCCATAGGTTCAATATCCTCCTTACAACGCTGACACGCGTCGCTCGCACTGCCCCAATAGAGTATTGTCGGGCCTGTGGAGCGGCATCACAACCTCACTGCCGCTAGGAGTATAGCATATATAGGATGACGGGGGCAAGAGAGCAGATTGAGGGCGAGAGTGTGTAGCGAGGTAAGAGGGTGTAGCGAAGCAAGGAAGCATGACGGGGCTTGCCCCCGTCATGTTCCCTTGTGCCTATGCCTATATATGGCAACTCGTTTTTATATTTTCCTGTACAAAATGGTGCCATCGTCGTTGTATTGCTGCGCTACACGCCCATTGTAACGCATGTGTTCGAGGTGTGCCAGTACTTCCGCGACAGCCATACGCTGCATCTCGTCACTGTCAAGATGCCGATTCCGAAATAGTTGTAGTGTGAGGTCGTAGGCGTGTTGCGGACGCGTCTCAACCATTGCCAGCAGTTGATTTTCGCGGTCATAGTGGTGTTCAGTAATTTCCTGTGTGCGTTCTTTGAGGCCAACGAACGGTTCGCTATGTCCGGGTAAGATGCTGGTCGCGGGTAGTTCAGAGACCTTGTCCAGCGACGCAAGATAATCGCCGAGGGGGTTAGGGCGGTCATGTTCAGAATACAGGCCGATATTTGGCGTGATGCGCGGCAAAACGTGGTCGGCGGCTAGAAACACACCATCGCGTTCGCGGAAAAGGCAGACTTGACCATCAGCATGTCCGGGCGTCCAGATAACGCGATAACGTTCGCCCGCGAGATTAAGATACTCGTCGTCTTCGACAAGTGTAAACGCCTCATGTGGCGGCACGCTGAGAATGCGTCGAGATACCTCGCGGTCGACATTGTTGAGCCAGAGCGAGGTCTGGCGCAGCCCGTGTTTGGTGAAGAAGCCAGAGACATACCCAAAGCGTTCGGGCATTGTACCCGCCCAGATAAGTTGTACGCTGGCCTCATCAACCGGGTGCATGTAGACCTTTGCTCCACTTTGCTCATGCAACTCGCCCGAAAGGCCGATATGGTCGGGGTGATGATGTGTCAGGACAATCGCCTGTAACCTGTCGATACTCAATCCAGCGCGTTGCAGGCCGTTCGCGAAAGCCGCGCGTGCATCAGGCGTTCCCATCCCTGTATCGACAATGGCCCAGCTTCCATCTTGCCCCACTAGCGCGTAAATATTGACCGTGCGAAGCGGAAATGGAATTGGCACCACCATTTTCCAGATGCCAGAAGCTACCTCACGCGTTTCTGGTAACGGTTCTTCGGGTCGTTTAGGTCGCTCTGATGGTGCTTGTTGCATGATAGGGATGTCCTTTGCTGGTTGTAGTTGCGTTGCTGGAGTCGAGTAGGTACAGATTGATTGTATGTTTTCACGCGGGGGAGTGTCAAATGGCCTGTATCACGATGTGTCTTTGCGTAAATTGTACCAAACCGAACCGCCAAACGTCTTATGCTTAGGAATATGTATAGAAGGACAATTTTATGTTTTATCGTCGAAAAATAGTGCTTGCTCTCCTCGAAATATCTGGTGGCTCGCTTTCGCAGAGCGATTGTGAAAAGCTGCTCTTTTTGTTTTGTAGGCGTAGAGGGAAAAATTATTACGACTTTTTTCCCACACCTGCTGGCCCGCAGAGTTTTCTGTTGTTTCAAGATAAGGCACGGCTAACAGCGTTAGACCTTCTTGCTGAGCAAGAAAATTATTGCTTGAATGTGCAACAACCATTTTTGCCTCAACTCCATAAGACGGATGCAACCATTTTATGTACTATGATGCAAGAGGTCGAAGGGAAGTCATGGAGTGAATCGCTCACACGAGAGATGTATTCAGCGTATCAAGATATCTGCCAGAGAGAACGTAAAGATACAACGCCGACGTTGTTTACGCTTGGCTACGAAGGTCTATCAATTGATGCTTATATCAATATTTTGCTCATCAACAATATAAACGCTCTGATAGATGTACGCAAAAATCCGCTTTCGATGAAGTATGGCTTTTCTAAAACGCGGTTCAGCAACTATCTCGCACGTGTAAATATTGCTTATTTTCATTTGCCTGAGCTTGGAATTTCTTCATCACTACGGCAGAAGTTGGATAGTCCAGGAGCATATCGAGCATTGTTCGACTACTACCGTGAACATATTTTGCCAGAACAAGTAGCGTCGCTTGAGCAACTGAAAGCAGTAGCCAATGCTCAACGGCGAGTTGTGCTTACCTGCTTTGAAGCTGACGCGCACTCCTGTCACCGTCACGAAATCACAGACTGTTTAGAAAAAGATGTAGCATTCGCTTTGCCTGTATTTCATCTTGACAAAACCTGTACATGCAACACGTCTTTCATGTATACTACTAGTACGAACACCGTTCACGTACCTTCAAAACACTTGCTTCATTCATCTGTAGTGGGAGACTAGTTATAGGTAGGAGGAGTTGCATGTCTCTTGTTAAGGATATGCCAAATGCGCGTGTTCTTGTTACTGTCAAAACGTATCCCCTCCCTTCTAGCAAATACGATGAATTAGTGTGTACTGCTGGTTTATTAGAGAATGGTAAATGGGTGCGTATATATCCAATACCTTTCAGAGCATTGTCATACGATAACCAGTACAACAAATATTGTTGGATCGAACTTAACTTGACACGCAATTTATCAGATTTCAGGCCAGAAAGCTATCGTCCCCAGAGAGGTGTGGATGAAATCATCAAGGTAACGAAAAAAATAGGTACAGAGGAAAATTGGGCGCAACGTAAATCGTATGTTTGCAAAGAAGTGTTTACGTCATTGACTGATCTAATCAAACTAGCAAAATCGGACGAAAAAAAATCGTTAGGTACTCTTAAACCAAAAGAAATTATTGGTCTTGTAATTGAGCCTGACGAACGTGAGTGGAAGCAAGGATGGCGTGACCAGTTGAAACAATACAATTTGTTTGACCTCGATGAACAGGGTCAGGGGAAAGAGCGCAAAGTTATTCCCAAACTACCCTATAAGTATTCCTACAAGTTTCTGAGCGAGGGAGATACAAAGCCAAGAAAGCTTATGATAGAGGATTGGGAGTTGGGAGCACTGTATTGGCGGTCTTACTATAAGACTGAAAGAGATGAAGAGGCCGCTAATAAACTGGTACGAAAAAAATACGAAGAGGAATTCCTGTCACAAAAAGAGTTGTATTTCTTCATGGGTACAACTCTTCAGTTTCATTACTCTATTAGTCCATTCATAATCATAGGGATTTTTTATCCTGCAAAAGCGGAATTCCACCAGATTACGATGTTTTAACCTCACATAAGAATAGCTCTCGCAGGATGGTGGGCGACTACACATCCTTGCGGGAGCTATTTAGCGTGGACACATGTTACAGTTCCGGCGAGGTCTCGGCGAGTTGACGGGCCTCATTGACCCAGGAGCGCACTTGTGCTCGTGATGGTGCATGATAGGCGATGCGCTGCCCGATGTGTAGTTCACCAAGCCGCTTGTGCAGTCGCTCGACGTGTTGCTCGCATAATGCGCGACAACTCAATACCCCCGCCTCTTTGAGCAGCAGTGAGAGATCGCCGCCAATACCACGCAGGCGCATCATGTCGGCACGTCCAACCAGTTCCGCGAGTGCCTTTGTGGAAATATCCAGCTGCTCGACAAGTTCCTCACGTTGTTCGGCAGTTTTCCCATGCTCCAAAAGCTGCTGCGTGTATTTGATACCAACGGTTGAAAACCTCTGTTGCAGTTCCGGGCTAACACCCTTCATCATGCTGATTGGATTATACATGGCATATCTCTTTTTATAGGGTACCATTGTAAGCATAAGTCTGTTCTCTTCTCTCCATAGATGATTTTTTTCTTTGCATTCGACAAATATACTATTGTCGATATACTCAGTGCGATTAGACGATAGACATATAAAAAAGTCACATTATTCTATAGACACAATGACTTTCCGCATTTTACACAAGTTATCCACAAGTTATCCACGAGGTACACTAAAATTGGTGGATAACCCCCTTTCCTTAAACCCACAACTAGTGGTACAATGAAGTGGGGAGAAGTGGGGAGAAATGGTTGATGGTTGGGCGATCCGCAGTTACGAACGAGAAAAGAAGATATGGCAATGTTTCTTGGCGAGTACGAACACACAATCGATACCAAAGCACGACTTGCGGTTCCCGCGAAGTATCGGCAACAGATACAAGCGAGTAAGGGGGCGGTTTTAAGCAAAGGAATGGGAACATGCCTTGCGGTATATCTGTTTGATCGCTGGGAAGAAAAGTCGAACGAGTTGGTGGAGGGCAAGTCAAGTGAGGAACTGCGCGACTTCGAGCGGCGTATCTATCCAAGTGCAACTGAGGTAGATTTAGACGCGCAGGGCCGCATGGTGATACCCGCAAAACTGCGAACCTACGCCCATCTGACAAGTGAAACAACGATTGTCGGGGTACGCGATCACTTTGAAATCTGGGATCGTGCAACCTGGCAGGCGTACCAGGAACGCCTAGACGCAGAGGGAAATACGGTTCCCTTCTAATATATGTGGCTCGGACGTAGCATGTGCATGGGTCTGGTGTATTATACCCGCGTCGCAAGGCCGGAGACACGATATGTCGGTTCCCATAGGATAGACAATGGAACATTCACAACATGTGCCTGTACTGCTTGAAGAAGTGTTGAGATTGCTTCACGCTCGACCCGATGGCCTCTACATAGATGGAACACTCGGTGGGGGCGGACACACGGCAGCTCTTTTAGAGCAGTCGGCCCCAACGGGCCGTGTGCTTGGTATCGATACTGACGAGCAGGCATTGCAACGGGTGCGGGGTCGCCTCTCACCCTTTGTAGAGAGTGGAAGATTGGTGCTGGCACATGGCAATTTTGCGGAAATGGGACATATCGCGCACGAAAACGGTTTTGCGGCAGTGCAGGGCGTTTTGCTTGATCTAGGATTTTCCTCAGATCAGATGGACGACGCACAACGCGGTTTCTCCTTCGGTGCGGATGGCCCACTGGATATGCGGCTCGATCAATCGAGTGAGCTATCCGCCGCAGAGCTGGTCAATGAGGCGAGTGAGCAAGAGCTAGCGGAGATCTTCTGGAAATATGGCGAAGAAAAACGTTCACGCCAGCTCGCCCGTCGTATTGTACGTGAACGTGGGCAAGGTGCTATCACCCGTACTGCACATCTGGCGAAGATTGCCGCCGCCGGAGTTCCCTTTAAGTCAGGGGCCATTCATCCGGCGACTCGTGTTTTTCAGGCATTGCGTATCGCGGTCAATCGAGAACTGGAGCGATTGGAAACAGTCCTCCCGCAAATACTCGATTTACTCGCTCTACCAGAGCGAAATGTGACAGGGCTTGAGTCGTCAGAGAGCGGCGGCAGAATGGCACTCATCGCATTTCATTCATTAGAAGACCGTATTGTTAAAGACTTCATGCGACATGAGGCAACCGATTGTATTTGCCCACCGCGTATGCCTGTGTGCATCTGTGAGCACAAAGCGCGACTCCGCATTCTGACCGCGAAGCCGCTTGTACCAGGTATAGAAGAGACTGAACGTAACCCTCGCGCTCGTAGTGCGAAATTGCGAGTCGCGGAAGCTATAAGTCGCTAATGCAAACAATGCATAGGAAGTATCTACGTAGGGGAGCTGAACAGGTGATAGTCCCAATAGTTTGAAGGAACGCAAACATGAATGCCCTGAAAGAAAGAGTTAGTGCGCCAATTGGTGCTGTATCACAACCCATTCTGGCGGCGAAACGACGACGACAACTTCATCCGTTTTTCTTCCATATGGGGCCAGTCGCGTTGTGCATCACCAGTGTGTTGTTGATTGGGTTGATGGCGGTTCTCTATCTTAGTCAGGTGGGGCAGGCCGTTACATCTAACCAGAGAATTCAGCAAATTCAGACGGAACAGGACGTACTACAACGGCAAGACCAGGACCTTACCAATATTATTGCCAAAGAACAATCGCCCTCGTACATCGCGGACAAGGCAAAACACATGGGTCTGATACCATCCGACCCCAAGAACGTGCAGGTTATAACAGTGAAAAACCTGCTCCCTATGCAAAACAACGAGCCGACTGTCCAACCGTAGCGGACGGCGAAAATACTTTACGACATGAGGAGGCTAGACATGAACAAAGAGTTACAACGCGCACGCGGACGCCAGATGGTTGTCTTTGTGTTCGTGTGTACGGGCATGTTGCTCCTGCTTGGTCGCCTATACTACTGGCAGATTCTGAACGGCCCTCGTCTGGCGCGTCTGGCAACCGATGAGCACACGCACAACTTGCCATTGAAAGCACCACGCGGCTTGATCTTCGATGTACAGGGACATCTGCTCGCAACGAACGTTTTGCGTGACGACGTGTACACGCAACCGCGTCAGTTTCGCATAGAGTACGAGCATGACGACAACGCACGCGAGAAATGGGCGGCGATGGTTCACACGCTGCATCAAGTCTTGCCGTATATCTCAGAAAGCAACCTAATTAGCGCGTATGACTCGGACGCGTGGACGTTGCGGGTAAACCGTGACCCTATTGAGCCGGAGCAGAGTCAGCAATTACGAGCACTCTCGGCACGGCTTCCCGATGTGTTTTTACAGGCAAATCCCGTTCGTTCCTATCCAGGGGGCGATCTCGCGGCACAGGTGCTGGGCTATGTTGACACAACAGCTACCGGACAGTATGGGATCGAGGGTCAGTACAACACAAGGCTGTCAGGGAAAGATGGGAGTATCACGGCGGAGACCGACCTGAACGGGCATCCCCTGACGGTGGGAGCCAGTTCTGGACAAGCACCAGTGCCAGGGGCGAATATCAACCTGACAATTGATAGCACCGTCCAGTATGTCGCGCAGACTGCTCTGGTCGAGACAATTAAGAAATTGCAGGCGCAAAGTGGCTCCGTCGTCGTGCTCAATGCGCGAACAGGCGCGGTTGTGGCAATGGCTGGTGCGCCAAGCTTTGACCCGAACCACTATAGCGACTCCGCGACGAAAAACGGGTGCATCAATAGCGTCTCTGTCTACTTTAACCCGACGCTGTATTGCACGTATGAGCCAGGGTCAACTATGAAGGCTGTAACGATGGCTGCGGCACTCGATCAAGGTCTGATTACGCCTGATACGTCGCTTGTCGATAACGGTACGATCTACTTTCATGATGCAGACCCTGTATCAAATTGGAACCATGCACCTTATGGCGTAGAGACGATGACGCAGGTGCTGGAGCATTCCGCCAATGTTGGTACTGCCTATGTGGCACACACAATTCTCGGCCCAAGTCGTTATTATTCTTATGTAGAACGTTTCGGCTTCGGGCAAAAATATGGCATCGACGGCCCGGAGGCCGTCGGCACGTATCTGACTGACAAGTCCAATCGCTGGTCTGTAACGGATTTGACCCGCCAGGCATTCGGGCAAAGCATTTCGACCTCGCCGTTTCAAATGGCGATGGTGTATCAGGCAATCGCCAACGGTGGTGTGATGATGCAACCCTATGTTGTGCGATCAATAGACGATAATGGGCATGTCACGACGACTCATGCACAGGTACGGCACCGTGTGATTAGCCTGGAGACCGCGAAAAAGCTTAGTGACATGCTGGTGAGTGCGGCGAACTTCAACAAGCAAGCGACGTTTCCAGGGTATAGCGTTGCGGTAAAAACGGGTACATCGACAACACAAGGTCAGGACGCTGACCAGACCGAGGCATCGATGGCAGGTTTCTTGCCCGCGTCGAATCCACAGTATGTTATTCTCGTCAAGATAGATCGTCCGTCTTCGACAATCGCGGGTGGCACCGCAATCTTTGGCGGCACTGCGGCGGCACCGTTATGGAAATCTATCGCGGAACAGCTCATGTGGCACTATAACGTTCCGTCTGATATGCCCACAGGAGCATGAGTCTGCTAGCGAATATGAAGAAGGTTTCTTATGTATGAAGATAAAGATACACAAATAGCCCATATGGAATTGAGTCGCGCATGGCTGGAGTTGCTGGGTCAACAAAGCGAAGTGGCGTCAGAGGAAGGTAGACATAGCTCTACATCTGTACCGGCACTTGCAAGCGATCCGTGGAATTCACTGGTGCGCGATGCTGGCGTCGAGGTAGTTGACTTGCAAAAAGTTCACCTGCCAATGAACGATCAGGATGTGGAGCAGATGTTGCAACTTATGCAAGAGCAACCTGTGCAACACCGCGAACGATAGCCAAGTTCTCTATGCTGAAACTATACTAGAAAAAATGTTCTATGTCAAGTCTTTTTAGGACGAAAGTTCTAAAACCATTCTTACGATATGGCGATTATAAGAAATAGGAATCAACGTATGCTACGTGATAAGCCAAAAAATAGCGCGAAGGCAGCAGACGAGAAGCAGATCAGAGGGGCGAAACGCACTGACCAGTCGCCTCCTGTATTGCGCTCGCCCGCGCTGGCTTCCGCGCAGCAGGGACGAGCCAAACGCCAGGAAGAGCAAGCGTCAAATGCGAAGAGTGCTGCACGTACCCCCCGTAATGCCAACCGCGTGAGTTTCGCGGCTGAGGACACGCTGGTGCGACCTGCGGGGCTGGCGGGCAAAAAACTTCCCAGGCAGGCATACAAGTTCTCGAAGGTTGGTACAATCAAAGAGCCGACTGGCGCGGGTAGCTGGCGCGAACGCATGGCTGTGGTGGCTGACGGCCTGCCAGAGGCACCGGAGAAAGGTACTGGCGTACCCAAAGCCGCGAAGGGGATTAGCGCACACGAGCAGAAGAAACTCGCCGAGCTAGAAATGCGTCTACCGCGCGTAGCAGGAAAGATGGACTCATGGCTGCTCATCATTGTGCTCGCGTTGGTCTGTATCGGGCTGGTGATGGTATACAGCGCAAGCGCGTTTATTGGCGCACGCTACAATGACAACGCCTCGTACTTTTTCCAGCGTCAACTCATCTGGGCCTTACTGGGCGTGGTTGTGTTATTCGTGACCATGCGGATCGACTATCGCTTCTGGCGGCGTGTTTCACTAATTGGTATGATAATTACCTTTCCAATGTTGGTATATGTGCTGAAATTTGGCACGAGTGCTTATGGTGCATCGCGCTGGATTGGCTTTGGCACATTCTTTTCGTTCCAACCAAGCGAGCTTATCAAGCTGGTGCTCGCGCTCTATATCGCTGACTGGCTTGCACGCAAGGGTAGTCAAGTCAGCACATTCTTATATGGTCTTGCCCCTTTTGTTATTCTGGTTGGTGTGATTCTTGGGCTGGTTCTGCTCGAAAACGATATGGGGACAGCGATTATTATTGCTGGCCTGACAACTGTTATGTTTTTCTCGGCTGGTGCCAATCTTGTCCAATTTTTGTTAGCTATGGGCTGTGGCGTACTTATCTTCGCGACGCAGGCGTTCAAAGGCTACCGTTCGCTGCGTATAACCGGATTTATGAATCCGTTCAAGTACACCACGGGTATCAACCTGCAACTCTATCAATCACTTCTAGCTCTTGGGTCGGGTGGCTGGCTTGGTGTGGGATTGGGCGAGAGTCGTCAAAAGACGGGCTATCTGCCATTGCCGCAGATTGACTCGATCTTCGCTATTGTTGGTGAAGAGCTGGGCTTTATCGGCTGCGCGGTAATCGTAATTCTGTTTCTGTTTCTTGCGTTTCGTGGTTTCCGTCTGGCGCGACGCACACAGGATATGTATGGTTCTCTGCTCGCGACGGGCATTACAACGTGGTTAGTGCTACAGGCAATGATTAATATTGGGTCAACAACAGGTTCTATTCCTTATACGGGTGTTCCCCTACCGTTTATCAGTTATGGCGGTTCTTCGTTTATTATCGCGATGGCTGCGGTTGGGGTGCTGCTGAATATCTCACGCTATACACAGGAGCCAGAAACTTCTGCGTTGAAGCACACGGTCACTATGACGATTAAAAAACAAAATACACAGCAGGCACAATAATGCGTGCCATTATAGGATTATTATGCGCGTTCTTATCTCTGGCGGCGGCACCGGAGGGCATGTCTATCCTGCCCTCGCGGTGGCGATGCACCTACAACAAAACTATGACGCAGACATTCTCTATCTTGGTAGCGACGATGGTTTAGAGACACGTCTCGTTCCTGCGGCTGGTCTGCGTTTCAAAACAATCAAGGCTGGCAAACTTCAGCGGTATCTCTCATGGCGTACTGTAACAGGCGTCGCACGCATTCCTATTGGCATGGCGCAAGCTGTTGGCATTGTGCGCGACTTTCGACCCGATGTCGTCTTTACCAGTGGTGGCTATGTCGCGGTTCCCGCAGGACTGGCGGCCCGTCTCAACAACGTACCGCTTGTGATGCACCAGCAAGACGTACCGCCAAATTTATCGAATAGACTACTCGCGCCGCTCGCCACACGTATCTCGGTGGCGTTCGCGGACTCATTGCGCTACTTTCCAGCGGACAAGACTGTGCAACTTGGCAACCCGATACGGCAGGCCATTCTGGATGTTCGGGCCATCTCGCCACAACAGGCACGCGCACAACTGGGACTTCTCCCAGAGGTGCCGCTTGTACTTGTAACGGGTGGCAGTCAGGGGGCGCGGCATCTCAACCAGGTGGTTTGTCACGCGCTACCAGAACTCCTGCAACACTGCCAGGTACTACAGATCAGTGGCAGCAATCTTTTTGACGAGACACGCGCACTTTCGACTCAGACATTAGCATCTGTGGATGGTGAGTTACGTCAACGCTATCGCTTGGAGCCATACATGGACGCAGAGATGCCGTTGGCACTGCAAGCCGCCACCATTGTACTCTGTCGTTCGGGCGCGTCGGTGTTAAGCGAACTCGCGGTATTGGGCAAACCCGGTCTTCTGGTTCCGCTCCCACCCGCGATTGGCGCGTCTCCACAGGAGGCAAATGCGGCTATGTTCGAGCGCGAACAGGCCGCAGAGGTACTGTTAAACAATTTGTTGAAACCTGAAATAATGGTCGAACGTATACAATTTATACTATCGACGCCTGCTTGCTTACAAACGATGGCGGATGCTGCGCTGGAGCTTGCCAGGCCGAACGCGACGCAAGATATCGTGGAAACTATTGTCTCTCTTACGAAGAAACCTGTAGCGAAAACCCCTACTGCACATGAGGTAATAAGTATTTGAGCCATCTACGTTTACATTTCATGGGTATTGGCGGACAGGGTATTTCGGCTGTAGCGCAAATGGCGATGCACGCGGGTGAGGTCGTGACAGGTTGTGACCAGAATGTATCCGCGACGACACGAGCACTGGCAGAGATTGGTATTCCCATTCAGCATGGGCATAGCGGCGAGCATCTACACGAGGTGGACGCGCTGGTAATCAGTCCGGCGGTGACTGCACTGAACGCGAACAATCCAGAGTTGCTAGCCGCGCACGCTTCTGGTGTGCGTGTCTTCACATGGCAGGAGTTACTGGGCGAATTGTTCAAGAACAAGCTCTTGCTCTCGGTCTGCGGTGTGCATGGTAAAGGAACGACAACGGCCCTGTTATCACTGCTCTTAACGGATGCAGGCTTTGACCCAACGTGTGAGATTGGGGCAGTTGTGCCACGCTTTGGCGCGAACTACCGCATCGGTAAGAGCGAGTACGGGGTGAACGAGGCCGACGAGTTCAACCATAACTTCTGGCACTATCACCCACGCGTGGTGGTTGTGAAGGCGTTAGAGTTCGAGCATCCAGAGTTTTTCGCCGACTACGAGGCGTTTCTCGCCGCCTTTGAACACTTCATTCGCGGCATGGATACACAGACCGAGTGGCCTGTGCCACCAACGTTGATTGTCAATCGAGATAGTTCTGGTTGTCAAAACCTGTTAGCACGTCTACATGATTGGACAGGTCGAATTGTGACCTATTCGGTTGAAGGTTTGTGTGAAACACACATGCTTCCGACAAGCGATCTTGTGCCTGATGTGGTCTCTACTGGTTACACAGCGACACCGATTACAACGCCAACAGGAGCGATGTTCGAGGCTTTTGATGTGCGGCTAGATGGCGAGACCAGTTTCAGGGTCAGGAGCAATGGGGTCGAACTATTCGCTCACCCGCTTCACCTGCAACTACCAGGGGCGCACAACGTTGAGAACGCGCTGGCGGCACTAGTGGCGGCGCATATGGTAGGGGTTGATGTGACAAAGCTGGTCGAGACAGTTGAGGGCTTTGGCGGCATTCGACGACGTTTTGAAATACGTCAGCAGGGGCCACTACAGGTCAATGGGCACGTGCTCGATGTGATGTTGATTGACGATTACGCGCATCACCCAACCGCCATTGCCGCGACACTGGAGGCGACGCGCCAACGCTATCCCAATCGGCGAATTGTCGCGGTCTATCAACCGCATATGTACAGTCGCACAAAGACCTTTTTCAAGCAGTTTTTACACGCATTCGACGCGGCAGACATCGCGATTATAGCGGATATCTTTCCCGCACGGGAGCGGGATACAGGCATGATTCATGCGCGAGACCTTGTAAACGCAATGATGGAGACCGAGCATTTCAAAACTGGTTCAGCAGTTGTATACGGTGGAAGTGTCGAAGAAACAGCAGAAAAGGTGCAAGAGGTGTTGCGTTCAGGCGATAGTGTGTTGATAATGGGCGCGGGCGATATCTACACTGTTACTGAGCGATTATTGAAGAACAGTACAGAGCAAGTTACGCGAACCTAGAGGGAAAATCATGACGTTTGAGATTGAGACAGCATACACCGAACTTCGCGCCCGTCTGGGCGAGCGAGTTCGCCGTAACGAGCCACTCGCACGCCATTGTACCTTTGGTGTGGGTGGGCCTGCGGACATATGGGTCTCGCTCACGACACGCGAAGACCTGCTGAGTGTTGTAACACTTTGTGCTGAGCGACGGTGGCCCTTGCTCGTCACGGGCAATGGGACAAATGTCTTGTATGCCGATGCTGGTGTACGTGGTGTGGTCGCGCGGATAGCCCTGAATAGCTATACAGTTGAAGAACAAGGCAACGATAGTGCTTTACTAGTAGCAGGCGCGGGCGTGAGTTGGCCCCGCCTCTTGAACGAGTTAGCTGCGCTTGGTTGGGGTGGTCTGGAATTTGGGCCGGGCATACCGGGAACACTTGGCGGTGGGGTGATTAGCAACGCGGGGGCGCATGGTAGTGATCTGGGTGAGGTACTGGAATGGGTCGAGGTGCTGGACGCGAGCAACGCGGAGGAGCAGACGGTGGCACCAGAAGTATCGCGCTATGAACACGACGAGATCGGGCTGAGTTACCGTCACAGTCGTTTTCGGGCCGAGCGGCGCGTGCAGTTTGATGAGCATGGCTATCCGCTCGCAGCACCACGGCGCGTAATCGAGCCTGCTGAAATCATTGTGCAACTGGGGGTACGTCTGCATCGAGTGGACACGCGAACGCTCCGTGCGACCATTGACGAGTATAAACAACATCGCAAGAGGACGCAACCGCCGCAACAGAGCGCGGGTTCCGTCTTCAAAAATCCAGAGGGAGACCATGCAGGTCGTCTGATTGAGGCTGTGGGGATGCGGGGGTTGACCTACGGTAGGGCGCAGATTTCCGAGCGTCACGCCAACTTTATTGTCAACGTAGGAGGCGCGAGTGCAGCAGATATCGCGGCACTAATTCAGGCGGCTTACACTCGTGTGCGCGAACAGTTTGGTGTGGACATGGAACTAGAGGTTGAATTGCGTGGCGAATGGAAGAAGGTGACGATATGACAGAGAAGAAACCATTACGGGAGCAGAGGGCGAACCATTCTTATGGGTCGTCGCTTGCTACGAAGCGTCAGCATGGGGGCAATGCACGCGTACATAAAGCATCACAGGAGCCAACCCTGGAACCTGCGAAATTACAGCGCGTTGTGACTACACCGGAGGCCGATCCTTCGATGGCGTGGAATACCTTTGCAGAACGTCAGGAGCAGTTGCGGCGTTCGCGCTCACTTTCCCAGAAGAGCTATGTTGGCGAGATACGCCCTGTTGCGGCGCGTACTTATGCCCAAACGGGTGTAAGGGCTTCCAGTGGACGCATGAAGGCTATTGAGCGTTCGCAACAGGCGGAGCTATCGCCCATTCCGACGCGCAGTGGACGCCGCGAGTTCCGCAAGGGCTTTTTATGGCGTATTCTAAGCCTCTTCGCCGTCGCCGTGGTTGTGGTTCTGGCGATAAACTTTGCTTTTACCAGTAGTGCCTTTCGTATCGAGCAGGTCAGCGTTGTCGGGACGCACAACACTGCTATAATCCAGACGATTCAACGTATGGGGATGCAGGGGCAGAATATCTTTCTGGTCAACGTCAAAGGTTTAACCTCGCGTGTCGATGCGTATCCTGTGGTCGCCTCGTCAAGCTTGAACAAAGACTGGCCTAACCGCCTGACCGTTACCGTTATTGAGCGTGTACCCGTGTTGCTCTGGCAAACGCTACACGGAACGTATAGTGTTGACAATCAGGGGGTGGTAATCGCGCTAGCGAGTGATACTGTAGGAGCAGATCGTTTAATGACTGTGGTAGATACAAGGAGCGGTAGCAAACGTCAAAGCCTGACGCCCGGTATGAGGCTGAATCAGGCTGAGATTGACTTCGCTGTCACCGTATTCAACCATCTGCCACATGTTGCAGGTATCGCGACATTCAAGTTGCGCTATGATGCTACACTATCAGGTGGGTCATATGTTGTCGAGAGTCCTAGTGGCTGGCTCGCCTATCTGGGGAGCGTACACGACACAAACCCACTTGACAACAGACTTACCGAGCTTCAGCAGATCGTCACGCTGGCACAGCAGCAGCAGCTCACGCTTGCTACTATTGACCTACGCTACGGTTTGCATCCAGTATATACACTCAAGAGTTAAACAAGTACGGACTGAAACCGTCAACGAACGGTGTTGCGGTGCGAGAAAAGGTCTCGCACGACCATTGTAGTGCGTCTCACAATTGAACCGCCCAAAGGAGCGTCAAGGTGCAAGAGAGGGTGATTGTCGGAATCGACGTTGGAACAACAAAAATCTGTGTCCTGGTTGGCGAGTTAGACCGCGACGGGAAACTGAACATTGTTGGTGTCGGCACCTGTCCTTCACAGGGTTTGCGCCGAGGCGTGGTGGTGAACATTGAAGAGACCGTCACTTCCATCGCTGCTGCGTTAGACCGTGCCGAACGGCTATCGGGGAAAAAGCTTGCCACCGCCTATGTTGGTATCGCGGGAAGCCACATTGAGTCGGAGAATAGTAAGGGCTTTGTCGCGATCTCGCCAAGCCACCGCGACATTATTCAAAACGACATCAGTCGAGCTATTGAAGTTGCGCGTGCCATTCCGTTGACCGCGAACCGTGAGGTTATCCATGTGATTCCACGCGGTTATGTGGTCGATGGACAAGAGGGCATCAAGAACCCTATTGGTATGTCGGGTTTCCGCCTTGAAGTGGAGACGCACATCATCACGGGGTCGGTCTCCTCCATTCGCAACTTAATTACCTGTGTCCACAAGGCGCAGGTGGAGATTGAAGACTTGGTGTTGGAGCCGCTTGCATCCAGCGAAGCCGTGCTGGAGGATGGCGAAACCGACCTGGGTGTCGCCCTCATCGATATCGGCGGGGGGACTACCGATGTCGCCATTTTCTCCGATGGTGCTATCTGGCATACCGTTGTTCTTCCCATCGGGGGCAATCTCATTACCAGCGACATCGCCATCGGGTTACGCTTACCGTTCGCCGTCGCGGAAGAATTGAAGATCACCTACGGGCATTGCGACCCGGCGACAATTGCCGATGACGATATGATCGACCTCGCGCAATTCATGACTGATTGCAATGACTTGGTGCCACGCAAGCTCCTGGCTGAAATCATTCAGGCGCGTGTCGAGGAACTCTTCATGATGGTACATGAGGAATTGAAAAAATCTGGCTATGATGGTCTCCTTCCGGCTGGTCTGGTAATTACAGGTGGCACGGCTGAACTGCCGGGCATTCTTGAATTAGCAGGCCAGACGCTCGATCTGCCCGCTCGTGTCGGCTCTCCATTAGGGTTGCTCGGCCTGGCAGACTCGATCAGTAGACCGGCATACGCCACCGCCGTTGGCCTGCTCTTGTGGGGACTGCGCCACACCTCGCTCTATATAGACGAGGAGGAGCCAGAAGAGGAAGGTTCAACAAATGATATGATGTCTCGCCTGGGCCGTTGGCTGCGAGCGTTTCTTCCGTAAACATGTCTCACCATAGGGACGCGATAGACGCGTCCGAAAGGGGCCACACATATGTTACCAATGGGAAATCATCAACTGGAGGGCTTCGCCCAGATCCGCGTGATCGGCGTTGGCGGCGGCGGCAGCAACGCGGTAAACCGCATGATTCAGGCTAATATGACAGGTATCGAGTTCATCGCCATCAATACCGATGCTCAAGCCTTACTGTTGAACGAGGCACCACGGCACATTCGCATCGGCGACAAACTCACGCGTGGCCTCGGTGCCGGTGGCAACCCCAGTGTTGGCGGCAAAGCGGCGGAGGAGAACGCGGAAGAAATCTACGAAGCTCTCAAAGGCTCCGATATGGTGTTCATCACCGCCGGTATGGGCGGCGGCACCGGCACAGGCGCGAGTCCAATTGTCGCCCAGATCGCGCGTGAACTCGGTGCGCTCACCGTTGGCGTCGTCACCAAGCCTTTCGCCTTTGAAGGCAAGAAGCGACTGCTTTCGGCGGAAGAGGGTATCGCGAACCTGAAGCAGCACGTCGATACTCTTATCACGGTGCCGAATGACCGCTTGCTGCAAGTCGCGGACAAGCGTACTCCCCTCTCTGAGGCGTTCCGACTTGCTGACGATGTACTACGACAAGGCATTCAGGGTATCAGTGACCTGATTACCGTCCCTGGCCTAATCAATCTAGACTTCGCTGACGTGAAGACAATTATGTCGGCTGCCGGCTCCGCGTTGATGGCTATTGGTGAGGCCAGCGGTGACAACCGTGCTAGCGATGCCGCGCAAATCGCCATCGCTAGCCCTTTGCTGGATATCGATATCAGTGGGGCGCGTGGCGTGCTGTTCAACATCACGGGCGGTATGGACCTGACCTTGTTTGAGGTCAACGAGGCCGCGGACGTGATCTATCACGCGGCGCATCCAGAGGCGAATATCATTTTCGGCGCGGTACAGGACCCGAACTTCGATGGCAAGGTCAAGATCACGGTAATCGCCACGGGCTTTGATAGTGTAACGGGTAACGCGCGACCACAGATCGCGACACCGCAGTACACGCAGTCGCGTCCCGAATATGACCGCAGCAAAATCTATCAAGCGTCACAGGCACCGACGAACAACAATGGTAACAATGGTACTCAGCGTTCGCAGCAGTCGCAGGGGTATGGGGCGTTGCCAATTACGCCGCCTGTTAATATCGTGAATCATCCAACGGGGCCATTGTCACCTGAGCGGCAAGCGCAACAGCAACGGGCGCAGCAACCGCACTATCCCGCGCAGGTCTCGCCCGATACTGCTGGCCGCCAGCAAGTTGTGCGTTCTCTGCCTCCGATGTCGGGGGATACAGGTCGTCAACGCGCCGTAACACCGCCATCCGCTCTACCAGGGGACACTGGTCGTCAACGCGCTGCTATGTCACCAATGCCAATGCGTGACGCTATGCCGATGCCGTTGGCCTCGGATGACCTGCAAGACATAGACAATGATGATTTTGAATTGGATGATGCCTCGTTCGATGCTGACACAACGGGTGAGCCAATGCATGATCGGCTACCAGTGCCAGAGCCAGAGGCACAACCCGCGCAGCGACCACCAACGCAACAACAGCGTCCAGTGCGTCGCCTTGATCGCGGCAATGATGCGCCGCGTGGGGGGCGCAACGCACCCTCGGGCGATGTAATTGACATCCCCGCGTTCTTACGTAAGCGGTAATAACTATAGAGACAAGCAAACGCGGGCAATCATGATTGCCCGCGTTTGCTTGTCTCTATGTAAACTAAATCTTATTGCGTGTCCTGCCGAGGTTGCCGGGGATGTCCTCGTTGAGGCCGATGTGGTTGACTACCACTTTGACGCCGGTAATGCCAATCAGCTCACGCTCAAGCATAAACTTCATATCGCTGCTCGGCACGTCGCCGTAAAGATGGAGAATATAATTCTCGACCAGCAGAGAGATATTATCTGAGCCGTTGAGCTTACCCTTCGCGCGTAAATCATCGAGGCGCGTATTGGCGGCACGCAGAATTGAATCTTCCGCGACAATAAAGTTGAGAACGTTCGTCACCTTTGGGAGTTCCCACATCGCTGCCTCTACCGCGTCGCGCTGTGCCTCTAGCTCCACTTTACCATAGAGTGCCAGCACTATCCCCTCACCCCTGATATCGTCGATCTCGACGCGCACCGGGTGTGTGCTATAAGCTGTGCTGCTGATGGTAACAACGTTCTCTACGACGCCACGGGCCATGTCGAGTACGGCCTCTGGCTTCATTGTTGTGTAACGGAGTGAAGAGCTGGACTGTGCATCGCCGACGCCGCCCATCGGGTCCTCCAATGCCCAACCGAGAATGCCAATTAGCACGAGTGGCGCACCAACAACAGTAAGCCAGGGGTTCTCAGGGAAAAACAGCAAGCCCGTCACCGTAATCAGGATTGCGCCACTTAAAACAAGAGGCCATAAGCTTGGATTGGGCAGATGTATATGATGCTCCTCCTCAGTAGGCTCTTGACCATGAGCCGCAAGGGATGTGTTGACCTCTTCCGCAGTGAGATTGGCGCGATGAAGAGAAGTATCCATAAGCTCTCCTCCGAGAATGATAGGTAATTTTTGCAAAACGCTTGATAATACTAGAAAGTCTGTGCTACTACTATACCAAAACAATGGCTTGAATGCAAGCGGTTACGCGTTTATTTGGAGCTTTTGGGTAGGTACGTGCTACTTACCACGGCTGCAACAACGATAGTGTTCCCAGAGACATAGGCAGGAACACTTGACATGGAACTTCTTTCTATGATATATCTTACCTATCGGTAGGTAACAAAGAAGTTAGAGAGATAGAGAAAGTGTGACAGAGCCACATCGGGACGGACGCATAACGGATACGCGGCAACTTATTCTCAAAGAGGCAGAAAAGTTGTATTACGCGGGCGGCTATGAAAAGATCAGTCTGCAAGTCATCGCGGACCATCTGGATATCAGCAAGGCTGCCCTTTTCCATCATTTCAAGAACAAACGTGAGTTGTTCTTCGAGATACTGTTACAGATTCTTGCCCATATGCGCGAGATGTTCGAGGCGAGTGTCAGCGATGATGGTCTCTCAACCCGCGTGAAGCTGTACCTGACAATGCAACGGTTGACGCGTGAACCAACATTCGATGTCATGCGCTTTCACCGCGAGGACTACGCTATACTTGAGCCAGAGCAACAGCGCATCGTCAACATGCGCTGGCATACCGATATGTTCGACATCATTCAGGGTATCTTCAAAGGGGGTATTCAGCAGGGGGAACTACGTACACACGATGTCACTCTGTCAACGCATCTTTTCTTGAACATGTGTATTCTGCTGCCTCACGCTGATAATCCTATGCGTGACGAGGTGGGACAGGATAGTCAGGATACCTATATCAACGCGCTTTTGGATGTGTTGTTGAATGGACTAAACCAGAAGTGACCCGTCTGGACACTGTTCCTACTCTCTTTTATAGCGTGGAAACTTACCGACTGGTTGGTAACATAGTATAAGTACAGAAGTGAGAGTATTTTTATGGTTACACGTATTCTACACACTATCACGGATGCCGCCTCTTCCAGGCGTGGCAAGTTCGTGACTCTGGGCGTCTGGCTCATTATAGCGGTAGTGCTGGTACTGCTTGCGCCCAAACTTGCCAGCGTCTACGATAATAGTGGAACGGGGAGCATTCCTTCCGACTCCCCCTCGACAATAGCCCAGAAGCTGCAACTTCAGAAATTTCCGGGCAGTCGGGGTGTTCCCGCGATTCTAGTTTTCTACAACCGTGCCGGTCTGAGTAGCGACGATCTCGCGAAGGCAAAGCAGGTGAGCGACTGGCTTATCTCCGCGCAAAAGCCTGACGCTGTAACAACGGTTCTATCGAGCTACACCGTGCCACAGGCGGCGAAACAACTCGTGTCAAAGGATAACACAACCCTGACGATGGTTGCATCGCTGAAAGATACCGCCACCAATGGTGTCATCACAAGCAATGTGAAGGCCATTCGTGAGTATCTTGCCAGTGCTACAAAAAATACGCCCTTGCAAGCGCATGTTACTGGCCCTGCTGGTATCTCCGTCGACGCTGGCCTGATTTTTGCAGGCACTGATCTTCCCCTGTTACTTGGAACCGTCGGGCTAGTACTTGTCTTGCTTATTCTGCTTTACCGTTCGCCAATTCTCGCGTTCCTGCCCTTGCTGGGCGTCGGCTGGGCATTGCAGATTGTCAACGCGTTGCTCGGCTTCGCGGGAAAAGCAGGGCTTTTTAGCATCAGCCAGCAAGCAACGTCAATTATGACCGTGCTGCTATTTGGTGCAGGGACGGACTACAGTATTTTTGTGGCCTCGCGTTTTCGTGAAGAATTGTTTGTTACGCAGGACAAATATGCTGCGATGCGTGAGACGATGCGAGCGGTTGGTGAGGCGATTACTTCAAGCGCGGGTACGGTCATTCTGGCCCTGCTCACCTTGATCTTCACCTTTATTGGTCTTTACAGTTCGCTTGGCCCGACACTCGCGCTTGCCGTCGCGGTCATGCTGCTTGCTGGCCTGACGCTTGTACCCGCCCTACTGGTGTTGCTGGGACGTGCCGCGTACTGGCCTTTTGTGCCGCGTTACAATCCACAGGCCATCACACAGAGCGAAGTTACATCGCTGCGCGGCTTCTGGGGACGGCTTGGTACATGGACTGCGAAACATCGTATCGCGGCTGTAGTATCGAGCTTATTGTTGCTTGGCATCTTCACGCTTGGCAACATCGGTTCACAACCAAGTTATAATTTCTTGACCGCGTTCAGAAAGCCAACTGATTCGGGCGCGGGTTTTCAGGTGTTGCAAAACCACTTTCCCTCCGGCACGCTCGCGCCTACAACCGTGCTGATACAGTTACGTGGCGGTTCGCCAGATGTATACCAGCACCTCACTCAGATTGACGCCATCAACGCCGCCCTCCAAAAAGTGCCAGGTGTGGCAACCGTGCAGGGGCCAACCCGACCCGATGGCAATACGCCCACTGTTGACCCGGTGACACTTCAAACCGCGATTGCTGCGTTACCCGCGAGTGTTCGTGATGGTATTCGCGCTGGCAAGGCACCCACACTCTGTCAGGGGCCGCGCTGTCCTCCGCCCAATCCGCAACTTGGCGCGATCATTGGGGCATATGCCGCGAGCCTACAAAATGTTTCGCCTGACAATAGCACCGCGAAATTCTCCGTTGTGCTCAAAGATGACCCTTACTCTGTTGCTGCTATTGACCGTGTTGTGCCTCTGCGCGATGCTCTGAGCAAGGCGTTGAACGCTAACCAGTTGGGGAGCAATGACGCCACAAAGGGAGAGGTATACCTTTCGGGCCAGACCGCGTTACTGGCGGATACCGCGAACGATAATCAGCACGATACGCTGCTGATTGTGCCAGCAGTGCTGGTGCTTGTCGGCATCGTGCTGGCTCTACTCTTGCGTAGCCTGATTGCGCCGCTCTACTTGCTGGGCGCGGTCACGCTCAACTATTACGCAGCGATTGGCCTGTGTGGTTTCTTTTTCCAGCGTATTCAGGGGCAGGATGGTTTCAATTATGCCGTGCCACTGTATACATTCATCTTTCTGGTTGCGCTAGGTGCCGACTATACCATCTTCCTGATGTCGCGTGTGCGCGAAGAAGCACAAAGACACGGCTTGGAACAGGGCGTACCCTTCGCGGTCTCGCGTACAGGCGGCGTCATCACATCGGCGGGCTTGATTCTCGCGGGAACCTTCGCTGTATTGACAACGCTCCCAATCAACGTGCTGTACCAGTTCGGTTTCTGTGTTGCCGTTGGTATTCTGCTCGACACTTTTGTTGTGCGCGGCCTGCTCGTACCTGGCCTTGTTCTATTGCTGGGCAAATGGAACTGGTGGCCTGGTCGCCTCGGCTCGGTACACCTTGCCGAAAAAGACGTACCAGTGCCAGATGAGGCCACACTGACGGGGCAGGCGTCTCTGTAGTTCTCGTTTCATTCTACAGGTACTCGCCACCATCTATAGGCGTTTTCCAACTTTCATCGTATACTATTGAAAATTGGGAAACGCCTACAGATGGTGGCGCAAATTTTATATAGAACGAAATTATCAAGGGGGAAGTCGTTTGTGGCTATTATAGAGACAAAAAAGAAACGTCTACTCAATCTCACCCGCAAAGAGTGGGTTTTTATTGGCGGTTCGCTGCTCGCGAGCATTTTTGCTGGTGTCCTCAGCGCACTGCACGCTAACGCCGTCTTAACTTTTGCTGTGTCGGGTGTCGCGCTTGCATTGCTCGCGGAACTGGTGGGATTGGCAACCGAGCAACTTGGCTCACGTCTCGGCTCAGGCGCGACAGGCGTGTTACAGTCCGCGTTGGGCAACTTGCCGGAGCTGTTTGTCGCTATTTTCGCCTTGCGTGCTGGTCTCGTTGCGGTTGTGCAGGCGGCCCTCATTGGCTCAATTCTGGGCAATAGCCTGTTTGTGCTTGGCATCGCCTTTTTTGTGGGAGGTGTGCGGCACGGCACACAGCGCTTCGCGACGGACGCACCCAAACTGATTGTAACATTGACGTTGCTCGCGGTCTCCGCCCTTGCAGTGCCAACACTTGTACACGGATTACATACGCCGGCAGCAGGCCATGAGGAAGGGTTGAGCATTGCTGCCGCCCTTATCCTACTCCTCATCTTTGTCGTGAGCATCCCTGTTTCGCTCAAAAGTGGTGGTCCCACGCTTCAGAAGGATGCCGCCGAGGCCGAACGTGCATGGTCGCTACTGCTCACTAGTATTGTGCTAGTAGGCGCGGGCGTCGGTGCCGCGTTTGTCTCCGATTGGTTCGTCACAGCATTAACACCCGCGATTACCACACTGCATATATCACAGGCGTTTACTGGTCTGGTGATTGTGGCGTTGGCGGGGAACGCGGTAGAAAACGTGGTCGGCGTTCAACTCGCGGCTCGCAACCAGCAGGACTATGCTATCAGTGTAATACTCAATAGCTCGCTCCAGATCGCCCTTGGACTCATTCCGGTGTTGGTACTCCTGAGCTTTATTATCGGGGGCGCACACCTGACGCTTGTGTTGCCGCCACTGCTTGTCGCGGCTCTAGGCTTGACCGCGCTGCTAACCTCCGTCATTATCTATGATGGTGAGTCAACATGGCTTGAAGGGCTTGCGCTGATAGGACTGTATTGTATTATTGCGGTCTCGTTCTGGTGGGGGTGATGCCCAGAGTGCGTGGACGTGAAGTTTCACGTCCGCGCAACACATTACTTCTGGTCTTCGCCCTCTTCACCGTTGAGGTACGCGATGACCTCGCCGCGTTTAACCTCTGCCGATTCTGTTCCTGACCGCCGAATGGTCACAAAGCCATTCGCAAGCTCGTTCTCGCCAATGATAATGGCGTATTCCGCGTTCGAGGAATTGGCGCGTTTCATCTGCGCCTTGAAGCTGCGATCACCATAGCCCATTTCGGTCTTGATACCCGCGTGCCGCAGTTCTGCGACAAGTTGCACGGTTGTGTCCTTGAGTTCGGGCGTCTTGGCGAGATACGCCACGAATACTTGCGTCGCAGGTTCGGCGGGCGGAACAACGTTCTGACGCTTGAGTTCGAGAATGGTACGTTCCATTCCCATGCCAAAACCAATACCTGGCGTCTGTTCACCTCCGAGAATTTCGGCGAGACCGTCATAGCGTCCACCACCGTTGAGGGCAGTCTTGTTGTTCTCGTTGGTGAACTCAAAAACGGTGCGCGTGTAGTAGTCCAGACCACGCACAAGCAACGGGTTGACCGTATAGGGAACGCCGTAGAAGTCAAGATAGCGTTTGACCGCCTCAAAGTGTTCCTGACATGCCGCATCCAGATTATCGGCGATCTTGGGTGCATTAGCTATCTTTGGCTGATCCTGTGGCTCCTTGCAATCAAGCAGGCGTAGAGGATTCTTGTGAAAACGCACCTTGCAATCATCACAGCAACTTGTCAGCAGGGGTTCATAGTATGCCTTGAGTTTTTTGATATACTCTGGGCGACAAATAGTGTCGCCAATACTATTGATATTGACGCGAATATGCGTCAGGCCAAGCTGTGTATATATCTGGTGAAGCAATCCAATCATCTCGGCATCAACTACCGCGTCGCTCTCGCCTAGTGCCTCGCATCCGAACTGGTGGTGTTCGCGGTAACGGCCTGCCTGTGGCTTCTCGTGGCGAAACATGGGTGCGTTTGTATAATAAAGTTTTACGGGTAGTTGCAGTCTGAACATGCCATGTTCCAGATACGCCCGCACCACGCCCGCCGTTCCCTCTGGTCGTATTGTGATGTTGAGGCTATTGCCGTCTTTATCGGCTTTATCGTCGAAGGCGTACATTTCTCTATCAACGATATCGGTTCCCTCGCCCACTGTCTTGCGAAAAACGGCGGTTTCTTCCAGCAAGGGTGTCTCGATGCACCGATAGCCATAGAGTTGCGCGACAGAGGTCGCTGTGTCCTCGATAAACCGCCAGTATGGTTGCTCGTCCGGTAATATATCTCTAAAGCCTTGCAAGGCGTGAACTGATTCCGCCATGGTGTGTACTCTCCTCCAACATATTTGCGTGTGGAACTATTATAGTCGAGGCGCAGGAAGACCGCAAGAGTTTCTGCTTCCCAGAATGTTGCCAGCACCACGGAGAACGCACCATATGCTTCACCATTTTGCGGCTACAGCTTTGGGATGAGGCCGCCCCTCAACGGGCCAGTAATATGGTATGTTTGAGGGAACATGCCACTCAAGTTGCCCATAATATTCGGGATATTTACGCAAAAGATTGGATTTGTGCGAGTCATGAATGCGCGCATCACCAAGCCACCAGGGAAGCGTAAGCACACCGTGTATGTCGTAGTAGTGCATCGTGTTCTGGTAGCCTCTGCGTCGCCATTCGCCAATCATACAATTGGTATAGACCTTCAAAGCATCTTCGTACCCGCGCCACATATTGACCGCAGGATGATTGACCCACCCGCCAGTAGAAGCACCGCGCCCGATAACGAGCAATATTTGTAGGGCTTCCACCCGTTGCTTGCCCAGTCGTTTATCGTCAAGTACCCGCGCGGTATCATAGAATGATGAATAGGGAAGAAATGTTTGCATCGCCGTGTTCCTTTTCTTTGTTCTGTTCTAACACGAACCGCACCACGGGTCTGTTGACAGCGAGTGCCAACGCGGCAAGAGAAAGGTCGTCCTATGTGTTTGCCCGCTATGGACACTTTGACCATAAAATTGCCCCCGAATGCCCTTGACTTTTATTTCCTTCGTTAGGTATACTTTGAAAGTACATATGCGAGGGCTATTTTACAACAGAATATTTGCAGTAGTAACTGCTCTCATCAAGAGAGGTGGAGGGTAACGGCCCGATGAAACCCTGCAACCCGTATGCAACGAAGCGTACAGGGTGCAAATTCCGGTGGAACATACTGTTCCGCAAGATGAGGGGAATGAGCAATGTAGCCACCCCTAATCATAGGGGTTTTTTTGTAGGCTTTACACCCTCTTCACACGATACTGCATTGAGAAAAGCCTCTAGTTTGTCAGCCGCACATTACAATTCGAGCAGAAAGAACAGTGACGAGGACGAGTAAACGAAACGGATGGGTACAGAGAGCCGATGACGATGAGATATCGGCCCCACACCAGCGTTGAATATGACCTCCGAGTTGCAGGTTGAACCCCTTATGGGCAAGTAGACCATGCCGTGTAGCCACGTTATGGCCAGGTGTACGCTACGGTTTCCATACATGGCGTACCCGCAAAGGTTGATGCCGTGAGGCGTTGACAAAAACAGGGTGGTACCGCGAAGACGTTTACCCCTCGCCCCTGCTAGGGTGAGGGTTTTATTGTACCTTTTTTGCAGCTAGAAAGGAGTATAGTATGACAGTACACAATAGCAGTCGTGTCCACGTCAGTAGCACGCGCCCGACTCCTGCTCTGTCTGTTCACGAGGCTCATAGCGTCTCTTCGTATACCTTCGAGTCTCTGTCACTTCAACATGGTGGACAACTTGCCCCCGTGACGCTTGCCTACGAGACGTGGGGAACTCTCAACGCCGAGGGAACCAATGCAATTCTGGTTACGCACGCGCTCACGGGAAACGCGCACGCACACGATGTCGCGCAACCGGACGATCCTAAAGTGGCGTGGTGGAATCCTTTGATCGGGCCTGATAAGCCCTTTGATACCTCACGCTACTTTGTGATCTGCTCGAATATTCTCGGCAGTTGCTATGGCAGCACTGGCCCTTCGTCGCTTGACCCACAAACGGGGAAACCCTATGGAATGCGCTTCCCCGTTATTACGATTAGGGATATGGTGAACGCGCAACGGCGACTGCTTGAACATCTAGATGTGCGGCAGCTCGCGTTGGTTGCGGGCGGCTCGATTGGTGGGTTACAGGCATTAGAGTGGGCAGTGCGCTATCCCGAACTTGTACGCAAGGTGGCGGTAATCGCGGCGACACCAGCTCTTACCGCGCAGGCCATCGCGTTCAGCGAAGTCGAACGACAGGCGATTATGGCAGACCCACAATGGCAGGGGGGTGAGTACGCGACGGGAGAAGGCCCTACAACGGGTCTGGCAATCGCGCGTATGCTCGCGATGATTACCTATCAAAGTGAGGAGTCGATGGAGCTACGTTTCGCGCGTCAACCCGCGCGGCGACTCGACATTGCATCGCCCAGTCACGCTGCAGACATTGGGGGACGCTTCGATGTCGAGGGCTACCTGTATCATCAGGGGAACTCGCTAGCGCGTCGCTTCGATGCCAACAGTTATCTCTACATCAGTCGCGCAATGGATTTGTATGATGTAAGTGAAGGCTATTCCTCGCTAGCGTCCGCGTTGAGTCGCATTCAAGCACAGGCTCTCTTCGTGGGCATTCGTTCAGACCTCTTATTTCCGGCGGCAAACGCTCGCTGGCTCGCTGAGAAGTTTCAAACACTTGGCGGGAACTCAACGTATGTCGAACTGGACTCGCCACATGGTCACGACGCCTTTCTGAAGGAATGGGGCCAGATGGCAGACGCATTGTCAAGGATTTTCTAAGTAACAAGGAGAAACATACTCATGGCTCTTAACAGCAATCGCAGCTACGGTTTTGAAACGCTCTCGTTACATGCCGGTCAAGAAACGGCGGACAGCGCGACGGGAGCGCGTGCCGTTCCAATTTACCAGACAACCTCGTATGTTTTCGATAGCCCGGAACATGCAGCAAACCTCTTTGCCTTAAAGCAGTTCGGCAACATCTATACCCGTATCATGAACCCCACACAGGACGCATTCGAGCGTCGCATTGCCGCGCTTGAAGGCGGCGTTGGTGCGCTGGCGGCAGCCTCTGGTCAGGCTGCGGAAACAATGGCTATTCTGAACATTGCCGAGGCGGGCGATGAGATCATTTCATCGGCGAGCCTCTATGGTGGCACGTACAATCTCTTCCACTACACCTTCCCGAAACTCGGTATCAAGGTTCACTTTGTGGATAGCCGCAACCCTGAAAATATCCGTGCGCTCGTCAACGAGAAGACACGTGCTGTATACGCGGAGACGCTGGGCAATCCCCGTCTGGACACGCTCGACATTCAGGCCGTCGCGGATGTCGCCCACGAGTATGGACTACCGCTTATCATTGACAATACGTTGGCCTCGCCCTATCTTGTGCAGCCATTGAAGCACGGTGCGGATATCGTGGTACACTCGGCAACCAAGTTCATTGGTGGGCACGGAACCTCAATTGGTGGCGTGATCGTCGATGGCGGCAAGTTCGATTGGGCGGCAAGTGGTCGCTTCAAGACGCTTACAGAGCCAGACCCTTCCTATCATGGCCTGCGCTATGTCGATGCCGTTGGCCCTATCGCGTATATCATCAAAGCACGCGTGCAGGTGCTGCGCGATCTCGGCGCAGCCATCACACCGTTCAACTCGTGGCTCTTCCTGCAAGGTCTAGAGACGCTTCCCCTGCGTATGGAGCGGCACAGCCAGAACGCGCAGAAGGTCGCGGAATTCCTCGAAGGACACCCATCGGTAGCGTGGGTACAGTATCCGGGCCTCAAGAGCCATCCGCAGCATGAGATTGCCACGAAATACTTTACGCACGGACATTTCGGCGCAATTCTGGGCTTTGGCATCAAGGGTGGTCTGGAAGCAGGCAAGCAGCTTATTCGCCATATTGAACTCTTTTCGCACCTTGCGAATGTTGGCGATGCCAAGTCATTGATTATTCATCCCGCCAGCACAACGCACTCGCAGTTGACGGCGGACGAGCAGTTCGCAACAGGCGTGACATCTGACTTCGTGCGCCTCTCCGTTGGTCTGGAAACAGTTGAAGACCTGATCGACGACCTCGATCAAGCATTGAAGGCCGCAGTAGCGAGCGCGAGCGAACCCGCGAACGCGTAACGCCAACCGTGCCGCATCGGAACTGACGGGTATAGTTACCAGAAAGGAGCGTCGCATTCCTTTCCCACGCCGCGAGGTGTAGGAGAGGAATGCGACGACGCATATGGATAAAGCAGTCAGCGTTTTGAAGTTTGGGGGAACATCGGTTGGCAGTGGTGAGCGTATTCGTCAGGTGGCGAAGATTATCACGAAAGCTCTGCACAACGCGGAAGAGGCATTTCCAGTTGTAGTGGTGTCCGCGATGTCGGGTATTACCGATCAGCTGCTCCGCATCGCGGGTCACGTCTGTGTTGGCGCATACGAGGAGAGCGAGAACGAATTCGTAGTATTGCAGCAGAAGCACTTCGAGGCCGCCGAAAAAATCGTGCGCCACATTGAGCACCTGCCACAACTGCATCACGAGCTTGAAGAGGCGTTGACCTCGCTGCATCACGATATTGCTATTCTACGCGAAGCCGTCGAGACGGGACAAGAAACCTTTCTTCGTACTGCCGCCGTTGCCTCGTGGGGTGAACGGCTCTCAATCCTGCTGGTCGCCGCCGCCGTAAACGACTATGGAGTCGCGGCGGAACCTGTGCGACAGGAAGTTATCATCACCAGTCATCCACGCGCCGATAGCACACAGCCTTTTGGCGTCGTTGTTGGTGCCGACCCTCTGCAAGAAGAGACCCGCGCCAATGCTCACGCGCTACTGCATCCCATCGTGGCGCGTGGTGTTGTGCCAATCGCGGCAGGCTTTCTTGGGCGCACCATCACGGGCTTTGTAACCACACTTGGCCGCAATGGCTCCGACTATTCCGCGACAGTGATAGGTGCGGCACTGGACTGTGTGGAAGTGATGATCTATACAGACGTTGACGGTGTGCTTACGGCGGACCCGCGCCTCGTCTCGAACGCTCGTTTGCTGACGCACCTCTCATATGCGGAGGCGGCACGTCTCTCATGGTTTGGCGCGAAGGTGCTACATCCACGCACACTTATTCCTATAGCCGTGCGTAACATTCCTGTGCGTGTTCGCAACACCTTTCGTCCGCACATCAAGGGAACGGTGGTCGGCCCTGTTGTGAGTGGACAAAGCGGTGCTTCCGCCATCACTATTCGGCGCAATCTAGCTCTTGTCACCGTTGAAAGCACCGACCTGTTCGGTGCGCCCGAAAACGCTGGTCAGGTCTTCGAGCTTGCCGCCCGTGCGGGTGCGGCTCCCGTTGCAATATGCTCTTCGTCGGGCCATCATCTTTCGTTTATGGTCGAAGAGAGGGCCGTCGAGTCCGTTGTCGCGCTACTTCAGCACGATATGAAAACGGGTGATTGGCGTGTACGAAGTCGTGTGGGCCTTGCCGCGTGTGCCTGCATTGGTTCCGGTTTTACCGTTGACCCGATGAGTCCAGCGCGTGCTATTACCGCTCTCGCGCGTGAACACATCCCCGTTATCACACAGGGCGCGTCCGAACTTGGCATCACCCTGATTGTAGAGGACAAGGATAGCCAGAGCGCGTTACGTTGTCTGCACCGCGACCTGATCGCTCCTGTGATACCATTATTGCGACACACTCCACAGGAGAAACGCCGCGAGAGTGTGCGTTCTTGAGCAGTGTAGTTTTGTGCATCACGGTGAGCATTTTTCCTAGAGGAGAGGCAACATGGCGACATCTAAACAGCGCATTCCTGTAGCTGTACTGGGAGCGACAGGCATGGTCGGGCAGCGTTTCATTGAACTATTGCAGGGGCATCCGTGGTTTGAACTGGTTGCGTTGGCAGCATCGGAGCAACATGGAGGCCGTCCATATGCCGAGTCAACGCGCTGGCGGTTGCCGGGAGGGGACATGCCTGCCTCTGTTGCGTCGTTGCCTGTTGTCTCCTGCAAACCGGACGCGATGCCTGTGGGCGTCAGAATCGCTTTTTCCGCTCTGCCCGGCGGCGATGTCGCGGAGCAGGCGGAGCAAGCCTTTGCCCGTGCGGGGATCGCGGTTTTCAGCAACGCGAAGAATTACCGCATGGCTCCCGATGTACCATTATTGATACCGGAGGTCAACGCCGATCATATCGCTGTTATTCCGCATCAGCGCAGACAACGCGGGTGGTCGGGGTGTATCGTCACAAACGCCAACTGTTCCGCGACGCCGCTTGTGATGGCACTCAAGCCATTACAACAAGCGTTCGGCGTGAGCAAGGTACTTGTCACGACAATGCAGGCGATTTCGGGTGCCGGCTACCCCGGCCTGTCGGCTTACGACATGCTCGACAATGTTGTGCCATACATCGGAGGCGAAGAGGAGAAGATGGAGAGTGAGACGCTCAAGATGCTGGGCGAGTGGCGCGAGGGCGAGGGCTTTGTTAACGCGCCAATGGTGGTGAGCGCACACTGTAACCGTGTTCCCACGCGCGAAGGTCATCTTGAGTGCGCGAGTATCGAACTGGAACGCACGGCCTCGCCTGAAGCGATTATCGAAGCGTGGAATAGCCACGAGCCAGAGCCGCAACGCCTCAACCTGCCAAGTGCGCCTAAACACGCGCTACTGTATCGCACAGAGTCTGATAGACCCCAGACACTGTACGACAGGGACTCAGGCAACGGCATGAGCGTCACGCTTGGGCGGCTGAGACCTTGCCCAATTCTTAGCTACAAGTTCGTCATGCTGGGCCACAACACTATACGAGGCGCGGCAGGCGGTTCGCTGCTCAACGCGGAACTGTGCGTCGCGAAGGGGATTGTGTAGGTGTACGGGGCAGCACTCCGCAAGCAGGAAGAAGGTACTCGTGAAAGGCCGCGAAGGCGACAGTCAAGGAATGAGATTGACAAAGAAAAGAAAGAGCGTTTAGCCATTAAATTGATGTAGGTTTTACCTGTATACAGGATCGGTGAAACGTGTTTCATCGATCCTGTATACACCACGATGTAGAGTATTACTTCAATGCAGTAATCAGGTCGGGCAACAGTTTTTCGGCGTTGGGCGAGCCGAGGCCGGAGGAGGCGTCCCAACCGGGGGCGGCGGGATAGCCTTGCACATTGCCAAAAGAGTTGTCGCCAACGGTGATGTCGTTGAAGTCCTGACTATAGTTGCTTGACATCGCGACCTTATACAGGCCGGGATTGATGAAGCCGAGCGGATGACCCGCCATTTGGTTGCCATCGGCTATGATGCCCGCCCAGAGCGGTGTACTCGCGCTTGTACCGCCGATGAGCTGCCACTGGTCGGCGACGTAGTATGCAAGTGCTGTGCGCGGATCCGCCGCCGCCGAGACATCGGGTACGCCACGACGATTGTTTAACTGGCTCTGTACGGAAGCGGGGAGTATTTTCTGGTATGCTGGCGTCGTGTAAAACTTACTATAACCGCCGCCGCCCGCACCATCGCCACTCCAGACACGCTCACTGATACCAGTTCCCGTTCCTGTACGTGTCAGCGTTGTGCCACCCACGCTTGTAACCCATGGATTATCGTTCGCGAAACTTGAAGTTGGTACTGTCGCAAACTTTTTACCTGCCATGTCTACCGCGTCGGTTGCGCCGTGATCGCCGGAGGCCGCTAAGAAGGTAAAGTGTTGCTGCGTTGTTGCCTGCTGATACAGCGTGTCCCATTTTTGTAGCTCCTGTTGCCCTGCCGCGTCTTGCAATGTTGCCTCGGACGCTCCCCAACTCTGGGAAACAATAGTGCCGAGTTTGTGGTCTATCGCATACTGCGTCAACTGGCGAAATTCTGGTAGCCCAATGGTTCCCTCGGTCTCCGCCACGGGACTCACCAGTACCACAATTGCCGCGTCCGGTGCCATCGCGTGAATCATCTCTACGTCAAGCGTGGTTTCACCAACCCAACCCGACTTATCGCCGTTCGGGTCGTACTCTTTGACGTTCAAGGGGGCGATAACCTGTACCGTGACGTGTGGTAGCCCAAACTGCTTGCTGAACGTGTCTACGTCTGTTTGTAGCGTGGGGCTACCAAAAGACACGATATCGATAACGGTCTGCCCCTTGCCCGTGAAGCCCTTCTGAATGAGTGGCTCGACTCCGTAGGCGACGCGCATCGCGTGGGGAGTAAAGCATCCTGGCTCACTATTGAGCGGTGCGGGACAGGTGTCCGCGAAAGTTGTACTAGATGTAGGCGTGTTTGAAAGAGAGGGACGTGTTGGCGCAGGTGTACTGCTACTTGTGCCAATAGTTCCGCCCGATGTACTACAGGCGGTAAACAGCATACAAAGTGCTAGCAGCGGAAAGATGCGCCGCGAAATATATCTTGTCATAATACTCCTCTAGTTGTGTTAACACCGCAGTATTTCATGGTCATGATTATAGCATTCTTTTTGTTCTTTCAAAACAAACATCTCTTATAGAACAGGCCGAGAAGGATGATTGAGGCGCGGTTAAAACAGCTTAACAAAACGTTTTGTGGGCTATAGTATGTGTGTATTCCTGCTAAAAGAATAGAACACAGCGTTTTATGAAATAGGTTGAGAAATCGCAACTATGTGGTGATGATAGTCCTATAGTCCTATGTTTAGCCGTATATGCTTGACCTATTTGACGATGCAAAGTAAAGTCATAGCAAGTGCTGTGTATGGTATGTCGAGGCGGTTGTGTTGTAATGTAGTAGAACAAAATCGAAGGAAACATGTATGTCGTCTATGGATAAGCAGAAGAGTAGTGGACTCAAAGAGCCATCGAAGAAAAGCGGGACGCTTTCGCACGTACCTGGGATGGTGAGTGAGCTATCTCCAATAAACCAATTATCTTTTCCCGACTCCACACCTATACAAAATACTATTTCTCAGGCTTCTCCGAGTATGCAGTCTTCAAAGCCTGCGACGCCTGCGGTTGCGCCCGTCTCTGGAGCACTGCCACTTACAACACATCAATTGTCCAACACTCCATTGCCTGTTTCAGCAGCGAAGACGCGTATGTTGCCAGAGGTGACGCGGACATTACCAGACCCACAAACGGGTGCGTTACAGCTAACGCGTAGCACAACGACCTCGTTGCGACAAACAACCGTTATTCGTGCGACAGGCAAAAAGAGTTCAGGGACGATGCGTCCACCGCAGGGACGGCGTATTGTTGTACACGTTGCCGTTACGCTGTTGCTAGCAATAATTGTGGTGGGAAGTCTGCTCGCGGTTGTGCCAACGGGAACCGAGGGCAAAGGGTACAATCCTCTTTCTCCAATTGTAAAATATTTTGCGAATAAGAGTAACAACACGGTCTTGCTTGCTCAGCAGGCCGCAACCGCAACCGCCGTTACGCAGGACGGATACGACCCCGGCGCGGGTCAGGTATTTGCGGGTGTGCCAACTGCTCCCTCGATCTATAATACGGGTGGTGGTGGTGGCGTTACCACTGGTGGTGGCGGCACTGGGCCAGTAACCGACGGTGTTGGCAATCATTTTTTCTGGGGCCAATGCACCTTCTGGGCTGCCTTCCGTTATCATCAATTGACGGGTCACTATCCCCCCTGGCTGGGCAATGCTGGCGCATGGGCGTGGAATGCGTCGGGCTATGGTTGGATTGTATCGAGCAGACCCCACTTGCATAGTATTATTGTACTGGCCCCTGGTGTACAGGGTGCTGGTGGCTATGGACACGTTGCCATTGTTGAAAGCATCAACGCCGATGGTAGCCTGACAACCTCAAACTTTAACTGGGCCGGCAATTTCGGAAGAATGACTTACGTTACGTTCTATCCTGGTGGTGGTGTGACGTTCGTATGGGCGCCTGGGTTCTAATATCTTCGTAGAGCATTGTGGGCGACTCTAGTAGTCGCCCATTCTTTCTGTCTCACTCCACATCTCAAGTAAGAAACTATAATGTCTCGCCATTATGTTGTGCTGCTCACGTTCCGTTTCTGACCCTTCGTGTATATGCTGTACATGATATGCCAGCAACGCCTGTGCGCCCGCGATGGCTTTGGGAGAGACACGCGTTTGGTGTACGCACTCGTGAGGGGCGGGTTGCCACTCGGAATTATCGCGCCAATTGATATAGGGGCAGTTGCGGCATTTGTTCGCGCAACAATAGCCGCGACGGAGCAAGAGGACACGCGTTGCCATATAGAGACCGTCGGCGGTAATCTCCCAATCCTGCTCCTCTTCCTCAACTGAAATGTGTTCCATACAATCTTCCTCCCAAACAACTATTTTGTCTGTCCATCACACCATCGGGATATGTTCAAGGTGCGTATCTTCGTCGCGTGAAAGGCGGCGAGCCTGGATACGGCGCATCGCGTTGCCAAGTCGCCGAATGCCCTCTTCGATATGGGCCTCTTCTGGTGACGCGAAACTCAGACGGATATACTGATGACCGCCGCCATCGACATGAAACGGTTCACCAATCACAAACGCGACCTGCTCGACGGCAGATTCGCGAAGCAGAGTTCTTGCCCGCATGTCCCCCGGCAGGCGACACCAGAGGTGAAAGCCGCCCATTGAATGGTTGACGCGCACACCGTTGGGCCAGTGAGTCGCGATAGCCTGTAACATGCAGTCACGTTTACGCTGATAATAGTGTTGCAACATCTGTAGGTGTGCATCCATCAGGTCGCGTTGCAGTAGCTCAGACACGGCCCATTGTCCAAGCGCGTTGGTATTGAGGTCGAATACCTGCTTATGGAGTGAGAGCCGTTCAATCATGGTCGGCGGGGCCACAAGCCATGCGACACGCAGACCGGGAGCGAGCACTTTAGAGTATGTGCTGAGGTAAAGCACTTGTTCATGTTTATCCATTGCTTTAAGTGGTTGTGTTTCTCTGCCCTCGAAAAAGATTTCGCCATAGGCATCATCTTCCAATATCGGTATCTGATAGCGTTTTGCAAGCAAGAGCAGACGTTTTCTGCGTTCGAGCGACATGGTGATACCTGTTGGATTGTGAAAGGTGGGTAAGGTGTAGATGAAGCGTGGATGACGGCGTGCGAGAATGGATTCAAGCAAGTCAACGCGCATCCCCTCGTTGTCCATCGGCACACCAATGATACGCGCTCCCAACGCGCGAAACGTAGAGATCGCTCCCAGATATGTTGGGACCTCTACGATTACCTCGTCACCGGGGTTAAGCAAGAAGCGACTGACGAGGCCGATACCTTGTGTCGAGCCGGACAGGATGAGGACGTGCTGAAGGTCAATCGCTACGCCACGCTTCCGCATTCGTGCCGCGATACCTCTACGCAAACTCTGCAAGCCTTCGACAGGACAATAGCCAAGCGCACTCTGGCGTGAGTTGAAGAGGCCCTCTGCGAAGAGCGTTGTGAGCAATGTGGCTGGTAACATGTCAAGTGCGGGCGTGCCTGCTGCCAGTGAGATAATCTCTTTACGCTCACCCATTGACGTAATCTCACTTAGCACCCGCGCATGGGGGCCTAGTAGAGCGTCTTCACCTTCCGCGAGACCAAAGAGCCACGAAGGTGTTTCGCTCTCAAACGGTTCCCCTGGCTCAGGAACGTAGCTACGCCGCACAACCGTTCCCCGTCCCACATGACGCTCGATTAGCCCTTCGCTGGCAAGCTCATTGTACGCATTCATCACGGTGGTGCGGTTGACGCCCAGCGTGTGCGCGAACGCACGCTCCGTTGGAAGCCGTATTCCCTCCGCTAGCTCGCCCGAAAGAATAGCTTCACGCAAGCCCTGGCATATCTGTTGATATAACGGTGTGCCGTTTGTGCGTTCCAGCTTGACCAGTGAATGAACAGGAAGTAGTGATTGTGCGGCTGTATAATTGGCTGTATCATATGACATACGTTCCTCCTGATTGGATCATACCAATTAGTGTACGTGATAGATGAAGAGGAAGGCAAGAGCCAATAGGATGAGTACCGCGAGCCAATGGCGGGTAGATGAAAAACAAAGACGAACGCAGGGTAGTGCGCAATGGTCTACCCTGCGTTTTATACTCACTATGTTCTGTTACGGGTTATCGTGCAGGAACTTCTCGATATCGGCAAGCTCGCTTGCACTCAAGCGGAACTCGGCGGAGGGCAAGATGCCATTTACCTGTGCCTGGCTGCGTCCGCCGACAATCGCGCCCGTCACGGCTGGATTGTGCAGCGTCCACGCGATAGCGACCACGCCTGCGGAGACATTGTGTGGAAAGCCAATCTCGTTCAACAGGTCTGCAAGCTTGAGGTTACGTTCCAGACGCTCCCCCTGAAAGTCTTGACTCTTCTTGCGCCAGTCATTATCAGGCATTTGCGCGACACGTTTTTTTGTCATAGAGCCAGTCAACAAACCAGACATCATTGGTGAATAGACAATGACGCCAATATTTTCCTGCTCACAGAATGGTAGTATCTCGTTCTGCACGTCGGGATGTACAAGCGAGTACGGGGGTTGTAGTGAGTCAAGAGGGGCAATTTTCTGGGCGCGTTTCATCTGCTCGACATTGAAGTTCGAGACGCCAATAGCGCGAACCTTGCCCTGCTTTTTGAGGTCTGCGAGCTTACTCCACCCCTCTTCAATGTCTGGATCGGGATTGGGCCAGTGAATCTGGTACAGGTCGATGTAGTCAACTCCTAGACGTTTCAGGCTAGCCTCGCACTCGCGCTGAACAGAGTCGGCTTTGAGGCTGTTGCCTGTTTTGCGGTTCTCGTCCCACACGAGCGAACATTTGGTGAAGATATAAGGGCGTTCGCGTCCCTTGATCGCCTGCGCTACAATCTCTTCAGAATGACCAAGCCCATAGATCGCGGCGGTATCGATCCAGTTGATGCCCATGTTGAGCGCGTGCTTGATTGCCGCAATCGACTCTTGATCTTCCTGATTGCCCCATCCGAAATCCCAGTTGCCGCCGCCAATTGCCCACGCCCCAAAGCCAATTGGGGTAATATGGATATCGGTCTTGCCAAGTTGAAGTGTTTGCATCGTATATCTATCCTTTTCTCAGGTACTCTCGTCATTACTTTCATGTAACACGAATCAGCTTGTGCTTGAGTAGACAAACACCATATTTATTCATCGAAGGGGGCGTAAAGCCCCTGTCTTTCTAAGCAGGGGATACAAGCCCGTTCTTGTCGGGGCGTGATAGGCGAGGGACGTTTGCACAAATTGAGTGTTGACATGGTATGTGTATTGTGCTAAAATAACATATATGAACACAGACAAAGAGACAAAAATTAATACCAGTTATCCCTCTGATGTGTATATCGCATTAAAGCAGTTTGCACAGGAAGATAGCCGCTCGTTTCATAGTATGGTCATCTGGATACTA
>JBBQVS010000020.1:0-52541 GCA_038211295.1 Ktedonobacterales bacterium | reverse complement strand
TATAGGGGCGCCAAAGATCATTTTGCCTATGAATATACTTTGTGGCTTTTGGACAATTGTCCACTCGCCACAAAGTATATGCATCCATTACCCCTTGAGACCTGTTGCGGAGATACTTTTCACAAAGTATTTTTGCCCGATCAGAAAGATGAGCACTGGCACAAGGCTTGTCAGCACCACACCAGCCATCAGGGTCGCCGTATTGGGGGCGAGGTTCGCGCCGCGATTGAGCGTGACGGCCAGCCCTTGTTGAAGCGTATACATGTCTGAGGACGAGGTAAAGACCAGAGGCTTGAGCAGATCGCTCCACTCCGCAAGAAAGGTCAGCACAAATACCGTCGCCACAGCAGGGCCGGAAAGTGGTAGCATCAATGACCAGAAGATGCGATAGTAGCCCGCACCATCGACTTTTGCCGCCTCATCCAGTTCTTTTGGGAGCGTGATAAAGAACTGACGGAACAGGAAAATCGCGAACGGATTCGCCAGACTCGGCACAATCAACGCCTTGAATGTATTCAGCCAGTCACCCCAGCCCGCCAGCATGAGGTAGAGCGGCACAAAAAGCACCTCAAACGGGATAATCAGCGTTGCCAGCACAAGCACAAACAGCAGGTCACGCCCCACGAACTCCAATCGCGCGAACGCGTAGCCCGCGAGCGCGGCAAGAATAATCTGCCCAAATGTAACGGAGAGAGCCATCACAAGCGAATTGAAAAGTTCCCGCCAGAAATTCAAATCGGTCATGACTTGCGGATAATTACCCCATTGCGGTATCGCGGGAAAGATCGAGGTAGGATTTGCCAGCACCTCGCTATTCGTTTTGAGCGAGGTCGCGATCATCCACAAAAAGGGAAACAAGAACAGAACCGCAAGAACACTCAAAATGACATAATTGACAACCAGACCGACGCGGGACTTCTTGGCGAGCACAGGTTGTTGTTCTACAGCCACTTGTTTCACAGACACCTCCTTCACCTTTTACGCTAGTAATAGACTTCTTGTCGGCGCGTAATGAGAAACTGCACGGCGGTGATAGCCAACACTGCTATAAGAAAAAGAGTAGTTGCCGCCGATGCCACGCCTGTGCGGTTCGCGTAGTTGTTATACACGAAGAAGATCAGGGTTGTGGTCGCGCCCGCAGGCCCACCGTTTGTCATGACGAAGAACGGGACAAAAGCGCGGAAGCTCCCGATGGTGTGAGTTATCAGGAGCAGGGTTGTGGTCGGCCCCAGAAGCGGGAGAGAGATATAGAGGAAGCGTTGCCACGCGTTTCGCGCTCCGTCAATCTGTGCTGCTTCGTAGTAATCGGGATTGATTGACTGCAAGCCCGCCAGATACACAATCATCGAGTAGCCCGCCGACTTCCAGGTATTCATCAGCACAATGATAATCATGGCCCATGTGCCGCTTCGATGCTCCCAGTCGGGAAAGCCCACGCCGAGATTGGCGAGTACCTGCGGAATGATGCCGAGGTTGCTTCCCGTCGAGAAGATGCGCTCGAAAACGATACCAGCCGCGACAAACGAAATCGCCATTGGGATGAAAAAGGTTGTACGAAAAAACGTGCGGCCCGCGAACTTCTCGTTGAGCAACACCGCAAGATACAGGCCCAGAATAATCTGTGTTGGAACAGCCAATACCACAAAGAGCAATGTGCTCCCGACAGATTGGAAGAAATCAGGCGAGTGTAAAAAGAGTGTGTTGTAGTTCTTAGTCCCAATATACGCGGGATTGCCCAGCAGGTTCCAACGCTGGAAGCTGAGATAAATTACGTATACAATTGGGTAGATGAGAAAGATAGCGAGCAACACAAGCGCGGGAACGGTGAAGGAGAACGCCTGGAGTTGCCGAAGCAGTGCGCGTAGAGCGTTGCTGTGTGGTTTGCTTGCCAGAGTCAGCGCGTTGACCTGCTTTTGTGTTTGTACTGCCATAAGAACCTCCCAGTGTAGAGTCAGGTGAAAAACACTGTTTCCTCTGCGTCAGATGACGGAGAAACAACGGCATGTTGCTCCTCCGTCCAGATGACGACACTGCTACGGTTTAAGCGCGTTTGTCTTGTCTGCCGCCTTCGCCAGACTCTGCTTCACGTCAGCTCCCTGTAGAATAATGGGGTCCCAGGCCGTTTGACCAAAGGCCGTCTGCACATCATTGGCCTGTGGCAGGCTAGAGCGTGCGACGCCATAGGGAACGCCATTGACCCAACCCGCTAAGAAGGGGTACTGCTTGAGGTGGTCTTGATACTGTGTACTCTTCGTCGCGGTCTGTGTAACAGGCAGGTTGCCCGATTGAATATTAAACGCGATCTGGAAGTCGTCCGAAAGCATATATTCGGCGTAGGCGAGCGAAGCATCCACGTTTTGCTGACTTCGGTTGAAAACGAATAGCTGGTTGCCACCCGTATTGGTCGCGGGCTTTTTATTGCGTGGATATGGCACAACCGAGAACTTAAAGGTCTTGAATTTAACCAGGTCGGGGAAGTTCCAGGGGCCATTCGCGGTAATCGCGGCCTTGCCTGTATACCAGCCACTTGGGTCATAGCCCTTGTTTGGCGCGGAATACGTGGTGTAGCCATTTTTGACCAGGCTTTGCAGATAGGTCATGGTCTCCGCACCCGCAGCGTTCGCGAAACTAGCGTCACCATTGCTAGATAAGAACTCTCCGCCGTTCGCACCCAGCCAGGCATGAAACAGCCACGCGTCCCAGCCAGGGCCACCATTGTGCATCAAGAAGCCTTTCATGCCCTTGATTGTGGAAAGCTTCTTACAGGCATCCGCGAACTCATCCCAGGTCCATGTCTTCTCCGGGTCTTGCGAAGGCACGGGTACTTTGGCCTGGTTGAAGGCATCCAGGTTTATCCACATGGCGGTGTTATTGGTCATCCAGGGCAGGCTCTGCACCTTGTTTTGAAACGATGAAAGCGTGATAAGCGATGGAAAGATGTTGTTCTTGATGTCAGGATGTTTGTTAAGCCAACCGTCCACATCCGGTACAAGGTTCGCCTGCACGTATGCACCCGTCTCAGTGCTGGCAAGCCATGCCATGTCGGGCGCGGTTCCGCCACCCGCTTTGATCTTCGAGCGTATAATTGTTGGGTCTTCAACGCCAAGCTGATAAGGCACGAGTGTAATGTTAGGGTTCTTCTTGGCGAAAACGGTCAGTAGGCTCTGTTTCCAATAGGTTTCCGTTGAGGTGGGAATGGTGTGATACAGGTTGACGGTTGCCTTACCATTGCTCGTCGTTGCACCTGTTGTATCCGTACCACCACACGCTTCAAGTAGCGAAACGGCGGCCGTGCTACTCAAACCAACAGCAATAGCGCGTTCGATAAAACCACGACGCGTCATACGCCCTGAACGCAGCTTCCCAATAATGTCAGTCAGAGCTTCGCGTTGCTCAGAAATCATGGATTGTCCTCCTTCGGACTGCTGTAAACCAAATACTCGACAGCGATTAAACGTGTTTGCCACGTTCACGTCGTGTTTACGCTTCCATGCGTATCGGCCCTCTGCGTTCCCCCAGAGATGCATGACATCCTTCGTAAATATAGCTATTTGTGGTTCGACAAACTAGAAAGCAGCATGTTGCACCAAAGGATGTGCCTTTCAACTACATCACGAAGAATATACGCCCTGTGTATTGCGAACCTCTCAATAAGCAAACACTCGCGGGCAAATTTTCTTTGGAAACGTTTTTACTGTAAAAGAACAATACCATAAATTTCGTCATTTGTAAACGTTTTGTCAGGAGAGCGTGATATATTACACGCTCTCTCGCCACTAAACTCTACAGTAGTTGTAGAAGGTCAATACGTTCTTTAAGCTTATCGGGAGCAGGCAGTTTTTCGGTACGCAACAGCTCTTCAATAGCGGCGTTCTCTGTATCATGATTCATGTCTGCGACGGCGACGACTTTGCCATCCTTGACATAGAACGCGGTGAATTGACGCATACCGGGCATTCCTGCGCCCGTCGGCTCACCGCGGTGTTCGGGGTCGCCCCAGAAAATGATTTCGTCCCACTCTTTTGTGTGTCCAACATAATGCAAAGATTGCCCAAAGTGCGCAGTCCAGAAGAAGGGAACGCCTTCATAGGGGACGGTTTGACCAAGCATAGAACGGGCCGCGAGTCGTCCGTGCTGTTCCGCAACGCGCCAGTGCTCGACTCGAATATTTTCACCTGTGTGCTTGTAGGGAAACGTCGCGATATCACCAGCCGCGAAGAGGCCATCCACAACTTTGAGCGTGGCATCTACCGCGACGCTGCCGTCTTTTTGCAACTCGATGCCGTGCAAGTAGTCCAGGACAGGTTGGACGCCAACACCGGCCACAACCGCGTCCGTCGCAATTCGTTCACCGCTCTCCAGAATAACCGCCTCAACCTTCCCCTCTCCCTCGATACGTGCAACCTTACCCGGCAACTTGAACGTAACGCCCATTTCCTCGTGGATACTCTGAAACGCCTTGCCAATGCGCTCGCCAAGAATCGGCGCGAACGGGACTGAGTCGGGGGCGACGACTGTTACAGCGACCTTACGCCTTGTGAGGCTTGCCGCCGCCTCCATGCCGATGAAGCTTGCGCCAACCACAACCGCTCTTTTGATTGTCGAGGTCGCCTCAATAATTTTGTCGGCATCCTCGACACTACGGAGCGTAAACACGTTCTTGAGGTCGTTTCCGGGAACCGAGAGAGTACGCGGCTTGCTACCCGTAGCAAGGAGCAGGGCGTCATAGTGTAGCGTACTACCATCGGCAAAGGTTATAACGCGACTCAGCGCATTCACCTGTTTGACTTCGTGTTCACGCAAGAGTTCAATATTCTGCTCTCGATAAAACTCATCTGGTCGCAAGGGTAGCGCATCTTCGCCCGCGTTACCATCCAGATAATCTTTGCTCAAATTGATGCGATCATAGGGCAAGCGTTGCTCACGCGTAATCAGCAGAATGCGACCAGCGAAGCCTTGCCGACGCAACTCTTCGAGCGCAAGCTGGCCCGCCGCGCCACCGCCAAGAATGACGAAGACGCGTTGCTCTTGTACGGTTCGCGCAATAGGTGCGACTGGTCGCCTATCCGTTTGTTCTGCGGGAACAGTAACAAAAATGGCATCTCCACGCTGCGCTACCTCATAGTGGGGAAGCGCGTCGAGGGCGCACGGCTCTTCCAGGTCGCCCGTTATAACATCGAAGCAAGCATGATGCCAGGGACAGATAACGCGGCTTCCGTGTAACGCACCCTCAACAAGTGGCGCACCATAATGTGTACACATTGCTCCCGTCGCAAAATATTGCCCCCGCACACGGGACAACAACACATCGGTTTCCCCAACCTTGACCTGCTTCATCTCACCATCGCGCAAATCGTCGGCCCGCGCGACCATTGCCTCGTTTGTACTACTCATTTATATGCGCTCCCTCTTTATACATTACATGTCTTCCCAGAGACGCTCTAAATTAAAGCGCAGGGTAAAGCGGTTGAGCATGGAGTTGTGGCTGCGCGGCAGGCTGCGCGGCAATGAGTGCGTTCCTATCTTCAACTTGCTGGCGGGTGCAAAGACAACAGAGACCGCGCGTTCGCAAATCTGGCAGTGGGTACACCATCCCAAGGGCATTCTCGACGATGAACGTAAGGTCACGCCCGAACTGTTTCATCTTTGTCGGGTTTCTGACGTTGCCCGCATATCAGTATTTGTAGGAGACGGAAAATTACCCTGCTATCGGTGCTATACTGGTAGAACATATTTTGTCGCTGTACCTACGACGAAGTGAGGAGCTACCCATTTATGGCAGAGTATCAATACATTCTTGTCGAGCGGAACGCGCGTGTCGGAGTTGTCACGTTGAACCGTCCCAAAGAGCTGAATGCCCTCAGTACGGGCCTTGTGAAAGAGCTTGCCGACGCGCTGGAAGAGCTTGATCGCGATAATGAAGTTCGCTGTATCATCATCACAGGCGCGGGCGAAAAAGCGTTCGCGGCTGGTGCCGACATCAAAGAGATGTCGAGCAAGTCGCCTATAGCTATGATGATTGGCGGCTTCGATGAGTGGAGCCGCATCCGACGCATTCACACGCCGCTCATCGCAGCGGTTGGCGGCTTCGCGCTCGGCGGGGGCTGCGAACTGGCGATGCATTGCGATATGATTGTGGCATCGGAAAACGCGCGTTTCGGGCAACCTGAAATCATGATTGGCGTTATTCCCGGTGCTGGTGGGACACAACGACTGGCCCGCACGCTTGGCAAGTACCGCACAATGGAAATGGTTCTCACGGGCGTACAAATTTCCGCGCAGGAGATGTTCGAGCATAACCTTGTCAACCGCGTTGTGCCAAAGGGTGAGCATCTCAACGAGGCTCTCAAGCTCGCGCAGAAGGTCGCGGAACAGGCTCCCATCGCGGCACGTCTAGCCAAAGATGCGGTGCAGGCGGCCTTCGAGACCTCTTTAGAGGAAGGACTGGATATCGAGCGCAAAAACTTCTTCTTACTCTTCTCCACAGAGGATATGCGCGAGGGGATGAGAGCCTTTATCGAGAAGCGCAAGCCAGACTTTCAAGGAAGGTAGAACACAGACATGGATGATGCGGTTATTCTTTCGGCGGTGCGTACTCCCATTGGTCGCTACGCGGGTAGCCTCAAAGACGTGCGGCCCGACGACCTTGCCGCGCTGGTGATTGGCGAGGCGGTGCGACGCGCAAATATCGACCCCGCCAGTATTGAGGACGTACTTCTTGGGTGCGCGAATCAGTCCGGCGAGGATAATCGCAATGTCGCACGTATGGCCCTGTTGCTGGCGGGTCTCCCGGTGGAGGTCGCGGGTCAGACCGTCAACCGCTTATGTGGCTCTGGTCTGCAAGCGATCAATAGCGCGGCGCAGGCGATTCAGACGGGCGCAGGCGATACATTTGTCGCGGGTGGCGTAGAAAGTATGACGCGTGCGCCGTTTGTGCTGGGCAAAAACGATACGCCGTTTGGTCGCAACATGCATCTGCAAGATACCACACTCGGCTGGCGATTCGTCAATCCAAAACTGTCGGCCTTGCATCATCCTTATAGTATGGGTGAAACCGCCGAAAATGTCGCAGAACGCTATGGCATTAGCCGCGCGGAACAGGACGCATATGCGCTGGGGAGCCAGCAAAAAGCGGTTATGGCCCAGCAATCGGGTCGTTTCGCGGTAGAGATTATCCCCGTGACGCTTTCTCACAAAAAAGGAAGCGAGACAACAATCGTGGCACTGGACGAGCATCCACGCGCTGATACCTCGCTCGAAAAGCTGGCGGCCCTCAAACCAGCGTTTCGTAAGGAGGGAGGGACGGTCACGGCGGGCAACGCGGCGGGCATCAATGATGGCGCGGCGGCACTCGTTTTGATGGCGCAGAGTCAGGCGCAGCGGCTTGGCCTGAGATCTCGCGCCCGTATCGTGGCGTCAGCAGTAGCGGGAGTCGATCCCGCGTACATGGGGCTTGGCCCGATCTTCGCGACGCGCAAGGCACTACAACGTGCGGGCTTGAGCATCCGTGACATAGACTTGATCGAACTCAATGAAGCCTTCGCCTCGCAAACGGTGCAGTGCATACGCGAACTTGAAATTGACGCGACAAAGCTGAACGTCAATGGTGGCGCAATCGCCCTCGGTCATCCACTCGGTTGCAGTGGCGCACGCATTATGACAACACTTCTCCACGAGCTAGAACGCCGCGATGGACGCTACGGCCTGGCGACCATGTGCATTGGCGTGGGGCAAGGCATCGCGACGATCATTGAACGGTTGTAGAAAAGGTGACAGGTTCCTGTATTTCTTGTATAATCTGGACGCTATGTCTATTGAGGACGTGCGCCGTGCATCCCCCTCACGTTTAGGTAGGGGTTAGAGGTATGTCACGAGGCAAGAGTTTACACATGCAAACACAGGAGCCAGCACTGGAAGTACCTGATAACGTGATGCCCACGACACCATTATGGCGTGATACGTTGCGGCCCTGGTGGAAGGCAACACTCGCAGTTTTGCCGCTTTTCCTCTTTACGCGTCTACTTTTTCTCTTGCTCGCCTACTTTGGCGGAGTGTTGTTCACTGCTGCCAATTTTTCGCCTACGCCCGTCGCGTACCATGACCTGCTCGCGAACTGGAATCGTGGCGACACAATAGACTATATCGCAATCGCTATCAACGGCTACACGAAAGAGCAGCAAACGCTTTTCTTCCCACTCTACTCAACGCTCATCCGCGCACTGGCTCCACTTTTTCGCCACAGCGCGTTGGCTGCCGGTTTCTTTCTCTCCAATGCTGCTTTTCTGGGCGTGCTAGTTGTTCTCTATCGACTGGTTGAGACAGAATTTGATCGTGACACCGCGAAACGTGCGGTCTTGTATCTGACAATTTTTCCAAGCGCGCTTTTCTTTTTTGTTGCCTACAACGACTCACTGTTTCTCTTGTTTACCCTGCTTTCCTTCTACGCAATACGGCGTGGCTCATGGTGGCTCGCGGGTCTTTTTGGCGCATTGGCGACGCTAACCCGTTTTGAGGGCGTGTTCTTGTTCGTAGTGTTTGTGTATGAATTTACGCGACAGGTGACGCCACACATACAGCGGGCGTGGCAGGAGAAGCAGTTATTAAAGCGCGTGGCTCCTGCTAGTCCCGCGCTCGCCGCGTTGTTTATTCCGATGGGCCTTTTCCTGTATATGAGCGCATTGAACAGTATTTTTCGTGACCCTTTCGCCTTTTTTCATGTACAGGCACAGCAGAGCGCGGGCTTTTCAGCTCCCTGGGTTGGCCCGTTTGTAGCGATAAAGACCCTACTCTTGCAACCTCATACCACCTTCGCAGCGGCACACACGTTGCTCGATTTAGCCGCCCTCGTCCTCTTTATTGGCTTGCTGGTGAGTTGCCTCTTCGGGCCTGAACGCCTCACAAGAAGCCAGTGGTCATTTGCGCTCTTGGGTGCGCTCTTGCTCTGCTACGCGCTCATGTTTCCGGCAAGTCCCGCCGCGCATGGAGTCGCATACGACCCGTTACCATCAATGCAGAGACTTGTGTTGGACATCTTCCCCGGCTTTATTCTGCTGGCGCGTCTCGGACGCCGCGCATGGTTTCAGCAAGGTTATCTTCTGCTGGCACTTCCTCTGCTGACATTTCTGGTGTTACAGTTTCTCACAGGCCACGGGGCGGTGTGAGAGGTTGCCGTAAAGGTAACGCATTCTTCTTGCTTGACGGATTGTCAACAGTCCTATATAGTAGACTAAGGGTAACGTATGTCCTGTGTATTTCTGTATACACATCCCCCCAAATTATGCTATCTATAAATATATTGTATCATTTTCGAGCCTTTTATAAGGGCCTATTCGTTTTTCACTATTGGAGGTAGGCCGACGTGTCGAATACAGCAATCGTCGTAGCCCTCATTTTCACAGTACCACTGGGAGCACTTTTAGCAATCTCTGCCGGTTTTTATGGCGGGTCAACACGGAATAAAGTACGCTTTGAGGAACGGCTTCGTATCGAGAAAGAGGCCAGTGAACGGCAGCTTCTGGAAGTGCAGTCACAACAGCGTGATGCACTACGCGAAGCAAGAGATGAAAGCGCGAGCTTTCGAGCCTCTATCGAGCACGAAAACGCGGAGCGACGCACCGAGTTACAGCGTCAGGAGCGACGCATTCAGCAAAAAGAAGAGAATCTGGAACGCAAGATAGAGGGACTTGAACAGCGTGAGCGTAAGCTGCAACTCAAAGACCGCGCTCTCGATCAGACGCGTGAAGAGATCGAGCAGATCAAACGCAACCAGCTTACCGAGCTTGAGCACCTGGCGCAGCTCACGGCGGAGCAGGCGCAGGAACTTCTTTTGAGCCGTGTTGAGAGTCAGGTACGTAATGAGGCCGCGCGACGAGTGCGCATCATCGAGGAGCAGGTACGTGATGAAGCCGACGCTCGCGCCCGTGAGATTATCACGCTCGCCATTCAGCGTTGCGCGTCCGATCAGGTTTCTGAGTCCGTCGTTTCGGTTGTGCAGTTGCCAAACGATGAGATGAAGGGGCGCATTATTGGACGTGAGGGACGCAATATCCGTGCGCTCGAAGCCGCGACGGGCGTTGATCTGATTATCGATGACACACCAGAGGCGGTGGTGCTTTCCGGCTTTGACCCGGTGCGGCGCGAGGTGGCACGTATCGCCCTTACGAAGCTGATTATCGACGGGCGTATTCATCCGGCACGAATCGAGGATGTCGTCGCGAAAGCACGGCAGGAGGTTGAACTGGTCATTCGCGAAGAGGGCGAACGGGCCGCAATGGATGCCAATGTGCAGGGGCTACAACCGGAGTTGCTTAAAATTCTAGGCCGACTCCACTTCCGCACCAGTTACGGGCAGAATGTGCTGGCACACTCGGTAGAGGTCTCTATTCTCGCAGCGACCATCGCCCATGAGTTGGGAGCGGATGTGAACGTCTGCAAGACTGCCGCGCTTCTACATGACATGGGCAAGGCTATCGATCAAGAGGTCGAAGGGCCACACGCGATTATTGGTGGTGAGGTCGCGCGTCGCTTTGGCAAATCGCCCAAGATTATTCACGCGATGGTCGCGCATCACGCGACGGATTCAGAACCGCAAACGATTGAGGCCGCGATTGTGCAGGCTGCTGACGCGATTTCGGCGGCGCGTCCAGGTGCGCGACGCGAAACGATTGACCTCTATATCAAACGGCTGGAAGCACTGGAAAACATCGCTAACTCGTTCTCCGGCGTTGAAAAGTCGTTCGCGATTCAGGCCGGGCGCGAGGTGCGTATCATTGTCAGACCGGAGGAGATCGACGAGTTTGCCGCCAATCGGCTCGCCAGCGAGATTGCCCACAAAATCGAGGAGAGTCTAGACTATCCGGGACAGATCAAAGTGCAGGTGGTACGAGAAACACGCTCCGTTGATTACGCACGCTAGAAAAGAGAATAGTAACGCTATGCCTAATTACGTTGACCTCCATATGCATACAACGGCCTCCGATGGCATATACACGCCAACGGAACTGATGCGACACGCGCACAACGCAGGACTCCGTGTTGTCGCGGTAACTGACCACGATACAACCAATGGACTTGATGAAGCAGCTTCCGCCGTCGCAACGTTGGGAATTGATTTTCTCCCTGGCATAGAGATCAATACCGACGTTGGCGGGGGTGAGGTTCATGTACTGGGCTACCTGCTGGAATATCGCCAACCCGCGTTTCAAAGCATTCTCACGGTGCTTAGAGACGCGCGAGTACAACGTGGCGAGCGCATGGTCGAACGATTGAACGAGCAGGGTGTTCACATCACCTGGGAACGCGTGCGGGAGATCGCGCAGGGTTCGGTGGGGCGTCCACATGTCGCACAGGCACTTTTAGAGGCGGGGTATGTGCAAAGCATCAATGAGGCGTTCGACAAATATATTGGCAATGGTAAGCCGGCGCATGTACCACGCTACAAACTGACGCCAGAGGACGCGGTAAAGCTTATTGCCAGCGCGGGTGGCCTTCCCGTTATCGCGCACCCTCTTACCACACCCGGTTTAGACATGCTTCGTACCTGGCTTGCGAACCTTAAAGCCGTCGGGCTGGTCGGACTGGAGACCTATTATGGGACATATACACAAAAGGACGAGCACGCGTTATTAGCCCTCGCGAAGCAGTACGCACTCATTCCAACAGGCGGCACGGATTTTCACGGCCCTAACATGCATCCAACTCCGCTTGGTGGGCGGTACGTTCCATTGGAAGCGGTTGAGCAACTACGAGCGGCAAAGGCAAAACAACACGGTATGACGCCACCAACATTTGTATTGCCGGAACCTGTTTCCGAGAGATAAACGTGGGACGTAATGAGTGTATGAAGAGCATGATGGGGGCAAGCAGCTGTCACTATTATACTACACTTCCCGCCACTTGCCCGGAACGCTACACTCTTCGCAGAACCTCTCTTCTTCCGGCGTCACGCCACTTGTTGACCTCGCCCTGTTCATCAGAGACGGGTTGGCGACGCTCGTTGTGAGTGTGGCTTTGCATTAACAGGCTCGCGGCAATCGCGGCTATCTGTTCGGCTGTTATCTCGCCCGTCTCCGCCTCAATTGTCTCACTTTTCGGACGCGTGTCCCATTCTTCCGCGATAAAATCGGTGGACATGTCTCCCGCGATATAGCGGGGCGAGTCCATGAGCCAGCGTGCGAACGGAATAGTGGTACGCACGCCGACAATCATGTATTCATCGAGGGCGCGACTCAGGCGAGCAATAGCCTGGGCGCGGGTACTGCCCCAGACAATCAGCTTCGATAGAAGCGGGTCATAGAAAAGGGGAACCTGTAGCCCTGCATAGAGGCTACTATCAACGCGCACACCGGGGCCTGATGGCTCTTGCAGTGCCTGCACCGTTCCTGTGGCAGGCAAAAAGCGGTTGAGCGGGTCTTCTGCCGAGACGCGGCACTCGATGGCGGTTCCGCGTAACGTGATCTGCTCCTGCGTGAAAGAGAGCGGCAGGTTAGCAGCGACACGAAACTGCTCCTGCACCAGATCGATGCCTGTAACCCACTCTGTCACAGGATGCTCCACCTGAATACGGGCATTGATTTCCAAGAAGTAGAAATTACCATCAGGCCCTAGCAGAAATTCGGCGGTGCCTGCGTTAACGTAGTGAATAGTGCGGATCAGGTTGATGGTCGCACTTGTCATACGCTCCCGCAGTTCTGCGTTGACAATGGGCGAGGGCGACTCCTCAATTAGCTTTTGATGACGACGCTGTATGCTACACTCGCGTTCCCCAAGATGCACGATGTTACCGTGTGTGTCGGCGATAAACTGCACCTCGATATGACGAGCAGGGGCAACAGCTTTCTCAAGGTAGACGCGGGCATCGCCAAACGCGCTCATGGCCTCGCTTCGCGCGGTACGTAGCGAGGAAAGCAGGTCTTTAGGGTCGCGCACAAAACGAATACCTTTGCCACCGCCACCCGCCGCCGCCTTGAGCAGGATGGGATAGCCAAGCTCTTCCGCTATCTCTGCCGCTACGGTATCATCTTCGACATCGGTCATCGCGCCGGGAACAATCGGCACCCCCGCAGCTTTCGCGGTACGTCGTGCCGCCGTTTTCTCGCCCATAGTACGCTGTGCCTCAGCTGATGGCCCCACAAAGATAAGACCTGCCTCCTGGCACGCGGTAACGAAGTTCGCGTTTTCCGCCAGAAAACCGTAGCCGGGGTGAACCGCCTGTGCGCCGCAACGGTGCGCGACTTCAAGCAAAACAGGAATGTTCAAATAGCTTTTTGACGCGACAGAAGGCCCAATATGATACGCCTCGTCCGCCATCCGCACATGAAGCGCGTTGCGGTCAACATCGCTATAGACCGCAACGCTTTTCAGGCCAAGTTCGCGACACGCGCGAATGATGCGTACCGCGATCTCGCCGCGGTTGGCGATCAACACTTTCTGGAAGGGCCAGTCAGCACCCGCGAGAGGAGTAGAAATATGCATAAGGCAACCTCGACTTTGCAAAATATCTTTCTTACTAGTATAGTAACAGTGCGCTTGAAAACCGCAAGAGTCGCCGCATGAGAAAGCCTGCCCACATAGGTCTCTCGCTAGGACATTTGGGTGATATTCAGGTAAGTATGTTTCACTTTCGCGAAAAGTAGAGTACACTACGTATTAACTGTTCAGTCATAGTACCAACATGCCATCTGTGCGTATTGAAGAACACGCATATTTTGAAGACCGCAGACTCATAAGAACAGAGCAACCGTTCTGCATAGTTTGAGGAGGATTTGGACAAACATGCTTACCTTTATTAGCAATATTCCTATTTTTCGCCGTCTCTTCCTCGCATTTGTGTTGGCGGCAGTCATTCCAGGCATCATCATCACCATTCTAGGTACAACCTTTGTTGGTGGATTAAATATGAGAAGTCAGGCGCAACAAAAAAACCTTGCCGCCGTCTCCGAAAGCAATCGTTTAGGTGCCATTTTAGGTGCTACAGATGCTCTACGCAATCAGATTATCGCTCTCGCACGTCAGGGTACTCCAACAAACGATATTGTAGCCGCCTTCAACCGCAACAACGATGACTTTGAAAAAAATTCGAGAGCGTTTCAGCAAAACTATCAGGTAGCAACGGCGAACAATATGAGCAACGTCAATACTATTCTGATGAACGACGATCCTACAAGCAATGCCGCGCAGAAGCAGGAGGACGCGCTGAACCTGGTGGTAGGAGACAACAATCTGTGGAAGAAATATAGGGATGCAAACGATAATGTGATAAAAGCCGTTCGAGGTGGTGATGGTGCGACAATAAGTGCAGCCAATAACACGGCGATTAAAGCTATGACGTCTGTGGGCACGGCGTGGAGTCAAGTGACAAATAGCACACAAGAGATTAGCCAGATGATAACGCAGGTTGGGCCTTCGCAGGTCAATCCAATTATTCTCGGCACGGTTATTGCCTTCCTGAGTACAATTATGGTGGTTATCGCAATCGGCTATATCGTCAACATCACGATTACTGGCCCCTTACGCGAACTCGCGCTATTGACACGACGCATCGCGAAGGGCGAGACGAACGCGCGTGCAAAAATCGGTGGGCGCGACGAAATTCACATGGTCGCCAACTCGATGAACAACATGCTTGACAATATTGTACGTCTGATTCAAGAGACGCAATCACAGCGCGACGTGTTGCAGTCACAGGTCGAGAAACTGGTGAGTGAAGTCAGTGGCGTCGGTGAAGGCGATCTACGAGCACAGGCCGAGGTTAGTGCTGACGCGCTGGGTGTGCTTGCCGACTCATTCAACTATATGGTGGAAGAGCTGGGGAGCCTCGTTGTACGCGTAAAAATGGTGGCGAATGAGGTTGACAACTCGACGGCAGCGATTCTTGACCGTATGGCGCAGTTGGTCGAAACGGGCGATGTACAGATTAACCAGATCACAGAGGCCGCTATCGAGATCGAGCGCATGTCTTCTTCCAGTCGTCAGGTCGCGGAACGTTCTCAGGTGCTGTATGACGTGGCACGCGATGCCCGTCAGGATGCACAGGGCGGGCGTGAGGCGGTACAACAAGCAGTCGAGGGCATGGGCCGTATCAATGAAAATGTGCTTCTGACCTCATCAAAGGTGCAAGAACTTGGCGAGCGTTCGCGCGAAATCGACGAAATCGTTACAGCAATAAGCAGCATCGCACATCAGACCAACCGTCTCGCGCTCGATGCCGCAATTCAAGCAGCGATGGCAGGTGAGAACGGTAAAGGCTTTGGCGCGGTTGCCGCCGACATTCGCCGACTGGCGGAACGCGCCAAAGAGCAGGTAAGCTCGATCACAAAGATTGTTCGCAATGTGCGCGAAGAGGTTGGCGCGGTAGCTATCTCGATGCAAGATACTGAGCGTGAGACGTCATCGGGGACACGACTCACACAGGAGGCGGGTGCCGCACTGGAGTCAATCTTTACCGCGGTTGAGCAGCAGGCTCGCGAAATCGAGAATATCAACAGAGTGGCGATGCAACAACTTCAGTCCTCTGGCGCAATTGTGCAGATTATGCATGGTGTTTCTGAGTCAACTCAGCAAAGTGGGACGAGTACGCGTGAAGCTTCGCAAAACATGCAACGCCTGGCCCGCCTTATCGAGCAGTTACGATCCTCCGTGGAAGCCTTCAAGTTGCGCGAAAATCAGGGTTACTTCATCCCAAATGTGAATGTTGATATCCCAGAGGCAAAGAATGAAGATCAACTAACAGTAAGTGGTATGTTTCGCAGTATAAGCGGCGGCGCAGTCCCTGTACCACTTCCAACAATAACACGGTCAGTGAACGCGCTTCCGGCCCCACGTGAGGAAGACTCATTCTCTTTCTACTCTCCCCAGCAATTCAGCGACAACAACAACGGTTTCGCTGACTTCAAAGATCAGGAACAATGGCATAACGAACCGTTCACGCCCAACGGGAGCAACAGAAACAGGTAAACACGAAAAGAAGTAGTGTGAGAAGCGCGGATTGTCGGAACCGACAACCCGCGCTTCTCATTGCAGGCATAAGCTTTTAGTTATGGATAGTATTCATAACACCTATCCTTTTTCGTAGACTTCCAATGGCCATCCCTGTTACACTTCATCTATAGCTGATAAAGCACATGAGATATTCACGTATTATGGGTAAGTTATACGCAAGAATGTCTTACGAGTAGCCGCCGATGGGCGCAGAAGGTGATGAGCGACATGGTAATCAAAACACCACAGGGAAACGCGATACAGGAAGCCGCACAGGTTGTAACACGTTATGAAGCAGGACAAGTATACACACAGAGCTGGTCTTGCGAGGTATGTGGCATGATTTATAGCGGCTCTACCCCTGCCGCATGTGATAGTTGTGGTATTGCCAATGCCTTCGTCTCGCAAGAGACGCGCAACGAAATTGGCAGTCGCTGGTAAGAAGCATACACCCTACCTTCCATAACACAGGAGTAGTTCGACCTCCCTCTCGGTTGCGCTACTCCTGTGTTCCTACTAGCATGATGTCCTGTTCTATTAGTTCAGACTTATGTGTTGTCAGTCGTGCTTACGCGCCTGCTTCTTTGCCGTACGGCCTCGTACAATACGATACCCGTTGCCATTGCCGCATTTAACGACTCAACCGCGTTCGCTAACGGAATAGTAACATGCATTGTCGCCATAGTATATGCCTCTGTCGAAGGGCCGTGTGCCTCGTTACCAATCACTAGCGCGAACGAGCTAACCAAATCTTGCTCATAGTACAGCGTAGCACTACCAGACTCGGCGAGAAGAACGCGTGAGCTTCCATTGCAGTGTGTTCGTACTCTTTCCGCAATCGTCACCCATGTTACATCGCTTTCGATAGGCAACAACATATGTGTGCCAACCGCCGCGCGTATCACCTTTGGACTATAGCAATCGACACAGTTGGGTGTGAGTAACACGCTATCCACATCGGCGGCGAGGGCGGTACGCAGCATTGTACCCATATTGCCAGGGTCCGCAATACCGTCGAGGATGAGTAGCACGGGACGCTGTATCGTTTCTCCACTTCGCGCACGCACGGCACGTATCTTCTCAGGCGCGAATGCCGCAAGTGGCAGCACACTAACCACACCTTGTGATGTAACGGCGTCGCTGATCGCTTCGATGACTCGCTCGCTCACCTCGATGCGTTGCTCATTATTCAACTCTGGTGTGTGAAGCAGCCGTTCTAACAATCCTTTTCCTCTGGGAGTACGCCGCAAGTGTTCAGGATGATAGTAAACTTCATGCGGCACAAAATGCGCGTCAAGGAGTGCTTCAAGCAGGTTTAAACCTTCTAGCAAAAAAAGGCCGCTTTTCTTGCGGCCTTTGACCGTCTGCAAGTCTTTGAGCTTGCTGATGCGAGGGTTGGCGGGACTTGTGATGAGCATTCGCTTTTCCTGACAAGAAAGCGCACATCTTAAAGATGTGCGCTCCCTCTGGTATGTTCCGTTCCTGCTTATTGGGCGACAGCTTCCAGTGCCAGCTTGACGAGGGCGGTGAAGGCGGCCTCGTCGTTGACAGCCATTTCGGCGAGTATCTTACGATCAACTTCGATGTTCGCGGTATGAATCGCGTTCATAAGTCTGCTATAGCTGATACCATGCATACGGGCCGCCGCGTTGATACGGATAATCCACAGGCGGCGCATATCGCGTTTGCGGTTACGGCGGTCTCGGTAGGCATAGGTCATGGCGTGCATCGCGGACTCGCGGGCCTTTTTAATCAGGTGACGGCGCGTACCACGATGGCCTTCGACCATCTGTAAGATTTTCTTGTGCTTTGCGTGCGATGTTACGCCACGTTTTACTCTTGGCATTGTCCTTGTTCTCCTCTAAAAAATTTACCGTGTACTAGTATGCATATGGAAGTAGGCGTTTCATGCGGCGCGTGTCGCACGGCTTGAGCTGAAACAACTTATCCATTGCGCGGACTGCCTCTGGTGATTTGTGGCGACGCAAGTGGTTCAATGCGACTTTACGACGCATGAACTTTCCCGAAGCGGTGACTTTGACGCGCTTCGCCATTGCTTTGTGTGTTCTAAGCTTCTGCTTCATGTTTCTTTCTTTCTATTTGGTGGTGCGAGGCAACATATAGCGTAGACACCACCCGGCATATCTTCATAGTCGCCAGACAACACATACGCGAGTGCGTACATCCCGTTGGAACTATGAGTAGATAGGAGAGATGTCTGATGGTGGGGATTGAAACGGTTTCAACCTCACAGTTGCTCCATCTAAGGCGCAGAGAAGCCTTGTTCAGGAACCAACCCCGCTTTGCGAGACGATTATAGCACAGTCTTATGAATTGTGCAAGAACTTACACTCCCATCGAACGCCCGATAATCTCTTTCATAATCTCGTTTGTGCCTGCATAGATGCTTTGCACGCGTGCGTCAAGATAGTCACGCGCGATAGGGTATTCCAGCATGTAGCCATAGCCGCCATGCAGCTGGACGCACTGATCGACAACGCGTTTTTGTAGCTCTGAAACCCACCATTTCGCCATCGCTGCGGTTTCGGGGGTGAGCGTGTGGGCATTGAGTTCCTCAATACAACGATCAACAAAGACCCGCGCGATCTGCGTCTCGGTCTTCATCTCCGCCAGTTTGAAGCGCGAATTCTGGAAACTGCCGATGGCTTGCCCAAACGCCTTGCGCTCTTTGCAGTATGTCAGCGTTAGCTCTAGCGCGACCTCGCACGCGGCAACCGCGCTGACCGCGACATTCAAGCGTTCCTGGGCCAGTTGGCGCATGAGATAATAGAAACCTTGCCCCTCTTCACCAAGCAGGTTGGCGACTGGCACTTCGACATCCTCAAAGAGTAGCTCTGCGGTATCCTGCGCTTTGAGACCCATTTTCTCAAGTTTGCGCCCACGCTTGAAGCCCGTCATACCACGCTCTACCACCAGCAAACTGATGCCTTTATGTCGCTTCTCTGTATCTGTTTTCGCGACCACAATCACCACGTCGCTCAGAATGCCGTTGGTGATAAACGTCTTTTGTCCGTTGAGGAGGTAAGAACCGCCCTGTCGTATCGCCGTAGTCCGCACGGCGGCAAGATCGCTTCCTGTGTCAGGCTCCGTCATGGCGATTGCGGTAATTACTTCACCCGCGCACATGGCGGGGAGCCAGCGCCGCTTCTGCTCTTCATTAGCATACGCCAGAAAGTACGGAAGGACGATATCATTATGCAAACCGATACCTGCCCCCGCGCTCGCGGCATGAACACGCGCCGTTTCCTCGGAGACGATCGCACTATAGATGTAGTCGTCGATACCCGAACCACCGTACTCTTCTGGCACGACCAGGCCCAGAAAGCCCTGCTTGCCAGCCTTTAGCCACAGCTCGCGGGAGACCATACCATCCTGCTCCCACTGCTGATTGTTAGGGACAATCTCTTTTTCTACAAAGTGCCGAAAGGTGTCACGGAATAGTCGATGTTCCTCGGTAAAGATTGTTCGTTGCATCAGCGTTGTCTTCCTTTGCCTGTCGATCTCCATTGATGAAGCGGGGAACGGGTTCCCTGTCTACTTCATATAATACCTCATTTTTCCTGCCTCACTCACCCGCCAATAGTCCTATATTTCGCTTTATTCATATGTATAGCACAAGAAATATTTTATGATGAGGCGAGATTTTCACAGCGATTGGGGAAAGTATGGCAGACCAGCAGTTTCGTGTAAACCAACAACTAGGACATTATCGGCTTGTGCGCTTGCTTGGACAGGGAGGCTTCGCAGAGGTGTATCTTGGGGAACATGTGCACCTCAAAACGCTCGCGGCGGTAAAGGTTCTACACACGCGCCTGACACACGAAGATGTGCAGCAATTCCGGGGGGAGGCACAGACAATCGCGCATCTTCTGCATCCACACATTGTACGCGTCCTCGATTTTGGCGTTGAGCAAGAGGTACCATATCTCGTCATGGACTACGCGCCCAACGGAACGCTTCGCCAGCAATATCCACGCGGAACCCGCATCCCGCTCACGACGGTCATGTTGCTCGTGCAACAGGTAGCTGGAGCATTGCACTATGCTCATGAGCGGCGTTTAATTCACCGCGATATCAAGCCGGAGAACTTGCTTTTTGGGCGCAATCACGAAGTGCTCTTGAGCGACTTCGGCATCGCGCTGGTACTCCAAACTTCGCGGCAACATCGTCCGCAAGATATCGCTGGCACGATCTCGTACATGGCACCAGAGCAAATTCAAGCGCACCCGTGCGCGGCAAGCGACCAGTACGCGCTGGGTATCATCGTGTATGAATGGTTATGTGGTGCGCGTCCTTTCGAGGGGTCTTATACAGAAATCGCGGTCAAGCACACCATGACGCTTCCCCCACCACTTCGCGCATCTATGCCTCAGCTTCCACAGGAGGTTGAGCAGGTAGTCATGATGGCCCTACAAAAAGACCCGCAGCGACGGTTTCCCACCGTGTTAGCCTTCGCACAGGCTCTTGAGCAGGCAGCAGCGGGACAAGCTCTCATCCAGACATTTGTCAGGCCACACTCAGTTCCAGTAGCACCATCACAGGTACAACAACCAGCGCAGACACATCCATCTTCAGCGTACACCGCACTGTATGCAACATCTATAATGTCGCCATCATTTCAGCAAGAGGCCCCGTATAAAACGCCGCAACCTGTTCCACAATACACACCAATGAATACGCCCTTTCCTGTGCAGGAGCAAAAAAGCACGCTTTTCACACGACGCGCATTTCTTATTGGGGGGGGTATGGTTGGCGCGGCAGTTGCCGGAGGCGCGGCAGTATGGTCGCTGCTTCCGCATTCGACGCTTTCACCAACGGACATTGTAACCATCGGCTCAAAAACAGACAAACAGTCCACAGGTGTCGGAAACAGAGGGCAAAGCATTCAGACCGATACGCCCATACTCAGTTTCACAGGCCACACAGGGCCTGTTCTGCACATGCGCTGGTCGCCCGATGGCACATTTATTGCGTCTGGTTCGATGGATGGCACGCTGCTCATCTGGACAGCGAAAGACGGGAAGACGCGCGTCTCGGCACGCACGACCTTGCAACCGCCGCTTTCGGACGATTATCCCTGGTCGCTGGACTGGTCGGCCCAGAAGAATGTGGCCCATCTAGCGGTTGGCTTTGTCGATGGCACTATTCAAGTGCTAGATGGCAACAATGGACAGCGCATATTTTCGCATGACAAGGCAGTAACTCCTGTAAACGTACTTTGCTGGTCGCCTGATGAACGCTATCTCGCGGTGGGCGGCAGCGACGGCATTGTGCGTGTTTATACCTATCCAGCGTGGGATGTCGTGACAACCTATCAGGAGCATACAAACACCATCAGAGCAGTCGCATGGTCGCCTGACGGGAAGTGGCTTGTCTCTGGCTCGGAGGATACTACTGTACGTGTCTGGGAGCCGCTGAGCGGAAAGACACGGCTCATCTATAATGGACATACAAAAGATGTTATGACGGTCTGCTGGTCTTATGATAGTAGCCGTGTAGCTTCTACCGCGAACGACAACACAGCGCGTTTCTGGACGGCGGCGGACGGACGCACGTTGCACGTCTACAACGCTCCCAGTGGTGCGCCCATCGGTGAGGCACGCTGGTCACATACTGGTCGTTCTGTCGCGGTCTATGGTGGCGACGCGAAAATCTATCTTCTCGATACGACCACCTTTACGGTCACGCGTTCGTTTATGGCGGGCGTTGTCTACAATCTTGCCTGGTCGCCTGACGATACGTTGCTCGCGACGGGCAACTATGATAACGCGGTACGTATCTGGCGTGTATAAGCACAGGTTGTACGTATACACTTGACAGGGAATTTCTAGAGATGTTATTGTTAACACAATGTTGTCGGAGTTGACAGCAGGTGAACAAGCGAGGACTTACGGCAATTACCTTTGTTACTAGTACCATTGGAGGTAGCATAGTGCAACACAGAATAACCGTTTGGAGCATCCTTCTTGCCCTGTTAAGCATCGCGATACTTGGTAGCACCAATCAAGTACAGGCGAGCGCGACAAAATCAGAGTCCAGTCGTGCGATTGCATCGTACAACGCAATGCAAGCCTACTTCTACACAAAAGATGGCTCGCACCTGTATCGGGAACAGTATCCTTCGGGCGTGAATGATAACCCGTATTCTTACGAGTGGCCTTTCTCACAGGCCCATATCGCGACTCTTGACCTCGCAACCATTCCGGGGAGCGTCGGCAAAGCGTATCAGACCGACCTTGTGGATCGTTCGCTGGGACAGGAAAAATACTGGAACACAACGGGCGCGACGGGACTGCCTGGCTATGACTCTTACCCGCGCCCACCATATGGCAACGGCGGCGACAAATTCTATGACGATAATGCGTGGGTTGGTCTCGCCAAAATTCAGCTCTATCTAACAACGGGCGACGTAAACGCGCTGGCACGCGCAAAGCAACTCTTTGCCCTCGATGTTTCTGGGTGGGATACCGACTCAACTCACGCCGCACCCGGCGGTATCTTCTGGACGCAGGCCCCCTGGTCGCATGACCGCAACACGGTCTCGAATATGCCTGTCGCGGAAATGGGTTTACGGCTCTACCAAATTACTCATGACAGCTATTATCTGGATTGGGCGAAAAAGACCTATAACTGGACGAACGATCACTTGCTCGCTCCCAATGGCCTGTACTGGGATCATCTTGACCTGCAAGGCAACATCGAGAAGACACAGTGGAGCTACAATCAGGGCATTTCCGTCGGCGCGAGTGTGCTTTTCTATCAGGTGACGGGCGATAAGACCTACCTGAAACGTGCTGAGAGCATCGCCAAGGCCGCACTCGCGTACTATGGCCTGTACAATCGTCTCTACACGCAACCGTCGTTCTTTAACTCGATCTTCTTCAAAAACCTGCTACTCCTGCAATCGGTGAATCATGATGACCGCTATAGAAACGCAATGGAGACCTATGCTAACAACGTCTGGAAAACCTATCGCGACTCCGCGACGGGCCTCTTTCATACGAGCGGCTCGGATGCAACACAGTTGCTGGAACAGGGCGCAATGACACAAATCTACGCCGTGTTGTCGTGGAAGTCATCACAGTATGGCTTGCTGTACTAATCCTCCGCTTGCTACACCTAAACGCAAGTAAGAAACCCGTCTGCGCCGCTTCCTATACGCGGCGCAGACGGGTTTCCTGTGAAGCCTGCGGAACGCTACCATTTCATTCCAGTGATATAGATATGCCGTAGCCCTTGTAGAATGTGTTCGGGCGAGAGGCCACGTTCTTGACGTTGCATCCGATAAAACATGGGGTTCAACGTCGCAAGGAGGGCGTCGGCAGTGAAAGAGACATCGAGCGGGGCAAGTTCGCCCCACTCTACGGCCTCGGTAAGCAGACTCGCGAACATGGTATGTAGCCAGTAATAGGCGGACATCTGCTCTATGTTGGGAGCTTTACGGCACATCGTCTCCTGCATCTGTGTCTGAACAATAGCTGTTAGCAATGCCCCTTGCTCTTCGAGAAAGTTGATGCTTTGCAAAAGGACACTATCGAGCCGAGTAAGGGCGGGCAAGTGCTTTTTTTGCTCAAAAAGCTTTTCTATTTCTACCCGTAGCTCTTCGTGACGCTCGTGCAGTAAGTCCATGCAAAGCTCGCCTTTGTGAGCATAGCGACGGTATAGCGTTCCTTGCCCAATGCCCGCCGCCTTCGCGATTTGATGCATACTAACCGCATCGACTCCCTGCTTCGCGAAAAGAGACCGTGCCACCTGCAAGATACATTGACGATGCTCCATCGCATCGCGCCGTTCCCGCCTCGTTCGCGACCCTAGAGGGGTGGCTGAGTCAGCAGGCAGCATATCCAGACGGGTTTCTTCTCTCACTACTCTCTCCTCTTGACAAACGGACACCTGTCCGCTACAATGCTTTATGTGGACACCTGTCCGCATAAAGCATTGTAGCATACCGTGCCATCCTGGTCAACAAGGATGCGCGTTTGTTTACTTCCCACTAACACGCTATCTGTACGTTGGTGGTGGGACGAGAGGAAGGACACCATGTCGAATAGACCGGCAATTCTAGCTGAAGGGCTGCAAAAGCACTATGGGAAAACACATGCTCTAGCAGGCCTTGATTTAGTGGCGGAGGAGGGGACCGTTCTTGGCGTTCTCGGCCCAAACGGTGCTGGTAAAACGACAGCCGTTCGCATCCTCACGACGTTGCTCAAGCCTGACGCGGGCCATGCAGAGGTTGCGGGCCTGGACGTTGTGAAGGACGCGGACGCCCTGCGTGCGCGTATCGGTCTCGCGGGCCAGTATGCCGCCGTTGACGAATACCTGACGGGCTACGAAAACCTCAAGATGTTCGGGCAACTGTACCACCTATCGGGTACGCTCGCGAAGCGTCGCGCTACGGAACTGCTCGAACGCTTTGATCTAGTCGAGGCCGCTGCTCGTCCGGTGAAAACCTATTCGGGTGGTATGCGGCGGCGTCTGGACCTCGCGGCAAGTTTGATTGTGACCCCGCCGGTCATCTTTCTTGACGAGCCAACGACGGGCCTTGACCCGCGTGGTCGCCTGGCGATGTGGGATGTCATCAGCAGTCTTGTCTCCGAAGGCACAACCGTGCTGCTCACAACGCAATATCTGGAAGAGGCCGACCAACTGGCAAACCAGATCATGGTTATCGACCATGGGCGCGTGATTGCGAAAGGCACAGCCGACCAGCTCAAAGAGCAGGTTGGGGGCGAACGCCTGGAACTCACGGTAGCGCAGGGTGGTAATCTGGACGCCGCGCTACAAGCAGTGCGTCCGTATAGCATTGGCGAGGTTCAACTGGACAGACAGACACGCCGCCTTGTGATACCAGTCGCGCGTGGCGCACAGCAGCTCGCGACGGTTATCCGCGACCTTGATGCCGCTCAGATTCCGCTGGACGATCTCGCGCTACGCCGCCCAACGCTTGACGATGTTTTTCTTACCCTTACAGGTCGTGCCGCAACAGAAGAAACAGAGCCGACAGATGCAAAGGCCGAACGGCCTCTAGCAAGGAGTTCACGATGAGCCGCGATATCCGTGTAAATGAACCTTTTGTACCACAGGTACGCCCCGCGCTATACTGGACGTTCGCGGATGCGCTCGTGCTGGCGAAACGCAATCTGACACAAATTCCACGTATTCCGGAGGAATTGATCTTCTCGACGATTCAGCCAATCATCTTTGTATTGCTCTTCCGCTATGTGTTTGGCGGGGCCATCGCGATAAAAGGAACAACGTATGTCAACTACTTGATGGCGGGCATCTTTGCCCAGACGGTCATTTTCGGCTCGACCACAACGGGCATCGGTCTCGCGAACGATATTCAAAAGGGTCTGGTTGACCGTTTCCGTTCGCTGCCAATGGCGAAATCAGCCGTGCTTACAGGTCGTACTCTGTCTGATCTGGTTCGCAATGTTTTTGTTGTGATAGTCATGTGGATTGTCGGCCTGCTCGTTGGTTTTCGACCAGAAGGTGGTTTCTTATACTTGCTGGGTGCTGTGGGAATGCTCTTGCTGGTCAGCTTCTCCTTCTCATGGATATCGGCGACCATTGGTCTGGCGGTTAGCAGTGTCGAGGCCGCGCAATCCGCCGGCTTCATCTGGCTTTTCCCGTTGACCTTTGCCAGTAGCGCGTTTGTTGAGACAAAAACTATGCCCAACTGGTTACGCGGCTTCGCGGAAAACCAGCCTGTTACGCTTGTTGTCAATGCGGTACGTGGCCTACTGTTGAACAAGCCTGACGCGGTAACAATCTGGCAGGCACTGGCATGGTGTATCGGTATTCTGATTGTCTTCGTTCCGCTCGCGGTACTCGCGTATGGACGCCGCACCGCTCGCTAAAGTTTTTTGCTTGAACAAAAGGGTTTGTACGTACTAATTTAGTACACGCAGACCCTTTTATCGTGTCATAATTTACATGCTCTTAATATTGACGTGCTACAATTTTCCTAAAAGGTGTTAAGGAGAGTCAATAGCATGACAAGAAAAGTATTAGACGCACAACTTTTAGCAATCACAACGAACATTACAAAGCTTGGGCAGTTGGTTGAACACACGCACGAGCAGGCATTACAGGCGGTGCAGACGGGCGATCAAGGACTCTGTGGCTTGGTAATTGCTGCGGATGAGAGCATCATTAGTCTCAAGGCAGAAATAGATCAGGCAACATTCGCGGCTCTAACGCTTCAGCAGCCGCTTGGCGGGCGCGATCTTCGCTTCCTCTCGTCGGCTCCATCGATCACTGGCGATCTGGAAAAAACGGGGGATAACGCGATTGGAATCGCGAAACTTCTCTTGCGTATGGCTCCACTTCGCAAGGCGGACGCGAGTCACTTGCAAGTAACCTCTTCTACCGCAACAGACGATGGACAAGAGGGTGCATCCGACCATCCCGTTTCAGAGGCCAGCGTCATTACCAGCATTCTTACCCTGGGGCAAGAAGCGCATCGTGTCCTGCACTCCACAGTCGAGGCGTTTTCAGCACAAGACGCGCAGGCCGCACGCGCACTCTTGAAGGCGGATCATGCCGTTGATGCTTCTTATCACGTGGCGAGACAGGACTTGATGACCATGCTTTCGGGCATTCATGCCATCCCCGCGCTCCAGCAGGATGGCCTTATCATGCAGCGCATGACCTACTGGCTCTGGATTGCTCACAACCTTGAACGCGTTGGCGACCATTGCACCAATGTGTGTGAGCGCATCGTATTCTTCATTGACGGGGATAAAGAGACGCGGTAGGTATTGGGGAATACGGTAGCTTGACCAGAGCAGGACAGCACTGTATTCGTCCCAGCACGCAAAAATACTGCAATGCTACAGTTTGTAAATTCCTGTGTGACAAATGTATGATAGATAATGGGGAACGGTTGCGACACCGTTCATCTACCACGTAATGTGTACCTTCCAGTTAAAAGGGAAAAATTATGGCAGTCGATCAGGCGCGTCTTGAACAGATGCATCGGTACTGGAACGCCGCGAACTATCTCACCATCGGTCAGATTTACTTAAAAGAGAATCCTCTGTTGCGTGAGCCGCTACAGGCTTCGCACATCAAGCCGCGGCTGCTTGGACACTGGGGAACCTCACCCGGTTTGAGTTTCATCTATGTTCACGTCAACCGACTCATTCGAGACCACGATGTCAACGCGATCTACCTTGCGGGGCCGGGACACGGTGGGCCGGCTCTTATCGCGAATGTCTACTTGGAAGGCACCTACACGGAGATTTACCCGAACATCACACAGGATACCGAGGGTGTACACAAGCTGTTTCGCCAGTTCTCCACTCCTGGCGGGGTGCCAAGCCATGTGAGCGTGCCAACACCGGGGTCTATTCACGAGGGTGGTGAACTGGGCTACGTGCTTTCTCATGCCTATGGTGCGGTATTTGACAATCCAAGCCTGATTGCGATTGCGGTTGTTGGCGATGGTGAGGCCGAGACTGCCCCACTTGAAGGAGCGTGGAAAAGCCTCAAGTTCTTGAATCCGGCGCGCGACGGAGCGGTCTTGCCCATTCTACACTTGAATGGCTACAAGATTTCCGGCCCTACCGTGCTGGGACGTGAGTCAGACAACGACGTACACAACCTGATCGAGAGTCACGGCTACGACGTCCATTTCATCGATGGTAGCGACCCGATGGAGATGCATAAAGCCTTCTCTGAGACGCTCGACACCTGCTACGCGAAGATTCGCGCCTATCAAGAGGACGCACGCGCCAATGGCTTCTCGAAAGTACCACGCTGGCCCGCTATTATACTGCGTAGCCCGAAAGGGTGGACTGGCCCGAAAGTTGTTGACGGTTTAAAGATAGAAGGCACGTTCCGCGCTCATCAAGTGCCTGTTGCGGACGTGGTGGCAAGGCCCGAACACTTGAAAATTCTCGAAGAGTGGATGCGAAGCTATCATCCAGAGGAGTTGTTTGACGAGCATGGCAAGCTTATTCCCGAACTCGCCGCGCTCGCGCCAAAGGGCGACCTTCGCATGGGAGCCAATCCCAGCGCGAATGGTGGCAAACTGTTGGTAGACCTGGACATGCCGGCCTTCACCGACTACGCAATTGACGTGCTAAAACCGGGAGCAGAACATCATGAGTCAACGCGGCAATTCGGCAAGCTGATGCGTGACATCTTCACACACAACGCCAAACAGCGGAACTTTCGCCTCTTTTGTCCCGACGAAACCAACTCTAACCGCCTAGGTAATGTATTCGAGGTCGAGAACCGCACATCTATGGAGAAGGTTATCGATAGTGACGACAACATTTCGCCCGATGGACGTGTGATGGAGGTCTTGAGCGAGCATCTGTGTCAGGGATGGCTTGAGGGCTATCTGCTCACAGGACGGCACGGCGTATTCGCGACCTATGAGGCGTTCGCGATGGTCTCTGACTCCATGACGGTTCAGCACACGAAATGGTTGCAAGAGGGCAACAAACTTCCCTGGCGTAAGAAGATTGCTTCGCTTAACATTCTGCTTACCTCGACCTGCTGGCGCAATGACCACAACGGTTTCAGTCATCAAGGCCCTGGTCTACTGGACACGATGCTTTCCAAAAAAGGCGCGATTGCCCGCATCTACCTGCCACCGGATGCCAATTGCCTGCTCTCTGTCGCCGACCATTGTTTGCGGAGCCGTAATTACGTCAATCTGATCGTGATTGACAAGCAACCTCAATTGCAATGGCTCAACATGCAGGATGCCATCGCGCACTGTGCCAATGGTCTCTCGACCTGGCACTGGGCCAGCAATGACGAGCATGTCGCGCCCGATGTTGTTATGGCCTGTGCGGGCGATATCCCCACACTTGAAACCGTCGCGGCGGCGCACTGGTTACGCAAGCACATTCCGGAGTTGAAGGTACGCGTCGTGAATGTTGTGGACTTGATGTCCATGTACTCTCCATTCCTGCACCCGCATGGAATGAGCGAGAACAAGTTTGTCGAGCATTTCACGGAGGCGCAACCCGTCGTCTTCGCCTTTCACGGCTACCCACGCGCAATTCACGAAGTAGTACATGGTCGCACTAACGCACCCCGCTTCCATGTGCGCGGCTTCAACGAAGAGGGAACAACCACTACCCCATTCGATATGGTCGTCCTCAACAGCATGAGCCGCTACCACCTGTGCATCGAGGCGATGCGCCGCGCGACGCGTGTCAAAGAGCTAATTGCGCCACTGATCGCCGAGTGTAACGCGATGTTGAGCAAGCACCATGACTACGTGCGTGCCAACCTGCAAGATATCCCGGAGATCAGCAACTGGACATGGACCGACTAGTATTCTTACACAGTAGGCTCATCAGTTCATGCGCGGCGGGAATCCCCCTGGCTTCTAGCTATGGAGAGGAACGCCGCGCGTTCCTTTCTGTTCTTGTCGTGTCACTATTCGTAAGGCTACACAAATAGCAGCTATGTTAACACCTATACACTTCCTGGAAACGGGTGATAGAGTGGCAGGTGTGTATTCGCAAGTCGTGATAGAGCCAGCGAGCAATAGAGCATCAGAGTAATGTCATTGTCACAGATACGCACTCACTGCTAGAGCTTGGTATGTGGGGCCAGTACCAGCACTAGATGTGATGCGGAGCCTGAAAGCATGCTTTGACCCGCGCAGCACGCTCAATGTGGATCGCTTCGTTGGTGGAATATAAGTTATAGTTACAAGAAATACAGAGCGTAGAGCAGAAAGGAGGGCGGAATATGCTTCAGCAGACACACGGGATATTCCGCGCTACAGCGTATGACTACAGGAAACATGCATAATGAAAACGATGGCTCACTTGAGGAAGCGGGGCCACATGGACTGATGGAGCAGAGGATGGTGCTGCCATTGCGAAAGGGACAGGGGTTTTCGGCATTTGATATGCACCATGCGCCCGACCCTGAACTTCTCGCGGACTGTGTGCATTGTGGCTTTTGCCTCTCGACCTGTCCAACTTATCTCTTGTGGGGCGAAGAAATGGACTCGCCACGGGGCCGTATTCACCTGATGAAGATGGCGTCTGAGGGCGAGATTGGGATAACCGATACCTTCTCGACGCATATGGATCGCTGTTTGGGCTGTATGGCGTGCGTTACCGCGTGTCCATCAGGTGTGCAATACGATAAATTGATAGAGGCGACACGTCCGCAGGTCGAACGCAACCACTCGCGCGGACGCTGGGATCGATTGTTCCGCACAATAATTTTTAGCCTGTTCCCCTACCCCACACGCTTACGTCTGATGACGCCATTGCTATGGCTCTACCAGAAGAGCGGGGCGCAACGCCTGCTCGAAATGCCGACAGCGAAACGGTTGATACCCGCGCGGCTGCTGGGCATGGCGGCAATTCTGCCACCTATCCGTTTGAAGTCGCTCCTCGCGTCTCCAAAAGCGTTCAATCGAGCGCGGAGTACGAAGCGCAGACGTGTGGGGCTGCTGATTGGCTGTATTCAGCGCGTGTTTTTCGATGACGTCAACGCGGCGACTATTCGCGTCCTCACAGCTGAGGGGTGCGACGTTGTTATTCCACCGACGCAGGGTTGTTGCGGCGCGTTGAGCATTCATTCCGGGCGTGAGGCTGAGGGTTTGAACTACGCGCGTGGCTTGATCGACACGTTTGAAGCCTATGCCCTCGATACCATTGTGGTCAATGTCGCGGGCTGTGGTTCCAGTCTCAAAGAGTACGGACATCTGTTGCGTGACGACTCACAGTACGCGGAGCGAGCAAAGGCGTTTTCGGCGTCGGTGCGCGATATTACAGAGTTGCTTGCGGAACTGACGCCCGTCGCGCCACGGCATCCTATCACTCTACGCGTCGCCTATCATGATGCCTGTCACCTTGCACATGCGCAAGGTATCCGTCGCCAACCGCGCGACGTGTTACGCGCTATCCCCGGCATCGAGCTGACGGATATTCCAGAGGCTGATGTGTGTTGCGGGAGCGCGGGAACCTACAACTTGTTGGAGCCGAAGACCGCGAACCAGCTAGGCGAACGCAAGGCGCGAAACATTCTCAGCATGAAGCCCGACCTGATCGCCACCGCCAACCCCGGTTGTCTGCTGCAAATCCAGGCGTCGCTGCAACGTCTTGGTACCCCCATTCCAGCACTGCACCCTGTTCAACTGGTCGATGCGTCTATTCGTGGCGTGCAACCATAAGGGGAAATAGAGAGTAAGGGATACAAGAGAAGCAAGAGGGATAGAGAGAGTCACTATGTCCCTCTTGCCTTCGTCGCACTCTCTCTAGTAGCAACCAATCGCCCTCAACACTCCCTTTTGTTGTATCATTACCTCATAGTTGCGCTATGGCACTCCCTCGCTCCGAGTGTCGCAAGATATACAAAGGTTTCCACATTATGTTTCGTCAAGAGGGTACTTACTATGCCGTTCTTCGTTCTCTTATTCTTACGGCTTCTCGCGTTTCTCGTAGGATTCTCCGTTGTGCTATATGTGCTAATTTCGGTTATTCGCACGTTTGTATTGCCTCGGAGTGCGCCTGATGTGCTGGTACGTATGGTATTTATTATTATGCGTATGATTTTTGATGTGCGTATAAATATTGAGCAGACGTATGCACGACGCGACGAAATTATGGCTTTATACGCGCCATTCACGCTAGTAATCTTGCCGGCGGTCTGGCTTGTCGGTATTCTGACGGGCTATATAGCGATGTTCTGGGCTACGACGGGCAAGCCCTTGTATGCGTTGTATAGAATCAGTGGTTCCTCACTTTTCACACTAGGCTTTGTGGTGTTGGATGATTTTGTGTCAACATCGCTCATCTTCACGGAGTCCGCGATTGGTTTATTTCTAGTGGCACTGTTGATCTCCTATCTGCCGACGATGTACGCGGCCTTCTCGAAGCGCGAGGCGGCGGTGACGATGCTTGAGGTACGAGCGGGTACGCCACCGTCGGCGGTAACGATGCTGGTACGTTTTTATCGTCTGGAACGTTTAGATAAACTGAGCGAACTATGGGTAGCATGGGAGCAATGGTTTGTGGAGCTTGATGAGACGCATACCTCACTTGCAACGTTGTCCTTCTTTCGCTCGCCGCAACCTGATCGCTCGTGGATAACGGCGGCGGGTGCCGTTCTGGATACGGCGGCTCTTGTCTCTTCGACGGTAGATATTCCACCGGACGCGCAGGCCGCGCTATGTATTCGGGCTGGCTTTCTCGCGTTGCGCCATATCTCGGATTTTTTTGGCATTCAGTACGATCCCGACCCGCAACCCGATGGCCCGATCAGCGTGACGCGGGCTGAGTTCGACGCGGCCTGCGCGGAGCTGATCGAGAAGGGTGTGCCAGTCAAGTCTGACCTTGATGCGGCGTGGCGTGATTTTCGCGGCTGGCGCGTCAATTATGATACCGTGCTAATTCGCCTCGCGGGACTCATTATGGCTCCCTCCGCTCCGTGGTCGGCTGACCGCGCGGTGCGGGTACGTGCGTCATTCAAATTGAGAAGGAAGAGGGCGGCGTGAGAACGCGCGATGGCACGCCCCCACGTTTTTGAGCCAGATATCACGCGGTATAGTATGGATGTTTGCGCGTAGCAAGCCAGGCGCCGATACTGCTGATAAGACCGCCACTAAGCGAGGCAACAAGTAAGAAGAGCAAAGTGATACCGATTGTCGCCAGGTTGGTCGCGCTACTGGTGGCGGTGTTGCCGGGATAATTAGGAATGTAGCGCACAAGAAAGCTCGCGAGGTAGGCTATCGCGCCAACAATCGCCCCCGCGACAAAGCCAAGCCGCCGTTTTACCGCGGCCCGCCCGACGATATAGCCTGTTATGCCGAAGATAAGTACGTTAATGAAAAGGCTGAGGCACAACAGGCCACCGACGACATTAGCGGTAGAAATGGTGACGTTCTTGCCCTCGGTTACAACGCGTTGGTAGGTCGCGGTATTCGAGAGTGTGATGACAACACTGAGTATCACGTCAAGCACACCCGCGAGGATGCTCACGAAGACGGCATAGGTCATGCCGCGTTCTGGCAGCAGAGAGTTAGCAGGGGGCATGAGTACGGAGCGTCTGCCTCGTCGTGCGCCGCCCATACGCGATGCACGCGCGGGGACCTGACGTGGTTCCTCCGACTCGATATCCTCGTTCGAGATGGGTCGTTGCTTCCTGTTCCGTCGTGGTGCATATTGTTGTTCATCTGAATCCGACATCCCCAAAATCTCCTTTACGCCGCTATTACACGTCCCTGCCTACCTGACTTACTTGCGTCACAGCGTCACATCACGAACACGCACCAGTGGCGGGCGTAGTGGGTGCTTTAATCTGCGAATAGACAGAGGCATACGTGGGTATTACCTCCCACTTATTGAGAGGCCAGTAGACCGCTACTGCTTTGCCCACAACAAAGTCTTTTGGCACATAACACCAATCGCGCGAATCGTCGCTCACCAGTCGGTTGTCCCCAAGCACAAAGTAGGAGTTGGCGGGTACTTTCCAGCTAATACCGCTCGGATTATACTTTTGGGCAATGTATTGCTCTTCTAGTTTGACACCATTGACCCACACATCAGCGTTATCTGTCTGAATTACGTCGCCAGGAAGCCCAATCACACGCTTGATGTAATCTTTGCCGGTATCGCGCGGAGCATGGAAGACGATCACATCGCCCCGATCTGGAGCGCGGAAAAGGTACGCTGTTTTATTAACCAGGACATATTGGTCTGTCGTCAAACCAGGTTGCATACTCGGCCCCTCCACATGGTAACTCTGAAGTACGAAACGGATGGTTAAGAAGATCAAGATGGTCAAGGCAACCGTTTCAACGATTTCCCTTGCTAGATGTGAACGTTTCACTATAAAACCTCGCTCTATTTTCTCTATCGGGTACTCTTTTGCACGAAGTACCACATTCTCTATTCTCTGTTGCTCTATCTCACATGACATTATAGCCGATGTGTCCGCAGGTTGCACTGTTTATTGGACTAATAGGGTACTGGCTCCAAGCTGTCTATTCGTACATGCTGGCCTTTGCAAAAGAAGAAAGGGGAAAGCGGACAACTTCGTTGTGCTATATGACCTTTTATCTATAGATTTCCGTTTGCGGTTGAGAGTTCGCAACCCTGGATACCTACTCAATAGTACGTATGTGCGAAGCGACAGAAACAGAAGCGTAACCACAAAATTGCCATGCTATTATCCAGACAGGTTATCGCAGCGATGCTTAAAACGTGTCAAAGCGTTCCATTTTGTGGGAGACGAGTACGTGTGGGTATTCGGCTTTCTGTATATTTGAAGCTCAACCAGTCTTTACAAGAAGACGATGGGAAGAGTAAAAGAGGAGAAACTTGTATCATGGGAAAACGGAAGATATCTCTCTTAGTAGGCGGGGGCGTGCTTGCGCTGGTGCTTGCTTTTATCGCGACACCGATATTTCTGATGAGAACGGCGACGTATGCGAGTAGTCGTGCTGATCGTGATGACAACCGTGCAACGACAATCAATCAGTTGAAGAAGATATCGGTTGTGGGAAGTACCGCGTTCGTGATTGACGGAAACGGCAAGACCGCGACGGTTGATGCTAACCCCTATGGTGTAGCGATTGTGCCAGAGACGGCGAAGATGCAAGCGGGGCCAAACGCGCTCAAGCCGGGCGATATTGTTGTGACTGATATTGGCGCGAATCATGATGGCAACATTCTTGTGCGCTTCCCCGCCAAAAACGGGCCGGCGCATCTCTTCAATACTACACCGAACGCGGACACCAAGGGGCCGGCTGACATGGCGTTCAACACGCTTTCTGGCACCGATTGGGTTGCCAATCTTGCGGGCAACAACGTCCAGATTTTCACGCCCAACGGGAACGTTCTTGAGACGTTGAAGAATCCGCTTTTCGCCAAGCCCTGGGGTATGGCTTACAACGGTGGGATGGCAAACGCGAAGGATGGGGCCGTTGGCTCGTTCTTCACGAGCAACGCGGGCGACGCGACGATTGATCGTATCGACATTGTGCCTGGGAATAGTGGCCCCACGTTCCGCGTCTTTCAGATCGGACAGCTAACAAAGATGGTTGTGAAGACCAAGATCGCGCTCACGTGGCTGCCCTCCCTGCATGTAGGAGACAACGTGCTCAAAGATGTCTTGCTGGCAATCGACCCGGCGAATAACCGTATCGCGGCGTACCCGAATAGTACGACACTCAACACAACGGCGAATCGTGCGATGGGTCATGGGACAACAGTCTTTCAGGGCAAGCCTCTCAACAATCCTGGCGGGTTCGCGGTAAGTCCAACCACGGGCGACCTGCTAGTTGTGAACTTGAATGACAACAACATGGTCGAATTGAACATGAAAACCGCCAAACTCGTCGGTGTGCGCCTGGTTGACAATGTGCCAGTGAACGCGGACGACAATAATGGGTCAGCATTATTTGGAGTTGCCGCGACAACTGATAGCAAGGGCAACCTCGTTGTGTACTATACTGATGATAATTTGAACACGCTCAATATGCTGAGTGCCGCCTAAAAGCGTTCGTGTAATGTAAGAAAAGCGTGTTAGAGGAAAGAGGATGATGGCGGCGGCTTGCCGCCATGCTCCCCTCGCCACAGCATCTTGATGTCGCGAAATAATTGATTGGGTTGCTTGTTGGAGTGGACAAGCATGTATAATGAGGGGAGTTGTAAACGAGAGCGAGCATAGATAAGGACGCGAGGGCATGATGGCGCAAAGTCGGAAGTATCTCAAGATTGGCCCCTACGGAGTGGCGGCAGGCTGCGCGATTGGGTTCGCGCTGTGCGTTCGCGTAGTGTTGTTGAGCATGGGCTGGCCTGCTACTAATAGCGATGAGGCCACGATGGGACTGATGGCGCGTCATATTGCTTATAAGGGCGAACATCCTGTGTTTATTTACGGGCAAAATTATATGGGATCATTGGAGGCGCATATTGGGGCAATGTTCTTCTGGTTGTTTGGCCCTTCGTTGTTCTGGCTGCGACTGAGCGTCGCGCTCCTCTATACGGCGTTTTTGGTCGCGATGTATTTGCTGACGCGGTTGCTCTATTCTCGAAGACTCGCGCTAGCCGTTACGGTGTTTTTAAGCTTTGGATCGATAGAGTTGCTGACGCGTCAGTTGAAAGCTGTCGGTGGTGCGGCGGAAACGCTGCTGTTCGGGACGCTGGTCTTGCTTTGCGCGACGTGGCTGGTCTTCTCTTTTCAAGAGGAGAGCGTAACACGGTTTGGACGAAGAAGACGCTGGTTGCTCTACGGTTGCTATGGTCTCGCGACGGGGTTGGGCATGTGGAGTCATTTACTTGTCCTACCCTTTGTCGTTTCGTCGCTCGCGCTGCTGCTTTTCTTTTGTTATCGCGAGGTGCGTGTGCCTGTCATCGCGGCGTTTCTGGTTGGCTTCCTGCTCGGCTTTTTCCCGTCGCTGAGCTTCAATGTACAGCATCCCGCGCAAAACTCGTTGGGTGCTTTATGGCAACTTCACAGTTCTGGTGGGACGAGCGCGAAGGTTCCCTTCACGCTATGGGATCAGCTACGCGGCACGTTCCTGGTAAGTCTGCCTGTCGCGACCGGGGCGAATCCACAGTGTCAGGTTTCCGATATAGCGGGCGTGTGGCGTACACACATCACGCCGTGCCTGCTTGGACAGGGAGTATGGGGCGTAGGATTTTTGCTGTTGTACGGGCTGGTGTTGCTGTTCACGTTGCTGATGTGCGCGAAATACGCGCGACAGAGCAGGGCAAGCGCGCTCTTTGCGGGAGACCGACGCGCAATGCGCTCCCATTTCGCGCGGCTCGCCCTCTTGCTAAGTGGTGGTCTGACGCTGCTTTCGTATCTCTTGAGTCCTGCCCCCGCGCTCGTGCCTATCACTTCGACGCGCTACCTCGTCGGCCTGCTCGTGCTGTTCCCCGTGCTGCTTGCTCCACTTTTGACGGGAACGCAAAGGCTCTACGCTGGATTGCGAACGCCACAGACACGCCGTATATCACCTGGGTTGTTGAGCGCGATCTGTAGTGCTACACTTGTATTGTTCCTCTACGCGAATGCTTTGCTTGCCCTTGTCGGCGTCTTTTGGCAGGTTCCCACGATTCAGGCGACCAATCAGCAGCAACAAAAGATGGTCAACGATCTGTTGCATTCTGGTGTGACGCGGCTGTATTCCGACTACTGGACGTGTAACCGCATTATCTTTCAAAGTAATGAGCGGCTTATTTGTAGCGTGCTTAACGAGCAGCTACAACTCCAGGATAACAGGTACGTTCCCTATCAAACACTTGTGGAGCATGATGTCCACGCATCCTACGTGTTTCATGTGGGTTCGCCGCAAGCTCTCGCGCTTGAAAAGCGGCTTACACAAACGGGACGGGCCTATACCAGGCAAGAGTTGGACGGGTATGAGGTGTATACATTGGATGCGTGATGCGATGCGTCATACCTTTAGTGCCTGCTTGTATATTTCCGCGAGACGGTGGGCGTACTGGCTCCAGCTTGTTCGCGCCTCCAATGCTTTTTTGTCGTTCGGTTTAAGAGAAAATTCATGATGTTGTGCCGCTTGCAGAGCGGAGACGAGCGAGGCGCGGTTGGTGGGATCATAGATGGCGGTTGCGCGTGGCGGCAACATGCCACGAAAGCGGGGCAGGTCAGGTACGACAATTCTACGTTCGAACGAGAGGGCAAGCATGGCAATTTCTAACATTCCTGCGGTGTTCTGCGCGAAATGGGGCAAGACTATCGCATCGGTTGCTCGCATGTACCATGCAATATCCTGCGGTGTGGGTTCCTGCGGATAAGTCAAGATTGACGGGTTATGCGCGATACGTTGGAGAAGGGTTTGTTGTTTGTCGTGCGCGGTACCAACGAGCAGGAGGAGGGTATGACGATTCCGTTTTTGTATCTCTGCGAAGGCGTCGAGCAAGGCGAGCAGTTCGCGCTCATTATGATGTGTCGCGAGACAGAGATAGACGTAGGGTGCCTGTCGGGGCAGTTTCAGGAGTGCCTGTGCTGTCGCGCGTGTAGGTGTATCGGAATAGAGGGCGCGAAATCCGGGATGGGTCAAGCTTCGCACACGGCGTCGGAGCCGCCTGTCGGGGTAGAGTTGGTCGGGTTGGCGTGTGAAGCTCAAAATGATATCGCTCTGACGAAGCAAGGCACGCTCGAAAACACGTTGTGGGAGCGCGTTTAGGCCGGACGCGCTTTGCCACCATCCACCTGTGTCGCTGGTGACGATCCGAATTCCCCAGCGTTTGGCGAGCCAGAGTAGAAACCAGAAGCGTTGGCGTTCCCCGGATGCGAGCACAAACGCGCCGGCCCGATAGATGTGGAGGATTCCCGTAGCGTTTCCCTGTAGGGCGCGGTGTCGCCAGAGCCATGAGAGCGGGATGTCCGCGATGCTTGTGGTAACGCGAATATGCTGTGTTGCCAAGCCCTGTAGCAAGAGGTCGGCGACAAGATCGTGTTCGGTTGGGCGCACAAAGAAGACGGAGGGGGTGGTTAGCTCGGCGGGTGCGCGTTCGACAAAGGCAAGACGTTGTGCCAGATGGCCCCATTTGCGTGCCTGTGCCATCGCCATCGCCACCTTTTCACTGCTCGGTTTGCCTGCGAAAAAGAGTAATAGGCGGTCAATCAGGGCGATACGAGCGATTTCTCGCGCCTCTGGTAGAGCGGCACGCAACACGTCAGGGAGTTTATGGGGCATGACCGCTTGATGCTGCTGAGTGTCGGCGTACTGGGCCAAAATCTCGGAGCGGCCCTGCCAGTAGGCGCGACCAACGAAGTAGGGACGGGTGAGTCGCGCCGCCGAGACACGATGTTCCACCAGGGCGTGTGGTTCGTACCAGAGACTGTAGCCGTTCGCGTGCAGGCGGCGGCACAGGTCTACGACATCCATATGCAGGGGCGACGAGGATCGTTTGCTGAGCAGAGGGGAGAAGAAGCCAATGGCCCGAAACAGGTCACGCTTGAGTGAGAAGTTGCAACTACGTACCTCCTGTGTCGGGGACAGACGGAGCCGCGTCGAGGCAGGAGAAAAATAGCCAAGCGTGTCGAGCAGTTCGTCATGAAGCCAGTGCGGACGTTTTGCCTCCCAACGCAGCTCGACGCGTCCGCCAATCGCGTCCGCCCCCGTTTCGTCGTAGCTCTTCAACAGGCACTCTAAAAACAGGGGGTGGGCAAGCACATCATCATCGAGAAAGACCACGATTTCCCCTATCGCGGCGCGTACACCCGTGTTCCGCGCGTAGGAAAGCCCGTTCTGTTCTTCCACAAGGCATCGAACCTGCCAGGTGTTTTCGTGACTGAGCGCGACCATTTTCGGGCCTGCGTGAACGTAGGCGTTGACGGCGGCATAGGTGCCGTCATGTGAGCCGTTGTCAACGACGATTACCTCGAACTGCTCGTAGGCGAGCGTTTGACGCCGTAAGCTTGCCAACGTGGTGAGGACAGAGTTGCGCCGATTATAGGTGCAGAGAATGACGCTACAGCGCGGATATGTTTTTTCTGCCTTGCCCACAACCGCTCCGGATGGATATTGTCGCAGTGTCATAGCCGTGTACTTCCCTTCTTAAAAACCTTGCAAGAGCAGTTTGCGAGAAAGCAGGAGCGTGCCTATCGTTGAGACAACATGCGCGATTGTGCTTGCGAGTGCCGCGCCCACGACTCCCCATAGCAGGATACCAGGAACGGCGAGACCGACATGGACGACGGCGATGACCAGTCCAAGCTGTACCTGTGCGTGTTGAGTGCGACGGGAGTGGTGCGCCTGAGAATGTTGGGCAAGGGCGGTCAGGCTTACCGTCGAGATGCTACCGAAGACGACGGAGATTACGAGAATACGAAGTGGTGTTACCATTGGGAGATATGCCGCTCCAAAACACATGGACAGCAGCATTGGACAGCACGCACTGACAAGCATACAGAGTACGCCCGCGACGAGCGCGACGGAGCAGGATGTTCGCACGAACGCATCGTAGGTATTCATGTAGTGACGCACGGGAAAGAAGCGTGTGAGAACGGGCAAGACGCAGGTGATGAAGAGAGTCGGCACGACCTCCACGAGTCGCGAGCAGAACACCATGCTAAAGATATAGAAGCCGAGCGCGGGCAAGGTGTGCCAGTGTAGGAAGAGCAGGAGCATCAGGAGCAGTTCGCGCCACGCGATGATGTCCAGCAAGAAGAAAAGCGGGGCAGGTCGTTGCCCCTGCTCGATGCGTTCGCGGAGCAATGGCCCCGTTGTCAGGGCGTTTCGCAGGGGTAGGAGTTTCGTCAGATAGAGCAAGGCGAGCGTCAACGTCAACATGCTGCTGAACGCTGCTGGTAAAAGCAGCATTGCGGGTGATGCTGACTTGCTCTGCACAAGCAGCAAGGTAAAACAGAGTGTCAGCAAGGTGCTAAGAAAGCGCAGGCCCGCGAGCAGGTTATAGCGGCCTGTTCCCTGTAATATCACGCTCACAACACCGCCAAAGAGCAGGGGGAGTGCAGTAAAGCCGGCGAACAGAAAGAGCGAAAGGGGAATAGCGTTGTGCATGAGCAGCGAAAGGGGAAACGTTAAACAGCAGTATGTGAGGCAGTAGAGCAGGGCGCGACGGCACTGTTGACGCCATAAGAGGTGAAAGATACCCGCGATACTGTGCCGTGTCTCATCGTGAAGTATCTCCGTAATACGACGAGTGGCAAGCGGTGTCATGCTGATACCAACGAGTGGCAAAAGCAGGGCCGCGACCCATTGTACAAAGAGTAGGCTCCCAAAGTTTTGTACGCCAAGCACTCGCGCGACCACGACATAGGTACAGAAACGCACGCAAAGGGCGCAACTAGTCATACCGACACGCACTATACCAGGTCGCATGGTGCGCTGTTTCTCGACCATGACCCGTTTATACGAAACAAACATACTTCCTCCCAACCAACCACTTCCAACCCGCAATCAGACCATCGACACCTGTTGACCATATATACATACTATAAAGAGAGCATACCTTGTGTCATTATCTCGTCATACTATTATTTGTATTATACAAGTGCCGCAAATTCTTCTAGCGCGAAGAGAATGGAGAAGTCGTCATTTAGTATGAAGTGGTCGTCGCTGTCGGGTATAGTGTGGAGCTGCGTCTCGGTGAATATGCTGTCCCAGGGAAGCGGAGGCGTACAGGGCAAAAAGCCGAAGAGGTGTTCAATCATGGCGGTAGTGGCCTGTGTGTCGGTGCGAGACGATGCTTGTAACGGGCGCAGTGGAGGGAGCGGCGGGAGCAATTCGGTTCCCCAGGCGATACTCCAATGAGTTGTGTTGTTCGCGTTCGGTAGAGTATTAGTGCTGTTCATGAATATAACCACCCTTCTATCATCAATCATCAACCATATTCATTGTGTTTCATGCTATAACACACTATGCCAGAACAGAGTGTGATTGCGGTTGAAAGGTGGTTGTGATTGTGTTGAAAAGCGGCATTTTGTGTTAAGGATAGAAAAGAGCCGATAGCATAGGGGACGACATGCTCGCTATGCTATAATCAAAGCGGCATCTGTAGCAATTCGCGCCGTGTTGCAGTCTGAAGGAGAACACGCATGGCTTTAGAACGTCCTCCAATAATGACCATTGAGGAATATTTTCGCCTCGAAGAAAACGACACCGAGAACCGCTATGAGTACATTGATGGTCAGGTATTTATGCTGACAGGGGGAACATTCAACCATAGCACTATTAGCGGTAATATTTATAGCATACTGCGGGGCCTCCTGCGTGGAAAACCATGCCGTGTTTACAATTCTGATATAAAAGTGCAACTCTCTCAAAAACGCTACTTCTATCCCAATATTACTGTGACATGCGCTCTAAACGATAGAGGAACGGGGAATCTTCTTCGGTCTCCACGAGTGATTTTTGAAGTGCTTTCTCCAGGCACCGAAATCTCAGATAGAACGTGGAAGCTACAAAGCTATCTGGCACTTCCAACGTTGCAGGAGTACATTCTCGTCAACACCACAACTTTGAAAATGGAAATTTACCGTAGAGAGAAGGGGAGATAGATATACAATGTCTATGATGAAGACGAAACGGTTACGTTGGCGAGCCTGAGTATTCAATTTCCTCTCAGGGACGCTTATACAGACATAGAGTCAGAAGAGAGCGACCACGAAATCAATTGATGCCGTTGTACGTTGCTGTATGGTATAGTGCTGTGTAGTACGGCGCGGTACTATGTTGTTCAGTGTGCCTATTTTGGTTAGCGCGAATGCGGGATGTTATGCGATTGCCGCGAGTTGGGCCAGTGACAGGCGGCTTGCCATGCCCTCGTCCATATCAGCGGGACGCAGCACGCGGCGCAGGTTGCTGAGCGCGGCTTGAATGCGCTTCTTGAGTGTGTTTTCTGATGTCTGAAGTGTCTGGGCCATTTCTGGTAGCGTCATGCCGTTGTAATAGTGCAAGACAATGACGACGCGCTGCTTGGTTGGTAGCTCTTCGATGGCGTGGGCAAGATCCCAGTCGCGTTCAAGGCGGCCTTTGTGGTGATCGGCGAGCTGGGCCGTAAGGTCAAGTTCTTGCTCTGCCAGAGCTTGCCGCACAAAGGCGGTTGTGCGTGTGAGGCGGCGCTTGAAACTAATACATTGGTTGACAACGATACGCATGAGCCACGGGCGCAACGCTCCCGCCTCGCGCAGATCCGCCAGATGATGCCACGCCTGAATCAGCGCGTCCTGTACAACGTCTTCCGCTATATCGCGGTCTATGACAATCATGGTTGCGGTTCGGAGCATCAGTCCGCTATATTGATCGACGATATCGCTGAATGCATTCTCATCGCCCTGCAAGGCACGCGCTACAAGAATGCGCTGCTCCGCCTGTTCGGGCTTTTCTTCAAAAGCGACTGGTGCTGGTTGCGAGATAGGGGCAGTGGCTTGAACGATATTTTCCTCAATTGTGGGCGTGAGTGCCTCCACCTCGGACAGTGTAGTGAGTGCTGGCATGGTCTCTTTCCTCCTGCGTATCTATGTACAAACTATACACAAGTTATATCATAGACCGTGTGCAAAGGGAGGTGTGCCAACTCATGATTTTTGTCATGAGTAGAATTGTGGATAGATATGGTGAAAAATGAGGTTATTGTTATGAAGATGAGCTAAAAGCTTGTGCATACCCTATACAAGCCATGAATGGAGAGGGTGGGCATGGCGGGGAGGAGAGAGCATGGCGGGGGCAAGCCCCGCCACTACTATATTTATGGGGTTTGCCGCTTACGCGGCCCTGGTCAGGGCGTGGTTTGTCCCCGCGTGGTATTTTTGTGTGCGTGAGGGATTACGCGCCGCGTTTGCTCTTTTTTGGTTTTAGCGTGGGCAGGAACCGTAGAATGTACCCCGTTTCGAGAATGGAGAGGATGTCGATGCCGAGGGCGCGAGTCTTGAAACGCGTCCGCGAGAGCAGGGTACGGACAGGGCGCATTTCTTGATCCCACACGCCGTCTTCGATGGCCTTTTGCAGGTGCCGCCGACTCTTTTCGACCTGAAATTCGCTGGTGTCGTTGCTGTAGAAGCTTGCGAAAAGTATCTCGTAGGGGCAATAATAGGGGTACGATTCTAAGATGGGCAGCAACATGCTTAGTTCGCCGCGTGTGAACTGTTGTTGACCCAGCAGACGCGGAATGCCGTTGCTGACAGACATATAGGAGAACGTGCCAAGTTTCGTGTTCAGCGCGAACATGTGACTCTCTGGCAAGGCGTCCTGTAGCGAGAAATGCAAGATTGTGTCACTATCGCGCTCTAGCTGAATGCTAACGGGAGGGTCTAAACGATATACTGCCTGTTGCATAACCGTAAACTCCTTGCTCTGATCGTTCATTTCACTAGACTGAGTGCGGTAGTTCCTGTATGCAGGTGGGTAAGTTTACTACATCCATCCTACCGCGTTTTTGTCTTATGTTAAGTATGCAGCATTACTTGTGTACAAAGAAGACCTTGTGTTATCATTATTTTTATCATATTTATCAGTTTCTCGAAGAATCAACGAATTCTCGAAGAAACACTGAAGAATCAACGAATTCTCAAAGAAGCACAGGAAATTTGAAGAATTCAGCGTTCCCGTTTGGGAATATTTATCAATTTCTCTTCTGGAAAGGATGATGGGATGGCGAAACTGCGGATACCGCGTGACGTGCGACAGATGCCCCGCTCGCGTCTGGTAGAGGCACGCAATGAGAAGAAGTGGTCGCAGCGCGAACTTGCCGACCAGATCGGTACGACCTATGTCAATGTGAGTCGCTGGGAACGGGGTCTCACGAAGCCAAGTCCTTATTTCCGTCGCAAGCTGTGTACGCTTTTCGCGAAGAGTGAGGAAGAGCTTGATCTGGGGCCACTCGCCCTCGCGCTATCGTCCGTCGTTCTCGCGCCAGTACCAGCACCTGTCGCCTCTCCCGCACCTGCCACGTCCCCGTCTCTGCCTACACACCTACTGGCTCGGCCTATTCTCGACCCGCTTATTCCGCAACCCTCGACGACGCAGCTGATTGGACGCGCCACTATTCTCGCGAGCGTGAAGGCGCGGCTCTGCTCCGACACGACACGGGATTTCGCGTTGACCGCCCTCAACGGCCTCCCCGGCGTGGGCAAGACGGCCCTGTCAATCGCGCTGGCACACGATGCGGCCATTCGCGCTCACTTTTGCGATGGTATTTTGTGGGCAGGCATAGGGCCAGAGCCGAATATTCCCCGTCTGTTGAGCCACTGGGGGACGCTACTGGGAATTTCACAGAACGAGACGCTTCAGAGCAATGAGGCGTTAGCACAGGCGTTGAATAAGACTATAGGAAATAAAAGAATGTTGCTGGTGTTGGATGACGCGTGGCGCACGGAGGACGCGCTGGCCCTCAAGATTGGTGGCCCTCGGTGCGCCCACCTTGTGACGACGCGCTTCCCTCCGCTCGCGGTGGAGGTCGCGCCCGATGGTGCCACGCTACTACAGGAGCTTACCGCCGACGAGGGGATGAGCCTGTTGCGCGAACTCGCCCCCGATGTTGTGCCACACGAGGAGCAACGCGCCGGTGAGCTGGTCAAGGCGGTTGGCGGTCTTCCGCTCGCGCTTACCCTGATGGGCAAATATCTGCATGTGCAATCGCACAGTAAGCAGACGCGTCGTATTCGCACCACACTGGAACGGCTCAACGATGTGGAGCAACGTCTGCACCTCACGGGCCACATCGGGCCAAACGAGAAGCATACAAGCCTGCCCGCCGAAAACATTCTCTCGCTGCAATCGGTTATCTCCGTCACGGACTCGTTACTGGACGTGCCAACGCGCAATGCTCTGTACGCGCTGTCCGTTTTTCCCGCCAAGCCTGACAGCTTTTCAGAGGAGGCCGCGCTTGCCGTGACGGACGCGCCAGTGGACACGCTCGACGCTTTAAGCGATAGGGGACTGCTTGAAACAAGTACGGAGGGCCGCTATACTTTGCACCAGACTATCGCGGACTACGCCCGTATGCAGTTGCGTCAGCAGGAGGTTCTCGACGCACAGGACACGCCGCAGGCGCGGTACATCGCGTACACGCTGGCGTATATCGCCGCGCACCGCAAAGATTACGAACTGCTGGAGCAAGAGACGAACGTCATTCTCGCGGCACTTGACGCGACGCATACGTTGGACAGGCCGCGCCAACTGCTACAGGGTGTGTGTGCCTTCGCGCCGTATTTGTTGATGCGCGGCTTCTACGCTCTTGCCACCGAACATCTCAACCGTGCGTTGACGGCGGCGCGAACGCAGGGGAACGCGCACGGTATCGCCAACGTGCTGCTCTACCTCGGCGAGATCGCGCAAAAGCAGGGCGACTACGCGCGTGCGGAGTCGCATTTCAAGGAGGGTCTCGGCCTCGCCCGTGCCGACATCGCCGCCAGTGGCTCTATCAGTGCGCTGCTCAACGACCTCGGCTGGGTCACATGGAAGCAGGGGAACTATACCCGCGCAGAAAACTATCTCACGGAAGGGCTTACGCTCGCCCGCGCATCCGACGACAGGGAGCGTGTGTGTAGCATTCTGAAAACGCTCGGCTCCGTCGTCGGAAGTCAAGGGGACTACACAAAAGAGAAAGCGTATTTGCAAGAAGGGCTAGGTATAGCCCGTCACCTCAAAGATGATGAACAAATCTGTATCCTGCTAATTAACCTCGGTGTAACAGAAGGGGAACAAGGTAATCATGGGCAGGCAGAGGCATGCTTTTTAGAGGGGCTAGAAATTGCGCGTAGAATTGGACACCGTGAATGGGTGAGTGCTCTTTTAAGTAATTTGGGAGATGCCGTAAGTGAGCAGGGGAAGTATGCTCAAGCAGAAATGTATTTTCAGGAAGGGCTAATAGTAGCAAATCAGCTTGGACACATCGAGTGGAAAAGTCTTTTACTAATCAACTTGGGCGTAATGGCTCGCAAGCAGAGCAAGTATAAACAAGCAACAGAGTATTTGCAAGAGAGTCTGGTATTGGCAAAACAGATCAACATTCCTCAGATGACAGCTAACGCACTCCATGAGTATGGAAACTTGCAGGTAGACCAACGCCATATTAAAAGGGCTGAAGGTATTTTCCATGAGATGCTCAGCATAGTGCCAGAAGGCAATCAGGATTTGCTCGCTTTGGCTCAATATGGACTAGCACGTACAAGTGCTCTTCAAGGAAAAAGACGAGAAGCGATAGATTTGGGTAGAACTAGTGTTACTACGTTGGAAACTATAGGCCATAAGCAAGCACAAGAGGTAAGAGCATGGCTGGCGACTATAATAGACTGAGACAATGTAGATGGAGATCAATATAGTGTAATATATCCCTGACCTCCATCTTAGCCATTCATCTACTACGGACGCCAGTATACGTTAGGTGTCACATCGTGGTGCTTTATCTGTTGGGATTGGGTGGTGCCGTTGTTAGAGTGCGTGGGTGCGGCGTGGCTGGACAGGATGGGCGAGAACAGGGCGGCGAGCGCGATAAGGGTCAGGGCGAGCATTGCCACTAGCCAGCGGGTGATTTGCTTGAACATGAGAGAAATTCCCTTCTTTTTCTGTGCGTGTGTGCATCTCCTCACGCTTTCACGCGAGCCATGCGAGGGATGCGCTAAACAAAACTAAACAAGAACGACTACAAAACGTCTTATACAGAAGTACCGTACCTGTCTTATGCATCAGCTTCTCACGGTGACGTATAAGACAAGCACACAAGAGGGGAATATACCTGACGATTTGAAAAGCTGCATGTTTTTGGATGGGGTGGGACAAAAGGTACTATGTGGTGGGGTAAAAAGGACGCGGGGGGAGTGATGATGGGGGCGAATAAGCACGACGGGGGGGGGGATGAGCAGGATGGAGGGAATGATGACGGGGGCGAATGAGCAGGACGCGGGGATGAGCAGGATGGGGGGGGGATGAGCATGACGGGGGCAAGCCCCGTCATGCTCATCCCCCCAGGCATCACCATTCCCACACGTCATGTTTATCCCCCCCGTCACCATCCCACACGTCATGCTTACCCCCTTCCGTCGTGCTTACGTATCAATGTGGGGAGATTAGCGTTTCTTCTTGCGTTGGTACATCAATTGGAGCGATTTCTCGCGGATGCGGCGGGCGGGCGGGTACTCGGTGTTGATGCGGAGGGCGACATCGGCGGCGGCGGCGGCTTCGCGGTATCGTTCCAGACGGTAGAGAGTATCGGCCTTGAGTGTCCAGTAGCGTTCGCTATCGAGGACGAGGCTGAACAGCGGCTCGCACGCCTCGTTTGCTTCCTCGAAGTTGCCCATGCCGCGGAGGGCGCGAACAAGGTTTTCACGCGCGAAAACACTGGTGGGGACGAGTTGTGAAAGCATGTGTGCCACATCGCGCAATTCTTCGTAGCGTTCGAGCGAGCGGAGGGCGGTAACGGCGAAGGTGAGGGCCTCTCGATTTGTCGGGTCGATGGCAAGGGTGCGTTGTGTGGTGGTGACGACCTCGTTGAGGCGACGGGCCTTGAGCAGGATATCGGTTTTCATATTGAGGGCGAAGGTGCTGCGGGCATCGTAGAGCAGGCTATGCTCGAACGCGTACAGGGCGGCAGGCATGTCGCCAAAGTTGAGCAGGGCGACGCCACGATTGGCCCATGCACGCGCGGCGGTGGGTGCCAGCTCAACCGCGCGTTGCGAGCTACGGAGGGCTTCGGTGAACTTCTTTTGCAAGAGATGTAGGCCGCTACGATTTATCCATGCGAGCGCGAGATTTGTGTCGAGCAGCAGGGCCTGATCGTTAGCGATGGTCGCCGCCGAGAGGAGGTTAAGCTTTTGGAGCGCACGCGCTTTGTACGCAAGCGTGTACGCGTCATTGGGATACTGTTCAAGGGCTTGCTGAGTCACCGCGAGTAAGTCGTTGAATTGCGCGGCGTTATCAAGTTCCACCATATAGCGGTAAAGCACTTTTTTATCTTCACGCTCGTGCATGGACTGTTGAGATTGTGTTGTGTGTTCCTCGTCCAATTTTTGTCTCCTGCTATGTTTGCAGGCCCTATTATCTCATCATCTTCTCAATTGAGCAAGTGGGCAAGTGCTTGATGTGGTAGAATGGAGGGAGAGCGCAAAGGATAGGGGCGCGTGGCGTCCCGTGTGAGAGAGATTAGCAACGAGGAGAGAGTAGTTTATGAAGGCAGTCAAGACGCACGTTGGACGCTGTGATACCTGTGGCGAGCCGGCGGCATACGCGCAGCTTTTACCTGGGGGGCGAAGTTTTCGTTTTTGTGAGCAACACGCGCCGCTTATCGTCAGGAAGCAGGCGGACGCCGCCGAGAGCGCGAACAGAGAAAGCTCCAAGCATTGACACTTCCCCGCTTAGAAAGACGGGGAATTCTTCTTTCGACCAGACGACTTGCTCACAGCACCTTTCGAGACAGGAGTAGCGGCCGTTCTGTCCAGAAGCGTTTCACGGGCTGCGTGTCCCGCAGGCTCCTGTCTGCCCGACAGTACCATCAGACCTTTGTCTAAGATGTTGAAGGCCGCGTTATGGTCTCTCTCCAAAACGAGACCGCAACAGTGGCACACATGCGTCCTCACACTTAATGACTTTTTGACGCGAGTGCCACATGCGCGACAATCCTGACTCGTGAAGTTGGGCGCAACCGCTAGTACAGGGATGTTGTGTAGCGATAGTATTGTCAATAGCTTCTCTTTGCTTTTTGTTGGCATCAATCTTGTATTCGTAGATGAGCGTCGCGGCGTCCTCCTTCCCTCTTGTATTGTGTGTTTCTCTCTGGTATAATATACACCACTATGGGTTATCATTTCGAGAGGGAAAAGACAATGAGAAAAGAACGAACGAACATTTACCTTACACAGAGACAAAAGACACAACTAGAAAAGCGAAGCCAGGAAGATGATGTGTCAATGGCTGAAATCATCAGACGTGCGCTTGATGCGTACCTTGCCTGGGATGATGCAACCTACACGCCCAACTTATCGCGCCCCGAACGGAACGCCCTTCTATCCCCGCCTTAGAAAGAATGGGGCTTTAGGGGCCTCCGTGTAAGTCCATGAGGGAGGCCGGAAGTCTCCCTGGTATTTCGTGCGTTTTCAGGCTACGGCGAGTTGAATATGGAATGTCGAGCCTTCCCCCGGAACGCCGCTACTCTCGATCCAGATTTTCCCCCCGATTGATTCGAGCAGACGGCGCGAGATATAGAGTCCAAGCCCTGAGCCACGCATGGAGCTATTGACATCGCCCTCCAGTCTGACGAACCGTTGAAAGAGCCGTCCCTGATCCTGTGGTGTGATGCCTTTCCCTTTGTCGGTCACACTGAGTATAACGGAGGGTGTTGGTGTTGCACAGATGCGGGCGGAGAAGGAGAGCGGCGTTCCCGGCAACGAGTATTTCAGGGCATTGACGCTCACGTTCATCAGCACCTGTCGTAACCGCATCGGGTCTACCAGTACGATGATTTCAGGGGGAATGGCGACCTGAATGGTGCGTAGTTCCTGTTGCGCCTGCGCCTCGATGAGCACAAGCACGTTCTGCACCACGTCTAGCAGATCGACGCGTTCGAGTAGGGCGTGCTGGCTGCGCGGGTCGATTTCCAGGCGGCTGGCGTCCATGACGTTGCCCAACATCAAAACCAGCACTTCGCAACTGAGCCGCGCTTTTTGTAGGAAGACGTAGCGTTGTTCCGGTGGTAGAATGTCGTCGAATTGTGACAAGAGTTCGAGGTAGCCTTGAACCGCCGTAAGGGGTGTGCGAAGCTCATGGGAGGCCGTCGCCATGAACTGGTCTTTGAGGGCATCGAGCACCTGCATCTGTTGGTGTACGCGGTGTAACTGCTGATAGAGGTTGGCGTTCATCAGCGCGACGGCGGCCTGCTCCGCGAAGTCCTGCGCCAGTGGTAGTGCCTCTTTAGCAAAGGATTGCTTGTCGGAGAGGGTTGTTGGTGTCGCGCGTCCGAAGATTAAGAGACCGACAGGCTCACCTGCGGCTACGAGCGGGGCGACAATCGCGACTCCGATGTGATGAGAAGCCAGCTTTCCACGTAGCGACGAACTAGAGTATGCGCGTTGCTCGTTGCCGTTGTCCTGGGCCATCAGAGGACGCACAAGAGTTGGTTGTAGGGCGTAGAATACCTGGGCCTCATTTTCGTGAGGTTGAATCGGGGGCCATTCGCTATAAAGGGGTTGTACCTGCGCGAGCGGGTCGAACGACGCGAGCGGCACGAGTTGCCCGCTTGTCTCTAGCATATAGAAGATGACATAATCGGCCTGTAGTGCGCTCGCGCCTTCCATGCAGATCAATTGGTGAATTTCGGATGGCATCGCGATTGCCGCGTTGAGGCGTGTCGCGATATTGGCCATAGCCCGCGCGAATGCTTCATGTTCGCACGCTTCCCTGTAGAGTTGCGCGTGCTTGATAATGACGGTTACTTGCTCGGCATACGCTGTCCCCAGCGCGACATCACGCGCGGCCAGTGGATGCGCCCGACTCTTCGCCAGGCCAAGACACCCCATTGTAACGCCCTGATAGAGGAACGGGAAGAAGTACATGGTCGTTATCTGGTGAGTTTTGCTCCATGCGTGAATTTCGGGCGGCACATCGCATGTCAGCGTATCCAGTTGCATTTCAAAAGCGTTGCCTTCAAGCAGAAGCGAGTAGAAAAAGAGGTGCTCTTGCCCCTGTAGACGCCACGTCATCACGGGGGCTGACGCGGTTGACGCGTTGACCAGCAGGTGTGCCTGTGGCCCCATGTTGTAGGATTGTTCTTCGCGCAAGAGCAAGAGAGCGGCGTTAAACCCCAGAGTTTCTGTCACCGCGAGCGTGACGCGTTCAATGAGCAGTTCGACATCCAGCACGGGGGTAAGTTCCGCGCTGAGTTGACGTAGCTGTTCGGCCTGCCAGCGTTCGCGTTCGCGCTCTTGCAACAGTGTCTCATTGGCGTGAGTGGCGTAGAGATAGCGTGCCGCGACCAGCGTGCCGACAATCGCGGTAAGCACAATCAAGTATTTGTTGGATAGGTCAGACAGGTCATCGCGAAAAAGCGTACTCCAGACGGTAATGCCCAGTAAGGACACAAACGGAATATATGTTATGAGACTCTGTATGCGTTTCCACGAGCCATTAACAAGCTCAGTTTCGTGTTCTCGCAGGGCGGCAGTCGTCAACGAGTGTTGTTGCTCTTGCCGCATTTTGCGTGTGAGTAGCACATATTGGTACAGGCCAGCTAAACCTGTGAGCAGATACCCTGTATACCAGAAGGGGTCAATCCACAGGTTGCCAGATATGTACGTCTGCATGAAGGTATTGGCGTAGACGTATCCGCTGTCGGCCCAGATCAAGGCAAGGACGCCTGTTGCGAAAAGGCATAAAGAGGGGCGAAGCAAGGGTTCCGTGCGGCGTTGAATGAGCAGGGAGACCGCGAGAATAAGCACGATGTCCCAGCAGGGATATGAGAGGCCGACCAGCAATTGTTGTAGCGTCACTGCTGTTATGGCCTGTCGGACATTGACGAGATAGAGTGGGGCAATAATAAAGAACCAGCTTACGCCGAAGATGCACAAGGTAGTGATGAGCGCGTCCAACCCCATGCGTACACGGAAGCGGCGCACGGTTGGCATGAGCAGTAGGCCCAGGAAGAAGAGGGGATAAAGCAAGGTAAAGCCGGAGTCAGCATACGAGGGAAACAAGTCATCGTGACGGACTTCCAGATAGAGAGAATAGAGGCCACTCATACTGTTCGCGAACAGGCCAAGCCCGATCATGAGCCATGCGAGGCGGTGCCGTGGGGAGAAATGCGCGGAGTTTGTGCGTGTGGCAAAGACTGTTTTTCCCGCCCAGTACGCGCCAAGCAGCGCACAGAGGACATACATGCAGTCTGAGAAGAGGATTGTGCTTTCGCGACCACCGATCTGAAAGAACATCCAGAACACGCTCAGCGTGACAAGGAGAATGCTGGCGACAGTCGCACGAGGGAGAATGAGCGTGTCGGAAGAAAGACGTAAAGTGGAGGTAAAGCCGGACAAAAGGGACATAAAGCGAGCAAGGGGAGCGGGGGGCAGTGTGGTAGGAGTGGGCAGAGCGGGGGGTAGAGCGGTAGGAGTGGGCAGGGCGGGTAGAG
>JBBQVS010000019.1:0-52728 GCA_038211295.1 Ktedonobacterales bacterium | reverse complement strand
TCACGCGCACCCGTCTCAACGCTGTTGAGCGTGGGGTCGTTTGTCTTGAAATTCTTGAGACCATTCGCCTTGAGTTTTGTGAAGAACTGTTTGCCCTGATCCTCTCCACCCATCAACTGTGATACACCTGCAACCAGCGGGTAGGTAGGGCCAGAGTACGCGGGATCGTTCATAGCGATCAGATTTTTGTATGCTGGCTTGAGCAGATCGTTCCAGTCGGCTGGCAACCCGGCGGCTGGCACATGTTTGGTGTTGTACGCAATCGCGCCAACGGTGGTGATGCCTGTAGGATAGTACGTTCCGTCAGAACCAACATACTTCTTGGCAGTAGTAGTCAGAGTAGAGGCACCAGAAGCCTGCCATTTCAGCAGCATATTCTGGTCTGCAAGCGTCTGCATAGTGACGTTACCATCGAACCAGGTAACATCCCACTGCGGATTGTTCCCCTCAGCTGAAATTTTCGCTAACAGATTTCCAGTGCTATCGTCGACCAGTTTGGTGGTAACGGCTGTCTGCTTCTGAAAGGCTTTGGCGGCGTCCGAGTCGTATCCCTGCGCGGAGTAGAGCGTCAAGCCTTTTGTCTTGTCGCACGCTTGCACCGTAGAACCGGGCGTGCCGCTGGATGATGTGGTTGTCGCAGTCGTTCCACCACACGCTGATAAGAAAAGGATAAGGGATGAGAGCACAAAAAATAGGGGGAGCCGTGACTTGCTTCCACATCGTGTGGCTCTGGATGAGACGTTCATGGAACTATCTATCTCCTTCTACTGAAAGACTAGCCAAATAAGTATCTGCAGTAAGCATAGACGACCTTGTTTAAACAACTGTTAAATATAAGTTAATAATGAGTAAACTTGTTATATTTAACATATGATACAATATCACATTTGTTACAAAGTACGTTACAAAGTGGCGAGGAAGGATAGATGATGAGGATAGTTAGTTACAGACGCATAGTGCGCTGTATTTCACGCGCACTATGCACCTTTTGTTGTAGGTCATTCTGTAAAAGGGGAACGCTCTGGTAGCTTGCGTTCGGGCCGCCGAGGATGCTGGCGGCGTCTGCGCTCCTCGTCCGAGGGTGTGCTAGATTCGTCGCTCTCCTGATGCAAAAACACTTGCTCCTCGAAGCCTTCTAGCAAGTGTTCAGACTTCTGTATCCAGCTCGCTGCCTCGTCACGACGTGCTGCCCCGAACCAATCGCGTTCAACCACCCGTTCGTACCAGCGTTGAATTTTATCAAGTTCTTGCCGAATCTCCTCGGCTTCGGCATAGGTGAAGTTCTGGCGGAACGTCTCAAACTCGATTTCTTTAGAGAAGTTGACCTCACAGTTCTCGATAATTTCGTCGTATTGAAGGTTGCTTTGTGTAATAAAGCCTTCTACAATCTTTGCCGCCTCTTCGTCTGGGAGCGTTGTAATTGGCAGAAGATGATATGTTCCTCCAAGCTCTGTGATCCGCTCGACGATTCTTTGTAGTAAGGCAAGTAAGGCGGGCGTTGTGGGAACAATGCACACACTTTGTTGCAGGTAGAGCACCCCCATACGCTTGAGTTCGCGCCAGACACCAACGCGTGCCGCCGAGGGCTGACTGGGAACGTGATAACTTAGTACATGATAGTGCTGTTCATCCATGCGTAATGTACGCTCATTTCTTCAGATATACACAAGCAAAGCCAACACAGCATTCTGTTGCCTAGTATGTCTCTTTATGTCAAAGAGAAATGGGTGTTTTCGATAAAGCCAAGCGTGTTACTAAACGGGTCAAGCACAACTCCGACACGGATACCATCTCCCACATCTTGCACGGCGGTATGCTCCTGTGCGCCTGCGGCGAGAAGCTGCTTGAGTGCAACATCAGCATTAGCGACTCCCCAGTATGTAAGCGGTCCAGAAGCACCCGATGAGGCATTCGGATCCAAACCAAGCTCATAGCCTCCAATGGTAAAGCCCACGTAATATTGCTGGTCGAAATACGGCGCGATACCCAGGGCGGCTGTGTACCACGCCTTCGCCTTTTCGAGATCATCAACACCGTAAATAACTGTTCGTAAACCTTGAAACATGCTCATGACTTCCTTTATCGTTGCAAATATCGTTGCGAAGAGAACGCACGTCAAGTAGGACGCACGCTTTTTAGTATACCCTCTTTCTATTCTTCCTGCACAAGAATTTCTAGTGGCGTAACGCGTTGCTCTTGTCATTCACCTCCATGAAATAACATGTACATTGAGCCACATGTTTTTTCTCTTTTTTCACTCAAATAGAGGAGCTTTCCTACAGCAAAGATACTATGCTTCAGGGGTTACAAGCCGGGCAGGCAGCAGCGGACGCGTGAAGCAGGCCGTCAGAGCGGGGAACGCACTGACGGTAGGGGCAGGCCGCGCAACCCAGAATTTCTTCACGCACAAGGTCTGTCGCCTCGCCGCACCACTCACAGGGGAGGCCAAGTAGGGTATCGACGCGCCCCCAACCAGGAGTGTGACATGCCGGGCAAAGGTGGGCGAGGCGACGCGCGAGTCGCACGGCAACCTGACGAATGACTCTCCGACGTGTCGGATTCATGTGCGCCCGCAGGTCTGTCTCGACTAGCGCAAGGCCATCGGGCGAGGCAGAGGCGGCACGTGTAATCTTTTCCGTGAGCACGTCGAGGGTGGTAATGCCCTTAAAGATGAGGTCGTGTTGATACAAGGCGTTGGGGCGCACCAGAAGCGCGTGCGAGGGGAACAGGACGCGCGGCAGAAACGTATTCAGGTCTGCAAGGACACGCGCGGTTGTCTGAGCCGCCAGGACATGTTCGCTGACCACCATCTCTTGCACCTGAATGCCTCGCTCATCATCAATAAAGACAAGCAGTTCGGTGTCCGCGACGAGAAAGGGAAACATTGGATGTGGACCAAAACTGCCCTCATTCGCTAGACCAAGCGGAAGTCCGCTCACTTGCATCCCCATATGTGCCTTCTGAAGCACAACGTCTACAGGTGAACCGTGACGCGCTATCTCACCGCTAAACGTTCCCAGCACATCGGTATCAAGGTCAGGTGGAACATATAGAAGTAGATCGAATGCAACACGCAACGGACGGGCAATCTGCCGTTCTTTGCCATGCTTTGTTGCCAGGGCTGCATAGCGACCAGCATAGGGGTGTGAACATTCGCGCATCGTCTACATTGCCTGACGAAACACAGTATGAATTTTTTTCAGATGAACAGGAAGTTCAGAGTTGTAGAAAGGGACACTATACTCATAAGACGAGAGAGTAAGCTTCAACTGGCGCGTCTGCTCGATTGCTTCCAGTAACGGAATATGCTGGTGATGTTGAAAGCGCAGGACGAACCGACAACGCTGGCGGTTATAGATACTGAGAAACAAGAATGTGTCGCTTATGTCCAACTCAGGCGTCATAAAGGTACACCAGTCGGCCCACAGTTCAAGACCGCTACTGGTCGCGTCAAACAAGGTGGACGGAAGTGAATGCTTCCTTACATCAAGCAAAATAGATGGAATAAGAGAGGAAGAAAGAACCTGAAATGGCACGGCATCGCGTTTCACTGTCTCAACCTGCTCACGCCAGTAGTCAACAAGTGCCGTTTCCCCAACCGAAAAACCACTCAAGATGTGCAGCGATGCGGGGGCTTGAACAGGGTTTTGTGTCTGTGACAATGTAGGCATCAGATAGTCCTTTCTTCTCTTCTAAACAATAGTATGCTTCGATACAGCACAAGTTTTGTGAGAGATACCGTTCATCACAGAGTTATGATGGCGGCATCTCTCTTAATAAGAAAGGTGATTAAGCGGGCATTTTGTCGTCTTCACCCTGTGCGCGGGTGAAGCCGGGTTGCCCGTCAAATTCAGGTAGTTTCTCAACATGCATCCAGCGATACTGAGAGGTGATGCGTTTCATCACTGTAAAAAGCAGTTCGTTGTGCTGCATATCGGATGCGGCATCGTCGAAGATAAAGCGACAACGCCAGTGGTCAATGCAATCAGTCATTGCACCCGTTGGCGGATACACTTTTGTGCCGCGATTCGAGATCATCTTGAGGTGAATGGGCAACCCTTCAACCAGATGCTCAAGGCTATGACCCAGTTCTTCGGGCGAAAGGGCCGCCTCGACAAAGATGTCGGCCCCAATATCACGCCGACTCTTCACCGGAGCAGGAGCTATCGGCATCGCTGGAATAATAATGGGCTTATAGTCGCGCACATACCCTTTTTCGGTATGTTTTCCTAGATTCGCGATAATGGCATCGGTATAAGCACTGGTCGAAACCGCCTTCGCCTCTTCCGCGATATCACGCGTCTGGATACCCGCTTCGAGCGTAACAAGCACGGCATGTTCGATCTCGGTGGCCTCGTGAATGTGACCCAGAGAGCGCAACATCATCGCCCCTGTAAGAATGAGCGCGGTTGGGTTGGCCACATTTTTGCCAGCATATTTGGGAGCGGAGCCATGCACAGCCTCGAAGATCGCCACCTCGCTTCCAAGATTGGCGGAAGGGGCGAAGCCAAGACCACCAATCAGGCCAGAGGTGAGGTCGCTGAGAATGTCGCCATTCATGTTGGTGGTGACAATAACCTCAAACATCTCCGGGCGTCGCACCAACTGGTGAGCACAGTTATCAACAATCAGATGATGCGCCTGAATATCGGGGTACTCACGCGCGACCTCTTCAAAGGTACGTTTCAGTAACCCCTCAGTGAGCTTCATGATATTGGATTTGGTGACACAATGGACATTCTTGCGCCCATCAGCGCGTGCAACCTCAAAAGCTAAACGCGCGATTTTCTCGCAGCCTTTACGGGAAATCAGCTTCAAACATTGCGCGACGGTTGGCGTCTGCATATGCTCGATACCAGCATAGAGGTCTTCAACATTCTCGCGCACCACCACCAGATCGACCCCGCGCCCACTGAAGGGCGTGTGTACACCGGGAAACTCGCGCACGGGACGAATGTTGCCATAGGTCTCAAAGAGTTTACGCAAGGTAACGTTGGCACTTTTCTCGCCAAACCCCACTGGCGTCTCAAGCGGCCCCTTGAGAACCACACGCGTTTTTGTAATGGACGCGATTGTCTCTTGTGGAACGCCAGAGGTCAGACCTCGGCGAAAAACGCTCATACCGGCTTCGCGCTCTTCCCATTCAATGGGGACACCTGTAGCTTCGATTACGCGCTGCGTGGCACGCACCACTTCTGGCCCAATACCGTCGCCAGGGATAACGGTCACGAGACGCGCGTGAGCGGAAGAAAGTGCATCACTCATAGTCATGTATGCTCCCAATTCTGCATGTGCGTAATGAGACAAAACGCACTCGCGCGTTTCTGCCTCAAAAAGAAATATCATTCGCGACTATTATAACACGACATATATGTCGTGTGTCAAGAGATGAAAAAAGCGAGGCAATGTTGAGGCGTTAGTCTCGTTGCCGTTCGCTGAGCAACTGTGCCAGTAGGTCACGCACAGGTTGTCCTTGCTGAGCAGGATGGCGCAGGGGCATGTCGAGCGAGATGTGGTAATGATTGTTGCGACCATCGCGGATACGCTGAATATAACCGTCGCTTTCAAGGTCAGTGAGGATACGCTGCACTGCCCGCTCGGTGATACCAACGATGCTGGCGATTTCACGCGCGGTGCAGTGGTCATTCTGAGCAACGCACAGAAACACCTGAGCATGATTGGTTAAAAAGGTCCATGCGGGCTTTGACATTCTCGCTTCCTTTGCGGCAGAGCCGAAAAACAGCTTGCAGAAGCCTCGCAACTGCGATGCTACTCTTGCATTTGTTTCCAGTATGGCACATGGCTTGATGAGCCGCAAATAAGCACTACAAAGAGGTACAGACGTGCCTGTGACAGTCGTAATTTTTACGTTTGCGTCAGTATTAGCCAAAACGGGACCCGCTAAACTGAACGGACATGAAAGAATGTGTTATTGAGCAGTCCTGTGCTTGGACTCGTGGAAACTACACAAACGCAAACCGCTAGCGGACTTCCTTCGTTTACAACAAAATCGTACTGGCACAACATACGCTCCCCTCTCTCCTTATCTTTTTGCGTCACAAATTCTTCCCCCCATTTTTTGTGATATAGCACGTCTACGTAGATACTACACAAAGAGGGGAAAACTATGCGTTTCTGCTTTATTGTTGAAGAACAATACCGTGATGATCCGATGCCACTTGTCATCGCCGATCAATTACTGCAATGGGGCCATACAATCGATATTCTGGAACCCCATGCGACTGTTACTTGCCTATCCGATCTCGCCCTACACGGCTATGACGCTTATGTCTTGAAATCGCTTGCCAGTGGCCCCGGCATGAGTATTCTCGCGGCAGCAGAGGCGGCGGGCATTCCAACAATCAACAACTCACGCGCAATTGAGCGCGTGCGCGATAAGGCGGTTGCAGCAGCTTTCGGACGCGCACATGGCCTGCCGATTCCACCAACGTACTTTGTCGCTCACCCACGCCTGCTCTCACAGGTTCCTCCCGAAGACTACCCACTTGTCATCAAACCAAGCAATGGCAGTTCGTGCCGAGGTATCTATCGCCTCAATAGTCCCGACGATCTGGCGGCTCTGGAAATCGCGGAGGCGGGCGCGAGCTTCTTTCTCGCGCAACGCTACGCGGAAAATACCGGCTTCGACATCAAAATATATGTGACGGGGACGGAAGTCTACGCCGCCATCGCCAAGAAATCACCCCTTCATGACGAAATCAAAGAAATCTTTATTCCCCTGACACCAGAGTTACGCAAGCTTGCGCTGCGCGTCGGCAAGCTTTTCGGCCTTGATATCTATGGCATCGATGTTGTTGAGACTCCACAGGGACTCGCGATTTTAGATATCAATGACTTTCCCAGCTTTGGACGCGTCCCCCGCGCGGTTATGCGTATCTCGGAATATATTCTTCACGCCGCGAAAGATGCCCAGAGAACACGAAAGGTCTCTTTGACACGCAAAGCACGCCAGTACAGCTCACGTTAAGAGGAAGCAACACAGCCGCAGAAGGAGAAAACTATGAGTCAAGAGCATACGAATACGGATAGGAGCCTCACCATTTCAGAGCTACCCGCAATTGCGCGTCGCCTTTTCGCGCACACAAACACGCCATTACAAGAAGAGCCTAACAAACACGCGGCATTCTTTATACGCTACCTACGCCGTAAGCCCGAACGCGGCCTGGCAATTATCTACACCGTCACGGCTACCAACAAGCGGCAACACGCACCCAGCAATACTGTGAGCCTGACACTTGATGAACGCGCGTTACATGGCTCACGTATCCTTTTTGACACGCAGCAGGTACAGGATGCGCCCTGTACACAACTTCCTTCGGGCGTGCTCCATGTCCCAACACTGGGACTCGCGCTACAAACGTTTCCCGCCGACCACACCTTACCCGCGCTCACGGCGTGTTGCGATGTGGTACAAGATAGCACTCTCTGGCAAGAGATAGAAAAGGCCGCGCACCTGCAACTGGGCAATATATGCTGGCGACTCACAGCAGTACAGGCTACTCCTGTCCGCTACAAACCCGCGAGTCGCTGCGTTATTCGTTATGAACTCACGTTAGAGCAAAACGAGTCGTTTCTTCTTTCAAAACATCATGTCACACTCTTTGGCAAAGTATATGCCGACCCACAACAGGCGCAGCAAGTACAAGCAGTACAGCAGGCGTTGTATCAAGAACAATTAACGCGGCAAGAACACAACGTTGCACAGGTGGTCTTTGATTTCATCCAAAAACTCCCTTTTCTTCCGCGACCACTGGGGATCAATGTACCGCTTGGCATCACCCTGAACCAAGCGATACGCCCAAAAGACGTGGGCGCATCGCTTGTCTCCGGTGGTAACGCGCTACGCCCGCGCCTGCTCTACGGGCGTGGTGGCGAAGTTGCACACGTCGTCGTTCCTGTGGACGAACTACGCCTGACCGCTCGTGCGCTAGCTCATTTACACACTAGCAGCGTGCGTCCGGCGAAAACAACACCGCGCACGGGTGCGAAAGAGGCAACACGCGTGCGGGAACGAACTCAGCGTATCGCGGCGGCTAATCCTAACCACGCGGCAGCAATTGAAACGCTTGCCCATCGGCTCATCATCGCATTAGAAGCACAACAACCCGACGCCTATCGGCCCGCGCATGGTGGCTTCAAAGCAAGTCAGTTGCTCTTCCACAGTCAGCGCGTCTTTGTGGTGGATTTCGATGGCTTTTGTCTGGCGGATGCCGCCCTCGATGTTGGCTACTTTCTCGCCTATCTTCGTCCAAGCGACCTCTGGTATGGTCGTGCTGGAATGCGTTCCTGGTTCGAGGCGGCCTCAGGCGTATTTGTTGACACCTATCGGCAGGCCATGCTTGCGCTTTCACAGGCACCTGCGTGTATCGAGGGGATTATACAACGCGCGAGTTTGTACGAAGCCGCGCTCCTCTTTAAAATCGCCACACGGCGCGTCAATCGTTTGAACAGCCCACGACCACAGGAACTCGGCGCAATGCTCAAAGAAATCACCATATGTCTGGTTGATGCATAGAGGAGGACAGGATGTTATTCAAATTTCTGTATCGCAATCTCAAAGGCTACCGTTTTCTCGTGGTGCTTGCCATTCTGGTCACAATCACACAGGTTGGCAGCGATATCATGACGGCCTTTCCACTCAAGTTTATTCCCAGCAAAATCAATAATCCCGGCTCAGACCCCGCTTGCACGTTTCCGATTCTCGACAAGTGGCACATTCTCGACCTCTTCGACACGCCAACACTCGACCCTTCGCTGCGTGATCCCGCAACGGGTCAAGTTATTCCACCGCCAACCTCACAGTGTCCCGTTTCACAGACTGACCTGTATGCAGCAGCTCATCCCGTCCTCACACATCATAGCGTTATCGGTGTCGTGGTCTTCTCTGTGCTGATGCTGATTATCTTCGGGTTCATCAGCGCGGGCCTTGCGTATCTTGACCTCTTTTTCGCCTCCTATATCGCGCAAAGTCTTACCGCACGCTTACGCGCCCAACTGTTCGACCATCTGCAACGCCTCTCGCTCGACTGGCATGGCAAGCAGAAAAAAGGCGATCTCGTGCAGCGTATTACGGGCAATATTACCGACATCGAAAAGCTCGTCACCGATGGTCTGGTAGACTTGCTTGCTGGAGTCCTCACTCTGTTTGGCGTCACCGCAATTATGCTCTTTATCAGTCCACCTTACACGCTCATCTCGCTTGCCATCGCCCCCGCGCTCTTTATGATTGTGCTTGGCTATACAAAAAATATTAAGAGTGCCGCAAAGAGGGCGGCGAAGGCAGCGGGTCAGGTGTCCGATGTTGCAACCGAGGATATCAACGCTCTTACTGTGATTAAAGCGTTCACCCGCGAGGAACGCGAGGCATTGCGCTTTGGCGGGTACGTCGATAGCCACCGCAAAGCGGGACTACGCGCGGGTGGCCTACAAGCCCAATTCACGCCGCTTGTAACCATTTTCGTTATTCTTGGAACCGCCATCGTTGTGGGTGTGGGTGGATACGTCGCCTCCGGCAACAACTTCACCATCGGCTTCTTTACCATCGGCGCGGAAAGCGTGGATATCGGCACGCTAATCCTGTTTCTCACATTCCTGAAGCTGCTCTATCAGCCGATGCGTGACCTCTCCAAGCTTGCCAACCTCGCCAGTAGTGGCTCGTCGGGGGCGGAACGTATTCAGGAGGTACTCGATCAAGCACCCGAAGTCGTAGAACCGCAGACGCCCTATCATGGGCCGGAACGGTTACGAGGCGAGATCACATTCAACAACGTTGTCTTTGGCTACACTCCCACAACGCCCATTCTCAAGGGCATCAACCTGCATATTCCGGCAGGGCGCAAAATCGGGCTTGTTGGCCTCTCAGGTGGCGGCAAAACCTCTCTCGTCAAGCTCATACCACACTTTTACGAAATACAACAGGGATCGGTCATGGTCGATGGCGTCGATAATCGGATGTATCCTCTACACATTCTGCGAAAAAATATCAGCATGGTGCTACAGGACTCCGTACTCTTTGAAGGGACTATTCGCGACAACATCACCATCGGCAAGCCGGGCGCAACCGAGGGAGAGATTATCGCGGCGGCCCAGCAAGCTCACATTCACGACACCATCATACAATTGCCAGATGGCTACGAGACAACGGTACGCGAACAGGGCAAAAATTTCTCCGGTGGACAGCGACAACGCTTCGCCATCGCGCGGGCAATCTTGCGCGACGCTCCTATTCTTATTCTCGATGAGCCGACAGCCGCGCTGGACGTAGAGGCCGAGGTAGAGGTAATGCACGCGTTAGATAAACTGATTGTGGGGCGCACCGTGCTGGTAATCTCACATCGTCTCAGCACGCTTGGCAATGTCGATGAGATTGTTGTCCTCAAAGACGGGCATATCGCAGAACAGGGGTCGTACAAAGAACTCAAGCAGCGTGGCGGCGTCTTCGCGGGCCTGCTCGAAGAACAAAACCGTTACAATCTCGAACGCGTCGGCGACAAGTCGATTATTCGTTCGGCTTTTGTGAACATTCCACCCGTACAATTACAGCAGAGACAAGCACTACCATCAGTACCCCAAAACCGAATGCCAGCGCGACAAGTATCCGCCCCGGTGTTACCGCGTAACGGGCAAAGCGCGAACATGCAGCCCGATCAGCTTGCCCACAACTCCTATGTGTTCGTGGAAATAGACGGACGCATCGTTGAAAAGCGTCAACTCAACCAGCCCGTCCTTACCGTTGGACGACTTTCCAGCAACCATATCCGCGTTGACAATAAACGTGTCTCGCGACTCCACGCGAAGATACGGCAGGAAAATGGCGAATGGGTGATCGAGGACGTGGACAGCGTAAACGGTCTGATCTATCAAGGCCATCGCGTCGAACGCCTGACACTAACCAATGGCGACGTTATCGCAATGGCTCCCGCAGCATCCCTGCACTACAAAATTCTTCCCTAGCACGTGGCTAAGCAGGGGCCTGACGCGAGCAAGCCGCGTCAGGCCCCTGTTATTTTGCCTTCACACCTTTACACAGCGTAGGTTCGCCCCTAGAAGCTCCTGCGTTTATGTATGGGGAATAATCACACATGTTTTCTCACGTCATGCACCATTAGCATTATATTTTGCCACACGAATGATTGGGCGTCCTCCCACATCGGCGAGTGGCATATAAAGCAGGTGCGTTTGCTCGTCAATCGCGAGTGTATGTGTGTTTTTGCCCAGGATATAATCACCCTGCTTGACGATCTTCCCGCCCCTAATATCGAAAACGGAAACACCGCCAACGCAGCCAACGAATAGTACGTGCATTGTATGATCGATGATGGCGATATCCGGCTTGCTCGCTAGAAGCATAAAGGGATCACGCAACACATGCATCGATTGCACATTGACACGTATCAAATTCTGCACCATTTGCACGCCAGGATTGACCTGTGTACACACGATGAATGCGATATGTTGTGGGGCATCGATGTTCATACCATGTGGTATACCACATGTCTTAGGAAGTTGCAGACGCCCAACAACCTGTTGCGTCACAGGGTCGATTGAAATGAGTTCCCCTGTCCCTGCCGGCGGGTCAGGTGGGTTCGCGCCTACTTGAGTTGTTAATTGCTGAATGGTGGCAAAGACACGATGTAACACAGGGTCGTAGTGATTGTGGCCCACATCGTAGCCAAACGTAGTGAGCGCGGCACTCTCGCCAGGCAATTTGGGAAGATGCCCAAGACTAATTTTTGTGACCACATTAGTGCGTGTGTCAATCACAGTGATGTTCTGGTTTTTCAAATCGATATTGTCAGGAGATGGCACGCCGGGGTCGGAAATAAAAATTTTGTGATCGACTGCATCATATTCCATCGCGTCCGGCCCCTCGTTGTCTCCAAGCGCGATCTTCGTCGTCTGTAAGGTATGCTCATCGATTACATAGACAACATTATCGTTCCCATCAGCCGCGTAGACCTTGCCAAGATCAGGTGCCGCTATGATACCCGCGATCTGTGGTATCTCGACACGTCCCACGAGCTTGTTCTGATGCGTGTCAAAAACCAGCACATGCCCATCGACCTGACTATCTTTGTTCGCGTCAAAAGCGTGGTTTATTAACGCGAATTTATCAGGTACTGGCCCTGAGTGAGCGATGAAAAGTAAGCCGGTGACCGAATCAAGCGTCTGAAAGTCAAAGTGGTCAAAACGCACAGCCACACCAGGAGCTAGTGGTTCAAATTTTTGTGGGGCATTCTTCACAAACGGGAGAAATTTGTTCGGCAACACGCTCGGCACCGGAATATCCCGTACCAGCGTTAGGCGACGTGCGGGAGGCGGTTTCACAACCTGTATTGTGGTTGCTACCAGTAGATATGCCAGAACACTAAAACATACAATGCCGATTAGCAAGAAAAATGCTCGACTACCCGCCGTTCGTTCTGATGGTGCAGTGCTTTTTCCCACCCTGTTTCTCTTTTCAGTACAATTTGTGTACAAGTATCATCACTTCGCGCGGACAGAGCGTCTCAGCATTCCTCACACTATTCTGATGAGAATAGAGATGATACGATATTTTTGGACACGGTTCGCGTCTATTCAAGTAATTCGTTGTTGTATAGACGCTCAACACACTATTTTTTCTGGAACGAATATGCCGCGTTTCAGTGCAGTGTATAAAGCTGTGCAATAGCAGTTTTGCCAGCAAACTGCTATAGGAAGCACACTCGCAACAATCAAGACAATTTTACCCGCTTGCAAACATATCCGTGCGCGTGGGCCGAAGAGAGAAGAGAATGCAATTTTGTTTTATCATCGAAGAAAAATATCTTAATCAACCAATGCCAATGGTCCTTGCAGATCAACTCCGCCAATGGGGCCACAATGTTGACATATTAGAACCGCAATCAACGATAACCTACTTGTCCGATCTGCACAGGCAACAATATGATGCATACGTCTTAAAAACATACACTAATGGCCCTGGTCTGAGCATTCTGGAGGCCGCTGAGGCGGTGGGTATCCCAACAATAAATAGCTCACGCTCGATTCGTCTGGTGCGCGACAAAGCAGTCGCCGCCGCCTTTGCTCGCGTTCATGGCTTGCCTGTGCCGCGTACCTACTTTGTCTCTAATCTAAAACTTCTCGACCAGATTCCCGGAGAAGAATATCCACTTGTGGTCAAGCCAAGCAATGGCAGTTATTGCCGCGATATTTATCGCCTCAACAGTCCATCCGACATTGCCGCAATCGAGGCCACCGCGACTCATACAGGCTTCTTTTTAGCACAACACTACGTGGAAAATACAGGTTTTGACATTAAACTCTATGTTGTGGGGCAGGAAGTTCACGCCCTCGTAAAAAAATCACCATTGCATCCAGCAATTAAAGAGGGGCTTATTCCTGTCGCACCGGAACTCAAAAAGCTGGCTCGGAGCGTTGGCAGAATTTTCAAGCTCGACATCTACGGTCTGGATGTTGTGGAGACGCCACGAGGCTTTGTCCTACTTGATATCAACGACTTCCCCAGCTTTGGCATGATTCCGCGTGCCGTCGCTACCGTCTCAGAATACATCCTTCACACCGCAAAACGCGCCGAGGTAACGCGTACCAACAAGGCCGCACGCGAACAACGCCGTGTGACAGCACAAGCGAAAAAGTTGTAGAAAGCAGGAAATCCAATGAATATATGCCTCATTATGGACAACCCGGAAACAACAAAGCATCCCGTCATCGCCCTTGCGCTGCAACGCCTTAGCGCAAAGCATACTGTTCGGATGCTGGATGTACGGACGCTTACGGGAGCGGAAGCACTCGCCCAGGAACGGACACAACCCCAGGCCGACCTGTATTTGTTGAAGTCACATGCGCCACAGGCACTTGATGTCGCCCACGTGCTTGAGCAACAAAACGCAGTGGTCCTCAATAGCTGGGCGGCCTCACGCACTTGCCAGGATCGTGTACTCATGGCAAAAATGCTCTACGAAGCCCACCTTCCCGCGCCCATGTCTTGGCACTTCAACACGCTCTCACACCTGCTGACCAATGCCCAAGAACTGGCACGCCTCTCCTTTCCGCTCATCCTTAAAAGTCGGTACAGTCATCGTGGCGACCTCGTGACAAAAATTAATAGCCGCGCGGAGCTTGAGCTACTACACGCTCAATGGGGCCAAGAGCCGATTATCGTGCAGGAGTTTCTGCACGGCGATAGCTGGGATAACAAGTTCTGGGTTATCGACGAGCATGTGTTTGCGGCACGGCGGCGCACTCCACTGGAACCCAATGCCGCGAAAGAAGACATTCCCCTTACAGCCGATGCGATACCAACACAATGGGCCGCGATAGTGTACGCAGTTGGTCACGCGTTCAACTTGCGTCTCTATGGCGTCGATCTCCTGCTCACCGAACGCGGCCCGATGCTCGTAGACATCAATTCGTTTCCGGGGTTTCGCGGCGTGCCACATGCTGAAGAAGCGTTAGTAGCTCTGGTCGAACGTGTGCTTGCACAAGAAGTAGAAAAAGACATTTAATATAAATTTAATCTCCTGATAACAGCAATCTAACACATTCTGTCTATGCTTATAAAGGCAGAGCACTTGAATGTTACAAAACACTTACCTGTGTCTTTATTCTGACATGGATGTCGTCTTTGAAGGAGTTTTACTTTATGTGCGGAACTGACCACGAGCACGATCATGACCACGAGCACAGCCACGAACATACACATGTAGACCATTGCTGCACTTTAGGGGAAGAGTACGAGCGTAACCTGATTGAACAACGCGCACTTTCTATGACACGCCGCCGCGTATTGCAAACAATGGGCGCGTCTACACTCCTCATTGCTGGGGGAGCTATCAACGCCGGTACAGCCTTTGCCAACACCTCGACCCGTGAGTATTCCCCACAGGGGAGCGACGCGTTCGACGGCTTCTTTTATCTTTCGGGCGATCACCATATTCACACCCGTTATAGTCCCGACGCCAAATATCATGTAGAACGCCAGGTTGCCGAGGCGAACTATCACGGTCTCGATTGGATGGCGATTACCGATCATGGCGGCACGACGCACAACAAAATCAGTGTCGACCTCACCTATCCCGATCTACTTCAGGCACGCAAGGATTTCCCGAACACGCTGGTCTTTGTCGGGTTAGAGCAAAACATTCCAGGTGGCGAACATGGCACCGTGATGCTTGTGCCAAACGCGAAAGAACATGACCAGATCAAGGCGTTTGAGGCACTCTATGACGCAAATATTACCGCCAGTACCGAAGAAAATGCTATAGCGGGCCTGAAATATCTTGACACGTTTGATCCCAAGCCAATCTTTTTCGCGAACCACCCATCACGTCGCGGCCTCGACTCGCCACATGAGATTCGCAACTGGAAGGCCGCAGCACCTGATGTCGCCTATGGTTTTGAAGGTGCGCCAGGCCACCAGGCCGCAGGACTCATTCGCGACCAAACGGGTAAGCTCGTCGCCTACCGCGGCTTCTATGGCAATACTCCCGAAGCGGGCGCATGGCCCGGCTTTCCTTTGGAGAGCTACTTCACCTATGGTGGGTACGATTGGATGACGGCAATCGTCGGTGGCCTGTGGGACTCTCTACTTGGTGACGGTCTGCGCTGGTGGGTTACTGCTAATAGCGACTCACATAAGTATTTCAATGACCTTCAGGACATTGATTCCAGCACCTTCGCAACACAGGGCTATGTCACCGAAATTGACCACTACTTTCAGCAGCCTGTGTATGGCGACTTCCGCCCTGGCGAATACAGCCGTACCTATGTAATCACCAAACAGCGTACCTATGCCGATGTGGTCGCGGGCATGAAGGCCGGTCAAGTCTTCGTGGTGACGGGCGATCTTATTGACCGTCTCAAGTTTACCGCAACCTCTGGCAAAGCCAAATCAACGGTGAACACAGGTGGCACATTGGTCGTGAAATCGGGCGATGACGTGACCATCACCATCAAGGTGCGCGTCCCCGCCGCCGATAACTGGCATAATCAGCGTCCAATGGTTGACCATATTGATTTGATCTCTGGTCTAGTGAATCACCCCAGCAAGACCAGTGGATTAGATACATTTGTCAATCCATCGACAAAAATCGCTCGTACCTTCAAAGCGCGTGAGGTAGACGATCAGGAAGAGGCGGGCGGCCTGGTTCTTTCTATGACGCACACCTTCCGTGACGTCAAGCAAGATTTCTATGTTCGCCTGCGTGGCACCAACAACGAGTATCGTAGCAAAAATCCTCGGATGGACCCTGATCTGCGTGGTACAACAGGCAAGCCACAGGATCCATGGGGTGATCTCTGGTTCTACTCCAATCCAATTTTCGTGCAGGTTCAATCTTAGGCAGCAATAACACGCTCACAGCACAAAAAAGCAAGCGTAGCCGTAATGGCTATGCTTGCTTTTTTGTCACAAAAGGAACTCTTGCGTCTATGTATACATGAAAGAAGAAGACGTGTCCTATCAGCGCAACAAAGTATAGTGTAAATACGTCTCTATTAGGAGTGATGCTAAAAAGCAGAAAAAAGACTGGAAGTGGGACAATTGACACTGGTATGTTCCCTATTTGCTGGTATACTAGAGAGAATATGCGAATACAATATGAAACACTTTTTGCATTCTACCAGGTATTTTATAGAAGAGAGGCTCACACCACATGTTGCATCAAACGTCCTGGCCTCGACCCGCGTCTTATGTGCGGGGTATCGCGTGCATTCTCTACGTGGTTGTACTACTTTGCGTGCCACAACAAGCTTTTGCCCGCGCACTGCCAGTACGCACCTCCGCAGAGGGGCCAACATTTCAGAGTAGTATTGGCTTCAACTCACGCTTTCGCGATGGCAACTGGGTTCCCGTCCATGTAACCTTACAAAATACGGGCGCGGATTTTACAGGAGTGCTTACCGTCGATGTTCCCACACAATTCGCTGGCGCAAATAGTTCTGATACCGCAGCGATCTACCGCTCAAAAGTGACGCTGGCAGCCGGCGCACAAAAGCAAGTGACTCTCTATGCTCCCTTCTCCTTTGGCACAGCAGGAGTCACACAGAATATCGCCGTTACGCTTCTCGATAGCAATGGGAAAAAAGTTGGAGCAGCTCAATCAATTACGCTCCATGCCTTGCAAAGCAGCGAGTTCTTTGTGGGCGTCCTCTCCGATCATACAACAGGGTTTGGCCCAATCAGTGGTCTCACGCTGCCACAACAGCCTTCCTCTGTCATCGTCGAGCCTTTGAAAGTGGCGACGATGCCTGATAATGCTGCTGCGCTCGACAATTTTAATCTCCTCATCTTGGATAACTTCGATACAAGCACCCTGAGCGCGAGCCAACACGACGCACTACAGCAATGGGTTACTCATGGCGGCTCACTCGTTGTCGCGGGTGGCCCAGAGTGGCGACGCACCTTTACTACGCTTCCAGCTAGCCTCGTCCCCCTCACGCTCACAGGCACAACGACGTTGCCCGCCGCAACACCACTTCTTCCTACTGGTACAGGGAGTTCCGAGGCGGACAAGAAAAATAGAGCAGAGAGTGTGCCAGCACCAGTAACGGTCAGCACAGGGACGGGCAATAAAGGTATAGAACTGCTTGCCTCTGGCTCTACTCCACTGTTGACTCAATTGCACAGCGGACAGGGCAACGTCTTCTACATGGCATTTGACCCGACACTTGACCCGATTGTCGGGTGGTCTGGTGCGCCGCTACTCTGGAAGAGTATCCTGCTGCGTGTACTCGGAGATCAGGCCGTAACCCAGGGAACCAATCAGTATAACAACTATGGTGGAGCCGTCGGCGTTGTCGGCGCAAGCAAATCGTACAGCATCGGTATTACCAATGCGCTGCAATCGCTTCTTCCTAACACCTACCCCTCGATCTGGCTCATTCTGGTTCTGCTCTTCGCCTACATTCTTATCCTGGGACCGATACGCCTGTTAATTGTGCGACGCCTCAAAAAGCGCGATTGGAGTTGGCGTATCGCGCTCATCACCATCCTGGTTTTCTCGGTTCTCACCTATGGTTTTGCCTTGCAACAAAAAGGCACATCCATTGTAAGTGATAGCATCTCCGTCATTCAGCTTAGTGATAGTACCACATCCGCATCCAACGCAAACGCCCATATCACCACGTATCTTGGCGTCTTCGTGCCAAGTCAGGGCGATTTTCAGGTACGTATGTCGGGGCAAAGCCTCGTTCAACCAAATAACTCAACATCACAGTATCAACAGCGTCCCAACTCATCGTCAACGCAACTGACAACCATTACGCCCGCACAAGAGGCAACAGATGTCAACCTGCAAGGCGTTGATATCTGGACGCTACGCTCTCTCTCCTCGGAGCGAGACCGTCAGTTACGGGGAACCATTTCCTCTCACCTTACCATCGCAAACGGCGTCCTGACGGGGAGCGTGACCAATACGTTGCCCTATTCTTTGAGCGATGTCAACATATTAGTTGGCAACCAATACCTTCCTCTTGTTCATCTGAACGCCGGAGAAACACAGGCAGTTCATCTCACATTGACTAGTACCAGTCTGAACCCCGCCACTCCTACTCAACCCATTGCGAGCCAGATGGCCTCCAAACTGGGCATATCACAGTACGGCTCAAATAATGGAGACTACCCACAGGATGAAGCACACCGTCATGTGTCTATCTTATCCGCGTTCGGCGGTGGCAATAGCGGGAGCACTGTATGTAACTCGAACGGGACGTGTTATCAAGTGGCAGTGCAGAGCACAACGGGTAGTGCCACACATATGGGCGCGTCACTTGCGAGTATGCCACTTTCATCGGGCAAGGCAACGCGTTCACTAAGTGGCGGTGGGCCTATCGCGCAAAGTCTTCTCTCCGACCACGACCCCTTGACCATCGCGAACGCGCCCGTTACCTTGATTGGATGGGCAGACCCACATTCGGACCTTACCGGCGACGTGACAATCAACGGCAACCATCCTAATGGTCAACAGGAACTACTGGTGCAGGCACCCCTCATGGTCTCGCTTACAGGTGGACTCACAGTTGACTCTTCGCTCATCAAAGGGCAACTTGTCGATGTACAGGGAACAAACGCGCAAACAGTTTCGTCTGACATCTACGCGCTAGGTACAGGGAGTATGACTTACGAGTACACCGTGCCAGGCAATACGAAGTTTCAAGCCAACGTCCTCAGCTTACAGCAGATAGCGAACCTTAACCAGATGGTGCCACAGACAAACAACAATCAACCATTTGTTGATGCCACTCATTTACAAGTTCGCCTGTACAACTGGAAAACTCGCGCCTGGGACACCTTTGCGTTCACACGCTATGCCCTCTCAGTACCAGATGCACAATCTTATACAGGCTCAGCTGGACGCATTCTTGTACAACTTGTGAACACGGATGCATCATCCGCACAGATTATTTTTAATAAACCACTCGTGCAAATTCAGGGAACATGGTAAGGGAGGCAATATACATGACACCGCCGACAATTGAACCTATGATAAAAGTACGCAATGTCTCGAAACGATACCGTAAGGTGAACGCGCTTAGCGACTTCGACCTCGACGTACCTAAAGGTGCAATCTACGGGCTTATTGGCCCCAATGGGGCAGGCAAAACAACACTTTTGCGTATTCTTGCCGCGCTCCTACCAGCAAGTAGCGGGAAGGTCTGGATAGATTCCGAAGAGATACATTCCTCACCCAGCGTTATACAGCGCAAAGTAGGCTACATGCCGGACTTCTTCGGCGTTTATCCAGACTTGACATCCGCCGAGTATCTGGAGTTTTACGCCGGCATTCACGGTGTACCGCGTCAGAAATGCCCTCAGACCGTCACAGACCTGCTGGAACTTGTTGACCTTTCGTCGAAACGCGACGCTCTGGTCGAAACCCTGTCGCGCGGCATGAAGCAGCGGCTCTGTCTGGCTCGCGCCCTCGTTCACAATCCAGAAGTGCTCTTGCTTGATGAACCAGCCTCTGGCCTCGATCCGCGTGCGCGTGTCGAACTACGCGAACTGCTTCGCACCTTGCAAGGAATGGGGAAAACTGTTATCATCAGCTCACACATTCTGCTCGAACTGGCAGAGATGTGTACCGATGTAGCTATTGTGCAGGGCGGGCGTCTTATCGTGGCAGGCGATGTAGAGCAAGTATCGCGGCGTCTCAGTGGTGGGCGTCAACTCGAAATACGCGTCATTGACCATGTTCCCGCCGTGATTGAAGCACTTCGAGAGCAACCCGGCATCAGCAATATCATCAATCACGAAGACACGCTCATTCTGGCAGACTTTGTAGGCGACGATATAGCCCTCAACCGCACACTCGCGACGCTCATCACTCGCGACCTGCCCGTTATCTCTTTCGCCCCTCGCAGTAGCGGTGGACGCCTGGAAGAGGTATTTATGAGTATTACCGAAGGGAGTAGCCCATCATGACCTTTTTTGCACTACTCACAAAAGAGCTACGCCTACGCCTGCGTCGGGAGCGCACTATCTGGATCATCATTGTCTATATTTTCTTGATGAGCCTTCTCGGTTGGTTCTTTATTAGCCGCTCCGGTAGTTATAACAATGGCTATGGAAACGGCATCAGTCAGGTAGGCAAACAGCTTTACTACCTGCTTTCAGTCGTGCAACTCTTTCTCATTCTTTTCATCACACCTGCTTTTACCGCGACATCCATAAACGGAGAGAAAGAGCGGCAGACATTCGATCTACTGCTCTGCTCACGGCTCTCATCCTTCTCGCTTATCTCTGGCAAACTTGTGGCGGGCCTTGTCAACGCATTCCTTTTGATCGCAGCGTCCATTCCACTCTTTAGCCTGGTCTTCTTCTTTGGAGGCGTCGCGCCATATCAAGTCTTGCTTGGTTTACTCATCTATATTGTAACAGCAATCATGGTTGGCACGTTCGGCTTGCTCTGCTCCACCTTTCTCGCGCGTCCAGCCGTCTCGACAGCACTTACGTACCTGGCTATCATCATTTGGATTATCACGCCCGTAGTCGTTTCGTATATTCTCGCTATAGCTCAAAGATATCAGGGGCAGCAAAATTCGCAAGGTCTGTTCTACGCCTGGAACCCCGTAGCGGCACTTATCAGCACATACCCCGATGGTACGGGCATTACGGTTGTTATTGGCTCAAAGACACTTGCGGTGTGGCTCACATACTTGCTCATCAGCGTTGTCGCGACAGTAGTATTCTTCGTTGTAAGCATTGCTGTTGTAAGACCAAACAGTCCGATACGCTTCTCGCGACAGCAAAATAGACCACCTACAGCGATACCAACGAAAACATCAATAATAGCATAATTGGTTAGGATTGGAAGATATTCTTAGGTACACGGAGAAGGAACAGGCATTATAATGGCAATACTTACGCCTTTACGCAATACAACGTCTGCACAAGACACGCCTGATAGTACAGACCTCATTGCGGCACTTCGGCCCTGGCGCAGACGCCTGCTTGTGCAGCAAACGCTGCGCTGGACGCTCCGTGGCGTTGTGGTGGGCCTGCTCCTCTTCTGTCTTGTGTTATTGCTCACGCGTCTCTTTCCCTGGGCGGGGGCTATCTATTGGGGCGTCGGTGCTGGCCTGCTGAGTATACTCGCCGCGTTCGGGCTTGCGCTCTGGCGACGACCCTCACTGGTAGAAACCTCGAAACACATTGATAAACGCCTCGCGCTCTATGACCGTTTGGGAACAGCGTGGGAGTTACGCGACGAGGCTTCAATTCTCGCACGCTTACAACGGCGCGACGCGCTTCAACAGCTACAAAAGCATCGTCCCCGAATCGCGCTTTCGCTGCGTCCCCATCGTTCGCTGTTCTACTTCTTCGCCGCTCTTCTCGTCATCAGCACGTTACTTGTGTTTCTTCCCAATCCGATGAATGACGTGTTAAAACAACAGGCAATTTTTCAAAGCTCCATCGCAAAGCAGGTAAAAGCTCTCGACAAAGTGCGACAAGACCTCGTGAAACAGCCAGCACTCACGCCCGCGCAACAGAAAAAGCTTGACCAAATTTTGCAAGACCTTCAGGCAAAGCTCAAACAGGCAAAAAATACGGTAGAAGCACAACAGGCAATCGCCCAGGCCCAGGCAAAGATCGACCAACTACGCAACCCACAGACCGCACGCAATATACAGGGACGTACAGCCGCAAGCAACTCTTTACAGAACAGCAACAACCCCAGCTTGAGTACGCTTGGGCAAGCCCTGGCAAGTGGCGACAAGCAAAAACTTGCCGATGCCTTGAAGAGTTTGGGGTCGCAGGTAAGTAAACTCACGCCCGAACAACGCGCGAAGTTAGCACAGCAGGTTGAGGAGGCCGCAAACAAAGCAAGTAGCAACCCGTCCCTCAGCAAATCGCTCCATCAACTCGCGAAAGCACTCGCGAATGGCACCCCCAGCGAAATCTCGGATGCCGCGAACGCCATTGACGCTGGTAGCGCACAGGATACGGCCAATCAGGCGCAGGACGCGGCAATCGGGAAAACAGCGCAAGGAGTACAACAAGCCGCCAATAATCTTGCCACTTCAACCGATGGTACAACGAATCCACAGGGACAGGGGCAAGGACAAGGACAAGGACAAGGGCAAGGGCAAGGACAGGGGCAAGGGCAAGGGCAGGGGCAGGGGCAAGGGCAAGGACAAGGGCAAGGACAAGGGCAAGGGCAAGGACAAGGGCAAGGGCAAGGACAGGGTGGCACGGGTAGCGGAGGCGGAGGTGGGAAAAATGGGGTGGGAGATGGCAAAGGCAAAAATGAGCAAGTCACCGTTCCTGGGCAGATAGGTGCAGGCACAAGTACACAGAATAAAGAGAACGGCCCCAATAGCGTCGTGCAAGATGGCTCGTCCGTCCCCTACTCAAAGGTCATTGAACAGTACAATCAGGCCGCGCATGATGCAATTGATAATAGTAATGTGCCACCAGATGTAAAAGACCTCGTGCATGGCTACTTTAATACATTAGAAGGGCAATAAGAGAAATATGACAAAGCAAAGCGACCCCACAATAGGGCCGACAGGCGCACAAAAAATACAGCAGAGCGACACACACGATAGCTTGCTCGCTGAAGCAGTAGGGCCGAGCGAGGCGGATATCGCGACCTTCATAGATACCGCGCAACGTCTGGAACGTGAACTCACCTCTATCGTGGTTGGACAGGAACGTGTCATCCGCGAACTCCTGCTTGCGCTCTTCGCGGGAGGACATGTACTCTTAGAAGGCGTTCCTGGCCTGGGCAAAACGCTACTCGTCCGCACACTTTCGGACGCGCTGACACTCAAGTTCGCGCGTATTCAGTTCACACCCGACCTCATGCCCGCCGACATTGTTGGTACAACCATCGTGACCGAGCAGGCCGATAGCGTCACAGGGAACAATCGCCGCGTTTTCAGCTTTCAGCCCGGCCCCATCTTCGCGAATATCGTTCTCGCCGATGAAGTCAACCGCGCCACGCCTAAAACACAGTCCGCCTTGCTTGAAGGAATGCAAGAGCGCACCGTCAGCGTGGGCGATGCTACTCGCCCTCTTCCAAAACCTTTCTTTGTACTCGCGACTCAGAACCCGCTTGAAATGGAAGGCACCTACGCCCTACCAGAAGCGCAGCTTGACCGCTTTCTGCTCAAGATTATTGTCAAATTTCCTAAAGCGCAAGACCTGATGCGGATTATCGACACCACCGTTGGCACACAAAACCTTCGCGCCAAGTCCGTCGCGACAGGTGAGCAACTCGCCCACTTGATTGAAATAGCGCGTGCCGTTCCCATTGCCACACATATCAAAGAACACGCCGTGCAATTACTCCTCGCGACTCATCCCGCTCAGGATGATGCGCCCGATGTGGTGCGTGAATTCGTGCGTTATGGAGCCAGCCCACGCGGGTTACAAGCCATGATTTCCGCGTCCAAAGTGCGGGCCTTACTCGAAGGTCGCTATAACGTCTCAATTGAAGACGTACATGCCGTTGCCTACCCCGCCCTACGCCACCGTATTATTCTCAATTTCGATGGTCTCGCTGATGGAGTAACACCCGACGCGCTCATCAGAGCAGTTATAGAGGCTACCAATGTCTGACGCGAAAATGCGATTTCCACTCGATGCCTCCGTCCTACAACGTCTGGATAATCTAACACTGCTCACGCGCCGCTCGATGGCAACGGGACGCTCTGGGCGACGACGCTCTCCGCTTCCCGGCACCTCAATGGAGTTCGCGGACTACCGACACTACACTGCGGGCGATGACTTTCGCCGCATCGATTGGCGGGCGTATGCCCGACTTGAACGGCTCTTCTTGCGTGTCTTTGAGGCCGAGGAAAACATTACCGTCACCGTACTGCTCGATTGCTCCGACTCCATGCAGTATGGCACACCCGTCAAGATGGAACTTGCGAGATCGCTCGCTGCTGCCCTGTCGTATATCGCGATCAAATGCGAAGACACTGTTCTTCTCGGCGCACTCACCGACAAACTCGCGGACTATCGTCGCGCTGGCAGTGGACGCACATCCGTCTGGACGGTTGGCGAGTTTCTCAACCGCCTTCCACACTCTGGCGCAACCGACCTGAACCGAGCATTGTACGATCTTGGCAGAGTTATTACCGGCCCTGGACTCACCATTATCATTTCGGATTTTCTCGCCCCCGGTGGCTATCAAGTCGGAGTACGCGCGGTTCGCCAGTTACGACAGGAAGTTGCCTTGCTCCAGATTCTCTCTCCTGACGAGATTGAGCCAAGTATTCAAGGCGACTGGCGTCTACGCGATAGCGAAGGGAAAAGCACCGTTGAGGTAAGTATGTCACCCGCCATCTTGCAGGCATACCACGCTCGCTTCGCAGACTTTACGCAAGCTCTCGCGAGTTTCGCGCATGATAATATGGCGACTTATACGCTTATCCCCAGTGACACGGCTATCATAGAAGTTGTACAACGTCTGCTACGGCAAATCGAACTCGTCAAATAATAGAGAAAGGAGCGATAGAGGAATGAATCTTCTTGTACCAGCAGCACTTGCCTTTGCGCTCATCATTCCCATCATCCTTGTGTTCTATTTCATGCGTCCCAAACGGCAGGAACAGATAATAGGTAGCACACTGTTATGGCAGCAGGCACTACAAGATTTGCAGGCCAGTCGTCCCTGGCAACGTCTGCGCGTAACACCACTCCTGTTACTGCAAATTCTCGCGGCCGCCTTTATCGTGCTTGTGCTGGCGCGGCCAGCGATTTTCAGTAGCAGTCCAGTCAGTGGCAACACCATTATTTTGTTGCAGTCTTCCGCGAGTATGCAAGCTACAGACGTTGCGCCAAACCGTTTCGAGAACGCGAAAAATCAGATCACCAACTTTATCGACACGCTTGGCTCCAGCGACCATCTTTCACTTATCACTATGGCGCGTACTCCACTGGTTCTTATCGCGCAATCTCAGGACAAAAATCGCTTGCATACAGCACTTGGACACGCGAAGGTTACAAACCAGAACGCTGACCTTGAACAAGCACTTTCACTCGCGACCTCACTCGCGACGGGACATTCTCATACACAGCTGCTTGTCATAGGGGATGGACATGTGCTTACGCCAGATCAAACATTGAATATTCCCTTTCCCGTCCGCTACCTCCGTGTCGGCACGGATGCCCCTAACACCGCCCTGCTTGCGCTGGCATCACGCATTGTACAGGGCAACCTGATTGCGCTTGCACAAGTCGTCAATTACAGTCATCAACAACGCGCGATTCCCGTCGAGCTTTATGCCGATGGACAGCTTGTAAACATACAAACCATTACGCTTCCCGCCGGTGCCAGCAGTTCCGTACAGTGGGGGCCGCTCACGTCCAACACACGCTTTTTGCACGCGCGGCTTGTCTCGCAGGATGCAATGGTTGCCGATCATGATGCCTGGGCTATCGTCGGTGGCTCTCTACATGGTCGCGCCCTGCTTGTCACAAAAGGCAATTCGTTTCTTGAGTCGGCCCTTCGCCTTCAATCAACGCTCAGTCTTTACGAAATAACACCCGATAAATATAACACAGCGGGCAACTATGACCTGACAATCTTTGACGACTTCGCTCCCAAAACGCTCCCAAATGGTGCGCTTTTCTTCATCAATCCGCCCAACGGCTCGTATATCTTTGGGAAAGTGGGGCCGCAAATTCACGTTAGCCAGATTAACGCAGGCACCGACACGCTCAACATACTACGCTCGGTTGACGTGAGCAGCGTTCGCGTGCTGCGTGCGAGCCATCAGCTTACGCCCACACTCTGGGCGCAATCCATCCTTTCTTCGCCCGAAACGCCGCTCTTGCTCGCTGGCGAAAACAACAATCGGCGTATCGCCACGCTTGGCTTTGACCTGCATAATAGCGACTTGCCACTACAACCCGCCTTTCCCATAATGATGTTCAACATGGTCAACTGGTTTTTACCGCAGCCCGTGGCGGGAACAGGTCAGGCACTGGTGGGCGCACCGCTCACACTGCAAACATGGCCTGGAGCCGAGCAGGTGACAGTGACAGCCCCCGACAAACAGGCAACACCAGTGGGGCCACCATTTCCTATATCAGCTTATACCAACACAAACCAGATTGGCCTGTACCAGGTCACACAACGCGTCAACGGACAGGACTTGCACGGAGCTTTCGCAGTCAACCTTTTCAATCCGTCACAATCAAAGCTTGCACCCGCACCAGGACTCCCTGTCGCGCACAGCACCAGTTTCAGCAACGACCCGAACAGCGTACCACGCGAGTTGCGCGAGGTCTGGCCCTGGGTCGCAGCCTTTCTTTTACTGACCCTCTGCTTTGAATGGTGGCTTTTCAGTCGCAATTACAAGCTACAGAACACTCTTCCACTCACAGGCAAAGGCAACACACGGCGCAAAGCACCATCACCACGGCTACAACCAGTTCGCGCGGCCTGGCAAACACTCAACAACAATAAAGACTATAAGAAGTTTAAAAGAAATATGGCGAAGAATGTGAAACGTTTCAAAAGTATAGCAGTAGCGAAAAGCGCAAAGAAAAAAGCTTCAGCGAAGGGAAACCACCATGCTAACATTTGAGCAACCTGTATTGCTCTTGCTCGTCCTCCCTGTTGCTGCGCTTGTTTATTTCACCTGGCGCAATATGTCGCTCCCATTTTCACGCGGGCAACGCCGCTTTATTCTCGTCTCCCGTATTCTTCTGTTTGCGCTTGTAATCGCGGCACTTGCGGGGGCCTCTATTTCGCAACCAATCACTCACCAATCAGTAGTTTTCGTTGGCGATATCTCTTCCAGTACGCAGGGACAACAGACCTTTATTGAGCAATGGATCAATAACGCGATCAAGCACAAACAGCCCGACGACCAAGTAGGGATTGTCGCGGTAGGGCGTAACGCCCTTGTCGAGCAATCGGTGCAGAAACAAATCGACTTTTCGCGTTTTCAATCCACGCCCGACACAAACTATACTGATCTTGCCGTGGGTCTGCGTCTTGCCGCCGCGATTCTCCCCGCCGAGAGTATGCGCCGTATTGTCTTACTTTCCGATGGTCGGCAAAATCTTGGCGACGCCCTACAGGAGGCACAACTGCTGCAACAACAAGGCATTCGTCTGGACGTTGTGCCATTGCCTTCAACCAGTGGCGTCGAAGCTCGGATCGATGGCCTGACTGCACCAACGCTTGTGCATACAAACGAGCATTTTGTCCTGCATCTCAATCTTTATAGCACGATTGCTCAGACGGGTACACTCCGTCTGTACCTCGATCAGGCATTGCTTACTCAACAGCCAATACGCCTCAATCCTGGCACACAAGAGGTGACATTTACCTTGAGCGCACCTCCAGTTGGCTTTCACACCTTCCGCCTTACACTAGATGCCCCACAAGATACGCTTCTACAAAATAATGAGGCGGCAGCCTTCGTTAATGTACAGGGGCCACCGCGTGTGCTGCTCATCGAGGGGCAAGCGGGAGGTGGCCACAATATTCTTTCCGCGCTCCAGGCGACAAAAATAGACGTTGTTGTCGGCACACCAAGCGATGTCCCGACTACGCTCGATGGCCTTGTTCCCTACAGTTCCGTAATACTTGCGGACGTTCCAGCCTCCTCGCTTGGCACAACGCGTATGCAGATACTCCAGTCGTTTGTGCGCGACCTTGGGCGTGGCCTTGTCGTGAGTGGCGGCGAGAATAGTTACGGCGTGGGCGGCTATGCGAACACACCGCTTGAGCAGGCATTGCCGGTGCGTATGGATATCCCTCAGCACAAAGACACGCCAAGTATAGCCGTTGTCATGATTATCGAGAGCCTTGAGGGAGGCCCACAAATCAACATCTCAAAAGAGGCTGCGAAGGGAGTGATTAACCTGCTTACGCCACGTGACCAGGTAGGCATCTCCGAAGGCAACGGGAACCTTGTTATTCCCTTGCAAAACGTTGCGAATAAACCCGCGCTCAATTCCGCGATTACCGCAATGAATCCAACAGACCCAGGCAGTTATCTGGCCGATCTGAGCAATGCGGAACAGGTTCTGCTCCACTCTACCGCGAAGATAAAACATGTTATTCTGCTTGGGGATGGCGACGCCGTCGATAACTATGCGCCACAAGTCCTCAAGATGGCGAAAGAACACATTACCGTGTCAACCGTCGCCACAAATTTTAGCGGGCCACAAGATTTTGGCATCATGTACAACATCGCGACCTGGGGACAAGGGCGTTGTTATGCCGCGAATAATACGCAGGCAATTCCAGCAATTCTTTTGAAAGAGACTCAGCAGGCAACCCGCCGCGCGACAATCAACGAGCCGTTTGTGCCAGCCGTCGTGAGCATACACCCCATTCTCACGGGGCTTCGCGCCTTTCCTCAACTGCAAGGCTATGTTGCAACCACACCGAAAGAGGCCGCGCAACTTATTCTTGTCAGCCACCTTGACGATCCTGTACTCGCCGCATGGCAATATGGGCTTGGACGCGTCGCGGCCTGGACAAGCGACTCCCAGGGACTCTGGACAAGCAACTGGCTCACCTGGGAACAGGCAGCGCAGTGGTGGGCCAACCTTGTAACCTGGACAATTCCGACGCCCGATAGTGCTTTGAATGTCAATGGCAATGTTGTCGGCGATTCTGGACACCTCATCGTTGATGTTCCCACAAATACAGCGACTGGCGGGCAACAACAGGTACAGGCGCGTATCATTGCCCCTGACCTTTCACAACAGACCGTGACACTGCAGCCGACAGCCCCCGAACGCTGGGAAGGCAATTTCCCCGCATCGCAGGTGGGATCGTATATTCTGCAAGTCCTCTGGCGAAACACCACGACAACAGGCAACTCAGGCGCACTCACAACAACAACCGGCCTCGTTGTACCCTATTCCCCAGAGTATCGCACTTCAGGAATCGATATCCGCTTTCTCAGATTGCTAGCACAGGCCGGAGGTGGCTCACTACTCGACGCGAACACTACCAGCGCGGCCTTCGCACAAAACCTTCCCTCTGTGTGGGCCTCGTTCTCGATTGTCTTTTTATTACTTACACTTGCGGCCCTGCTCCTGCCGATAGATGTGGCGGCGCGCCGACTCTCGAATTTGGAGTCTCTCGCGCTCAGCTACAGGTGGCTCGCAACACGGTTCCGTCTCAAACAAGCTCAACCCGCAATCGTGCAGTCACGCCCACAGGCAGCGAATTCCACACTTGACGCGATACGTGTCAAACGTGAGCAACGCCGTGAACGCATAGCTTCGCCTCCGCCACTCCCGGTTCGTACACAGGTAAAACACGTTCAAAAAGAGGAGGTAGCAACACAACAATCTCAATCTACGCCAACACTTGCCCCAGCAAGTGGCGACTCAATGGCAGAGAAGCTTCTGGCGGCGAAACGTCAACGCGGGCAGGTTCGCAAACTGTAACAGTCAAGCCTGTACTTCTATTTGTGTATATAGGAACATTCTACAACAGGAAGCCCTTGCAAGAGTGCAAGGGCTTCCTGTTGTATGAAAATTAGTAAAAAACGAGCTTACTGGTTCTTCACTTTCGTGTGGCTCTTTCCTACTGCCGGGTCTACAGGCTGCGTTTGTCCGTCCACTTGCTGTTTCTGTTGACCATTTTGCCCGTTCACGGCAGGGCAAACAACGTTGACCTGGTTCGTATTCACATCTAAAGCAAAACTACACGCCTGCCCGTTGATGGTCGTCGTTCCAGTACAACCTGCGATAGGTGCTCCATTGATGGTGCAGCTAAGTGGCTTCACCACCGCCGGATTCATGACCACACCATTGACCATCGTGTCAATCGCGACACCGTTCGCATCGGTCTTTACAGTGATTGGACTGGCTTTTCCCGTCAGCTGCTGACAGGTAAGGTTTACCCAGGTCGCTGCGAAACGCTGGCCCAGAAAGTTGAAAAGATTATTCGCGGCACCAGCGTCCGGTGATGCTTTTTGAGCAGTGAACTGCGCGTCCAAAGAGATACGCGAAGGCCCAACATTCAGCAGATTGAGACAATACGCTCGTGTGTTCGCCATCTGTGAACTCTGTACCGCAGGTTGATCGACACCCGCACGGTATGCATTGAGTTTGTTCAAGTCACGCTGGTTGCCTACCAGCACCATTGGGTCGAGGTTCGGAACCATCGCAATAGGCTTGGCTTGCTGTGCGGCAGCGAACAGCTCATTAAGAGGAAGCGATGTTACCATCTGACTAGGGTCAGCAAGATCAGCGACTTTCCAGGGAGTACATCCCAACGCACCATCGACAGCAACAGAGACGAGCTTGTTATCACTACCATTCGCAATCACCTTTGCCGCAGGCATTTTAGCAGCATTGGCAACTGTCACCTGTGCAAGCTGGTTCTGACCATTGACAAGATATGTTGTTGTGACATTGTCACTCTGGTCTTGGTCAACAATTGAAAAGTCACGTACAGTCGGGCAAGCCTGTCCATCTTTACCAATGCCAAGTGCTGGTGGTACAAGCTGTCCATTCTTTATTGCGCGTGTCGCTGCACGAAAGAAATTTGGCGCATTACAATAAGCGAATTGACCAAAGATCGAATTGTTGACGCCATTGACACAATTTCCGTTGTGCAGGCTCGCACCGGTTCCCTGTAGGGTAAGGTTGTTGCCGTTGAAACCAAACCAGAGCGCGACAATCGCACCTTGTGGTATTGTTGGAACAACAGGAGCCACCGCAGGCTGCGTACCTTTGTCAATAATCAATGGGTTATAAACAGAGACCCGACCCGTTTCTGGATCAAGCACAACCCCTTGCACAAACGCGCCCTGCACGGCGTTTGTCTCATTACACGGCCCATTGTTTGGGTCTGTTGCTACAAGTTGATAGGGCGTCGCGAGTCCCTGCGCTGTTAGTGGCTTGGCAGGTACAATAAGTGTACAATTCATGTTGGCAGCGGCAGTTGCCGCGTGCGTGCCTGTTCTCTGCTGATAGACAAGAAACGTTCCCGCGCCCACCGCGATAACGAGCGTCACAACAATACCAATAAGCATAAGCGGTGAGAAACGTCTGCCACGTCTCGGCTTAGGAAGATTGCTCTCAGGCCCTGCTGCCGACTGTGGACGTGTTAAAATTTGCATCGCTACCCTGTTCCTCTCAAATATGTTTGCCGGGCTACCATACTATGAAACATTCAAAATGACACACTATGAAATATTTTAAGCCTTCTTGGTGTCACAAGGTATTTCATGCACAACAATGTATCTCTGTGAGCGATAATACCATATCTCAGTGATACATTCATTTACCTCAATGAAATTTGGTACTTTACTCCCAAGCTGTGGTTAAGGTTTATCGATGGACGCGGCTCTCTCAACGCGTCGAACACGTTTGTAGCAGGGAAAGTATACGCGCAACTTTTGACACAGGCTATTTGTTGTATAGTGAGTGTGTCCGATTTTTCGTTTGAAACGTTAAAAGACTATGCAGCGATACCACCAAAGCACAAGTAAATAGATTTACGGAGAGATCAGATGAGACACACGTTTAAGCACCTGCTCCTGTTCGCCATACTTTCGATTCCGTTAGCGATTGTCTGTATGAGCTTGCAGGCCCACACAGCATATGCAAAGCAGGCCGTACCACTTGGTTCGTGTGGCGACACGGTAGCCGATGATGCTCAATTATTCGGCAACCGAGTCGCGGATGTCCTCGCGCAGGCGCAGGCTATGAATACCGCACTACAGGCCGACACGCGAGTTGTCACTGTTGCTCCGGAAAAGCTGGCGGGACGCAGTTTGAGCGATTATTATTATTTCGTACAGGGGCGATGCCCTGCGTGGGCCGGACAAAATTTCGCGGTTCTCGTCGTCGCAAAAGGGTACGATCCCTTTTTGCACCTGGGCAGTACCTTCAATGGCAAGCTAGCCGCAGCAGATTATCAACAGATTACGCTCAGTAACCGCTCTCTCTTGGCGGGTGGCAACTATGCTCAAGGCGCAATCAACGTTTTGCAACAGGTGCAAAAGAAGCTTAGTCCCAACTATACCTGGCTCTGGGTAACGCTGGTGGTCGTCGCGCTCCTGATTGCGGGTGCAGTCCTGGCATTCGTGTTCTTACGCCGCCGCCAGAGTGTTGCCGCTGCCACTGGTGCTCGCGAGCAGGCAGTCGCGGCAAAGCAAGCAGCAGTCAATATCACCAGTTCTCTTGGCCGGAAAAGTCAGGAACTGGCACCCCGTATCGAGGTGTTGCTAGCACTCTTGCCGCCTGCCACCGCGACCCAGCTGCAACGCCTGTTTGAGGCATCGAAAGCAAAAGAAAGCAGGGTAGAGGAGCATCTAGGCAATTTGCTCAGTAATCCCGCGACAAACCTTGATGGCAAGACGACGCACGTTGAGCAATACACACAGATGCAACGCAGCTATCAACAGGTCTATACGGAAGCACAGGAGCCACAATATCTGCAACAAGGTATCGAGTCTATTGTTGCAAGGCTTGAAAGGAACCCGCAAGAATCTATTGATTTCCGCCAACTTACCACAGCAAATTCGCGGCAAAGCGGCCTGTCTCGTCTATAATACGTTTCTTTGAATAGAGACAAACACCAGCAAAACTTGGTATACTTGAGAGGAACGTTTCGCTTGACTACTAAAGAACTGTTAGCAGCATAGAGAAAAAGGAGAAATACACCGTGGAAAATTTAGGTCAGAAAGCACGAGTTTTATCTTTCGCATGGCTTCATCAGATCGCTGATGCTGCCATTGATGCAAATTCTATTCCGGTTGTGCAGCAGTATATTCGCGACCTGGAAAAAGCCATCTCCGATCTTCGTGAGGCGCAGGCCACCAATAATGGCGCAATCGCCGGACTCAACCGCCAGATAGGACAACTTCACCAACAGGCGTCAACGCTCAATACGCAGGCGGACGCGCTTTTACAGTTGAAGCCACCACGCGAAGACCTGGCGGCAACAGTTGAGCAGCGTCTACAAGCGGTGGAGAATGACCTGACACCACTCAGCAACCAGTTAGAAAAGACAAAAGCTATTCAGTCACAGTACGATCAGGCAATGAACGCACTTGAAGCAAAGCACACAACCATGTTGCGTCAATTGCAAACGTTGCAATCAATGGACATCTCGGCATCCGCCGAAGACCGTGCTGCCCATGCCATGCACGCAGTCAATAATGCACTGGGAAGCACGTCCTCTATCGACAACATCTCTGGACGTATTCAGAGCCGCTCGGATGTCGCGCACGCTCGTTTGCAGCAGGAACTGGGGTCTATTACTCCGCCCGCTGACCCCGTTGCCGAAGTTCTGGAACAGTCCGAGATGCAACAACGAGTCGCCGCCCGTAGAGCACGTCTTGGCCTTCCTCCTGCTGGTGGTGCCACAAACGTAACTGAGGTGCCACAAGAGTAGGCAGCTTGTTTCCCGAAAATATCTTGCTTGAGTACGGTGCAGGTGTTTTCGGAAGAGACCTATTGAAAACTACTGCCGTGAACCGGACAGATTGCAAACTCTGGTTCACAGGCATCGTCTCCTCTGCTCTTCCTCTTGAAAGCACACAGACACCTATATTTTTCGCTAAAGGAGGCTGTTTCTTGACACAGCAAACGAATGTCGGCATCATCGGATGTGGGCAAATTAGCTCTATTTATATGAAAGCCCCACATATATTCGATATACTACACATCGTAGCGTGCGCTGATCTTGACCTGGCTCGTGCTGAAGCACAGGCACAACACTACAACATTCCAAAAGCGTGTAGTGTCGCGGACTTACTTGCTGACCCCACGATAGAAATTGTGCTTAACCTGACTATCCCTGCCGTTCATGCGAAGGTTAGCATGGATATACTGGAAGCAGGCAAGTCGGTATACACTGAGAAGCCCCTGGCAATCGAAAGAGAGCAGGGAAAAGCACTCTTGGCTATGGCTACCGCGAAACAGCTACGAGTTGGCAGTGCGCCGGATACATTTCTTGGCGGTGGCATACAGACATGCATCAACCTCATCAATGATGGTCGGATTGGAACTCCGCTCGCGGCAACCGCGTTTATGCAGTATCGCGGGCCAGAACTCTTTCATCACAACCCCGATTTTTTCTACCAACCGGGCGGCGGCCCACTTTTTGATATGGGGCCGTACTACCTGACTGCCCTGATTACTATGCTTGGGCCAGTTCGCCGCGTCACCGCCTCCGCCCGCACAACATTTGCGGAACGTAAGGTACTTGTGGGGCCATTGCAAGGCCAGACAATTCATGTAAATACGCCAACATACGTTGCAGGGATAATGGATTTCGCGAGTGGAGCGGTTGGAACGCTTATCACCAGCTTCGATGTCTGGTCGCACCAACTGCCACGCATCGAGATATACGGAACAGAGGGAACGTTAAATGTTCCAGACCCCAACACATTCGGTGGCCCCATCGCGCTCTACACGGCACATAGCAAAACATGGGAAGACATACCACTTACGCATAGCTATACAGAAAATTCGCGTGGCATAGGTGTTGCAGATATGATATATGCAATACAGGCGAAACGTGAACATCGGGCGAACGGCGCGATGGCGTACCACGTTCTGGATATTATGCAATCCTTTCTGGAGTCCTCGACACGGGGCCGCCACGTTGACTTGATTAGCACCTGCGCGTGTCCTGCCCCTCTGCCCAGAGGAATACATTCTTGGAAGTAATGTCAAACATACTCGTACAAAAGAGAAAAGAGGCATAAACCGTGAACCGAGATACAGCAAATAGAAGGCTACGCGCGGGCATTGTTGGTGGTGGACACGGCTCGTTCATTGGCGCGGTGCATCGTATCGCCGCAGAGCTTGACGGGCAAGCAGAAGTTATCGCAGGGGCAATGTCTACCGACCCCCAGCGTGCCGCGACATCCGCCCAATCATGGTTCCTCAAACGATCATACGCAAGCTTTCAGGAAATGGCGGAGACAGAGGCAAAGCTTGAGGACGGCATTGATTTTGTCATCATCGCGACCCCCAACCATATGCATTTTCCGGTGGCACAGGTCTTTCTGGAACAGGGTATTCACGTTGTCTCCGATAAACCAATGGCCTTTACACTCGCAGAAGCACAGGCGGAAGTTGCCCTTGTCGAGCGTGGCGACCTCATCTTCGCGCTTACACACAACTATACGGGCTATCCCACCGTGCGTCATGCTCGCGAGCTTGTGCGTCATGGCATCCTCGGCAAGATCAGAAAAGTCATGGTCGAGTACGTTCAGGATTGGTTAATGGAACCTGTAGAAAACACGGGCAACAAGCAGGCAGTGTGGCGCACCGATCCGACAAAATCGGGCGTCTCCGGTTGCGTTGGAGATATTGGCACACATGGCGAAAACCTTCTGGAATTTATTACGGGCCTCAAAATCACTTCGCTCTGTGCCGACCTAACAACCTTTGTCGCGGGTCGCGCCCTTGAAGATGACGCGAATATGCTGCTTCGCCTGGAGAATGGCGGCAAGGGCGTGTTTACCTGCTCACAGATCGCGGCGGGCGAAGAGAATAACCTGACCATCCGCATCTATGGTAGTAAAGCGGGCTTAGAGTGGCATCAAATGGAACCCAACACTCTCCTTTTCAAAGAACCGGGGCGACCACAACAAATACTACGCACCGGACTTCCCTCTATGAGCGATGACGCGAAAGCGATGACACGTCTACCCGCAGGCCATCCAGAGGGCTTTCTTGAAGCCTTCGCTAATCTCTACAAAATGATTATCGCCGATATTCGCAGAGTCGAAGAAGGCAATAAACCTGTGGGTGGCTATCCCACCGTCTACGATGGTTTACGAGGAATGCAGTTCGTCACCAAAGCTGTAGAGAGTTCGCAGAGTGGAAGTATATGGGTCAGTCTCTAGCAACACTGTGTTATACTAGTCCCAAAGCAAAAAATTGACAGCGATAATAGGAGCGTAACGCGTGTCTATACCTCTTCTCAGCACGAAGTTTCGTGTGCCTCCTATCCGCCCTACGCTGGTATCGCGTCCACGACTGCTCAGCAAACTAAACGAGGGTATGCAAGAAAAACTTACCCTCATTTCCGCATCGGCAGGCTTTGGCAAAACAACGCTACTCAGCGAGTGGAGCCAACAAAGCACCTTACCAATCGCCTGGGTGGGACTCGACGATAGCGATAACGACCCGACACATTTCTGGACATATGTCATCGCAGCAGTACAAATACATCTACCACACATCGGGGATACGTCGCTGGCCCTGCTACAATCCTCTCAACCGCCACCATCTGCCATTATTCTTACCGCCCTTGTCAATGATCTGGCACAACTTACCGAGGACATCTTGCTCATTCTGGATGACTACCATTTGATCGAGGAGAAAGCTATTCACGAGGGCGTCACGTTTCTCTTAGAACACTTCCCCCCCCGACTGCACCTTTTTATTGCTGGTCGTATCGATCCACCGCTTCCACTTGCACGATTGCGTGTACGTGAACAAATTGTGGAGGTACGCGACGCAGACCTGCGTTTTACCGCAGAGGAGGCCGCGACATTTCTCACCGAGAGGATGAAGCTTACTTTAACGGCGCACGACGTCACGTCTCTGGAAATTCGTACAGAGGGGTGGGTCGCGGGTCTACAACTCGCCGCCCTCTCTATGCAAGGACGTACTGACCTCACAAGCTTCGTACAAGCCTTTACCGGAAGCCATCGTTTTATCCTCGACTATCTCATGGATGAAGTGCTGCACAGGCAACCAGCACCTATTCAAGCTTTTCTCTTGCAGACAGCAATTTTGCAACGCTTCAATAGTTCACTTTGCGAGACACTTACGACAAAACAGGATAGCCAGAACATTCTTGAGATGCTTGAGCGTAGCAATCTCTTTCTCATTCCACTTGATTATGACCGCCAATGGTATCGTTACCACGCACTCTTTGGTGATGTATTGCGGGCGCGTCTGCTTGCGACACAACCGGAACTCATACCAGAACTTCACAGGAAGGCCGCGTCCTGGTACGAGCATCACGGCTTTTTCGCCGATGCTATTCACCACGCACTCGCCGCGAAAGACGTTGGTCACGCCGCCGATCTTATCGAACATTCAGTAGAAGGCATCTGGCCGAGTGGCGAGTTCGCGACCTTTATCGGTTGGGTGCAGGCACTCCCCGAAGAACTGCTGCGTAGTCGGCTCCTCCTCTGCACAATCTATGTGTGGACATGCTTCCTTACACACCATACCGATACCGCGACACGCTTTATGGAGTACATAGAACAAGAGCTTGCGCGTCAAGATGGATGTCAGGAAACCGAAGCACAGTGTACCGAGATTCGCGGAATGCTCGCGGCTATTCAGGCAACGGTTGGGGTTATGCGTGGTCGTAGTATTCACGTGCTTGAACTTTGCCATCAAGCACTCGCGCAAATTCCAGTGACGAAACGCTCCTGGCGTATCATGCCGACTATTAACTTGGGCTTTGCGCTGCAACACTGTGGTGCATGTAAGGAGGCCGAACAAGCTTTTACCGAAGCAATACAGTTAGCACTCGCTGTACACAATCAGTATTTCGCCCTCGTCGCAACCAGTGGACTGGGCATTGTACAGATTGCACAAGCAAAACTTGGTCAGGCACTAACAACGTTTCAACGCTCACAAGAACTTTCGCTCAGTATGGGCGGACACATGCCAGCGACGGGCTACATCGATCTTAGCCTGGGCATTATAGCAACCGAACGTCACAAGCTGGATAACGCTCTGCTACACCTGCAACAGGCACTGGTAGAGGGCACGCGATGGCAGAGTGGTGACATTCTCTTTAACGCACACCTGGAGATGGCGTATACGTATATCTCAAGAAAAAACCTCTACGAGGCACACAAGGCTTTTAAAGCCGCACTTGAGATCGCGCAAAAGATCGATAGCCCTGTATACAACCCCGAAATAGAAGCATTTCAAGTCCTCCTCTGGTTAGCCGAAGGCAATGTCACGGACGCCATCGTCTGGGCGCGACAGTGGAAAGCGCAAGCGCACTCTACCGAGTTTCGTTACGAGGTCGGGCATAGAGCTTACGCACGTGTATGTAACGCACAACGCAACTACGTTGATACGCTCACACTTCTCTCTCAGCTTCTTCCACTTACAGAAGAGCAGCACCGCACGCGGAGCAGTATCGATATACTCCTACTACAAACCATCGCGCTGGAAGCATCGCGGAATACGGCGCAAGCGTACAAGACGTTGACGCGCGTCCTCACGCTCACAGAACCAGAGGGTATGATTCAACCGTACCTCAACGAAGGGGAACCTATACAACGGATGCTCACAACGCTTGCAACACGCTGGCGGCAAGCGCAACAAACACCCGTACTCATTGAGCATGCATCACAGTTGCTTACACATTTTGATGAGCAACAGGGAGAACAGCAGGAGCGATACGGGAACACAGCGTTGCTTGAGCCGCTCAGCGAACGCGAGATGGACGTGTTGCGTATGCTGGCAAGTGGTGCCTCCAATCAAGAGATTGCTGTATCTCTTGTCGTCACGCTCTCCACCGTGAAGAAACACGTTGGCAACATCCTCGACAAACTTACCGTCACGAGCCGCACACAGGCGATTATACGCGCACGCGAGTTGCGTCTCCTCTAACTGGCGGACGGTACACCTGCTTTTCTGGTACTCACAAGTGTACTTTAGTCTACTGCTTTCTCCCCTCATTCAGAGTATTCTTGGCACAGAAGAGATGTTCACACACTGCCGAACATCCCCCACTGAAAGAAAAGAGGAACACAACCATGCAACAAGTACCAGACAAGCGAATCACAAACCTGGCCCCCTGGGCCTATTTTCTCGGCCTGGGTGTCGCCATCGGAGTAAGCAGCGTTGGCACCGTTCTCAATGTACTCCTACACAACTCACTGCTCAGCTATGGGCTTGGCCTCATCAGCGGATTAACGCTTGGACTCCTCGGCGTGCAGTTTTTCGGTGCCGCGTTCGTCAGGCAGATAGAGAAACAGCAGTCTCATAAGCCAGCACAGCGAACGGCGAAGGCATCGCTCTCGTGGCCGTTCTTCGTTGGTATGGGTATCGCCCTCTGTAGCGGCAGTATCGGTATACCTTTAGGGATAGCACTGCACAACATGGTATTCGGTGTTGGCATCGGCATCAGCATTGGCATCACTATCGGCATCGTTGTTGCTCAACTCATCAAAATCACCTGTAAATCAGCGTAGCTTTGGCAGTCAAACGCACGCTACAAGCAATCAGAAGGAGCATACTCATGAGTAGCACGGAATTTCTTCCCGTTCAGAGTGTTTCAGCGCAAGAGCCGCCCGCGTCTCTGACTACCAACGTTGGCCCTAATAGTATTGAGACGTTACAGGGGAAAGTTCACACTCGCACAATCACCTGGCTCTGGCCCATAGTGATGAACTTCATACGCTTTCCCTTAATCCTGCTTGGCTTTTTTATCACCCTGGGATACTTCAACATGGTAGGCCGCGCACACGCATTTGAAGCAGCGTTGATGATGACGAATGTTACCATCACGCTTACCGCCGACCTGGGGTGCTTTCTGCTACTCTTGTGGCTCACACACAAAGAAGGCATCAAAGTACGTGACTTGATTGGCTTTGAGCGCAAACGACTTTTCAAAGACATCTTGCTTGGCCTGGGACTCTTCGTCCTTCTTACCATTCTATTCGTTGTAGTCGCCAACATTCTAGCACCATTGCTTGTGTATGGCCCCGGTATCTTTCAAGCATCGCGGTCTTCAACAGCAACGTTCAACGCGAATCCATACACAATGCCCCTGTGGTACTTCTGGTGGGGTCTCCTTATTCTTCCACTGAGCGTAGGCATAATGGAAGAGATGACGTATCGCGCCTACGTGCTGCCACGCTTTATCGCCTTGACGAATAAGCCCTGGGTCGCAATTTTGCTCATGTCGCTTGGCTTCGGCGTCCAACATATCGCGTTCGCCCTTACAAGCTGGCAAGCCGCATTGACACGCTTCTTGGGGATGTTCCTGCTCGCACCCGTCTTTGGCTTCTTCTACCTGAAGCTGAAACGCTTGTTGCCTCTCATCATCGCACACTGGCTCCTTGATCTTGTAGGACTTGGCCTATTCTCACTACTGGCAGTGCTCACCACAAACGCAGCCCATTAGCAACGCTTCCGTCAAGAAGGAAATGCAGAACTTCCTTCTTGACTTCGCCTTCTAGCATTACAGGAACAGAGTATGCAAGAATATACAATTTGTGTCAAAGAACCCCTTGACCCTTACTGGCAAGAGTGGTTCGAGAGCTTACATTTCTCAAGTCAAGAGAATGGAGAAACGCTTCTCATCGCCAGTATTCCCGATCAGGCCGCCCTTCACAGTATTCTCAAAAAAATACATAACCTCGGCTTGACTCTCATCTCTATCAACCGCATAGAGAAGACTTCTAGAGGGAACAGCTAAAAAGCTGGTGTAGCTCTCACTCAATACATCTTTTACTTCTGATGCCTACGTTGCTGCTCAGTCTTTACTACCGTCGTTCCCACGGCACGTCCAACAAGCAAGGGTGTGGTGAGGACGTCCGCAGCAGAATCACTGATATCGCGCCGCGTCGTGATAACCTTATGTGCTTCAAACTCCAATCTGCGCGATGTGCGCCCGATCGTTGTGATACGGCCCGTCACCTCCACAAAATCACCTGCGTAAAGTGGCGCGAGAAACTCCACACGTTCATAGCCGACAAGCAACCCTTCATCGCCGTCACAGAGAATGGCAAGTTCTGTCGCGATATCGCCAAATAACGACAACATGTGCGCCCCATTGACAAGCTGCCCCCCATAGTGAGCATCGCTGGCACTTAGCCGCACACGTAGCTTTGAGACATATTCATGAGTATCAGGCATATTTTTCCCCTTTTTCCTTCACAGACTCTTCGCAAAAAAATACTTAGTAGAGTGTGTTCATAGTGTCGGCATTCCTCCCCATACTTAGAAAGCAGAAGCATCCTGCCGACGTGGAGGTGATACAATACACGTACACGGTGACACTATGACGAGGAGCGTTCTTATGCGAAACTATACCACAGCACCCGCACTAACTGATGCATACATTACCGACGTTTGGGAAAACCTTCCGTCACATGTGCGCCCCACAACTCTGCTCTCATGCCCGTGTCCCGCCCTCTCAGCACAATTTCAGTGCGAGGTCACTATCGCCACTGAGACATTTCAGTATACGGGCAGTTTCAAGTTTCGCGCCGCGTATACCCTGTTGTCTTCTATACCACAGGCCCACGTTATCGCGGCATCATCGGGCAACTTTGGGCAAGCTATAGCATACGCGAGCAAATTACTTGGCAAGACCTGCACTATCGTCATGCCCACAACCTCCGCTCAGGTCAAGATCGCGGCAGTGCAAGAGTATGGTGGCACCGTCGACCTGGTTGATGTACGACATAGTAGCCGCGCCGAGCGTGTGGCCCAACTATTGCGAGAGCGACCTGACGCGTTTCAGGCACAAGCATTTGACGATTATCGAGTCGTTGCGGGCAACTCGACGCTTGGACAAGAGATTTTTCGCGCCGCGGACTTCGACAGCGTTATCGTTCCCGTCGGTGGGGGCGGCCTCGCGTCTGGCCTCGTGCTCGCACGAGACCATCTGCGTAAGACTACAAAAATTGTCGGGGCCGAACCGCTTCTCGGCAACGACGCCGCACGCTCTTTACGGAGTGGGCAACTTGTTCGCAACGAACACGAGCCGACGACAATAGCCGATGGGGCGCGAACGCTTGCCCTCGGCACGCTCAACTGGGAAATTCTGCAACACGGCCTGGACGCCATCGTCGAAGTACCAGACGAGCAGATACGTAGAGCTACTCAACATTGCTTTCGCTACGTCAACCTGAAAGTCGAGCCTACGGGTGCGCTTGCACTTGGCGCACTCTTCGTAGACCCAACACGGTTTGCCCGGCAACGCGTCTGCTGTATTGTAAGCGGAGGCAATGTTGATCCCGACACCTATGCACGCATTATTACCGCGTAAGGGGGCGAGGGGAACATAACTCCATCATGCCCACACCTGCCCCGAACGAATGTGGAGACAAAACTTACGCCGCGGTGGGATAGATCGCGAGATGTGAAAACGTGGCCTCTGCCCCCGGTTTGGTATTCTGCAAATTAGAGACAAATAACGCAATACTGCCGCTCGTATAGGTGGTGTCCGTGATTGTGCTCAGCGTTTGGTCATTTACCACAAACTGCAAGCTAGAACCTTTCGCGCTAACCATGATATGGTTCACGCCTCCCTGCTTCTGAATTGCTGGGCTATTAGTATACTCTACAAGATGGGGCGTGGTCAAAGTGCCGTTCGCATCTGTAGCACCTTTGAAGACTGCGAAAGAGCCATCACCGTACAACTCAAAACGGTAAAACGACAGGATAGACATATTTTGACTCAGTGCGCCACGCACATATACACCATATCCGTTGTTCTGCTCGCCTTTCGAGAGGATCGCATCAACCGTACATTGAAAGTCGTTGTAACTTTTCCCGCCAGGGACAAGCTCCCACAGTAACTTGTTGTTGTCATTCTCTAGCTTCAACACTCCATTTCCGAGTGCCACAGAAAATTCCCCTGGATAACTTTGCACGCTCCATCCATTGGTATTGTTCGCAAAAGCATCTTGAAACAGGGGAGTACCCTTTGGTGCAGTGCCAGTTGTCGCGGCAGATGTGTTCACGCCATTCACTGTCTGCCCTTTATCAGGGAACAGAAATATATATCCAAGAAAACTTCCCCCGACAAGCCCAATGAGCAACAGCAAAATACCCGCAATCCTGCCTATGTTCGCTTTCTTCTTTGGCGCAGGTTCTTCATAGGGGGGGCGACCTCCCGGCATCTGTGTCGGAGTATAGACTGATTGCGGGGCGCGTTCGGGTTGCATACCTGTGTTCGCAGGGAACGCGGCAAAGCCGACATTTTCTCTAGGAGGAGAGGTGGACGGCAGTGCGTTTTCGTACTCTCTACCAGCGTTCATCTGCTGGCTCGCTTGTTGTGGAAAGCTATTCCCATATCCTCCCTGAAGTGATTGAGAAGGCGCGGCAGGACGCTGGGGTTGCTGCCATGATGAACCATCGAAGGAAACTTGCATGGGAGGAGTCGCTAATGGAGTCGCAAGAGGTTGCGCGGCCTGCGGATATTTGTTTCTTTGTTCCGTTGGTGCGGCATAGCGTCCAAGTAGACCACCTGTTTTATCCTGCTCCGGTGCAGTCTGCTCACGCGTCATAGCAGGCGTGAGTTGATTCCACGAAGTTGGAGGTTGATTTTGCGGTTGCGCGTTTCTCTCTGGCGCAACCATAGGCGCGTTGATATAACCACAGTTACCACAACGGGCATCATTGAGAGCCAGAGATGCGCCACATTGTTTGCATCGGACTATTCCATTGTATGAGTAGGGAGAAGACATACAAAAACCTCCAATCTCTGTAGGAACATGCTTGTGCGAGTATCTCACATGCGGTGCATCCTGTCCACTATGAGGCGGAAAGTAGCATTTTTGGATGCAGGTATAGCTCGTTTTTCTTGTGAGAATAACAGGATTTTGCAAAGCCCGTAAGTATATCGTATAGCGTTTGCAAAGCCCTGATTTATGCTACTGTAAACAACACTAGTTGCCGTATGTCACAACCAGCGGCGCAGGATCAAGGGCAAGCACTTCCTCTGGCGTCATCAAGCGCGTTTTCGCTTCGATATGATAAAACAGCTTGAAGCCTCCATATTGGAAGTTAGCATATTTTTGTATGTCGCCTTTGACCCATTCTGTGTATTGCTGCGTCTTATCGGCGCGATCACCTACATAGCCGCCGACGCTATCAACATGAAACACAACATCCACGCGTGAATCAAACACGATGTTGCGCTTATCGGCAAGCTCCGCCTGTCCCGCATCGTTCGGACTTGCCGTGCCATCTCCGCTGGGTCGGTACTGGTGAATAATCAGTATTTTGCGCGGCACATGATACTTCATAGGCAACTCAGCTACCGCTTGAATAACAGGGTTCAAATCTGATGCCCGCACATTACTGAGATTTGTGCCAGGAATACCATCGTGACGTGGGAACATCCATTCGGGGTCCAGTGCCATGTGCACGAACTGATACTTCTCCAGGTAGGGAAAGAAAAACTCTGCCTCTTGCAAAACTGGTGCTTGCCCAAAGTTCAGGTCTAAAAAGAGAAGCAAGTTATGGCTTTGACAAAAATCAACATATGCTTGAATGGTATCGGCGTCAACATGGTGACTGTAATAGCCGCTTGGCCCTGGGAAGGGGTCAGGAACGCTTACCACAAGGTCGATGCCAAGTTGTACGGGATGCGCGGGGTCAAGCTTCTGGTAGACATCGCCCTGTTGCGTCAACTGAGTAAGCATAGCGTCAGTCAAGACGTATGCAGGGCCAGTAGGCTCCGCGCCTGGTACAGCGTAAAACGCGATAACGCGGTGCGTGGGCAACACAGAGCCAATAGTGGGATCAAATGTAGGGGTAGGTATTGGCGTTGGGGGAGTGGTCGCCGTCGCCGTGGGTTTGAGCGCGGGCGTGAAAGAGGTTAGGCCAGTCGCCATTAGCTTTGCCCGAATCATGAGTGAACTAAAAACTATTATCAGAACCGATAAAATTAGTAGTGCAGAGGTAATTTTCCAGACACCTTCACGCCGATTTTTTTGCTCAGAAACGCCCGTTTCCTGTGAGTGTTTTTGCATGAATTCTTGTTCCTCACTAAATAAAAATATACTCGTATCTTGTAAAACGTATACCTATAGGACGTATATACTACAATGCCCTTTGTCGAAAATGAGAGAAGTATAAAGGAGACAATCAACTTGGATACAGCAATCAAAAAACAGGCACTGCGCTTGTTCACCTATGGCCTTTACGTTGTTATGTGCGCTGACCACAACAACGTTAATGCGTTTACCGCTAATTGGCTCACGCAGGTTTCGTTTGAGCCGCCACTGGTTGCACTCTCTATAGAGCGTAACGCCACATCGCTCGCAATGGTTTCTAACAGCAAAAAATTCACCCTAAACGTCTTACAGGCTGGACAACGCGACCTCGCGGGAAGACTTGGCAAACCAGCAGCAAAAGCACCCGACAAGCTTGCCGACATTCCCTATACTATAACAGAAATGGGCTATCCTGTCTTGCAGTCTGCGCTTGCTTGGGTCGCGTGTGATGTGCAACAAATAGTTCCTGCTGGTGACTCAATGCTTGTCATCGCCGAGGTCGTTGACGCGGGCCTGCTCGCCACAGGAACACCACTTACGATGGCTGAGGCTGGCTTTCGTCACGCAGGTTGATACAGGAAACCTTGCAAGTATCTTTCAGAGTGCGCTATACTCAAAAGTAGATAGCTCTAACTCACATCATGTCAGGAGTAACGTTCATGCAAAACGGGAGCCGCGTCTCCTTTGGTGCCGAGCCGTCCCAGGCCGATTGTGTGTTCTGTCAGCCCAAGACTATAGCGACTAATGTTCTCAAAGAAACTGCAAACTTTCGCCTTGTTGCCGACCATGCCCCCCTTGTCGAGGGGCATGTGTTGATTATACCAAAACAACACTACGCCTGCTATGGGGCGATGCCCAGCGAATTAGATGCGGAATTCTTTGCGTTGAAGCAAGAGGCACAACGCTTTCAGCAACACTATTACCTTTCCACAATCTTCTGGGAGCATGGCATCTTTCACCAATCGGTATTCCACGCGCACATGCATTGTTTCCCATTCGGGCAACTCGACGAGAAGCAGTACACGCTGTGTCAGCAGCTTTGCGCGGAAGTTGTACAAACACGTGACGATGTACGTTCCTGGTACGCAACACAAGGTCAATACTTCTATCTGGAACCCGAAAGCGCGTTTCTCTTCGCGCCACAGACCGAGGACTACATACGTATTATTCAAGGCATTTTCTGGCCCAAAGTATCGACACTTAACCACCAGAAAATCTGGCATTCCTCACAGCAGCGACAAAAAGAGGGAGTAGCACACATCGCAGCAACATTCGCCAAATGGCGTCAATTTGAACAGCAAGAAGCGTCGGTTTAGTTGTTCATCGGGTGCTTCTCTTCTCTCGCTCGTGCGATAATCTCCTCTACAACGGGAGCTTTCGCGTCGGCGTAGTTCTGCGTGTACTTCCAGTTCTGACGCGCAAGCTCTCGTTTTATGCGTTCATACAGCAAACGATCTGACACGTTGTGACGTAACCAGTCGCGGAAAAGTAGCATTCGCTCAATCTCTGCACAACTCATCGAAAAAACATGCAGGTTGATATCTGTATCCGGCCCCTTAAATAGACGATGCTCATACCAGTCTGGCTCGCGAATATGCAACCGATAGCCGCCAGCTTCCAGCGCGGGAACGTAGGTGGCCTCATCTGCCGAACTCGCGACGACAAGCAACAGATCAATTTTTGGTTTTGCCGCGAGTTCCGGTATCGAAGTCGAGCCAACATGTTCGAGTAAGAGAATATTGTCACCCAGATTGGCATGGATACGCCTGGCCTCACGCTCAAAAAGTTGGGGCCAGCGCGGATCATATTCAGCAAGCTGAATAGGGCCATTTAGTAGTGTAATGGCTTGAATATGGGCGGACAGAAGCTGCTCTTCGGTTGATTGCACCGGTGTTACCGTTTGCGCTCTCTTTGATGAACTTGTGCTTTTCGACTGATCTTCCACTCTAACCTCGCACTCCTCTTCTATAACTCAATCTTCATTGCGCTGCTGCTTTCCAAAGAAAGCCCACTCGTCAGTGCTTGTGTTGCCGTAGCCATTCGGCCCCCCCCCGCATTCCATGCCTGAGGTCACTGACCATTCATAATAGGAAGATCAAGTAAGTATGCGCCAACAAATGTACGCTCGTCTGTATTGAAAAGTGTAAAGCCGGAGACATGCCCCTCAGTCACAACAAGCTCACCCAGAAACTGGAAACCCGCCTTTTGAATACTTCGTTCCGCCGCCGTGTTCCCCGGCTGATACAGTATCCAGAAGCGATCCACGCGTTGCATTTCTTCCCGCACAATGGCTTGCAAGAAATGAGGGTAGATACCACGCTCACGCCATTCTGGAAGCGTCTGAAAGTCCCAGAGATAGTGATTGCGTGGCGGCATAGCAAAGGCTAGCTGGATTTCGCGCACTCCACATCCGCGCGTGCCAACCCACCCATACGCAACTGGCTCCACACCTATAAAAGCAAGGTAGACGTGGTTTCCTGCTTGTATACGCGTTTCAAACTCTTCTTGCGAAAGCGCGTTCAGCTTTGCAATGCGCTCTCTATCAGTTGAAAGCTGAATAGAGAATGATGGCAGTGTGGGCAAGTCAGGGAGAGCATCGCCGCGCCACCAGGTTCCTAAAGCCATAATAGAGTGTTCCCTCTCGTCACGCCTGTGTTTTTGTATGAATAAAAATTCATACATTTTTATTCTTCACTCAGTATATCTCATCCATGTTAAAACCGCGCTATTTCTCCACTACCCTGACCTTGACCCAACCATCACGACAAACAACGCGGCTCCACTCGTTACCACCAACAGAGGGTGCTTCCGATACCTTGTCTTTATCAAAAAGACTATAGGAAATACAATTATTGGTAAAAAGAGTGTCGCCATCCACCCGTATCTCTATCGGCATGTCCCACGCCCCTACCCCCTTAATAAATGTGTAAACGTGACGTGCGCTCCACTCGTTTGCATGAATAACAAAATCTTCCGCTATGGGAAATGACTGCGTTGTGCTTTTTCTCTCATCTTGTAGCGTTCTCGTTCTATTTCCCGTGTATAAATTCTGTACGACGCGTGCGAGTAACGCCCCCCCTTTTGCCGCGCACTGCTGCTCTAACTGTGTGTACCCAATACCTTCGGGTACTTCTACAGGCTCTTGCAGCAGTATGTCGCCTGTGTCCAGCGTTTCCTCCATAAAGTGAATTGTGACTCCTGTTACCTGCTCGTTGTTGCGAAATGTCCAGAAGAGTGGGACGGGGCCACGATGTAGCGGTAACAACGATGGATGGACATTGAGGCATCCCAGGCGTGGCATATCCAGAATAGCGCGAGGGATGCGTTGCGGGAAGCAGGCTACGCAAACAATATCCGCTTCATATGCTGCCAACGTCGAGTACGTGATAGCATCCGTCAGCTTGCGAACCTCCCACACAGGTAGCTTGTGCGCCCATGCTATATCTATAATCGAAGGTGTAACTGAGTGAAGTGGCAACACAACGCGTCTTCCGTTCGGCTGCTCTCGACGCTGTATGGGGGATTGTTTCAAGGCTAGAAGAGAGGCGACGGGAACAACAACGGCGCACACGTCGCAGTCGTTTGCTAACAGTGCCTGTAGTACAGGTGTGGAAAAGTCACTCTGCATCCCCAAAAAAAGCACGCGCGGGCGACGCCCTGTAGGTGTTGACATGCTATCTTACATCCTGTGGTATTATCTATACAGTAGAGACAGTTTCAATAAGGAGTTTATCATGGCACGCATCGTTTATTGTGTCAAGATTGGGCGCGAACTACCAGGGCTGGACAAGCCGCCTTTTCCGGGAGCATTAGGGCAACGCATCTTTGAGCAAATTTCAAAGCAGGCATACGATATGTGGCCTGCTCAAAGCACGCTCATCATCAATCACTACGGACTAAATATGGCTGACCCCGAATCACGCAAAATTCTGCGCGAGCAGATGGAAGAGTTTTTCTTTGGTGCCGATGCACAAATGCCAGAGGGTTGGTCTCCTGCTGGTGTTGGAGCAGGCGCGGGTGCCGCGACGAGTAGTAAAGGCGGCGGGGGCGCACCTAGTAGCAAAGGCGGGGGCGGAGCACCTAGTAGCAAAGGCGGGGGCGGAGCACCTAGCAAAAAATGAGAAACCCTGACGATATCCTCCTCATCTCCTGCTATGAATTAGGCCATCAACCATTTCATCTTGCTTCACTGCTTGCCATGTTACGGCAAGCAGCATATACACCTGCCTCCGTCGATACCTCTGTGGAAACGCTGACTGACGAAGCCATACAACGTGCTCACTTCATCGGCATCTCTGTGCCTATGCATACCGCCTTGCGCCTCGGTAAGCAGATCGCGCAACGTGTACGCGCACTCAATCCAACGGCGCATATTTGTCTCTATGGCCTATATGCCCTGCTCAACGCCGACTATCTCTTGCGCAATACTATCGATTCTGCAATTGGAGGCGAGTACGAGACGCCGTTACTGAGTCTTGTCGCCGCGCTTGAGCAGGGCAAAGACAGCGTCGTACCGGGTGTTCGCACGCGTACTCATGCAAGCGGCCCCTGGATTGAACGTACACCCTTTCTTGTACCGGATAGAAAATCTCTGCCTGCGCCCGATCTCTACGCCCGCTTACAGATAGGAAACGAAGTACATCTGGCTGGATACACTGAGGCGACGCGCGGCTGTAAACATACCTGTCTGCATTGTCCACTTACGCCGATCTATAATGGTCGCTTTTTCGCTGTTCCGGTTTCAACCGTGCTAGCGGATATTCGTTCACAGGTCGCGCAAGGCATACATCACATCACCTTTGGCGACCCTGACTTCTGGAATGGGCCAACACACGCACTGCGTATCATCAGAGCAATGCATCAAGAATTTCCCGATGTCACATTTGACGCGACCATCAAGGTTGAGCATCTGCTCAAGCATCGTCGATTCTTGCCAGAAATGCGCGACCTGGGCTGCGTCTTCGTCGTCTCCGCCGTTGAGTCGCTGAATGACATGGTGCTGCAACATCTCGACAAGGGGCATACAACGGCTGATGTAGTCGAAGTTTTTGCGCTGATGGAGCGCATCAGTATTCCGCTTCGTCCGTCGCTGTTACCGTTTTCACCCTGGGAAACGCTCGCGAGCTATACCGCATTGCTCAATTTCTTTGAGGAACAGCATCTCATCGAGCATATCGACCCAGTACATCTTTCTATTCGCCTGCTGATTCCCCCTGGCTCTGCCCTGCTCGATACGCCCGACAGCAAGCTCTGGCTTGGCGAACTTGACTCGTCCGCGTACACCTATCGCTGGCAACATCCCGACCCACGCATGGACAAACTTCAAAAACAGGTCGCGCAACTTGTGTCAGACAACGAAAGCCTACAAGTTGACGCTGTTGAAACATTCTTGCGCGTCAAAGCACTCGCCCATGCCATAGAAGGCAACACGCCTTCCCTTGTCACTGCCCTACACAACTACGGCACGCCAAAAGTATTGCCACACCTCACCGAGTCGTGGTTCTGCTGAGCAGAGCCAACCAAGAACCAGTTGGGTTCTACGTAGAATTGGACAAGTAAAAAGGTTGTAATATCTATTTTATTAAGATAGCTTTATAAAATACTATTCACAGACTAACATATGTTGTAAAGCGTAACTAATGGGCTAATTTATAAGAAGGAAAAATGGTAGCAACGCCAGAGTTAATTGATCAGGTTATGCAGCAACAGATACCTTCTTTCGCCGATAATTTTAGAGAGAGATACACCGGTAAGACACTAAGCCGTATGACGCTGGACAAGGGTGGTCAGTCCCCATGACGGAAAAACCTTGCAAAAAGCTGGACAGGTCAACACTTTGATGTAAGGGGGCAGTCCAGTTGGGCAAAAATGGTGGCAAAAAGGTTACTGGCAGAACATGGCGAGTGGAGCAATACCCTGAAAGTGTTCACGCAACCCCAAAAACTCGATCGGAACTAGAGAGTGATAAAAAGAGGAACAATCCTGTCCGCTTTGTGTGGCACAATAGAATGGAAGAACAAGCCAGATGCGATATGCATCCAATACTATTCACACAAGAGGAAAAGAAGATGACTTCCCATCCAGAATCAACCCCGGCACAGGGGACGGTAGAGTACCTTAATCCTGAGCATCTGCACAAAAACAGAGCGTTTACGCATGTGATTAGCGTCACCGGGCCGGTGAAAACCATCTATGTTGGTGGCCAGAATGCGGTCGATGAGCAGGGAAACATTGTTGGCAAGGGGGATATCAAAATGCAGGTCCAGCAGGTTCTCACCAATCTGCGCCAAGCTTTAGCCGCTGCGGGAGCCGAACCAGAACATATCATTAAATGGAATGTCTACCTGGTCCAGGGGCAATCAGTGCAAGAAGGATTTGAAGCGTTTCAGCAGTTCTGGGGGCTTCGCCCCAACCCGCCTGCCATTACCATGTTGTATCTCTCAGGGCTGGGGAACCCGGACTTTCTCCTGGAAATGGAAGCCGTTGCGGTCGTTCCACTTGCATAAATGAGGGCAGTTCGAGGCTGTGCAAAGGCATGGAAACTCAACATGAACACGGATAGATCTGAAAAGACAAGGAATCAACGCATGATTGGGCAGACAAAAACCGCGGGCTTTCAAATCGGAGTTCGCAGAACGTTTTCCATCTCGGTACAGGATGCATGGGACTTCCTCACATCTGAGCAAGGCCAGAGTATCTGGCTAGGCGAAGCCTGCCCGCTGCAATTGACAGAAGGAGTAAGCTACACCACGCCGCGTGGGACAAGAGGAGTTATTCGTGTCGTGAATCCAGGAGTGAATGTGCGTCTGACCTGGCAGCCGCAAGAGTGGCAACATGCCTCGACCATTCAGATCCGTACCATCCCAAGTGGTGCCAACACCGTGATCAGCTTTCATCAAGAAGGGCTACCTGGAGCCAAAGACCGTGCAAGCATGCGTCACCATTGGCAGCAAGTCTTAGCGCGACTGCAAACGCTCCTCCCTCAAAATGAGCCATACCAGGAGAAGGGAGCGAGTTCTGCCTTGCTGCTGGAATCATGATGATGAGGATGCCTGCTGCGGATGCACATCAAGGTCTGGAAGAGGGAGCTGGATCACATCCAGCTTCTTTCGCTTCTGGCGCGCCGTATAGTCGGGCAATTTCTTGAAGAGCAACCATTCGTCGGGGCCGAGTGTCCAGAGGGTGAGTTGCGGGGAGCGATAGCCTGTCTCGATCGTCCGAGGATTGGTAACTTCGGTGATGCGCTTGTTGTCCTTATGCCATACGACAGTGTACAAAGCGAGGTCGGTGTCCTAATATTCCACCTTGAGCGTGCTGGTGTAGATATGGACAGTGACAGGTTTCTTCGCAAGTCCAGCCTCTGCGTAAAAGCGCCATCGACGAAATCTGATGTATCCGAAGCGATCCAGGTAGCGGGTAAACTGTGTGGCGAAGAAAATGCGGGACAGGATCGGCTCAGGGATCGTCCGCGCCAAGACGCCGCGCAGCACCTCTTGGGGACTATGGCGATTGTCCTTGCGC
>JBBQVS010000018.1:0-53018 GCA_038211295.1 Ktedonobacterales bacterium | reverse complement strand
CGATATCAATATTGCGGATCGCACCCTTTTTATCCATCGGACGGTGTACCATGTCAAGGGAAAAGGGATTACTGAGGGTGAGCCAAAAACAGAGGCAAGCAAGGCAAAAATCACGTTGCCTCAATTTGTGATAGATGCTTTGCATGTCCAGAAAGCAAGACAAGCCGAGGCACGAGTCAAGGCGGGCGAGAAATGGGTAGAGAAAGACCTTGTATTTCCCAATAGTGTAGGCAAGTTTATGCCTGCCCCAAACCTTATTAACCTCTTTAAAAAGGCGTTACAAGAAGCCGGCCTTCCCGATATGCGGTTTCATGACCTGCGGCATAGTGCGGCTACCATCCTGCTCAACATGGGCGTCCATCCGAAAATTGTGCAGGGAATTTTGCGGCACAGTAACATAGCACAGACCATGCGCTACTCGCATGTAAGCGATGAGAACCAGCGCGAGACCATGAATAGCTTAGACCAACTTTTCCAAAAAGGAGAGGAAAAGTAGTGGTGTATCCTTGCTTCTGCTGTCACCTTTGCTGTCAGAATGAGAGAAGAGACGGTGTGAAGTAAGGATGCAAGCCATGTAAGACGATACGACAAGGCCAAAAAAGTACACGTTATACATATGTGACAAGAGAAGGTGTGACGGGTCAAAGGGAGTATGGCGAGGGCAAGCCTCTCCATACTCCCTTTGACCCGCTATACTCACGTTCTGATAAAACTTCCCTTGACAACAGTCTGTTAAAGCGGGTATAATTCTAGCAATTTGAAACAGTTTCCCAACAAAACTTACCCGTAAAAAGGCACGCTATCGACATGGCTTCAAACATCTGGCTTATAACCGTACAAACAGCATCACAGAGAAGATATTGCTTTATCGCTCACTATATAGATGAGTCGGGTGGCCTTTCTTTAGAAGAACTCGAAGAAAATGTTTTTTCTTCCTCATCCCATTTTCAGGGGTGAGGTTTTTTTTGACCTTTCCGTTTTTTATCAGGAGAGAGTGTATGAGCAACAATATAACCAATAGGAATACTCCCCTTCTACCGATAGACGGCGATTTCGCCGGAAAAGACATTGTATCGCTCGACCAGTTTACGCAGGCTGACCTGCACAAAATCTTTGTGCTAACACAGGACATGAAGCGTATTGCTATCAATAGCGAGTCATCGACATTACTCGCGGGAATGCTGGTTGCTCTGCTCTTTTACGAGCCTTCGAGCAGGACGTTTAGCTCGTTCGCGGCGGCAGTCAAGCGGCTGGGAGGGCAAACTCTCGACATTCAGAGTCCCGAAACCGTAACCTCCGTCTATAAGGGCGAGACATTTGAGGACACCATCCGCGTCTTTGAGGCGTATTCAAACGCGATTGTGTTGCGTCACAAAATCGCGGGGACAGCACAACGGGCGGCTGATGCGGCAGAATTTGTGCCGATTATCAATGCGGGCGATGGCAATAACGAGCATCCGACACAAACAGTGCTTGACCTGTATACGTTGTATGAGCGATTTGGACGACTCGACAACCTCAAAGGGTTGCTTGTTGGTGATCTGCTCAATAGTCGCACCATCCATTCGCTCATTAGAGGCTTATCACTTTTCCCCAGTAATACCGTGTACCTGCTCTCGCCGCGTCGCTTGCAGCTCACAAGGGCGGAATTTCAGCATCTCAGCACACGTGGTATCAGTATTATCGAGATTACCGATGAGCGCGAGATACCACGCGACTGCAATTTCTGGTACTGGACGCGTGTCCAGAAAGAACGCTTTGCCACAGTTGAAGAATACACTGGTGTTGCTCAAGAAAGCTTTGTGGTCACGCCACAACTCCTCAGTCAGTACGCCAGCAACGACATGGTTTTGCTCGATCCTTTGCCGCGCGTGGGAACTATCGACCCTGCGGTTGACCGTGATCCACGGGCCGTGTATCTACGTTCGCAAATCAGAAACGGCCTCTATACCCGCATGGCTTTACTTACGTTGGTGCTTGGACGAGCATAGATACGATAGTTGAGAGGAAGAAAATGTCAAACATTATGATACAAAACAACCTGCTTACAGAAGAGCGTCCCCCTTATGTTGTTACGCAAAGAGATGTACGCCGTCTTGGTAAGCTTGTCCTCACGGATGGCACAATTATGGAAGGTGTCTCGTTCGGGTACGATGGCGCGATGGCTGGTGAAGTCGTGTTCAGCACTGGCATGGTGGGTTATCCCGAAGCTCTGACCGACGCCTCGTTCGCGGGCCAGATACTTAACATGACTTACCCACTTATTGGCAACTATGGCGTGCCTGACCGTTCCGTCTGGGAAAGCGACAGAGTGCAGGTCTCCGGCCTGATTGTGTCGAACTATACCGACGAGCCATCACACTTTCAGAGCATCATGAATCTGGGAGCATGGTTGCAGGGGCAAAGAGTACCCGCGCTCGAAATCAAAGACACACGCTTTCTGACAAAGCACATTCGTACACACGGCGCGATGCTTGGCAAAATCGTTTTCGATACCGACATTCCTTTTCATGACCCTAACACGGACAACTTGATTGCCAGCGTCTCAAATCCGCGCGTGTCTGTGGACGGAAGCGGGACGATGACCGTTGTGCTGCTCGACTGTGGCGCGAAACACAATATTGTGCAGGCGTTACGAACACGAAATGTGCGCGTTATCACTGTTCCCTGGGACTTCGACCTCTTCTCATCAACACGCGGCTTTGACTTTGACGCGCTGCTCATCTCGAATGGGCCGGGCAATCCCAAGATGGCGCAAAAAACCATTCAGACCATTCGCACCGCGTTAGAGCGAAAAATCCCCACGCTTGGTATCTGTCTGGGGCATCAACTCCTGGCACTCGCGGCGGGTGGAGACACCTACAAACTCAAATTCGGGCATCGCAGTCAGAATCAACCGTGCTTGTTGCAGAACTCTAAACGCTGCTACATCACAACGCAAAATCACGGTTTCGCCGTCGGCACGCTACCAGAGGCATTCACCCCCTGGTTCACAAACGCGAACGATGGCAGTAACGAGGGAATGCGGCACAACGACCTTCCCTTCTTTTCGGTGCAATTTCACCCAGAAGCAACGCCGGGGCCAGAGGACACCGATTGGATTTTTGACTACTTTCTGGAACGGGTACAAGGAAAATAGACGTGAAAACATTACGGAAAGTGCTGGTATTGGGGGCGGGCGCACTCAAGATTGGGCAGGCCGGCGAGTTCGATTACTCTGGCTCGCAGGCACTCAAGGCGTTGCGCGAGGAAGGTATTGCCGCTGTGCTTGTCAATCCAAATATCGCGACGATTCAAACATCAAAAGCTCTTGCAGATGAGGTCTACTTTTTGCCCATTACGGCGTTCTTTGTCGAGAGGATTATCGCGAAGGAGCGACCAGATGGTATTCTACTCGCATTCGGCGGGCAGACCGCACTCAATTGTGGCATCGAGCTATGCGAAAGCGGCGTGCTGGAAAAATACAATGTAGAGGTACTAGGAACGCCTGTATCCGCGATTATCCTCACGGAAGACCGTCAGGAGTTCGCGGAACATCTGGCCCGCATCACCATTCCAACGCCACAGAGTAGAAGCGCGGAGACGCTCGCGGACGCGCTCACCATCGCAAAAGAGATCGGGTTTCCCGTGATGGTGCGTGCTGGCTTCGCCCTGGGTGGGCAGGGTTCAGGCATCGCGCGACATGTCGAAGAACTGGAACACATTGTAAACGGTTCGCTCGCATTCTCATCACAGGTGCTGATTGAGCAGTATCTGCATCACTTCAAAGAGGTCGAATACGAAGTTGTGCGCGACCAGTACGACAATTGTATTACCGTCTGCAACATGGAAAACATGGATCCGCTTGGCATTCACACGGGTGAGTCGGTTGTGCTCGCACCAAGCCAGACGCTCACGAACGCGGAATACCACGAACTACGAACCGCGTCAATTAAGATCGTCAGAAGCCTGGGCATTGTGGGCGAATGTAACGTGCAGTTCGCGCTCAATCCGAAGACTTCGGCCTATTATGTGATCGAGGTCAATGCCCGTCTCTCCCGTAGCTCGGCTCTTGCGAGCAAGGCAACGGGCTACCCACTTGCGTATGTTGCCGCGAAACTGGCGTTGGGCTACGGCCTGACCGAGCTAACCAACGAGGTGACTGGTGTCACTCAGGCGTGTTTTGAGCCAAGCTTAGATTATCTGGTTGTGAAGATACCACGCTGGGATTTAGACAAGTTCAAAGGTGTCGATGAGACGATTGGCACGGGCATGAAGTCGGTTGGCGAGGTCATGGGCATTGGACGCACATTCGAGGAAGCGTACCAGAAGGCCATTCGGATGCTTGACCTGGACTTTGAGGGTGCTACCTCTGAAAAAGTCTTTGGCAGTAGCGAGACCGTACATGACGCTATCACGAAATACTTGTATACGCCCACGCCAAAACGGATGTTCGCGCTGGCAATGGCTCTCCGTTCAGGTATCTCAATTGAAAAAATACACAACATCACCGGCATTGACCCCTGGTTTCTTCAGAAAATCAAACGCATTGTTGATGCTGAATATATGCTACAAGCAAGTCAAGACCTCTCTGCCCCCCGCTTGTGGGAACTCAAGCAGATGGGCATGTCCGATAAGCGTATTGGCGTTTTAACGGGCAAAACAGGTTTAGAGATACGCAAGCAGCGCAAAGAGCTTGGCGTCACACCCAGCGTGTTTCAGATTGACACGCTTGCTGCTGAATTTCCCTCGAACACAAACTATCTCTACATGACCTACAATGGACACCATCACGATGTCGAGCCGATACAGAATGCAGGAGTCGTCATTCTTGGCTCCGGCCCCTATCGCATCGGCTCGTCGGTAGAGTTTGATTGGACGAGTGTTAGCACCGTTGAGGCTCTCAAACGCCACAACAAACGCTCAATTGTTATCAACTGCAACCCCGAAACGGTTTCGACGGACTATGACACGTCAGATCGCCTCTACTTTGAGGAACTGACATTCGAGCGTATCACCGACATCTGCGAATTCGAGTCACCTTATGGCGTCATCGTCTCGGTTGGAGGCCAGACGCCAAATAACCGCGCCAAGGCTCTGCATAGCTATGGCATTCCACTACTGGGAACCGAGGCCGCCAATATTGACCGCGCGGAAGACCGCAACAAGTTTTCCAATTTGCTCGACACGTTGCATATTCGTCAACCAGAGTGGAACAGCTTTGTCAATCTTGAAGAACTGACAACGTTCGCCGAGCGCGTCGGCTACCCTGTGCTTGTGCGTCCCTCGTATGTGCTTTCTGGTAGCGCAATGAACATCTGCTACACTAGAGCCGAGCTGGTTCGCTACACAAAAGAGGCGGCGGCAGTTTCGCCGGAGCATCCCGTTACCGTCTCTAAATTCTTCGAGAAGTTCAAAGAGATCGAGCTTGACGCGGTGGCGCAGCATGGTAAAATCAAAGCCTTTGTTGTCTCCGAGCATATCGAAAACGCGGGTGTACACTCTGGCGACGCGACGATTGTATTGCCGCCACAAAACATCAACGCGGAAACACGCGCGAAGGTCGAGCATGTGGGCCATGCTATTGCTGAAGCACTCGCCATCACTGGCCCCTTCAACGTGCAATTTCTAGCGCGTGACAATCAGGTTTACGTTATCGAAGCGAACCTGCGAGCATCGCGCACCTTTCCCTTCATCTCAAAAGTGATTGGCGTCAACTTCATGACGCTGTTCGTAGACGCATTGTTTGAGGAAAACATTCCCGCGCTTCCGCTTCTGCCGCCAAACTTTGTCGCGGTCAAAGCTCCGCAATTCTCGTTCTCGCGTTTATCGGGAGCTGACCCCGCGCTCGGCGTGGAAATGGCCTCGACGGGTGAGGTAGCCTGTTTCGGTGACGATGTGGAGGAGGCGTACCTGAAGGCCATCATCGCGACGGGTGGTTCTGTTCCCTCAAAGGGCGTGTTTATCAGCCTTGGGGGTAAGGAAAAAAAGCTGGACTTTCTAGAGAGCGCGAAACAACTGTATGCCTTGAAGATACCACTGTACGCGACAGAGAAGACGTGCGAGTTCTTGCGGGAAAACGCTATTGAAGCGACTATGCTGTATAAAATTCATGAGGAGCGTTCGCCGAACGTGCTGACGCACTTCCGCAACAATAAAATCGATCTCGCAATCAATATTGTCGATAGCTATATCAAAAAAGAGCTTGATGATGATTACGCAATGCGCCGCTATGCCGTCGATCATAATATTCAACTCTTCACGAAGATCAAGCAAGCGCGTCTCTTCGTGAAGGCGATTGTGGAGAAGAACCTTGCGACCATTCCAATAAAATCATGGAATGAATACGTATAGCAGTTAGAGCAAAGGGAATTTGCAGTGATGGCAACAACGTTGATTGGGTCGCTTGTGCTGCCCGACAAAGTAGTGCAAGGTACAATGTACCTTGCTGATGGCAAGATCGAGCGGATAGAAGAGGGGTACATACAAGACCCAACGCACGATTTTTGTGGGAAATACCTCCTACCGGGATTGCTAGAAGTACATGGACACCTGCGTGAGCCAGGGTTGGAGCATAAAGAGGACATTCCACACGGCTCACGTGCCGCGCTTGCTGGCGGGTATACAACGGTTTTCGACATGCCCAACACGAGGCCACCCACAACAACGGTTGCACGTGTGCGTGAGCAGATACAACGCTATGAGCGGAAGTCCTATACCGACTTCGCCATCAATATGGGTACGTCGCTCGAAGATAGCGCGGAACTGCAAGAGATAGATACCCGTCTGATTACGGGCGTCAAAATCTTCGCGGCAGGCCATGCGACTACGCCAACAACGATTGGGCGCATTAGCGATATCGCGAGCATTTTTGAGACACTGGGGAAACGCGGCATCATGGCGTTAATCCACGCGGAAAACCAGGAATTGGTCGATTACTTTACGCATCAGTACCGTAACGTGCTGGGTCGACACGATCCTGCCGCGTGGAGTGAGGCGCGAAACCATACCGTTGTCTTGGCCTCTGTACTGGAAATGATCGCGCTTGCAAAGCACTTCGGCGTCAAGCTATACCTGCTGCACCAATCGACGCCAGAAGAGTTCGCGGCCATCGCGTTTGGCAGAAGTCTTGGCGTTGACGTGTATGGCGAAGTCCTTACGTTTCATCTCGCGTTCAATACCGACGATTACGCGCAGCATGGTAATATGATTAACGTCTCGCCTTCTGTACGAAGTCGTGAAACGCAAGAACACTTGTGGCAACTCTTGCGTGCGGGAGCAATCGATACCGTTGTTACCGATCACGCGCCTCACACGCTTGTGGAGAAGCAGCAGGAGAGCGTGTGGGATGTCGCGTCAGGTATTCCCGGACTTCAGGAGGCATTGCCTATCCTGATTAGCGGTTGGATACAGCACTTTGGGCAAGCGACGCTGGAAGAGGGACTGGTGCGTATCGCGCAGGTGACTTCACAGAATATCGGGCGTATCTTTGACTTCCCACAAAAGGGCGGCCTCATCGTTGGAAAAGATGCTGATATTGTCGTTGTCGATACCGCGCAAACCTGGACGGTGCAGAAGGCCGATCTATTCACGAAAAACCAGTGGTCAGCCTACGAGGGGATGAAGTTTGTCGGCAGACCTATCGCGACATTTTTGCGTGGAATGCTCGTCTATCAGAACAGGAAAATACTCGATGTGCCACAGGGCAGACGCGTCGAGAGGAAGCATAAAACATGAACAATCCAGCAATCATGCAACAGTTTATAGATGCTAAAGCGATTATTACGAATAGTCACTTTGTGTACAATTCAGGTCGGCATAGTTCGGTGTATATCAACAAGGATGCGCTCTATCTACACACGGGCGTTATCGCGGAGCTTTGTCGCCAGATGGCACAAGCATATGAGGCTGATGCTATAGATGTTGTCGTAGGGCCAGTGCTCGGCGGTATCGTGCTTTCACAATGGACAACGCACGCCCTGAATAGCAGGCGAACAATGGGCGAAACGCTGGCGGTGTACGCTGAAAAAGAGAGTGGTTCAGACCAAAATTTTACCTTCACGCGTGGGTATGACGCCTATATCACTGGGAAAAACGTTCTGGTTGTTGAGGATATTCTGACTACCGGCGGCTCCGTGCGACGTGTGGTTGAGCTGATACGCAAGCATAAGGGTAATGTTGTTGGTGTGAGTGCGTTGTGTAATCGCGGGAATGTGCAAGCGCAAGCTGTGGGGGATGTGCCTATCGCCACACTGATAACGCTCGACCTGGAAACGTATAGCGAAGAGACGTGTCCCTTCTGTCAGCAAGGTGTATCAATCAATACCACCGTTGGCAAGGGGCGTATCTTCCTTACAAGGCAGAAGGAGGCATTGCATGAGTAGCACATTTTTATCTTTGCTAGAGCAACGTTGGCAGGCCAATACCTGTGTTTGCGTGGGCCTCGATCCCGAATACACCAAGCTGCCAGCAATTGTACGCGACGGACGTTCAGTAGAAGATGCGCTTTTTCTCTTCAATCATGCCATCATTGACGCGACACACGACCTTGTGTGCGCCTATAAACCCAACTCGGCCTTTTATGAAGCTCTCGGCGAAGGAGGGGGACGCGCGTTACTGAAGACCGTTCAATATATCAAACAAACGTACCCCACTATACCTGTGATTCTTGATGCCAAGCGCGGCGACATCGGGAACACCAATCAGGGCTATGTTGTATCGGCTTTTGATACAATCGGTGCTGATGCGATAACCGTACATCCGTATCTGGGCAAAGAGGCACTCGCGCCTTTTCTCGCACGGAAGGAAAAAGGTATCATTGTATTAGTGAAAACATCGAACGCTGGTAGTGGCGAACTGCAAAACCTGCTTGTTGGCGAGGCACGGGAGCCACTATATCACGTTATCGCGCGTACTATTGCGAGTAGCTGGAACACTAATGGCAATTGTGCCATTGTTGTTGGGGCAACCTATCCATCTGAATTGAAGCAGGTACGCGCTCTTGTGGGCGATATGCCGCTTCTCATTCCGGGTATCGGAGCGCAGGGCGGTGATCTCGCGGCGACGGTTGCAGTGGGAAAAGATAGTCGCGGCTGGGGGATGATAGTCAATGCTTCGCGCAGTATTATTTCCGCCTCGCAAGACGAAGATTTCGCACGCTCGGCAAGAAACGCGACACAAGAACTGCGAAACGCGATCAATAGGTACAGATAGAAAAAAAGATGAACATACAGGTAGAGCTGGCTTCGCGACATAAAAGTGGACTCCTTTTAAAAAATCCCGTGATGATGGCATCTGGCACATTCGGCTATGGTATCGAGAACGCGAAGATAGCCGAGGTGCAGCGACTAGGGGCGGTGATCTGTAAGGGGACAACGTTGCGTTCGCGCAAAGGGAACGCGCAGCCGCGCACGGTGGAGACGGCGGCTGGAATACTCAACGCGATTGGACTACAAAACCCCGGTGTGCATAGTGTTGTCAAGAAATACGCGCCAATCTGGGCTGGCTGGGATACGCCCGTGCTTGTCAATATCGCCGGTGAGGACATAGAAGAGTTTGTGAGTATCGCGGAGCAGCTAGAAGGGATCGCGGGCGTTGCGGGGATAGAGGTAAACGTCTCTTGTCCCAACGTGCGGGCAGGGGGAGAGGTGTTTGGAGCAAGCCCTGAAGCGGTTTTCGCTGTTACCTCTGCTCTTCGTGTCGCCGCAACGCTCCCACTAATCGTGAAACTCTCGCCAAATACCAGCGATGTACGCTCAACCGCGCTTGCGGCGGCAGAGGCTGGCGCGGACGCTGTATCGCTAATCAACACAATTACCGGTATGAGTATCGATATCACCACACGCACGCGCACACTCGCGAATGGAACTGGTGGACTCGCGGGGCCTGCGGTAAAACCAATCGCATTACGGATGGTGTACGAGGTCGCGCAAGCGTTACGCGTATCGTATCCACACGTCCCGATAATCGGTTTGGGTGGAATACGCACCACGAATGATGCGCTGGAATTTCTCATGGCGGGTGCGTCCGCTATTCAGATTGGCACCGCGAACTTTGTAAACCCTCGTGTCGGCATTGAGATTGTCGAAGGCATCGAAGCGTTCCTGGTAAAAGAGGGCGTGGAGGATATTAAAGAGCTTGTTGGTGCTGCTATGAGCGATGGAGTGTGAGGGTATGTGTTCTTTGTTTTTCCTGCTACAATACGTTAAAAAACGTGTTAAGAGGATTGAGAAAATAAACGTGTTTTCTCAATCCTCGGCGACTACTTCTTCTGGTCGTTCTGGTGTCCAAACATGCCGCCAAGCATATTGCCAGCGTTGCCCAGAAGGTTGCCGCCCTGCGCCTCTGCTTGCTTCTCCAGATTATCGAGAACACCAGACATTGCGTCCTTTGCCTGTTGATTAACCTGTGTTCCACCGGGAATCTTCTGGGCGAACTGATCGATGGTGTTGTCAATCTGCTGCTCGGCCTGATGGCGCAACTGGTCCACCTGCTCGTGACCAATTGGTAAGGTATTCTGGTTGCCCTGATTGTTGTTCTGATCTGCCATGTTGAAATTCCTCCTGCGACAATAGCTATAAAATTTTTCTTCTCTATTCATTATAAGATGCGCGTATGCACTATGAATAGATTGTACAGAACACTCTGACTTGCGTATCTTACCACAAATCTACTACACATTTGCCTGTGCGAAGAATACAGACAAAGAGCAAAAGCTACAATGTAAGAACTAGTGAGAGATGCTGATGAGAAACAGGCCCGTCACAACGAGACCAACTCCCAGCATTTGATGAATTGCAAGTCGTTCACGCAAAACGAAGGTGCCAAAAAGCAAAGGGAGTAATACAAAGCAGGAACCGATAGCGGCCGCGAGTCCCGTCGAGCCAATAGAGGTATCATAGCTATAGAGAAGCAAACCACTGCAATCAAGGATGCCCACCATGCCCGCGAGTCCTAGCCCCGTCCGCCAGGTATCATGGTGTTTCTTCTTGTGTTGCGTTGTTCGAGAATGTGCCTTGTGTTGCTGCCAGAGGCGCACGCACGTCATGGTGAGCGCGCTGGTAACGCGCATCCAGAAGATGGGAAGGAACCAGCCCACAGATTTCGTTGCAATGCTAATTCCAAAGAGGCCAACGCCAAAGGTGAGCATTGCAATTAAGCCCCACAATGTACCACCTGTTGCAAGAGAAGATAGGCGTATCGTTTTTGTAAAGGAGGTGAGCGATGTTGCCTCTAGCGAGACGAAAATGATACCAAGAAAGAGAATGAGTAACGCGCCCCCTTGCCAGAGGCCAGGCACTTCGTGAAAGAAAAGAATAGCGAGCAGCGCGGCAATCGCGCCATCGGCAGAGGTCAAGGGAGATACAATCGCCAGTGGCCCCAGTTCCAGGCCACGATAAAAGGCAAAATAGCCGCAGGCAACCAGTAAGCCAACACAGAAGCCGAGCGGAAAACTTTGCAGCAGAAGCTGTGGAGTCAGCGCGAGTGGTTGCCACACTATAGCGAGACAGGCGATTATCACAACCAGGCTCCATGTATGCGAGAAGAAAAGCGTTGTTGACACGCCCAGACGACGCGAAACAATGGTTGCGAATATGTCCGCGCTTCCCCAGCAGAGAGCTGCTCCTAACCCAAACAAAACGTTATAGAGTACCATGATATATCTTCTTTTCTTGCACAGCGTGCGCGGTAGAGTCGCAGTAGAAATGATTGGAAAGTATATCTTTCTCATTTATATGAGGAGCAGAACCACAAACTTCGCATCCGCAGAGATTACAACAACTGTACACGTGCGTAATGTTCCATAGTAAGCTTGTGGCGACAAATACGGAGCAGTTCTAGCGGGAATAGAGTTGGCATAAGGAAGATTTATAGTACATTTTATGGGCTATTGTAGGTTCCGCGGTGAATATTTTGGCTTCTGAAGAATGGAAAAGCAATGACCAAGCAGCACCATGAAGAGAGAAGTAGGGCATAGCTCCACTCCTCTCTATGTATGAAACGTTGTTACTTCAAATCGTGCAATACTGCTGGCATTTCTTTGTCTTCGGGAATGAAACGAATGGACAATGAGTTGACACAGTGACGTGTATTTTTGTCGGTAAGACGCTCGCCGAGGAAAACATGTCCTAGATGTCCACCGCAATTGGTACATTCGATCTCGGTTCTATGTCCGTCTGCGTCGGGAAGACGCTTGACCGCGTTGGGATAGTTCTCATCAAAGCTGGGCCAGCCACAACCGGAGTCGAATTTTGTTTTCGCTGAAAAAAGGGGCGCATTACAACGGCGACATATGTATGTGCCTTCCTTAAAAAAGTGATCGTACTCATTTGTAAATGGTGCTTCTGTGCCTTTATGGAGAATGACGCGCTCTTCTTGTGGCGTGAGTTTATTCATTTTATTGCTCCTGCGATGTACATGTGTAAAAATCTCTTCTACACATATCGTAGTACAAGAAGTGGCACGCGTCAAGCCGCTTCTTGTGTTGCCTCTATATTCTCTCAAGCGGTATGAAGCCTAGCACACGTAGGGCGTTGTCCATTGTCTGCACGGTTGCGCGTACCAGAGAGGCGCGGAACGCTTTGACATGCTCATTGCTCTCTTTAAGAATTGGTGGCGTATGCTCATAGAAGTCACTGAAATGGGCCGCGAGTTCGTAGACGTAGGTTGAGAGCGTCGAGGGAACAAGCGACTCGCTGGCCTCCGCCAGGCGGCGTGGATAGGCGTCGATGTGGCGGAGCAGTTCCCACTCGCTTTGCTCAAGCTTTTCTGGTAGGTCAACCAGGAAATCTGGCAACTCATAGCCAGCGTCAAGCAGACGGCGTTGAATGCTATTGGCGCGTGCATAAGCGTATTGCAGGTACACGCCTGTATCGCCGTTTGGTCGTAGGGCTTCATCTATGTCAAGCGCAATAATTTGTTGGAGGCCAAAGCGAATCATAAAGTAGCGAATCGCGGACGCTGCGAGAATGGACGCGGTTTCTACAGGTAGATCGCCTTTCGCGTCCTGCTTGCGTACCTCTTGCATTCGATGCACCGCCTCGTTGATCAGATCGTCGGCCTTGATCTCGATGCCTTTACGGCCTGACATCGCGTAGAAGCTGCGCCCGTCGGAGGTATCGATGCCGAGCCGCTCCGCCGTTGCCTTTGAGAGCGTCACAACCTCGTAAGAGATGTGGGTTGAGTTTTTCGCCTGCTCTGGATAGCCAAGACGGCGCAGACTCTCATATACAACCTGTTGTGGATATGCCTGACGCACATCGATTACGTTGATGGCTTTTTGTGCGTGTCCAAAGCGTTTAGGATCAGCCTCTTCTCCCGCAGCTACAGCGTTTTTGGGCGTTCGCATCGACCAGAGCATGCGCCCGTCATGCTGTACTCCCCAGGGGATGTAGTGGAAATCAACGCCCATGTTGTTATCGACGAGGCCAAACTTCCAGAGTTGGTTAGAGATATCTTTCGCGGTATAGGTCGCGGTACCATCGCTTCGGACGAGAATTTTATCCTGCATTCGCTCGCTGTCCTCGTCTTTGATCTCCTCATCGCCAAAGGGAAGCAGCCAGCAGCCAGCAGCGAAGCCTGTTTCAGGCTTTTCGAGTAGTTTGTTGTCGCGCAGCATCGCAAAGGTGCGCTGCCAGAGACCCGCGCCCAGGATAGCCGACTCCCATGTCAGCAGGTCATAGGAAATATTGAGTCGGCCCATTGTTTTGAGGTGTGCCGCGACAATCTGATGTGACAGGTCTGAGGCAAGTGTGGGGTAGTCCGGCCCAGCCGTTGGCTCATCGCCGTGTTCGATTGCATGTAAGACCGTTTTGCGAAAATCTTTGAGTTCCGGTTGCGCGTCATATGTTTTGACCGTTGCGACATAGACGCGTGAGCAGAAGTAGTCGAACGACTCATCGGGCAGTTGTGCGTTGCCGCCCGCAAGCTGTAATTGGCCTCTTTGGAGCAGCATAAAGCCAACCACCACGTCCGCGACCTGTACGCCAGAGTCGTCGATATAGTTTTCCGCTTCAACTGTGTACCCCTGTGAGCGCAACATTCGCACAACGGTATCGCCAATGCACGAGTTGCGTAAATGACCCACATGGGCCGCTTTGTTGCTGTTAATCGCGGTATGTTCGACAATAACCTTTGTGCCGATGCCGATATCGTTATGTCCGTAGTCGGGGCCAGCTTCTACAACACGCTCGATGATCGCTTTACCTACTTCAGAACGATTAAGACCGAAGTTGACATAGCCCGGTTTCGTAACGGTAATCTCCGTAACTGAAGAGATGTGCATAGCGTGGAGAATGGTTTTGAGGGCTTCAGCTACTTGCAATGGTGGGCGTCCAAGCTTGTTTTTGCCAGCCCATTGCATAACGGGCATCGAGTAATCGCCGAAGCTTGCCTGTGCCGAAAAACGCAGGTCAATCGGTAATTGCTCGATGTCGGTTATTAGATGCTCTTGCTCAAGATATATACCGACAGCCTGTTTAATCAGTGCTGTCAGGTACTCTAAAAAGTCTTTTGGTCCTGTCATTGTATACTACCTCATTCGAGAGAATAAGTGGTGGTTGTCAAGATGTTTTGCCGGAATGAAGCTACTATACCGTAGCAGGGCCAGATGGTCAAGCATTTCCCCTACTCCCGGTGGTTCTTACTTGTGCCATATACATTGCTCACGTACTGTACAGGCAGCCATTGTACTGTTTAGTTCGCCATTGTAGAGTGTAGCTTTTTCAGAAAGCGTTTGACCTGCCTGGGATTACGCAAGATGATAACCTCCCGTCCCGCGCTATATTGCTGTATCTTTTGGAGTGTGCCGGGGCGAACATCTCTGGGAAAGTTCCATACCCATTGTATAAACTCCCAATTCACGCGCTCTGGACACTGCTCGTTCATGTCAGGACGCGCTCGCCCTGCGTATTGAACGCGTCTTTTGAGGACGTGGTACAAGCATCGCAAGCGGGAAAAATCCATGAAGATAATTGTGTCCGCCAGATTGAGACGCATATCCATTGTATTTCTATAATTCCCGTCTATGATCCATGCATCTTGTTGAATATACTGCTGTTGCAAGACTTTCCACTCGGTGGTGGGTGTTTGTTGCCAGTTGGGTTGCCAGTATAGTTTGTCGAGGTGAGTAATGGGAAGGGCAAGTAGTGAGCTGAGTTGGCGGGAAAGCGTTGACTTGCCCGCGCCACTCGAACCGATGATCGCAATACGCTTCATGAGTAAAAAATCCTGTACTTCACATACTAGTTTTAGCCGTCGAGTGTGCTGGTGTCGCCGACAGGCTCGCCCATCTCGCGGGCGCGAATGACGCGGCGCATGATTTTGCCTGAACGTGTTTTGGGCAAGCTGGGCGCGAATTCGAGTTCGTCGGGAACCGCGAGCGCACCAACGGTTGTGCGAACGTGCAATTTAAGTTGCTTTGCCATCTCGTCGGAAGGCTCGTAGCCGTTTTTGAGAATGACGAACACCTTGACATGCTCACCCTTTACAGCGTCGGGCTTGCCAATCGCGGCGGCCTCCGCAACGGCGGGATGGCTCACCAGACTGGACTCGATCTCCATCGAGCCGAGCCGATGCCCACTCACCTTGATGACATCATCGACGCGGCCCTGAATGCGGAAGTAGCCATCTTTATCCATTGTTGCCGCATCGCCTGCGAAGTAGACGCCTTCAATCGTATTCCAGTATGACTCATAGCGTGCCGCATCATTGTATACGGTTCGCATCTGACTGGGCCAGGGATGGCGAATAATCAAGAAGCCGCCGTGTTCGCTACCGACTGCGACGCCCCTCTTATCGACAACTTCGGCCTCGATAGTCGGCAATGGACGGCTTGCGCTACCCGGTTTCAATGGAATCGCGACGGTTGGGCTAATCAGCATAGAGCCAGTTTCTGTTTGCCACCACGTATCGACAATCGGAAGTTGGTCATGTCCGATATTTTTGTGATACCAAATCCACGCTTCGGGGTTGATTGGTTCCCCTACAGAGCCGAGAATACGCAAGCTTGAGAGGTCATGTTTCGCGGGCCATTCCTCGCCGAAGCGCATCAGGCCGCGAATGGCGGTGGGCGAAGTGTAGAGGGTCGTGACTTTGTATTTCTCGACGATGCTCCAGAAGCGGTCAGGGGCCGGATAGGTCGGTGTTCCCTCGAACATAACGCTCGTCATGCCGAGCATAAGTGGCCCGTAAATGATGTAGCTATGCCCTGTGACCCACCCAACGTCGGCGGTACACCAGAAGATGTCGTTGGGCTTTGTGTCGAACACAAACTTTGTGGTTGCATAGACGCCAACAGCGTAGCCAGCTTGCACATGCACAATGCCTTTAGGCTTGCCCGTACTACCACTCGTGTACAGGATGTAGAGGATATCTTCACTATCCATTGGCTCACACGGTACAATGGTATCCTCTGGAATGTCTTTGAGCAAGTCATCGAGGTAGATATCGCGGCCCGCTTGCATTGGTACGTTGGTGCCGAGCCGTTTTACTACCACGACATGTTCAATTGTTGGCGTCTCCGTGACGGCCTCATCGGTGAGTTTTTTGAGTTCGATATGCTTGCCGCCGCGATAGTTGCCATCGGCGGTAATGACCACTTTGGCCTGCGCGTCGATGATGCGATCTCGCAGTGCGCTGGGGGCAAAGCCGCCAAAGATAACCGTGTGAATCGCGCCCAGACGTGCAACCGCGAGGACTGCCGCGATCTGTTCGAGGATGGCAGGCATATAAATGGCGACACGATCCCCCTTTTTGACACCCAGATTTTGCAGTCCCTTTGCGAAACGGTTCGTCAGCACAAACAGTTCTTTGTAGGTAATCGTCTGGCTTGAGCCGTCGTCGCCTTCCCAGTAGAAGGCTACTTTGTCGCGGGTCGGTGTTTCCATGTGTCGATCAAGGCAGTTGTAGACGATGTTGAATTTCCCGCCTGTGAACCAACGGAAAAAGGGCTTTTGTGTCCACTCGAAGGTCGTATGCCAGGGTTCAAACCAGTGTAGCTCTTTGGCTTGATCTTCCCAATACTCGAAGCGGTTGGCAAGCGACCATTGAAAGAACGCGTCGTAAGTATCGAAGCCTTTTGACTGCATATATGCCGTGATGTTGGCGTTTTTAACGGTATCCTCAGAAGGAACAAAAACACGCTCCTCTACCAAAATATTGTCGGTATTTTCAAAACTGAGATTGTTCATGCGACTTTTGCCTTCCTTGTTATGAACCGGACACGACTGCTCTACAGCGAACGAGAGAATTATAGCACATACATTGACCATGTTTTGTGTGCCTTATGAGAGAGAGTGACGGTGTGACAGCAGCCCAATTAGAATGATATAGGCTATCCTCATCGAAGCTGCTGCCACAACATGTACCAGGGAAGCGTATCTAGCTATTTCATTGGAAACACGGGCAGCGTGAACGCGGAACGGCTTGAACTCAGGACGCCAGCAAGGGCAGTATACCATGCGACAAGCGCGGTAAGGATGCCGAGATAGCCGCCAAGTGTTCCTGTTCCGCCGCCGAACTCTCCAATGGTCAGGAAGAGGAAGGTTAGTAAGAGCAGGCCAAAGAGTGCGATGAGTGCGCCATTACTTTTTAGGGTGCCAAGAAACATGATGAGCGTAAAAACTGTCCAGCCAAGTAGAAAGAAGCCAAAGGCGGCATGACTGGTAATCCAGCCGAATTGTACGCTCGCACCTACGGCGATCCAGAAGGCACCGTAGGAGCTAAACGCGGTGGCACCAAAGGTATTGCCGGTTCTGAACTCCCACATGCCCGCGAGCAGTTGAGCGATACCCCCGTAAAAAAGGGCAAGGCCAACAACAATTTTGAGGTCGGTTGCGGCGAGGAGTCCAGCATTGACGGAACTAAGAACGAATGTGGTAAGCGCGAATGCACAAAGGCCGAGTGGGCCGGGGTTTGCAACAGTAGATACGGCGGGGATGGTGACGGGAGCTATGCGCTCCTCTGCATATTGAGCCATTGAATATGTCCTACCTTTCATGTAAACGAACACTATATGTACTTTTGCTCTGTACGTATCAGACGGTGTGCTGCCTGAAGTGCTTTGTGTTTTGTAAGCGACAACGCTTACAGACCATGAAGAGGAATAACGTCATCTCTACTGGAGATGCTTGAGCAGGACGTGTGAATGACCTCCTTTCTTATACGTTGGTGGCGGTGAAGAACACTAATTCACTAAAGATAGTGTCCGTTACAAGCATACCACAAAATAGAAAGTATGTCACTGAGATAGGTTAGCATGGCGCGAGTATGTGCTATACTATATTTTTCAGCACAGGAGTAATACCCATGAAACCTAAAGAATACCTGATGCTCTTTGCATTGGCGGCGCTGTGGGGGGCGTCTTTTTTGTTTATCAAAGTGGCAGTAGCAGAGATGTCGCCACTGACGTTGGTGGGCGCACGCTTACTACTTGGGGCATTGGGACTGCTCGTTATTGTTCCTTTTCGTCCAGTAATTATGCATGGTTGGAATACGCGCTTGTGGAGCTTCTTCATTGTTGCTATCTTCAATGCTGTTATTCCATACCTCACGATTAGTTGGGGCGAGGAATATATTTCATCAGGTATGGCAGCTATTCTTAATGCGACCACTCCGCTCGTGATCGCACTGGCATCACAGTGGTGGCCCGGTGGCGAGCGACTGACACGAACGCGGGTTACAGGTGTGATTATTGGTTTTGTGGGTGTTGGTGTGCTAGTCGGCCCGACTGCGTTAGGCACGAGTGTGTCCCTATTTTATCTGCTTGGCGTTTTTGCGGCGTTAGCAGGCGCGATTAGTTACGCCTTCGGTGCGTTGCTAGCACATAGACTGCTTGCAGACGCGCCCGCGTTACAACCTGCGATTGGGCAGACGGGTATGGGGGCCGTGATTATTGCTCCCATTGCTGGCCTTGCTCTCGTCGCGCAACCCCCGACACACATGTTGTCACCCTGGGCAATTGGGTCGGTGCTGGTACTCGCGCTAGGTGGTACGTCGCTCGCGTATTTGCTGTACTATCGACTGATTGCCAGCATCGGCCCCACGCGCACGCTGGTTGTTACGTATCTGCTTCCCTGTATCGCTCTTGTCTATGGTGCGCTGCTGCTACATGAGTCGTTGGGTCTGAACGCGCTGGCGGGCTTGGCTCTGGTGCTGACGGGCATTTTTGTGACGGGCAAGAAAACGGAGCCGTCTGGTGCCATAAAAACAGTGTCGGGCAAGTAGTAGCATCTACTTGGTTGAGTGAACTGCATGGCGCGGGCAAGCCGCGCCACTACTATATGCGGAGGAGCGTGGCGAAGCCATACAATGCAAGTGCGGAGAAACGTGTCATATAGTAGTGGCGCGACCTGCCCAAACTTTTCAAGCCGCGTTTATGAATGCTGATTTTTGTCGAAGTTGAACAGCCAGTTTACTCCAAACTTGTCGGTGAGGTCGCCAAAGGTCGCGCCCCAGAACTCTTCTTTTAGGGGATGACCAACCTTCCCGCTATTGGAAAGCTTTGTAAAAAGCGTTGTTATCTCTTCCGCGCTCTCGCATTCGAGCAAGAGAGAAATAGTATTGCCCTTGATAGCTTCGGCCTCTTCCATCATATCAGAGGCCAGAAGCACAAAATCATCTACAATCAAACTGGAGTGCATAATGCTATCGTGCATTTCGGGCGGAAGGTGGGCCGCCATCGGCGTTTCTGCAACCATTTGTATCTTGAGTTCTCCGCCCAGACACTCTTTGTAGAACGTCATGGCCTGCCGACAGTTACCCTTGAAATGCAAATACGCCTGAATTTGTGCCATATTGGTTTCGCCTTTCTGTGCTGTGTTTACTTTCGTCGTTTGGATGTTGGTGCCTCTGTACGTTGCGTTTCGCTTACTGCAATAGAAGCACTGACTTATAGCCATTCTTTTTGTCTTTACTATAAGTGGTAAAAGAAAGCACGTTAAGTAGATACCTGTTTATAGTGGCGGAGGAAGTGATGAGAATGGTTCAGACCTTGTTTGGGTACAGGCAACTTTTTGGCGGATGAGAGTTATTTGTGAATGGACGGCCTGACGGGATTGTTGGAGTATACGGGCGATGTCGGAGGGGCGTCGGTTGGTGAGGAGATGGCGACAGATGATGGCTTGCTTTTCCGTCAAGCCAATGCGTGGGTGGTCGAGGGCGGTACGTGCGAGGTCTTCCAGTTCTCCGTACCTTTTGCGGCGATAGGTGAGCAAATCAGCGAGCGAGAAGAGCCATCGGTCAAACACGCGGACGCCGGGGATACGTCCAGCCTCGACAAGGTGCATAAAGTGCCAGTAACTGAGGTCTAGTTGCTTCGCTGCTTCATGAGTTGTCAACATACTGTCTGTATAATTCAGGTTGCTGTGTAATTCACTCCGGCTGATTGCCATGTCTGACCCTTTCTACGCGGTTTTGTTATACCAACATATGCTAAAGTGTCGGGCATTCTATTCTACTTTGAGTATACCATAGTTACACAAAATTGTGCAAGATTGAAACTACTACAATAAAAGTTACCGCGTATGTCCTCTCTATAAAGAACGTACAGAATGGAGGAAATACGCGGTTTTTGCTTACTCTGAAGGGAATTGGTGGTTAGCGGCCTGTGGGGAAGAGATTGGGGACGCGCATAGCCAGCATCATATCGCCCTTGATCTTAACCTTGCCGGTTGCGAAGGCGTTCATGGGGTCTAGTTTTCCTTCTGCAATTGCGAGCCAATCGGCATCTTTCATTATCAGCGTGATACTGGGATTCTCAGCCTCGCCGCGTACAAGCTCACACGTCTGGTTAGCAATTTTCAAGGCCCACTTTCCAGCCTGTTCGCCACTGATATCCCATTGAAAGGTTTTGTTCAAACCTGCTGCCGCCGAAGGGTTAAATATGGACTGCATGGTCACGAAGCTCTCGTCAACGGTCATTGTTTTGCTCCTTTTTCTGAATACAGGATATGCCCCTGTTGGCACTCTTTTAGTATAGCAGTCAAAAGAAAAGCGTGTCCAGTAACTGGCTAACAGCAGGTTTCCCGTTTTGCTACGAGTAGCGTCTACTGCTCGCGGTAGGCGTCAACCATCTTCCAGTTCACGTCGGATAAAAGGCTAAACAGGTAGTTATCAAAACCGTGTTGCTTTTGTGGTTCATAAGCGTCTCTTTTGTATTATTAGAGTATTTTTGTTTTTTTACATTGTAAGAAAATTTTGGCGTACAGGTAAGGCTGCAAAAACCAAAACGTTCTAGTGCTTCTTTCCAGTGTTGTACCAGAACTGTACGTAGTAGGATAGCAAGCAGTGATGGCTAACAACGCAACCATGTTTGCTTGAAGCGCGTGCAGAAACGATATGTTACAATGAACAAAATGTTTCGCGAACGTAGAGGGTATATTTGGTATGACACAGGTTTTGCGTAAGGTCAAGGTACAGGGGGGCAACCTCAAGTTTAGTTCGGCCCATTTTATTACGTTTGGGGGCAAGTGTGAACGTTTGCATGGGCATAACTATGGTGTGCTGGTCGAGGTCGAGGGCGGTCTGAGCGACGATACTGTTGTCGTTGACTTTACCATTCTCAAGCGGCTCACGCGCGATATTTGCCAGAAGCTCAATCACCGCTTTTTGTTGCCTCTGTACAATACGCATCTGGAATTGCTTGCCTCTGTCGACGAATGGGAAATTCGTTTTCAGGAAAAACGCTATGTATTTCCAAAAGCCGACGTGGTGGAACTTCCCATTGATAACTCGACGGCGGAACGGCTGGCGGAATACATTTGTGGGGAGCTACGCACACAGCTTGCGGCCTACGATCTCTCGCGCCTCACCACGATTATGGTTGGGGTCGAGGAAGCTCCCACACAGATGGCGTACTACCAGACTTCCCTCAACGAATTGCCACGTTAGTCATGAGTGCCACGTTCTGAAAAATGCTGTTCCCGCCTCTTTGCCATAGGCGTATAGTTGCTGTGCCTGCTTTGGTGTCAGGTTAAAATCTGTTGCCGCAATGTCACAGGTGGGTATAACGATAGTGTGCGCGAGGGTGGTATCGCTGCTATACAGCTTGTCGTGCGCGGAAAGCATGGTTGTAATCAGAGCTTTGAGCATGGCGAGACCGCAGGGAAGCGGTGTATGAGCAGTAGGTGGTGTGAGTAATGTTTGAACGAGCTGAAAGCCAAAGATTGGTAGTGAAGTTGTGTTGGTCGTGCTGGCATGAAGCCGCGCGGCATGTTCAAACAGGAAGAGTGGGAAATTGCTAAGGAGGCCACCATCGACAATGCAACTTGTATTGCCATTCGCGTCGGTAAGCTGCACGGGAACGAAGAAAAACGGAATACTCGCGCTCATCCGAACGGCTCGCGCGACATCCAGCGCGTTGGGGTCGAGTCCGTAGGACGCAGCGTCTTGTGGCAGGCGTACAATTTGGCCGCGTGTGATATCTGATGCGATCACGGTGAGACGATAACGCTGAACGCTCTCTCTGTTTTGCTCTTGTCCTGCGATGAGCAGGTCGGCGAAGGTGTGAACGCCCTTCGCGTGCAACTTTTCGCGCATAAACGCTTCGATATACGAGCCATCGTGTAGGCCGCCATGTGTGAGCATGTTGTACATTTCCGCACTATACAAAAGATCGTTTGCGGGACAGGCTGCGAACCGCGTATAGTCGAGTGTCCGCATAATCGTAGAGAGTTCCTGCGCTGTATACCCGGCGGCGACGAGTGCCGCGACAATCGCGCCCGCCGATGTACCCGCGACAGAGACCCAGCGATAGCCGTACTGTTCCGCGACCTCTAACGCGCCAACATACGCGATACCGCGTACACCACCGCCAGCGAAAACGGCGTGTGCGTCCTGTCTGAAGAGTGTTTTTGAGGGAGTAGACATAATGAAAAAGCTCCTGTGTAATAAAGGGTGAGTGCAGTGTGCAAGAGGGAGTATAATAGTGTGCATATGGAGAGAACGAGGGGGAAGAACAACGCTCTTAGAGGTATACAGCAAGTATACAGTGTGCGGCGGGAATTGTCCAGAGCGCGAAGGGGAGAAGAGAGTAGGAACAGAAGGCGTAATTCTAAGTAGGGCTTGACCTTATAGAAGATTTGAGTAGAAATCACTGTAATTCTATGGAAGTCTCGAAAGATTTCTTGTATTTTTGCGTTGATTCTGATACAGTAAAAGTAATCATGATACTTTTATTTTGCGTATCTTTTTTATAGACCAGAAAAATGGAAAATAGCATGGAACACGTCAAGCGCACACTGGTTCAGCGAAATGGAGAAGAGGAATTGCCACATGATCCTTCACTTATTGAAGTACAGGCAGATTTAGAGGCACGTACCCGACTCGTCGCTCTTATTGCTTCGGTGAGCGATGCCCTCATCTGGAAGAGTACGTTGCCCGCGATTCTGCAACGCTGTTGTGAAGCTCTTGTAGAAGCTTTAGACGTAGCGTTTGCTCGCATCTGGACGCTGAATGAGCAAGAACAGGTGTTACACCTTAGAGCCAGTGCGGGTCTCTATACGCATCTTGATGGCCCACATGGACGTGTTCCTATGGGTCAATTTAAGATTGGGCTAATCGCTGCCGAACGTTTGCCACACCTGACGAATGCTGTTATTGGTGATGCGCGAGTAAGCGATCAAGGGTGGGCGAGGCGTGAAGGTATGGTTGCTTTCGCAGGCTATCCTCTTATGATTGAGGGCCGTGTGGTTGGTGTGATGGCAGCGTTTGCGCGTCACGAACTGCCACCCTCAACACTGGATGCAATGGGCGCGGCGGCAAAGGCGATTGCGCTGGGCATCGACCATAAGCAGAGTGAACAAGAGCGCGAACGCCTGTTACATGTGACCGAGCAGGCCAGAGCAGAGGCAGAAATGGCACTTGAAGCCCGCAACGCTTTCCTATCTAGTGTCTCGCACGATTTGAAGACGCCGCTTACCGCAATCAAAGGAAATGCTCAAATACTGCAAATGCGTCTCAGGAAGGGAGCCAGTTCGTCGCCCGAAGATGTCAACCGCTTGCAACAGGGCTTATTGATGATAGAGTCGTCAGTAAAGAAAATGCAGACAATGATTGACGATTTGCTGGACCTGGCACAACTACAAACGGGGCAGATGCTGGCCTTTGATTATAGTGAAGTAGATTTTGTGCGCCTCGTGCAAAATGTTGTATTGGAACAGCAAGCTACCACAAAAAAACATCAAATACGCTTTGTAGCTCAGGTACCTGAATTACTGTTTTCTCTGGACGTTGTACGTTTGGAGCGTGTGGTGGGCAACTTGTTGAACAACGCCATCAAGTATAGCCCTGTCGGTGGTGAGATTAGCGTCGAGCTTTCGCGCGACGATACGGAATTTTCCAGTTGGGCGGTGCTCGTCTTGCGAGATCAGGGGATTGGTATTCCCGCCGCAGATTTGCCGCATATTTTTGAGCCATTCCATCGCGCGGATAATAGCAAAGGACGTATTCAAGGAACGGGAATTGGCTTGACCAGTGTCGCGCAGATTATCGAGCAACATGCGGGAAACATACGTGTCGCAAGTCAAGAGGGGATAGGAACGGTATTTACCATTCGTATTCCGTTGATTGTGGATATATAGGAAGTGTAGGAGCATATACATAGAGGGGCAGGGGAGCATGGCGTGGGCAGGGGAGCATGGCGCGGGCAAGCCGCGCCACTACTATACGACGGGTTATCGCCACTATGTGGCTCGTTGTGGCGCGGCAAGCCCGCGCCATGTCTGCATCTAGCCTTTGATGAATGTGCGTCCAATCGCGCTCGCGATTTTCTCGACCTGGGGCATTAGCTCTTGGAACTGTTCGATTGTAAGGGATTGTGCGCCATCCTTGAGGGCTTCGTCTGGGTTTGGGTGTACCTCGATGAGCAGGGCGTCGGTTCCCACGGCCACAGATGCCAGCGACATTGGCCCAACGAGATCGCGGCGACCTGTTCCCTGACTGGGGTCAGAGATGATGGGGAGGTGCGAGAGTTGTTTGATGAGTGGGATGGCACTGATATCCATAGTGTTACGCGTGATTTTCTCGAAGGTACGAATGCCGCGCTCACACAGGATAACGTTGCGATTGCCCTGTGAGAGAATGTATTCTGCGGCAAGTAACCATTCTTCAAACGTCGCCGACATGCCGCGTTTGAGCACAACAGGAGTGTTAGTGCGGCCAACTTCGTCGAGTAGCATATAGTTTTGCATGTTGCGCGTGCCAATTTGCAGAATGTCCGCATATTCGCAGACCATCGATACATCGGTAGGTGTCATGACTTCTGTAATAATCGCCATGCCAAATTCCGCACGAGCTTTAGCAAGGAGTTTCAGACCTGGCTCACCCATGCCGCGAAAGCCGTAGGGAGAAGTCGAGGGTTTGAACGCGCCGCCACGGAGAATGACCGCGCCCTCTTTACGCACCGCCTCGGCAGTCGTCATGAGCTGCTGCTCACTCTCGACTGTGCAGGGGCCTGCCATCATGACAACTTCCTTGCCGCCAACATGCACAAGGCCCCCCTTGACACAGGGGACTGGAATATCGACAATCGTATCGTGTGGGTGAAACTCACGGCTTGCAAGCTTGTATGGCTTAGAAACACGTAACACGTTCTCTACTCCCGGCAACCCTTCCAACGACTCCCCTAATGCTGGATTGATGCCGCCGATACTTCCTGGTGCACCGGAAGGGCCAACCGCACCCAACACGCCAATAATTGTTCGCTCGACCCCGTTTGAAGGGTGTCCAGATAACCCGTGCTTTGTGAGAAATGATAAGACGTGGTTAATTTGCTCGTCACTACTTGACGCTTTCATCACAACAATCATGAACATGGCTCCTTATACTTTAACAAAACTGGCGTATATGTGCCAGAACTCTGGCAGATCGTAACGTCGTTGTCATGATTGCCGAATGATGGTAAGAAAATGCCTCTGTAACAGAGACGGTTGACTAGGTGTTTGCGCTACCGAACGTGGGACGCAGGTTTACAGCATCACGGATATAGACATGCTGCATCTCGGCTCCACTGCGTGTTGTGTTGACGTGGAGCAGCACGCGAATACACTTGTTCAGGCTCCCCGGCACTGGAATTTCTTGCATGCAAGCTAGCGCGGTCTCGTTCCACCCGATTGAGCGGGCGGCGAGCGCGGGAAACTCCGCGTTCAAGTCCTCCGTCATTGTGAAAATGACGCTGGCGATATCTTCTATGCGTAGCTCGTTACGTTCTACTATCAATTGTAACAGTTCAGTCGTAGCGGCGAGAATCTCCTCACGACTATTCCGCTCGACGGTGGTTGCGCCTCTAATGCCTCGACAATACATATGTAAACATACTCCTTTCTTGAAATACCTCTGCAATACTTGTAGCATAGCAGTAGTGTAAAGGTGTAGAGCCAAGCATACACTGATTTTTGCAAGTGTACACCGTCTCTGGCGAAAGGGGTATGTGCGTAGTGTCCTATTTCTGGCGTAGACTCTGGATGTAATGTCTGACAACTTCCGCCTGTGCGCTCTCTGCGGTGCGGTCAATCAGGTTCACGAGCGCACTGCCGATGACGGCGCCATCGGCGTACTGTGTCACCTCTGCGATGTGCGCGGGCGTCGAGAGGCCGAAGCCGACGGCAAGTGGAATGGCTTTGTCTTTCGTATAGCCTCTAACTCTTTCAATAAAAGTGCGAAGCTGCGGGGGCAGTTCGTTACGGGAACCCGTGACGCCACTTAGCGCGACGCAATAGATGAAGCCACCTGGTGCGCTTGCGGTGAGGTTTGCGATGCGGGCGATGCGCTCGTTGGGCGTTGTGGGTGGAATGAGAAAGATCAGCGCGAGGCCGTTTTTGTTTATTTCCAGAAGCAGTGGTTCGGCCTCTTCCATTGGCAGGTCAGGAATGATAAGCCCGTTCACGCCATTGGCTCGCGCGTCGGCGCAAAAGCGTGCCAGACCATAGGCCATGACGGGATTGTAGTAGCCCATGAGCAGAAGTGGGACGTCACTTCGCGCCGAGACCTGACGTGCCACCTCCATGCACCCGCGAATGGTCATACCGCGTTCTAACGCGACGTGGCCCGCGTGTTGAATGGTGGCCCCGTCTGCGAGTGGATCGCTAAACGGCATTCCGAGTTCAAGTATATCCGCGCCCCCTGCCGCCGCCGCTAGCATAAGTTCGACGCTCTGCGCTGCCGAGGGATAACCACACATAAAGTACGGGACAAGTACGCCCCGTTCCGCCTGCTTCGCGCTAGCAAATGCCTGCGTAATCTTGGTGGCGGGCGTACCATGCGTTTTTACGATTTTGTGAATTACTTCCATTATCTGCTCCTATAACTTGACGTTCAACGCTTTTGCTACTGTGATAACGTCTTTGTCGCCGCGCCCGGAGAGATTGAGGACGATCAGTGTGTTCGCGGGAATTTTTCCCTGTTCGCCCATTTCCAGGAGATAGCCCAGCGCGTGCGCGGGTTCGAGTGCGGGAATGATACCCTCGGTTTGACTGAGTGCTTGCAGACCACGGAGCGCGGTTGCATCACTCGCGGCGTCGTAGGTTGCTCGCCCTGCATCGCGCATATAGCTATGCTCCGGCCCCACGCCGGGATAGTCGAGGCCGGCGGAGATGCTTTGCGTATCGAGTACCTGCCCGTCCTCGTTTTGTAACAGGTAGCTAAGTGTGCCATGCAACACACCGGGGGTTCCCGCAACGAGTGTCGCGGCATTCTCGCCTGCCTTCATACTCACACCACCTGCTTCGATGCCCAGCAATTTCACCTCTGACGCGTCGGCGAAGGGATAGAACATGCCTATCGCGTTGCTGCCACCACCGACACAGGCGATAATCAGATCGGGGAGGCGACCCGCCTGTTCCATAATCTGCTTGCGTGTCTCCGTGCCAATAATTGCTTGATAGTCGCGCACGATACGTGGGTATGGATGTGGGCCAACTGCGGAGCCGATAATGTAGTAGGTTGTCTCGACATTTGTTACCCAGTCGCGGATTGCCTCGCTGGTCGCGTCTTTCAGAGTGCGCGTCCCACTACTCACAGGTCGTACCTCGGCTCCCAGTAGCTTCATACGGAAGACGTTGAGTGACTGCCGCTCGATATCGACTTCACCCATATAGACGATACATTCAAGGCCAAGCATCGCGCAGACCGTCGCGGTTGCTACACCATGTTGGCCCGCGCCCGTTTCCGCGATGATGCGCTTCTTGCCCATATGTTTTGCGAGCAAGCCCTGTCCAAGCGCGTTGTTGATTTTGTGCGCCCCCGTATGCGCGAGGTCTTCGCGTTTGAGGTATACCGTCACGTTGGGCGCGACCAACGCGGAGAAGCGCGGTACATAATGGAGCGTGGTTGGACGTCCGACGAAGCTCCGCAACTGCGCGGCTAACTCGGCCTGAAACGCCGTATCATGTACCGATCTGTTATATGCTTCCTCCAGTTCAGCAAGGGCCGCCATCAGGCTTTCGGGAACGAACTTTCCGCCGAACGCGCCAAAGCGTCCGCGTTCATCGGGGTAAATGTTGTGCTGATATGTTGGTTTATTTTGCGTTTGCATCGGTCTCTCTTCTTTCCAGATGGGGCGCGATACGTCGCGCCGCTTCCGCTCGTACATTTTCAATAAAGGCGTGTATCTTGTGTGTATCCTTGTGTCTGTCGGTTTCGACGCCACTGCTGACATCAACTCCCCATGGTTGCACCTGTCGGATTGCTTGCGCCACATTTTCGGGTGTCAAGCCACCCGCGAGGAGTATGCGCGTCTCCGTCGCGATAGCGTGGGCGAGTTCCCAATCATGAGTAACACCCGTTCCGCCCCACTCAGGAGTGGGCGTGTCGAGCAGAAGCCGCCATGTCACGTCTTTGTAGACCGCGACGTGGGCGAGGTCTGAACCATCTTTGAGTGGAATCGCCTTGATGACTGGACGCGTTATCTGCTGGCAAAATTCGGGCGATTCGGTGCCGTGTAGTTGCACATACTGTAACTCTGCTGCTTCAACGACATCATTGATAAAGCTAGCCTCTTTGTTCACGAAGACGCCAACGCGATCAGGCAAAACGTGCAGCGTGTCCATAGCCGCTGCCAGTGTTGTGCTTACGGTGCGCGGTTGTACATAACGATGACTGGGTTCGTGAAAGATGAAGCCAAGCATGTCCGCGCCTGCTTCCGTAGCGGCCCGCACATGTTCCGGGGTGCTAAGCCCACAGATTTTCACCTGTGTACTTGCGTTCGCTCCCTGGAGCAGCGTCTGCATCTGAGCTGGCACATCGTGCGAGACGACCAGCGATTCGCCGACGAGCATTCCCTGCACATCGTAGCGTGCGAGGCGACGTGCGTCGTTCGCCGAATGAATGCCGCTCTCGGCGATGATGACGCGGTTTGCAGGAATGACCTGGCGAATATCGCGGATGAGGTACGGGTTCATGGTAAAGGTTGTAAGGTCGCGGCTATTGACGCCGATGATGACCGCGCCCGCCGCCACTGCGCGTTGTGCCTCGGCGCGGCTATGCACCTCGACGAGGCAATGCATTCGTTGCTCGTGGGCGACTGTGAGCAGATGCTTGAGTTGTGCGTCGTCGAGCAGGGCGCAAATCAGGAGTAGGGCGTCCGCTCCCCACGCGCGTGCCTCGTAGACTTGATATTCGTCAACAATAAAATCTTTTCGCAATACAGGAATGTTCACTGCACGCTTGATATTCGTGAGATAGTGTGGCGAGCCAAGAAAAAAATGTGGCTCTGTGAGTACAGAAATTACTGACGCGCCATGTGCTTCATACGTTCGCGCCAACCCTACTGGATCGAGGTGAGGCGCGAGCATTCCTTTAGAAGGCGAGGCGCGTTTGACTTCTGCGATCAAGTGGACACGCGAACGCGGTGTGAAGGCAGCGAGCATATCGCGTGGTGGTGGTTGTGCCTCTGCGAGCTGCTGTAATTCTGCTAATGGACAATCTATTTTGCGCTGTACCAGATCGGCGCGTGTCTGCGTTACAATCTTGTCAAGAAACATAGGACACCTGATGAAGCTGTTGTGTGTACGCGATAACATCAGTAAGCTTTTGGCGAGCTTTGCCCTCGCGTAACGTGGACTGTGCTAGCTTGACGCCTTCTCTGAGCGTTGCGACCTGCTCGTTGGCGAGCAATGCCGCGCCCGCGTTCAGACATAACATGTGTGTCGCTGGCACATCGACATAGCTGCCCAGCAGTTCGCGCATCATTGTTGCGTTTCGCGTCGGCTCTCCGCCTTGAAACGCCTGATGGTCTGTGATGCGGGTCAGTCCCACGTCTTCCGGAGTGATGGTATATTCGCGCAACTCCTCGCCCTGGCGTACTTCACAGATACGCGTTGGCGCACTCAGGGAACACTCGTCAACTCCGTCCTCGCCATGTACAATCAGAGCGTGACGACAGCCAAGATGGAGTAGCACCTCGCCCATTTTGCGGAGTAGCGAGCCATCAGCTACGCCAAGCACCTGATATTGTGCGTGTGCTGGATTGGTAAGCGGGCCAAGAATGTTGAAGACGGTGCGAATCCCGATTTCGCGGCGCGTGGGGCCAACATGTTTCATCGCCGGATGAAACGCGGGCGCGAACATAAAGCCAAAGCCAATCTCCTGTACACACTTTGCCACTTGTTCGGGGCCGAGGTCGATGCTTGCCCCCAGTGCTTCCAGCACGTCTGCGCTGCCACAGCGACTGGTTGCCGAGCGATTGCCATGTTTGGCGACAGAGGCACCAGCCGCCGCCGCGACGATACCCGCCGCCGTCGAGACGTTGAACGTTCCCGAACCATCGCCGCCCGTGCCACAGGTATCCATGGCATGATGAGCAATACTCTCGTCAAGGTGAACGTGTACCGCCTTCTCGCGCATCACGCGTGCCATGCCCGCGATCTCCGCGACGGTCTCGTGACCGGGGCGCAGGTGTAACGCGGTAAGAAACGCGCCCATTTGCGAGCTTGTTGCCGCCCCCGTCATAATTTCTTCCATTACCGCCGCCGCCTCTGCTTCGCTCAACAAGGCACCCGCAGCAACATGAGTGATAGCCTCTCGAATCATCTGTTCCTCCTCGCGTGTTTACCGCTCAAGAAAATTTCGTAGCAGGTCTTTACCGACAGGGGTCATAATTGACTCTGGATGAAACTGCACGCCCTCGACTGGATAGCTTTTATGCTTGAGGCCCATGATAATGCCGTCCTCCGTTTCGGCGGTGATTTCTAGGATATCGGGCAGAGTCGAACGCTCGACAATCAGGCTATGGTAACGATTTGCCGAGAAGGGATGTGGCAAGCCGTGAAAGACGCCGCGCTCGTGATGATGCATGAGAGACGTTTTGCCGTGCATCGGCTCAGGCGCACGCACGACCCGCCCCCCGTATACCTGCCCGATGGCTTGATGACCGAGGCAGACGCCGAGCAGAGGAATATGTGGCCCAAATGTCTCAATCACTGAGCACGAAAGCCCCGCCTCGTTGGGAGTACACGGCCCCGGCGAAACAACAATATGGTCGGGTTGCAATGCCGCGATCTCATCGAGGGTAATCATGTTGTTGCGATGTACCTGCACCTCTGCCCCAAGTTCCGCGAGATACTGATACAGGTTGTAGGTAAAACTGTCGTAATTATCAAGTAGGAGTAACATGCTACTCTCTCTCCTCTTCCCGATGCATTTGTGCGATCTGCTCGGCCTCGTCAAGCGCGCGTAATAAAGCTTTAGCTTTGTTCAAGCTCTCGTGATATTCTGCGGTGGGGTTAGAGTCAGCGACGACTCCACAACCGGCCTGAATATACGCGCGACCATTCTTCATGACCATTGTCCGCAAAGCTATAGCGGTCTCCTGATTACCAGAATGACTGAAATAGCCAACCGCGCCAGCGTAGATACCGCGCTGCTCGCGCTCAAGCTCACTGATAATCTCCATTGCTCTAATTTTTGGCGCACCCGAAACTGTGCCTGCGGGAAAGCCAGCGCGCTGGGCATCGTAGGGTGTCATGTCCTTACGAAGCTGCCCTGTGACGTTGGAGACAAGGTGCATGACGTGTGAGTAGCGTTCGATCTCCATCAGTTCGCTGACCTGCACGGTGCCGGGAATGCTGACGCGTCCCACGTCATTACGGGCAAGGTCAATTAACATGATATGTTCAGCACGTTCTTTCGGGTCGCTTTGTAGTTCTTTCGCAAGCCCCTCGTCGCTTTGTCTGTCGAGTCCGCGTGGACGTGTGCCAGCGATTGGACGAATGGTGACTTCGTTGTCCTCGAAGCGCACCAGCAATTCGGGCGAGGCACCGATGATGTGAAAGTCTTTGAGGTCAAGATAGAACATATATGGTGACGGGTTAATGGCGCGGAGAGCACGGTAGACAGTGAACGGTGCGGCGTTGACGTGGCGGCTCAGACGCTGCGATGGTACAACTTGAAAGACATCTCCTGCTTTGATATATTCGATTGAACGCTGTACCATCGTCTCAAATTCGCCCTGTGTGCGGTTCGATGTGACGCGTAATGCTGCCGTATCGTGTAGAAGTTCGGGTTCTGCTGGCAAGCGCACGGGTTGGCTCAAACGTTGTTGTACGTCGTCAATAATCGCGATGCCGCGTGCATATTCCGCTTCGAGGTCGGGCGCGTCAAGGTGCAGGTGTGTGACGATGCGAACGCGATGCTTGACATGATCGAAGGCAAGCAACGTTTCGGTGAAACAGAAGACGGCTAATGGTAAACCAAGCTCGCTCTTTTCCGGCACGGCTAACCGCTCGAAGCGGGCAACCGAGTCATAGGAAAGATAGCCAACGGCACCGCCATGAAATTTGGGCAACTCATCGCGTGCCGCTCCCCGGTAATCGACAAGCTGGAATTGTCCAAGTTCGGCTTCGATGAATGTGAGCGGGTCGCGACACGGCACGTCTTCGCTGGTAAAAGTGTCGCCATGCATTCTTCGCAGTGTCGCCGTTTCGCCTTGTTGTAGCATCACCATATAAGGGTCAATGCCGATGAACGAATACCGCGCCACCCGTTCGCCACCGCTCACACTTTCAAGCAGGAAGCTATAGGGGCGTTGCGCCGTTTTGCAGTACGCCGAAACCGGTGTTTCCATATCTGCGAGAATGTCGCGGTAGAGGGGTAGCAACGGGCGTTTGTCGGTTGCCACCGCCTCAGTCGCGTGGAGCCTTTGCGCTTCCTCAAATGTTGGATAGTACATTTTTTATCCTAGCCTAGCCCAATCACATTTTTCATGTCCTGAATGGTTGCGGCGGCAAGCGGACGTACCGCGTCCGCCCCCTGTTTAAGAATGGCTTCCAGGGTCGGAAGGTCGTTGACGAGTTCGTAGTAACGCTTCTGAATTGGCTCAAGCGTCGCGACAAGCTGATCGGTGAGGGCAGCTTTGACAGCACCGTAGCCATTGCCCGCGAATTCCGTCTCGATATCCTCGTTCGCCATCCCTGTCAGCATCTGATAGATGGTTAGTAAGTTTGTGATGCCGGGACGTTGCGGGTCGAACGTCGCCAGGCGTTCGGAGTCGGTGGTGGCGCGTCCAACCTTGTGTTTAATTGTTTTTGGATCGTCAAGCAAGTTGATGCGTGACGCGGGATTGACCGCGCTTTTGCTCATCTTGCTGGTTGGGTCGTCGAGTGCCATGATGCGTGCGCCCACCTGTCGAATCTGGCCCTCTGGAATGGTGAAGACGGGCTTGTTGTAGCGTGTGTTGAAGCGTTGGGCAAGGTCGCGTGTGAGTTCGATATGCTGACGCTGGTCGTCGCCAACTGGCACAAAGTGCGTCTGGTAGAGCAGAATATCGCAGGCCATCAAGACGGGATAGCAGTAGAGGCCCGTATCTACTATGTCGGCATGGTCGCCAGCCTTCGTCTTGAATTGTGTCATACGGTTTAACCAGCCCATTGGCGTATAGCAGTTCATAATCCAACTTGCTTCAGCATGTTCGTGAACGTGCGATTGCACAAACAACTTGCAGTGACGTGTATCCAGGCCGCACGCGAGGTAGAGCGCAGCAAGTTTGCGAGTGTTCGCGTGCAATTCTTGTGGGTCGATTGGAAGCGTGATTGCGTGCAGGTCGACGATACAAAAGATGTTGTCATACTCTGCCTGTGCCGAGACCCAGTTGCGAATCGCCCCTAGATAGTTGCCTAGATGAATATTGCCTGTTGGTTGTACGCCGGAGAAGACACGCTTCTTGACGGGTGTTGCGCCTGGTTTTATAGCTTGACCTATTTCGACTGACATACGCTTGCCTCCATGAATAGCGTGAGAAAAGACCGCAAAAAGAACAATAAAAAACGCCCCTCATCCACACAGGGACGAGAAGCGCGACGCTTTCGTGATACCACCCTCATTCAGACTACCCGCCTTGTTGCTTTGGCGTGTACTCCCTTCATTGCCGAATACGCCGCATAACGGTATATTCTGTCCTCGATAACGGGGGACATTCCGATAAAGCACTACTTGTTTCCCGCGAAACGTTCGTCTTTCGCTCCCAGGCCCATTCCATACCTGCAATGGCGTCGGTTTCCACCCACCCGACTCTCTGTTTCCATTGAAAGGGTATGTACTCTTCCTGTTCGATGCGTTTGCTATTTAGTTGTCTCTGCATTCAGTATAATGATGTTTCGCAAACGTGTCAAGTGGTGTGCTCCGTGAGAGAAAAACTGGGAGACCGCGCGTGTCTCCCAGTTTTTCTTTGATGCGTATAAAGAAACTTATAGAACGCGCATCAGGTACATAACATTATTGACGTAGCTCCAATTGAAGATACCGCGATGAGTGACGGCCCAACCGCCCTCGTTATATGCACTGATTACTTGGGCGAGATTGCCATGAAAGTTGTTCCAGAGCCAGCGCAGGTAGGTTGCACCGAGATTGAGATTATCCCAGAGTTTATAGGGGTCGCGATGAATACCTGTGCTGGAATTGATGCTCATTGCGGTATAGGGCATTAGTTGCATAACGCCGATGCCACCATCACGCGCGATGACGTGTTGTGTCCAACCGCTTTCCTGCCATGCAATCGCGAGGACAAGATTTGTCGGCAGGCCATAGTTCAAGGCAATCTGGCGCAGTTGCGCGGAAACCTGATCGCGTGAAGACCATTGTAGCGCGTTGTAGTCATACCAGGGAACATACCCGTTCGCACGGATGCCACCACCGCTCCCGCTTGTCACGGGAGCACCAGAACCGCCACTTTGTCCTCCGCCTTTTATCGCGTATGGGATGCACAAGCGTTGTCCCGAAAAAATCAGATTGACGTTGCCAATACCGTTTACTTGTGCCAATGTCCAAAGGTTTGCACCATACTTGCCCGCGATATTGCCCAGGGTGTCACCAAAGCGAATGGTGTACCAGGAACATGCATGTCCGCTCCCCGGATTGGCTGCGTGCGCTTGTGGTTGTTGCGAATGCGAGAGTAAAAGAGAACCAGACAACAGGGCAACTGTACAAATAATCAGTACAATATGTTTGTAGATGTATGGTTTCAAACGCATTGGTTTGCTCCTTTCAGGAAGTGGGGAAGATTGTAGTGTGGTATGCTCAAGTATCGAAGTATTCATAGGTGTTACACCGCTCCTTTCCTTCTCACTATAGAGAGTCGCAAAATCGGTATGCGTCTATGTGGTGTCTTTTCTATCATGCAAGCGCATCTAGTGCCGCTTTTCTTGACTCTATCAGAGTGCCGTGCTACAGTGAAGTAGGACATTGAGGCACACACAGAAAGCGTTTCTTATGAAGGCAAATGAACCGTTGAGTGCGACTGTCGAAGAATATCTGGAAACTATCTATAATATGAGTATGGAAGACGAGGTAGTCATTGGTGCGCGGCTCGCGCAAAAATTTGGCGTCTCGGCTCCCACTGTGACGGAGATGTTGAAGCGGCTTGTGCGTGACGGCTATATCGAGATGGATCAGAAGCGACTGGTGACTCTCACCGAGGTTGGTAGCCAGGCGGCGGAGGCCGTGTTGCGTCGTCATCGTCTAACTGAGCGTTTTCTTGTTGACATGCTGGGAATGCCCTGGCATCAGGTACATGAAGAGGCGTGCCGCCTGGAGCATTTTATCTCTGGTGCCGTCGAAGCTCGCGTGATCTCAACCTTGAACAACCCCACAACGTGTCCGCATGGCAACCCTATCCCCGGCTCCGTCGATGCCCGCAACTATCTCAAAGATCACAATGCGCTCCGTCTCTCAACCATTGCGGCGGGCGAAACCGTTACGTTACTCTGCATCTCCGAAGTTGTCGAAGATGAAGAGGGCTTGATTCGCTACTTTGAAGAGAAAGAGTTGATGCCAGGGATGCAGTTGACCGTACTTGCTCTCAACTCTCATGTGACCCCGGCACATCAGGAAAACGTGCGCTTGCGCGTCGAGGAGCGCGAAATAGCCATTAGCCCTGCCTCCGCCGCGAAATTGTGGGTGACGCGCTAAACCAGCATACTCCTAAAATACTTGCGAAATTCGCATGAAAATTAGATAAAATATGGACATTTCGTATGTTTACTCATGGAAGCTTGCTATTTACATTTTTCTTAGGTACACTATACTAAAAGAAACAAGCAGTCGGTTTAGCGGAAAGGTGCGTTTATGCTCAGGGAGCCTATCACAGTAAGTCCTAAACTTGTACAGGAAATTATTGCCCGCGAAGATGCGGAATTCAAAAAGCGAACCCCCCGCTCACACGAAATTCACGAGCGAGGCATGGGGCCATTGCCGCTTGGCGTCTCTAGTTCGTTTCAAGCTGTTCCACCCTATCCTCTTTTCATCAGTCGTGCTGAGGGGAGTCATATCTGGGATTATGATGGCAACGAGTACGCGGACTTTCACCTTGCGTTCGGAAGCCTTCTGGTTGGACATTCTCACCCTCTTCTGGTAAAAGAGTTACGCGAGCAGCTTGGCAAGGGAACGCTCTACTCGTTGCCCAGCGCGGATGTTGTGTATCTTGCCGAAGAGTTAGTGCGCCGTTTCGCACCACTTGAGCAGGTGCGCTTCTCCAATTCTGGGACAGAGGCGACGATGGATGCCCTGCGCCTTGCACGCGCCCACAAGAACCGCGACAAGATTGTGAAGATCGAAGGTTCGTATCACGGGCATCACGACGCGGTGATGATGAGTACGAAGCCTTCACGGGCGGAGGCGGGGGCAGCAGACCATCCAAACACCGTTCCTGCTTCAAAGGGTATTCCCGCCGATGTGAAGAGTAACGTTATTATCGCGCCATACAACGACGCCGAAGCATTGGATCGTATTCTGACCGAGCATGAGGGCGAAGTTGCGGCGGTTATTACTGAGGCGGTGTTGATGAATGTTGGCATCATGCTTCCTGATGCTGACTATCTGCAAAACGTGCGTGATATCACCCGTCGCCATGACGTACTGCTCATCTTCGATGAAGTAAAGACGGGCGTTACCGTGGCCCCTGGCGGCGTGACGGAAATTTATCCTGTTGAGCCTGATCTGATCTGCCTTGCCAAGTCTATCGGTGGTGGTATGCCGATTGGTGCGTTTGGCGGACGTAAAGACATTATGGATCACATCAGTAGTGGTGAGGTTTTGCATCTGGGAACATTCAACGGCAATCCTATGTCGATGCGTGCCGGCCTGATAACGCTCACCGAAATTTTCACACCAGAGGCACACGCTCACGCGAACGCGCTCTCGAAGCAGCTAGCGGACGGCTATGTTGGCATCATCGAAGAGTTCGATCTGCCGATGCATGTTGCCCAGATTGGTGCGAAAGGGTGCGCGATGTTCCGTCATCAACGAGCGCGTAACTACCGTGCATGGTGGGACATTGACATGGAACTTTCCTATGCGTACTGGCTCTTCTTAGTCAATCGCGGCATCCTCTTCCCGCCGGGATTGGACGATCAGTGGACGATTTCCGTGCAGCACACGCAGGATGACATCGACCATCATATGCATGTCTTCCGCCAGTTTGTTTCAGAACTGCACCGCTAACCGTTAGCAGAGTTTGAAAATCAATGCGTGAGCCGCCAAGAGTACTCTTGGCGGCTCACGCATTGATTTTCGTATCTGCAACGTTCTAACTCACAGAAGAGTATAGTTTGCTGTGTTGTACTTTTCACGCGCAAAGATAGTGCGTTGTTTTTTTATAGATACATCCGTTTATGTAAAGTAGTATAATTTGATGAACGAAAATGTAACGGAATCTCCTTCGATTATGGACATAGACACACAAAAGAGCAGTGCGGTTTCCCCAACTACATCATCTACCAACCTCATGCATTTCTGGCATGACCGCTTAGTAGAGGGGGGCCTGATTCTTTCAATGGCTCTCTATTATGTCAGTGGGAATCAAAACATACGTATAGGCCACTTTTCGTTTGTACCGTCGCTCTTCGCGCACCCCCTTTATACTTTGCCTTTTTTACTTATTTTTGCACTTCTATGCTGGTATCGTTTGCACTTTGCTGTTGCTTTGCTTCCGCTTTCTCTCCCGTATTATGCTCAACAGAAAATAGTCTATTCTCACTATGCCTTTAGTCTTGCTGAAATTATCCTCGTAACATGTGTACTTGTGGCATTCCTCCAAATCCTCGTGTTCCGCAAACGTTGGGCGTACTGGTTGCCGTTACGTGAGTTGCAAGATCGGCTTGGCCCCTTTATTTTTCCAATCCTGCTTTTCTTTGCAATGGCGGCTGTCTCTATTTTTGTTGCCTTCAACCATACCGTCGCGCTGCGTGCCTTCCGCGAAGAAGTGTTTGATCCGCTTGTGTATGTCTTGCTTGTACTCATATGTCTTCGCACGCGGCAGGACATCACGCGGTTAGTGAGCGCGTTGATTGGCACAGGTCTACTAATTGCGTTCCTGGGTCTGGCGCAGCTGCTTTTCTTCAAGAATACGTTAAAGCTAGAGGATGGCGTTCGGCGTATTTATGCGGTTTATGGTAGCGCAAATAGTATCGGGTTGCTTTTCGATTATATACTTCCAATTGGTTTCTCCTTGTTTCTGGCACGCGTAGCCGCACGTTTTCGGCTGCTCGCGCTTGTGTGCTGTATTCCTATGTTGATTGTTTTGTATCTAACACAATCGTTGGGCGCGTGGGTCGCGGTTGCGTTTTCATTGCTTGTTGTGCTTGCGCTATCTATTCGCAATCGCCGAGTGCGGGTCATAAGTGGGAGTATCTTTGTCGCTCTTATGCTGGTTGGTGCGTTTCTCTTTCGCATACAGCTTATCAATGTATTTGTCGATCACCACATAAGCACAAAAAGTGCGGGCGTACACACAGTCAGCACTGTGACAAAGCGTGTTTACCTCTGGCAGAGCGCGTGGCACATGATTCAAGACCATCCTCTATTTGGCTACGGTATGGATAATTGGCTGTGTTATTACAGCGAGAACGATCTTTGTAACGCACAGAAGCATTACTGGATCAAGGTTGATCCTGTTACACACAAAGACACCGGATTGAAATACGAGCCAACGCTATCGCATCCGCACAATATCTTTTTACATGTATGGGTAAGCATGGGTGTTTTTGGCGTACTGGCCTTTCTCACGCTGCTTGTGCTCTTTTTCTGGCTCTTTGCGCGTGTTCTATGGCGGCTTGGCAAAAACGCGTTTGTGGGCAAAGAAGAGGCCGAGAAGTTGCGCTGGCTTGTGCTTGGCGTTGGCGGCGCGATGCTTGCGGCACTGGTGCAAGGGCAGGTAGATAGCGCATTTTTAGAGCAAGACCTGGCGTTTTGCTTCTGGACAATGATTGCTGTATTGCTGCTCTTACGTGTGCAAGCACAGGTGCGTTGGCGCGTGCCAGCAAATGTGGCGTAGTTCACGTTGAGAAAGAGATGTGGTTCATTGTGCCATACTCTCCCACTCGGTATACTCGATGTGAAGTATACTAAGGGAGAACATAGATGGTACTTGGGGTTTCCATTTCTACATTTACAATCTGGCTCGCGTGCCATTTTGTCGGGGATTTTGCCTTTCAAAGTACATGGATGAGTGTAGAGAAGGGCAAAAGCTGGGAAGTGAATTTCTATCATTGCGCGACCTATACGGCGACATTTCTACTTTTCGCGCATCCTTCGCTGTTCGCAACACTGCTCATTCTTATAGCGCATTATATTGTTGATACTCTCAAGGGGCGGTATAAAATAATCGGTCCCATCTGGCTCGATCAATTGCTTCACGTACTTACATTAGCACTCATTTTGCTTTTCAAATTTTAATAGCATGTACTAAAAGAGTCGAAAGAGTAGTAGTCTCTCTAGCGTCAAGACGACAACGCGAGACGCGGCAAGAAAACGCTTTCTTGCCGCGTCTCGCGTTACTTTTCCACAACTACTCTTGCGTAGGATTTGTGCCATAGATCATATCCGATAGTTCTTTGCGAGTGCGCTCGATAATGCTCCGTAGTTGCGCGAGTTGCTCTGGCTTCTCGAAGGTTTTGCGGCCCGCGATCATAAAGAGGCGAGCAACTTCGGCGGCCTCTCCGCGTAGTGCCTGCATCTCTGGTCGGCCTGGGCCGCGATGCTCTCCTGGCCCAAAACCCCGTCCCCAGCGCGGGCCAGCGAACTCTTCGCCTCTTCCCTGACGCTCAGTAAGGGCCGCCCGACCTGTATCTGTGATGCTGTATACCTTCTTACCCTCAGTCTGATTGACCGTGACGAAGCCGCGATCTTCAAGCAGCTGAAGCGTAGGGTAAACCGAACCAGCACTGGGCGCATAGAAGCCGCCGGAACGCTCCTCTAGTGCCTTAATCATTTCGTAGCCATACATGGGCCGCTCTTGCAGCAGGCTAAGCAGCGCGAACTTGACATCGCCACGTCCAAAGAAGCGGCGTCCCTCGGTAGGCCCTTCTTGCCCAAATGGCCCTCCTGGCCCGAAGGGGCCACCACCAAAGGGGCCGCGTCCGCGTCCCATCTCGAAGAAGCGTGGTCCAAAACTAAAAGGGCCTCGATGCTGCTCGTGCTGCTCACTGTGTCCATGATGCCCATGACGCCCATGATGTGGGCCGCGTGGCCCCTCTTCTTCCTGTAACCAGGGTGGCGTCCACCCATTCCAATTGTTTCCTTGTTGTTGCTGAAATGCAAATCTTCTATTCATTCTGTCAAACATACTTTGTTGTTTCCTTTCGCTTGCGATATAATACGATATATCGCTATTAGTAGTATAGCGATATATCGTATTGTTGTCAAGGGGAAATGGGACGAATATTTTTGTTTGCCAGAAACTTGTATAGTACAATCGTCTTGTGCATATACAATCTTCCAAAATCGAGGAACGCCACGTTTATTGTGATATATCCCTGTTATGGTAGGTTGTTGCTGTCCATGTTTGGGGGAAATTCTTTCAACGAAATAGACAAGTATGGGGTGCTGTATGGCTGATTTAGAAGGTGCGATGTTAAGCGAATATCTCCTGACGCGCTGCATCAGTAAGGGTGGAGTCGCGGACGTATACCGCGCTCGTCAGGTACATGAGCAGGGTAGCGCGAAGCCGTTGTATGGGGACGCGTTCGAGGTCGCGGTAAAGGTGTTTCGCCCTGGCTATGCTCAACGCGAGTCGTTCCGCTCGTATTTTATGACGGAGGCAGAGAAGGTTGGGCAGTTGAGTCATCCCAATATTCTGCCTTTTCTTGAATACGGCGAGGGCGACGACCTACTTTATCTCGTGACGCCTTTTATCGCAAATGGGACGCTTGACGACTTATTGAAGCGTGTGGGCGGACGTTTTTCAGCGACGCAGGCACTTCCAATCATGCAGCAGATGTGTAGCGCGGTACAATTCTCGCACGACCACGAGGTACTGCACGGCAATATCAAGCCGTCCAACGTGCTTATAACTACTGATGGGCGAATGTTACTCTCTGATTTCGGTATCGCACGTGGTTATGACGATAGTCAGCAGTCGCTAACGCGTGTTGGCTGGGGGTCCGCGGAGTATGCCGCGCCTGAGCAGTCGCTCGGCGTTTTGCGGCGTGGGAGTGACATCTATTCGCTTGGTATCGTGCTCTTTTATATTCTCACTGGCTCGACACCGTTTACAGGTCAGACGCCTGTTGAGGTTTTGCTTAAACATGTACGGCAGGAGCCGCCATTGGCGCGTACTCTGGTGCCGACAATCTCGGATGCTGTTGACGCTGTGCTACAAAAAGCTATGCGGAAGCGGTCTGATGATCGCTTTGCCTCGGTTGCGGAATTTTCAAGCGCGTTTGCCAATGCTGTGCAGTTCGCGCCAACTGCATTGCCCGCCTCGCGACCTATGCCTACAATAAAATTACGCCCACTACAGCAGGTCGTGAAAACAACTCCTTTGACGCCACCGCCCCTGTTAGCATCTTTGTTATTGTCAGACACTAAGGTAGCACCGCAGACACCTTTTCCTGACTATAGTGTCGTGGATACCGTTCTTCCCGCCGCCACACCACAGACGCGCGAATACTCGCCATCACTCACACATTCTCCATTTGAGGTCTCTTCTGCCACGGTGGTGCAGCACACGGAGTCACCGGATGAGCCGAGAACAGAGGTGCGTGTCAAGCACTTTTTAGCAGAGACACGAGAACCTGAGCAGCACGAGCACGCGGAGCCGCTTTTCTGGTCGGTAAATCCGTCTGAATGGTCGCCAGTCGCGAAAGAAACGGCTGAACATGAACCAACTGATGTGCCATTTACGGCGAACGAGTACCTGCAAAGCAAGCCGCTTGTCCTTGCGATGCCCGATGAGGTAACACAGCAAAAGCAGCGTAAGGCATTCGGTGTGCAGTTGCAAAGACTGTTACCGTGGCTGATCGTCTTCTTGCTGGTATTAGGATTGCTTGGCGCGTTGCTTTCCGCGTTTTTCTACCCAATAGAAAAGTCTGGTGCTAGCACAGGTGCGTATGTTCATCAGATAGTACAGATGCTAATATATTTCCCTGCCGTGAAGTGAGTAGGGTACACGTTGCTGTCACGAATACGTACTTTACGTTTTGCAGAAAGTGTTGTCTTCATGTCCTTAGTATCATACATTTTCATACAATACGTAAGTAGAACATACTATATATTTATATAGTAATGAAAGTAGAAGCGGCACTTCATTCCTACTCATGCGTGAACGACATATCACTCTTGAAGCGATGTGTTGAATATAGGGGGATACGGCAGGTAAAATAAAAAGTGCCTGCCCTTTGTGTGTGGTTATTGTGCTGAAAATAGAGCTAGGACATTGACGCCGAATATTTTAGTGTCGCCAGACGGGAGTAGTAGCTATGATTGGCAAGTGTCCATAAGGTCTGAAAAAGGGCTGGGTCACGATGCTCAAATTGCCGTAAAATCGCTTGTTGCCGTTCCGCGCTTACTGCGCACAGGTTCCCATCAGCTAACGCGTTAAGTTCTCGCAACGCCAACCGCAGTCGTTTCTCGCTCAATAACAACGACATCCTATCAGCTTTATTAGATGAGAGGTGCATTAGAAACGCATCAATGAGATGTAAACTGGAGGGAGGTGGAAAATCTTTGTCTGATGGAATAAGGAGATCGATAAACGCATTCAACTGGGTATACTCTTCAGGACTGAGTTCAATTGTTCGGTTACGAGATGGCGATACGCGCAAAATCGTCTTGTTCATGAATGCTCCTGTAGGGGAAATAGACTACGAACCTCTTTTGCCTCCACCAATGGTAACATATAATTCACGGGAATTGCAATAATTTCGGCGGAAAACTGACAAGATTGCTTTAATTCTATTTTAATGTTCTCTCATTAAACTTTAATATAGGAAGAGGTTCTATAAGATGGTGCTGCTCTTACTAAAAGGTTTTCCTGGTAGTGGCAAAAGCACGCTTGGTCGTGTGCTCGGAGAACATCTGGGTTGGCCCTTGCTGGACAAGGACGATATCAAAGATATGTTTGATGAGCATGTACCAGAGGCTGACAATCTTGCTTACGCGGTGCTGCTGAACATTGTGCGCCGCCAACTCGTCCAAAAGCTGAGTGTGATCTGTGATAGTCCATTGACGCACTACGCGACGTATCGCCGCGCACAGCAGATTGCGGAGCAGACAAACGCGCGTATAACAATTGTTGAGTGCTTCTGCTCTGATGAAGCACTCTGGAGCCAGCGCGTGAATGCACGTAAAACCTATGGCCTCCCGCCGCATCACATGACCGACTGGGAGCGTGTACAGGCATATCGGCGGCAATATCACACGGAGGCAGCGTTCCCGATTATTCATCCATATTTGCGTGTTGACACCGCGAAGCCACTCGCGCAAAACACTGCCGAGACTATCGCGTGGTTGAATACCCTGGTGGTTCGCGACAAAAACTAAAACACGATAGTTTTGTTTTTGTAAACCAGTACGCGATCCTCGGTGTGGAGCCGTACAGCTTCCGCCAACACACGGCGTTCAACGTCGCGGCCTTTGCGTACAAGGTCTTCGATAGTATCACGATGATTGCAGTGAATGACATCTTGTGCGATGATTGGCCCCTCGTCAAGGTTTTCTGTAATATAGTGCGCGGTTGCGCCAATGATTTTCACACCACGCTCGAAGGCGCGTGCATAAGGATTTGCGCCAACAAAGGCTGGTAGAAAGCTGTGGTGAATATTGATGATCTGCTGAGGGTAGGCGGCAACAAAAAAAGGTTCCAGAATCTGCATATACCGTGCCAGAATCAAAAAATCTACATTACCCGTCAAGATTTCAAGTATCTGTTGCTCATCCTCCTGACGGTGTTCACGGCGGATCGGGACATAGTGATAGGGGACATTGTACATATGTGCGAGCGGTTCGAGATCGCGATGGTTGCTTATGATGAACGGAATATCTATGGCTAACTCGCCGCTTTTCCAACGCCACAATAGATCAGTAAGACAATGATCGAGCTTGGACGCGAAGATGCCAACGCGTTTCTTGTGGCGTGAATACGAGATACTCCATTGCATCGCGAAGGCGTCGGAGATAGACTCAAATGTGCGGGTAAGCTCCGTCGGCGAGAGCGAGAATGCGTCCTCCGCGAAGCTGATACGCATGAAAAAGGTGTTGTCAGGCGTGGAGTGCTGGTCGGACTGAAGGATATTCCCGTGATGGTCGAAGATAAAGCGTGAGATTGCCGCGACGATGCCGGGCTTGTCGGGACAAGAAACCAGCAGTGTGACTGTGTGTTGTTGTGTAGACATTAAATTAAACAAGTCCTTCTTATAGCCGAAATGACCATGACGATGAGAGTGTCAAAAACGTGCTAATGCTACGTATGGATAGTGTATGGTTGGGTATGGTCGGGACAAGGGTGCGAGCCGCCGCTATGTCCCTCGTACTCTTATCTCTGCTCCGCTCCTTGCCCTGTAACCATATTTTTCATAATTCTATAATGTTGTTATAATAGGTGGGGCATTGCGGACTGTCAAGAAACTTGTACTATTATGCATGTTTTTTTGCAGACAGTGCTAGCGGTAGAGCAAAAAATAATGGCATAATGCAAGCAACCAAGTGAGGTAAGCCGCACAATACAACGATGAGAGGAGCAAGTCATGACAGCGACAAAGACGAGCTACACAACCTGTCCTCTATGCGAAGCGACGTGTGGATTGGAGATTGTGACACGGGGTAGTGAAGTGCTTTCGATTAAAGGTGATACGCAGGACGTGCTGAGCAAAGGCTATATCTGCCCAAAGGCGTACAGTCTCAAAGAGCTGGACGAGGATACAGACAGGATACGCACGCCAATGGTACGCGAGGGGCAACAGTGGCACGCGGTATCGTGGGATGCAGCGTTCGCAGAGATTGAACGGGGACTTGCGCCAATCCTCAAAGAGCATGGACGCAACGCGCTCGCGGTCTACGCAGGCAACCCGAACGCGCACAACCTGTCGAGTATGCTCTATCTGCCTGTTTTACTGCGAGCGTCCGGCACACAAAATATTTATTCCGCGACCAGTGTAGATCAGTTGCCCAAGCAGATTTCGGCGGCGTTGATGTTTGGTACGTCATTAAGCGTGCCTGTACCAGACCTCGAACGCACAGAATATCTCTTGTTACTGGGGGCGAATCCTTTGGTCTCGAATGGCAGTTTAATGACGGCCCCCGATATGCGTGGACGGTTACGACGTCTGCGGCAGCGTGGTGGGAAGTTGGTTGTGATTGACCCGTATCGAACACGCACCGCGCAAGAGGCCGACGAGCATCATTTTATACGCCCTGGTTATGACGCCCACTTCCTGTTCGCGCTTGTGCATACGCTATTCGCGGAAAATCTTGTGCGGCTGGGCCGATTGACGGAACATACGCAGGGACTTGAGCAGGTGCGAGAACTCGCGCAACACTTCGCGCCGGAACGGATTGCGTCCCTGTGTGGCATTGATACGGAAACGATACAGAGCATCGCCCGCACACTTGCACAGACGCAGCACGCAGCGGTCTATGGGCGCATTGGCACTTGTACGCAGGAGTTCGGCACGCTCGCAAGCTGGCTTGTTGATGTGTTGAATACATTGACGGGGCAGCTTGACCACGAGGGTGGCGCGATGTTTACTAGAGCGGCGGCGGGCGCAAAAAATACGAGTGGTCTATCGGGCAAGGGACGCGCGACACAGGTCGGACGTTGGAAGAGTCGTGTCCGTGGTCTCCCCGAATTCTTCGGAGAATTGCCCGTTGTATGTCTCGCGGAAGAAATCGACACTGCGGGCGAGGGGCAAGTACGAGCGTTACTGACTATTGCGGGCAATCCGGTGTTAAGTACACCAAACAGTGAACATCTTCAACAATCGCTTACGAAGTTGGAGTTTATGGTAAGCGTAGACATGTATCTCAACGAGACAACGCGCACTGCTAATGTCATCTTGCCGCCTCTTACCGCCCTTGCCCGTTCGCACTATGATATCGCGCTCTACCAACTCGCGACCCGCAATGTCGCCAACTATTCGGCACCCGTCATCGAGCGTGCGCCGGAAGTGTTAGATGAGTGGGAAGTTATGCTGAAGCTCGCCGCGCTCCTCGCAGGACACAACTCTGATGCCTCCGCGCTGGACGATACAACGATGGGATTGCTTGTGCGGCGCGAAGTGGGAACAAAGGGATCGCCAATTTACGGACGCGACACTGCCGAAATTCTCACGGCCCTGCACCCACGCCGAGGGCCGGAGCGAATGCTTGACTTTATGCTAAGAACTGGCCCATATGGTGATGGTTTTGGGATGCATGCTGAGGGTTTGAGCCTTGCTGTATTAGAGGCAAACCCGCATGGTGTCGATCTTGGCCCATTACAATCGCGTATCCCAGAGGTGCTACGAACACCTTCGGGCAAGATAGAGCTGGCACCCGCACTTGTTGTTGAGGATGTTGCGCGACTTCGTGGCTCGCTTGAGAAGACACCTGCACAGATGCTGCTAATTGGGCGGCGTGACCTGCGCTCAAATAACTCGTGGATGCATAACTTGCATGTGCTTACCAAAGGTAAAGAGCGTTGCACACTGCATATTCACCCGTATGACGCGACCCAATTGGGTCTGGTTGAGGGCGAGATTGTACACATCGCGTCGCGGGTGGGCGCAATAGAAGTACCGATAGAGATCACCGACGCGATTATGGCGGGTGTCGTGAGCATCCCGCACGGTTGGGGGCATACTATGGCAGGGACGCAATTACATATCGCGGCGGAACACGCGGGTGTAAACACGAACATTCTGACCGACGAAGCTGTGGTCGATATGCTTTCAGGTAACGCTGTGCTGAACGGTGTAGCGGTTACGCTTGAGAAGAGACAGCTTACATCTGTAAGCTAGAAGAGACAAGTAGGACAATGGCAGTAACACATGAGGAGCAGCAAACGGCGCGAACGCCCGCGCTCCGTATGCAGCTCGCTGTAGCATTCTTCGCGTTTATTCTGATTGGCGCGAATGATGGCGCAACGGGAGTGCTTATTCCAAGCCTTCGCGCACAGTATGGTATTGATAAAGCTACAATCGGCTTCTTCTTTCTGTCGGGTGCCATGGGGTATCTTATAGCCGCATTCAATAGTGGTTTGCTGGTGGCGCGGCTCGGCGTTCGGCGTTTTCTGCTCCTCGGCGTTATAATTTTTTTGCTTGGTGCTGCCGCGTTGAGTAGCGTCCCGCCATTATGGTTGGCTCTGCTGCTGATGCTTCCGCTTGGCTTTGGTGGTGCGCTACTTGATGCCGGTTTGAATGCATACATCGCAGGATTGCCACGCAACACGGCACTGCTCAACTATCTGCACGCTTTCTATGGTACAGGGGCGTTGTTGGGGCCAATTGTTGCGTCAACAACACTGGCTATTGGGTTGACGTGGAACTATGTCTATATGGTCTGGACAGGCATAAGTGTTTTGTTGCTCGCGGGTGTCGCGCTCTTCTTTCGTATCCGTAAAGTGCCGCAACGAGAGCGGGGAAGCGGGGCCGAGAAGAACGTCCTGGCAAGCACGCTCAAACGAAAAGTCGTCTGGGTCGTCGCATTCTTTCTACTGTTCTATGTGGGAACAGAGGTGAGCCTGGGTAGCTGGAGTTATAGCTTTTTGACGGAGGTACGTCATGGCCCTCTGCTGCTTTCGGGGTGGATTGTGAGCGGATACTGGGTAGGGCTTACGCTTGGTCGCCTGTCGCTTGGACGGGTAGCGTTGCGTGTCGGGGAGAAACGTTTGATCCAGTTCTGTCTTATAGGAGTGGCTGTTGGACTACTCGGCGTCTGGCTTATTCCTGTTACTGCCATCTCTGCTTTAGGGCTGTTCTTCATCGGTTTCTGCCTGGGGCCAATGTTTCCGACGACTATTGCATTGATGTCGCAGCTTGTTCCAGCGCGTATCTTGCCTAGCGCAATCGGGTTTCTCGCGAGTCTTGGGAGTATGGGCGCGGCCCTGTTCCCCTGGCTTGCAGGCAATCTCGCGCAGGCGGTTGGGCTATGGTCGCTTTTGCCCTACGTCATTGTACTAACGCTTGCGATGTTCTTTTTCTGGCTCACCCTACAAAAGCAATCGCGTGAAATCGCTCCAACCTGAGAGGAGAACTTCTAATGAAGACATTGTTAGGAATTGATCTTGGCACAACGGGCGTCAAGGCCGCACTGTTCGCCGTCGATGATGGGCGGGTTTTAGGCGATGCATTCGTCGAGTATCCATTATTTCATCCTCATCCGCAATGGGCGGAACAGAATCCCGCCGACTGGTGGGCTGCGACGATTGCCGCTATTCGTACCTGTCTTGAGCGAGGCGCAGCACACAATAGCTCTCCAACAGATGTGCAGGGTATTGGCTTGTCCGGTCAGATGCATGGCATTGTGTTACTCGATGAGCAGCAGAAGGTTGTGCGTCCCTGTATCATCTGGGCTGACCAGCGCAGCGATGTACAGGCGGCATGGATGACTGAACGTGTTGGCGCGAGTAACCTGATTAAGTATGTGAGTAATCCTGCGCTTACAGGCTTCTCTGCTCCTAAACTGCTGTGGATACGTGACAACGAGCCGCAGCTCTTCGCGCGGGCCACAACTCTGCTGTTGCCAAAAGATTATATCCGCTATCGCCTGACTGGAGTAAAAGCGATGGAGATATCCGACGCTGCTGGCACCTGTCTGCTCGACGTAAAGCGGGGTGCCTGGTCGCAAGAGGTGATGCAGGCACTGGAACTCAACCCGTCGCTGCTGCCGCCAATTGTCGCGGCTGACGCTGTGAGTGGTCATATCACCGACGACGTTGCCGTGCTCACGGGCCTTGCCGCGGGTATTCCCGTCGCGGGCGGGGGAGCCGACAATGCGTGTGGTGCGGTTGGCAATGGCGTTGTTGTGCCTGGCCTCGCGCTAATTTCTATTGGAACAAGTGGTGTTGTGCTTGCACACGCGACGACGCCAAAAGTTGATATATCAGGCCCGGTGCCGCGTGTGCATACGTTCAATCACGTTGTGCCAAACGCGTGGTATCTCATGGGGGTGACGCAAGGTGCGGGCCTCTCGCTACGTTGGGTGCGTGATAATATCGGTTTGCCTGAACGCGCGTTGGAGCGTTGGACAGGCGAGGATGCGTATGAACTGCTGGCGAAAGAGGCGATCAAAGCCGTTCCCGGTAGTGACGGTTTGCTTTTTTTACCCTACTTGCAAGGAGAGCGCACGCCACATCTTGACCCATACGCACGCGGTGGGTGGATTGGTCTGACCGCACGTCATGATCGTCGCCACTTAATCCGCTCCGTTTTTGAAGGTGTCGCTTTCAGTCTCAAAGACTGCTTCACGATTCTGCAAGAGCAAGGGTTAGCAATCGAGCAAGTGCGGGCGACAGGCGGGGGCGCGAAGAGTGTACTCTGGCGACAAATCATCGCTGATGTGCTTGGAGTGGAGTTGGTCACGACAAACGCGACAGAGGGGCCAGCGTTTGGGGCTGCCTTATTAGCAGGTGTTGCAAGCGGCGTCTATCCGTCTGTGCAGGCGGCATGTGAGCAGATGGTTCGCATTGTCGAGCGCACGCAACCGCGCAAAGAGTATGAGCGCGTCTATTCGGCAGGGTACGAAACGTACAAAGCATTGTATCCCGCGCTCAGGCCGATTATCGGTAGGTAGGTACATAAATGCTCCTGGTGACTGAGAAGCTATCAGGAGCATACTGCATATAGCCTTTATGGTGTCGTATTTCGTGCGCTCATCAACGCCGCAACCGCGAAGCCGACAATACAGAGTCCAAGAACAATGGCGATGATGGAGAGTACCAATCCGACTGTTGCCATTGTGCGGTTCTGGGTAGAGCGGCGGCCAAGCACCGACATAATGATGCCTACAATGGCGACAGGGATACCGAGGTAGAATATCCAGAAGAGTACCAGGCTTACAATGCCAAGCACCAGACCTGCGATAGCGAAACCCTTGCGCTGATCGGGTTGGGCAGGCATCCCATAAGCCATATTGGCACCGGGATACATTCCATGCTGTTGCGGATATTGCGAACCATACCCCGGATTTTGAATGGGTGGGTAGGGTTGCCCTTCAGGCTGGTAGGGAGCAGGCTGAGGTGTGGTCTGATATGGCTGCTGGCCCGAATTCTCGTAGGAACCGTAGACCGTTTGTGGTGGTTGCGGTGGCTGATACTGTCCGCCGCTATAGGGGTCTTGCGGATTGTTAGAGTAGTACGGATTCTGATCGCTCATGAAAGTGATGCTCCTTGTGTACGAAGGGCTGAAAGCAAAAAGAAAAGTGCGGAAGTTGTATAAAACATTGTTGTTCAATCGTACCGACGTGTAGTATACCGTGTCTTCATCTACAATGCAATGGACTATGACGTCTCTCACACTTTTTTGTCCTACTCCAGTCCGAGTTCGAGTTCATACTCTTTTGTTGCCTCTTGCAGTGTCTGGTTCAATGCGGTAAGTGCTGTATGAGGATCAACTGGTTCTTGCATCGCCTCGGCCTCCGGATCAACTCGATTTTTTACCGAGGGGATGTCGCGGCGTAGGTCCTCTAGTAGCTCTATAATCTTGCTAACTTTGCGCTCGGTCAAGAGCGTGATCTGTAGGTCAAGGTGGCGACGTTGTTCTGTAAACCGCTCCTGCCGATTTTGTGTTGCGAGCACGATAACCGTCATGAGTAAGGCGCCCATACTCACAGCATCTTGCAGCCACGGAAACGGAGGGGAATCAAAAACAGGAACGTGCAACACATTGTGGAACACATTGACCCCCATCCAGAACACAATAACGCAGACGATAACGTAGACCGCGAATGGACGCCCTAACGCGCTGGTTGCTTTTTCAATGAGTCGTTGATGATAGCTCACCTTGCGCTCTGCGGTCATTCGCATCGCGACAATCGCTTCGATATCCTGATCGAGAATATCCGTTAGTCCTGTTATATCAGTGTGCTTGTACTCTTTGGGGTTATCTTCCAGTATTCTCGTGTTCTTCAAGGCAACCTCATGCTCTCTCGACATCGTTTGTATCGTATCGTCTACAGGAAACATCTATGGTCAGTTGCCCCAGGTCTAAAGACACGGGGCTTGTGTCTGGACTTCACCGCAACTCACTCTATCTTTGCAGGCGTAGTGCTTTGGCTTCATTGTCCGACACATCGGGGGCAACTGACAAATGCCCCGTCCTCATCCAACCTTGTCGCATGAGCAACGTTGGCAAGGTCACATTCCTTGCGCCGATTAAATCCGCATGAAGGGTGTGATGGCAATTCTGACACAAAGAGCAACCCTTTCCGAGGGAATACGAAACTGTTGACGCAGGTATGTATACGTGCCTCTTGCAAGCCAACGTTGTTACTCATCTTGCCATGCGTGAAGGCATAGCGAGACACAAAGTTCAGCGCATCACGATACGCCAGTTGTGCGGGTACGCAATGCTTGAAATTAGGCGTGAGCTGTATGCAGTTTGACCTTTGCGTTGATCGTTGTCTTCATAGAACAAGTAGACCATATCTTCATCAGTATGTCAATAATGCATTTTCTGATGAGAAATATGTCCAAGTAGGCAAGGGACTCCATGGTCAAGCCCCAAAAAAGGAATGCCGCATTCCTCCCCATGTGTAGAAGTACAGAGGCATCTCGCGGTGTTGAGTGAGAACACAGAACGAGCAACGTTCTCATATATCTGTCACAATGCTGGGGAAGTATCACCCTCATATTGTGGCACTACGTTCAGATAGTGGATTATAGAGTGAAAAACGAAGAAACAGGCAGTGCGCGAACGGGTCTCTCGTCCCACAGGCACATCCGAGACATTGTGATAGCTTTGTGAGATTGGCGGTGGTACTGTAACTCCGTTGTGATGTCGGGGTGCTATGCTGTCGGTGATGGAAGAAAAGATGCTTCTCGAATGCACCTGTCCTTCGATGGGGGTGAGAAACACAGACCATTCCACCGCAGAGGACGAACACGTATGGATATCACACATGGCAGCCAGACAACGGCTATCACCCAGCAACCCAGCACAACGGCTGCTGCTGAACAGACCACCGCAAAGGCGACCCGCTATCTGTGGGCAATCACACGATTATGCATGGGGTGGGTCTTCTTGTGGCCCTTCCTGGACAAGACATTCGGGCTGGGCCACGAGACCACCTCTGCTCATGCCTGGATACACGGAGGCTCTCCCTCCCTGGGCTTTCTTAGCGGCTCCATCGGCCCCTTCGCGGGCTTT
>JBBQVS010000017.1:0-57044 GCA_038211295.1 Ktedonobacterales bacterium | reverse complement strand
CAACATGCGTACAATCATCCAGACAGATAACGACATCTGATCCGTAACTAATCTGGAGTTGAACCGTCTTCTCTGGCGTGAGATGAAACTTACGGTCAGCATTTTCCGGTTTGAACGTGATGCCATCATCGTCCATTGTGCCGAATTTCGCGTTTTGCTGTATAAGCGAGTATGCCTGAAAGCCGCCGGAGTCGGTAATAATGGGACGTTCCCACGCGCTCATCTTGTGTAAGCCACCCAGTGCTTGAATGGTAGAGGAGCCGGGGCGTTGCATCAGGTGAAACGTATTCATAACCACCGCTTGAATGTTGCACGCCAGCAGGTCTGTTGTGGCAAGCGAGCGCACAACGCCTTGTGTCGCGTCTGGCATAAAAAAGGGCATGTGCAACTCTCCGTGTGGAAGGCGCAGGTCGCCATACTGGTTGTATACGCCTCTGCGAGAAGATGTCGCGTCGTCGGGTAGCGGTGTCGCCAGATTCATGATTGTCCTTTTGGTGTTGCGAGTTGTACGAATGAAGATATTGTACCAAGCGGAGCGCGAGATAGCAACAGTTGTTACGCCTTTGATAAACTCATCGTCTCTACGTATGAGAGAATAATACGTGTGTCTTTTTGTGTTTTTGTATAGCAAAGCTGCTATGAAAGCGAGTAATATATGCCCTCATTAAGTGTAATAGATATCCTCTTTCTGATAACGGTTGTGCTGCTGGTGCTAAGCGGACTTCGCAATGGGTTTGTGGTGAGCCTCTTAAATCTGATTAGTATTCCGCTCGCGCTCGGTATCGCGTACTTCTTCGGGCCACAATTCACCGCCCTACTTACCTCGACAGGCTTTTCCGCGACTCCCCTGATTTCATTTTTTATCCTGTTCTTTCTCGCGGTGTTTGTGTTGCACTTTATTGGCAACGCGTTGCGGAGGGTCGTCAAAAGTATTCCGGTGCTTGGTTCTGGTGATACACTGCTGGGCGGAGTTGTTGGGTTTGTGGAAGCGTGGTTGCTCTGGCTCTTTTTTCTGGTGCTGCTCGGTAGCTTCCTTAACGGTGTCGAGGGGGCGGTAAACACGGTGCAACATACTGCGAGCATTGTGCCGGGAACGAATATACAGATCGGGCAGCTTCAGCAGTGGCACGATTTTTACAACCAGGCCCTGACAAATAGCCTCTTCGCGAAAGTAAACGGGTTCTTTGTCAAAACCTTGCCCAATGTGCCGCAACCACCCCAATAAAGACGACTTGTATAAAAGGTGAGCACGGTTGCAGCATGTTGTATGATAGAAGTGCTGATTGTTCGTTGTCTGTTCCTTGAAATACAGTGTGGAGGAAACTACGGCAAAACAAGATCGTCTCATAGACACAGGAGCACATCCGAGGCTTGAACGAGCCTACCTCGTCGCCGTTGACGCGGACGAGCAGGATACGATGTGGAGCGTCGAGGACTCAGTGAGCGAACTGAGCATTCTGGCACACACTGCCGGAGCCGAGGTTATCGGCACCATGATACAGCGACTGCCACATCCTGATAGATTAACCTATGTTGGCAAGGGACGCGCTCAGGAACTTGTCGATTTAGAAAAACAACTTGGCTTTGATCTCGTCATCTTCGACGATGAACTCACACCCGCGCAACAGCGCACCCTCGAAAAGATGCTAAACGCGCGTATCGTAGATCGTACCGCCCTCATTCTGGACATTTTCGCGCAACACGCCCGCACCCGCGAGGGGCGTTTGCAGGTCGAACTCGCCCAATCGGAGTACCGTTTGCCCCGTCTAACTGGACACGGCACGACTCTCTCTCGGCAAGCCGGTGGCTCGCGCGGCGCGAGCGCGGGTGGCTCCGGTGGAACAGGAGGTGCAGGTGGTTCAATTGGTGTGCGCGGCCCTGGTGAGACAAAGCTCGAAATTGATCGGCGACGTATTCGCGGGCGTATCTCCGAACTCAAGGAAGCTATCGAAGAGGTACGCGCCCAACGGCTCATTCATCGTCAGCAACGTATGGCTCAGGCTATTCCCGTCGTCGCGGTTGTTGGCTACACCAACGCGGGCAAGTCAACGCTATTCAATGTGCTTACGCAGTCCGACGTGCTGGCGGAAAATAAACTCTTCGCCACGCTCGATCCCGTCACCCGTCAGGTTACATTACCCGGCAATCAAGAGGCACTATTGACCGACACCGTTGGCTTCATTCAAAAGCTGCCAACAAAGTTGATCGCGGCCTTCCGTGCCACGCTTGAAGAGGTCATGGACGCCGACATTCTACTCGAAGTGGTGGATGTCAAGCACGAGAACGCAATCGAGCAAAGCGAGACGGTCAACGAGGTACTACGCGACCTTGTATCCGAGGAGAAGCCCCGCGTTACCGCGCTCAACAAAATTGACCTGCTCGACAATCCGACGGAGGTTGACATTACCCTCTACCCTAACGCTGTCGCGGTCTCCGCGCTCAAAGAGTTGGGCCTGGATGCGCTATGTGAAAAAATCGCGCAAGTGTTGGCGGAAAATATGGACACCGTACAAATTCTGGTTCCCTTCACAAAGGGCGATCTTGTAGAACTTTTTCACCGTCGCGGCTATATCGAACACGAGGAACATCGGCCCGAAGGCACATTTATCGTTGGCCGTATCACCCGCGCCCTGCGTGGGTATTACACTCCCTACGTCATTGCCCTGCGTCGCTAGATGGGGAGATGGTAGATCGGCAGGTGGGAGGCATGATTGGCAAATTTCGCTGCTCTAAATCTTTCCACTCACTTACCCAAAAATACTACGTTTTGGTACGCGAAGGACGCTATATGGTATCCTATTTGCGTATGTCAAAACTTAATTGACGACGCAAAAGTATAGACAAGGCAAGTGAGAGCAACGAATGCAAGAGCAAAAAACGCCCAACACTGCTATTCCCGTCCGTGTTCGTATTCGCCCATCAGCGGATAAGCAGAGCGTTCTGCATCGCCACGCGCTCACCACGACCTCCCGTACTCACCTTCATGAGGCACAACAACGGACGCAGCAGGTTAAAGAGCTACTGCGCCTGGGCAACCTCTTGCGGGCCACTATCGATCTCAAGGAAGTGCTGCACTGCATCGCCGCTTCTATCAGCACGTGTACAGGATTTCGTATCCTTGTTATCAATCTGCTTGAAGATGGCAATGAGTATACCTCGCCCGTCGCGTTCGCTGGTGCTTCTGAAGAGGCCGAACGCCTCATTCGTGCAAATCCAGTGTCTGTTGAGCAGATGCACAGGTTGATGCAACCAGAATTTTGTAGAAGTCAGAGCTATTTTATTTCGCATGAACATCTGGACGTGCTCGCGGGTATAACGTTTGGCAGTCCAGATATTGTAGTGATGGAAAGTGCGACGGATGTCTGGCATACCGAGGACTGTCTGCTTACTCCGCTTGTGAGTCCGCGCGAGCAGAAGTTACTTGGTTTCCTGTCTCTGGACAACCCCGAAGATGGTAAAGTGCCAACGCTCGAAGGCATCGAGGTTGTGGAACTCTTCGCGCAACAGGCCGCAATCGCAATCGATAATGCCAACATCTTTCAGGAGCGTGAACGTGAGCGTATCGCGCTTGAAGTGGGCATCGCAGAGCTGCGAGAAGACATGGAACGCATTCGTGCCGGCGAGCTGAACACAGTGGTACGCACAACGCACCAAAAGTTACATCCAATTGGTGAGGCAATCAATAGCACGATGCACGAAATTCGCGGCATTATGGGCGAAACACAGCAAGTAATGCAAGCGGTTGATGAACATGCACGCGATGTGCAATACACCGCCAACGTGCTTGCCCACGATACAGAGCGGCAAAATCAGCAAGTGCTGCGTATTTCGCAGGTGATTGATACATTTGCAACCGTTATTCATCAGGTATCGGATGGCGCGGCGAATCTGGTGCAGATGGCACTCGAAACAACCGAAGCGGCACACGCAGGGCAAGAGGTTGTTGATCGCGCAATCGACGGAATGGGCAAGGTACGCGAGGCGACGCAACAGTCCGAGCGCACAATGAAACATCTCGGCGAGAGTGGGCAAGAGGTCAACGAGACGCTAAACTCTGTTACCGACCTGACCGCACGAATGCATCTACTCGCGTTGAACGCCGCGATAGAGGCGGCCCACGCGGGTGAACACGGAAAGGGCTTTGTGGTGGTCGCGCAAGAGATACGCACACTCTCACTGCATTGCGCCGAGGCGTCGCGCAAAGTGGGAAGCTATATTCGCACCATTCAGCAAGAGACCATAACCGCCGCGCAGAGTGTTGGGCAGAACACGCAGCAGGTTGTAGACCAGACCGAACTAGTTACGCAAACAGGACTAATGCTCTATGCGATTGATGCGTCTGCCGAGCACATGGCGACTCTTGTGCAAAACATTTGCGCTATAGCTGACACACAGGTACAAAGTTCGCGCCTCGTTGTACATGCCGTTGGCGAAATTCGACGTATGACCAATGAGATCAACGCGCACATGCAAGACGTGCGTCAATCTGTGACGCATCTCACACAACTCACCGACGCGTTACGCACGCGCCTGTCGGTCTATCGCGTGGGGTAAAATCACACAGGCCGTGAAATAGCCAGAACTCATGGCATGGAGGAGATCACAAGGGTCTCCTCACATATATAATAAAATGGAGAGGAGACCGCAAGGGTCTCCTCTCCATTTCCCGTATTTTGCATTTTTGCTAAATGCATAGTGAGATTATCCGTGCCAACTCTCGCCTAGACTTCCACCACGATTGGAAGCACCATTGGACGACGGCGCGTTTTCTCATACAGGAAGTCGCTAAGGTTGTGCTTGATCTTGTCCTTGATAAAGGCCCAATCGGACGAATGCCCATTAAGGCCAATCAGAGAGTCAAGTACACGCCCCTTCGCGCTTTCCAGTAACTCTTCGGCGTCGCGCATATAGACAAAGCCACGCGAAATGATATCGGGCGATCCGATAGGTTGCCCCGTCTCTTTGTCGATGGTGAGTATCGCCATAAGAATGCCATCCTGCGATAACACTTTGCGGTCACGTAGCACGATCTGCCCCACGTCGCCGACGCTCAGGCCATCGATAAAGACATTGCCGTTCGCAAAGTGATCGACCATCTTGATTGCCTCGTTGGAGACCTCGATGATATCGCCGTCTTCAGCAACCACAATGTGATCCTCTGGAATACCCATACCATAGGCCAGCTTCGCGTGCAAGATCAATTGACGGTATTCACCGTGAACCGGTATGAAAAACTTTGGTCGCAGCAGGCTCAGCATGAGCTTCAACTCTTCCTGCGCCCCATGACCGGAAACATGCACATTCGAGATGGCCTGATAGTAAACCTCGGCCCCTTGGCGGAAGAGGCTATTGATTGTGCGGCTCACCGATTTTTCGTTACCCGGCACTGGAGTTGCCGATAGAATAATAGTATCGCCTGCCTGCACATGCACAAGGCGATGGTCGCGGTTGGCGATACGAGTTAGCGCGGACGTTGGCTCGCCCTGACTACCCGTACAGATGACGACTACCTGCTCTGGCTTATACTTGTTGATGTCCTCGGCACGGATGAGCATACCTTTGGGAACATTTAAGTAGCCAAGCTCTACCGCCATCTGCACATTGTTGACCATACTTCGTCCTACAAGCGCAACAAAGCGTTCGTAGCGTGCGGCGGCATCCACTACTTGCTGTACGCGCGAGATCAACGAAGAGAACGTCGCAATCATGATACGGCCCGGAGCATTAGCGAAAAGCTTATCGAATGAGTCGTTGATAACGCGTTCAGAAGGTGTGTACCCTGCTGACTCCACACGTGTACTATCGCCCATCATTACCAGCACGCCTTCGTTGCCAATGCGTGCCAATGCACCGATGTCTGCCGGCTTACCATCGACGGGCGTGTGGTCAAATTTGTAGTCGCCCGTATGCACTACTGTGCCGAAAGGAGTGTGAATAACCACGCCTGTCGCGTCGGGAATACTATGGTTTACGCGGAAAAATTCGACATCAGACTTACCGACCCGCACATGATCGCCTGCTTCAACGATAGTGATGTGCGTTTTTTCGAGGAGCCGATGCTCTTTCAGCTTTACCGAAATCAAGCCGTGTGTCAGCTTTGTCGCGTACAGAGGAGGAAAACCAAGCATTGGCAAAACGTAGGGGAGCGCACCAATATGGTCCTCATGACCGTGTGTTATCAGAATGCCGCGTATACGGTTTTTCTTGTCGTTGAGATAGTTTGTATCAGGGATAACCAGATCAACACCAAACATCTCGTCATCGGGAAACATCACGCCCGCATCTACAATAATGATGTCGTCGCCGTACTCAACGACCATCATGTTCTTTCCGACCTCCCCCAGTCCACCCAGAGGAACAAGTCGAATTTTTTCTGTTGTCAAGGTAAAAAGGACCTCCAAGCTACACATGTATGTGTAACATAGCTAGAAACTCTATTAAAAAAAGCATTTATCTCCACTCTCACTTCCGCCAAATGAGAGTAAAAGTCAAATAAAAAGATGCTCTTATGTCTATGCTTGTATATCTTAATGAAATAAAAATAAAGCTATATGGTCCTGCACTCAGTGTAGCACACAAGGCCGCAAAATACAAGCGAAAACCAGGTTTTGTAGAGGCGTCATAAACGATGCCCCTACAACTCTCGTTATATTCCTTGCGGTGGGCGATAGTTCGGTGGATTCCACCAGTGATCGACGCTCATCCACAGAGCGCGACTGTGACGAAAAAAGATGAGCGGTAACATAATTGGTAGGGGCAAACCTGCCAGCATGATGGGCCAGAAGGGAATCGCGGGGTTAAGGCCCGACATCGCGGCAAATGGCACAATTGCCACCGCTACCAGTAATTCGCTTATAACAAGGTTGATCGCCATTGCACCTGTAAAGTACCCATCTTCGCGTTCAAAGCGAAAATTGCAGATGGGACACCTGTCGTACATTGTGAACCAGCGTCTGAAGAGCTTACCCTGTCCACAAACGGGGCAGCGCAACAACAGTCCGCGCCCTATAAGTCTCCAGTAACCGTTATTGACCATAAGCACTCCTTAGCATTCATATGAAGAGCATCGCCCCTCTTCGCCTGTGACGAGATGTTAATAGCAGTAATTGATACGTATAAGTACCTCACACATATTCACTACAACAGGAAAAGAAGGTATTTTATTCCATTCAGCAGGGAGCGCGGCGGGACAAATGGCGCAAGCCGCGAACCGTAGTATAGTAGTGGCGCGGCTTGCCCGCGCCATGCCCCCATGTCGGCCATGTCATGCCCGCGCCATGCCTGCTCCATGCCTCCACCCTACTCACCTAGCCATTTTACAAGTTAGTTTGAGTTCAATGCTGTCAACCGTGTGATTGCGCGTTCCGTTACCTCTAGTCCGGCGCGGAGAGTCGCTTCTTTATATTCGCGAACAAGCATCTGATACTCCAGCAGGCGTGGGCGGCGGGTGGAGCGTGTCGCGTACTGTTGCCGCGCCCATTCCATGTGAGCGAGTTGTGTAAGTAAGCTTTCTTTGTGCTCTTGCAGGTGATGAAGTGTGGTTTCGTCCGAGGTTTCGCCACAGAAGAAGAGTTTGGCGAGAAAGTCGTCTTTTGTGAAACGCTCTGGTACATCTTCCTGTAGCCATTGTTCGAGCTTGGCCTGTCCGTCGCGAGTGAGGCGATAAACCTTGCGATTAGGCCGTGTTGTTTGCACAATGATTTCCGACTCGACGAGCCGCGCCTGACTCAGGTGCTTTAGCGTTGTATAAATCTGACTGTTACCAGCGTTCCAGTAACTTGCCAGCGCACGCTCAAACGCCTGTTTGATATCGTAACCCGTCATAGGGTGCGTCCACAACAAACCGAGTATGATGTACCGCAGCGTGTTGCGTGATGAGATATCGTTGCCCTCTTCGCTCGTGTCGTGTTCTTGCTTCTGTATCGCCATGTTGCTCTCCAAAACGTCTTCGTGCCATATCGGGTACGATTATATCATGTGCGTTCAAAGTGCCGCACAAAACATGCGTCTGTGGTATACTTGGGGAAATAAATTGAACTTTGCCTCGGAAGCAACGTAGAATAGAGTACAGGGTACACACAAAGACTATGTGTGTGCCTGCCTCGAAAAAAGCATGAATTGAACGAAACAAAAAGCGGAGGGAACAGCAGGGAATGGATGCACGCTTTTATAACTCAGATGAAATAGATATCGAGCGATTATCACAGGACTTAATGAATGTCTATTCCGCTCAGGGCTATCAGACTCAGCAGATTGGCACAAAAGACCAGGTGTTAGTACAGATTAAAAAAGGGGGTGAGCTTGAGGCATTGATTGGTCTACAGGCCGCTCTCTCCTTGACCATTCAGCGCACAGGCGGAGGAACGCTGGCGGCGATTGGGCAACAACGTTGGTTAGATAAAGCCGCGGTTGGTGCCGTTGGCATCATCGGCTTTGCCTTCTTGTGGCCTCTGGCGATTACCGCAGGCGCGGGTGCTTTGCGTCAGGCGAGCCTGGGCAATCAAGTACTCAATATTGTAGATGGCCTCGTGCGTCAGCAGAAGCCGAACGTGCAAGCTGGCCCTGTGCCGCCACAATACGCGCCCCAGTATGCTCCACATCCTGCTTATGGTGGGCAAGTGCCAGTGTACACGCCTCCTACACCACAGCAACCACCGGCATATACACCACCTGCACCTGTGTATACACCACCTCAACCGCAGGAAGCGAAGCCTACCCCCACCCAGCTGCGTTGCGCCAACTGTAACACACCTTACGAGCCGGGCGATACCTTTTGTTCGGGATGCGGACGTTCGCTTACACCCGCGAAGGTCTACTGTGCCAGCTGTCATGCGGAGTTAAAAGCGGGCGTTTCTTTCTGCCCCAATTGTGGCTCTTCGACCTTTGAGCAGACCATAAAGCCTGCCGGTAGTGTCGCGCCGCAACAGCCGCCACTTTACTCGCAGCCCGCGTCACCACCAGCACCACCCGTTCAACCAAAACCGATTGTACCGGTGTACACGCCACCTTTGACACCGCCAATGCCGCCCGCGCCAAAAGTCGAGCCATACGTGGCCCCTCCTGTTGCCGCGCAACCAAAGCCAGCACCAGAGCCGCTTTACGTGCCACCGGTAACGCAGAATCCGCCCGTGCAGCCGCAGCCACGCGTGACGATGATGCCGTCCAACGTCCAGGGGCAAGAGACGCCACCCGCTCCACCAAAGCCTAAACCACAATACTATATTCCCACGAATCCGCAGGGGCAGCCAACAGCTTCCGCTCAGCAACTCGCGGCTTCGCAGCCAACGCTTGCCGCGCAACCCGTTCAATCCATGCAGTCAAGCGCAAGCGCGACGACTCCCTGGGGCGTCCTCACGCTCGCTGATGGCAAATCTCTATCCCTTAGTGGTGCGAGTGTCACTGTGGGCCGTTACGATCACGACCTCGGCGGCGAGAAGCCGGGCGTTGACCTGAGCAATCATCAGGGGGCCGACACGACCTCACGCGTACACGCGGTGTTTGAACACACTGGCACCACCTACACACTTACCGACCTGAATAGCACCAATGCGACCCGCATCAACAATACACGGCTCGATCCCGACAAAGCGACACCGCTTAACGATGGTGACACAATTCAGTTCGGGAAAGTGAATTGCACCTACAAAAAGTTGTAAAGATACTGCTTTTCTGAAAAAATACTAGCACACAGAAATTATGTAGGGGCGTAATAGTATTACGCCCCTACGTGCGTAACAATGACCGCAGAGACATAAGGGAAACAATGGCACAGATAGACATACTGCATACACCGCATACACCACATACAACAATAAAGACCGACTTGCTCGCGCTCTCACTTCCACAACTACAGGCGTGGTTGATTGAGCATGGCGAGCCAGCGTTTCGCGCGAAACAAATCTATAGCTGGCTTTTCCAGCAACTCGTCACTGATTTCGCGGCGATGAGCAATATTCCGCTTGCCCTCCGCACTCGTCTGGCGGAAGAGGCAAGCATTGGGCCAATGCAGGTGAAGAGTGAACAGCATTCAAAAGATGACCGCACGCGTAAGATTTTACTTGCGTTGTCGGATGGCAAACTGGTCGAGTCGGTGCTGATGCTGTATCCGTCCGTTGGCAACAGTACGGTACGGGCGACAGTGTGTGTATCGAGTCAGGCGGGATGTGCCTATGGATGCACGTTCTGCGCGACGGGGCAGATGGGCTTTGACCGTCATTTGAGCACGGGCGAGATCGTGGCGCAAGTGCTCTACTTCGCGCGGCAACTGCGCGATGCTCCCTGGCGAGCGGTGGGCTTACCAGGCAGTACCCCAATCGATCACATCACGAATATAGTGTTGATGGGCATGGGCGAACCGCTCCATAACTACGACAACGTGCTACAGGCGTTGCGTATCCTCAACAGTAGCGCGGGTTTCAATCTGGGGGCCAGACACATGACTGTTTCTACGGTTGGCCTTGTACCCGCTATTCGCAAGTTGAGTCAGGAGCAGTTGCAGGTCAACCTCGCGATTTCGCTGCACGCGCCAACCGACGAGTTGCGTAGCCAGACAATGCCAATTAACCGCAAGTATCCTCTGCACGACCTGATTGAGGCGTGTAAGGAGTATATCGCGACGACGGGGCGACAGGTCACATTCGAGTACGTGCTGCTCAGTGGTGTGAACGACACGATTATTCACGCGTACCAACTTGCCGATTTGCTGGCACCGCTCAAGCAGTTGGCACACGTCAATTGTATTCCCGTCAACGCCACTACCGCGAGCTTTCGTACCCCTGGCCCCGAAGCCATCCGCGCCTTCCGCAATGCATTATTCGAGCACAGCATCAGCAACAGCGTCCGCGCGGAACGGGGCGATGATATCGACGCCGCCTGTGGACAGCTACGCACACGGTTTGAAGCGCGGCAAAAAATAGCCGTAGTGCAAGCACAACAGGTGTAGCAAGAGGGAAAAGGGAGTGCAAGCGCATGGCGGGAGTGATGGGCGCATGATGTGGTGCAAGGGGTTCATGACGTGGTGCAAGCCTGCATGATGGGGGCAAGCCCCGTCACTACTATACACCGAAGTCGCGGTATGTAAGAGCCGCGTAAGCGGCGAAACACGTCGTATAGTAGTGACGGGGCTTGCCCCCATCATGCGCCCATCGCCCCCATCATGCAGGCTTGCCCCCATCATGCGCCCATCACCCCCATCATGCAGGCTTGCCCCCCATTTCCCTCGCGCTCCCTTTTGCTTATCGCTCTTTAGGGATTTTGTTCATGGTACGCATACAGCGCGTGCAGATGTTCACGGTTTTGTGTGTTCCATTAACTTCGATGCGGCGATGCTGCACGTTTAAGATGAAGCGACGACGTGTGCGGTGCTGCGAGTGTGGCACATTGTTGCCATATAGTGGCTTGCGCTCGCAAATTTCACAACGACCTGCTGCCATTTTGTTTTTCCTTCCTATGAATGGATGCTAAATTACCATGATGAACTGAGCATGACAGGGCAAACCCTGCCACCACTCCTGTACAATGCTGAGGTGCGTGGCTTTGTCACGCGGGTTCGTCTTCTATAGAAGTGACAGAGTTTGCCCTGTCATGCTCAGTTCAACGTAACCCTTTTGGCGGTCTTTTTGGAAAGCCTTGCATCGCTTCGCACGGTTTACTTGACTATCAGCAGGGCCTGTGGTATTTTCAATCTCAGATAATAACCCGACATTATGCCAATACCCATGACCCGATACACATGCTACCTCGTTTGTGCGAGTATAACGCATACCGGGCAATTTGGCAAGAGTGGAACAACCAGAGAAACAAAGAAGTTGAGAAACATGTCATGGCAAAGTCGTCTGCGATTCAACCACAGCATGGAGTACGTCCCCTGGGGAAGATAGAAGTCTTGCCAAATGCTATTCATAGTATCGCGGTCCAGGCGATCTATGAGTGCTATGGCGTTGTGGGCCTCGCGTCCCCACGCCTGCGTAATGGGCAAGCGATTCTGTTGCTGGACGGGCAGGGCAATCAAGGCGTAGAGGTGCGGCCCGTCAATGACCAGATTACGATTGAGGTCTATGTTGTCCTGGAGTATGGACTACGGATATCGGAGATCGCGCACAACATCATGAGTAGCGTTAAATTCTCGACGGAAAAGATGTTAGGCGTCCCCGTAGCACAGGTCAACGTGAATGTGCAGGGCTTGAGACAGGAAAAGAAGTAACACAGGGAGCAATCATGCAGGAACAATCAGCACGCCCCACCGAACCGACCGCAGTCGTGGGGGCGGCAGTACGGCATCGACCTCGACGGATCAGTGTTTTTGACGGACAGGACCTTCGCAAGGCCATGCTCGCCGGAGCAGACTGGCTAGAGGAACACCGTGAAGCTATCAACGCTCTAAACGTATTTCCCGTACCGGATGGCGACACCGGCTCGAATATGTCCACGACCATGCAAGCCGCCGTGCGCGACATCAAAACCAGCACGGAGTTGCTCGCCGGCACCGTCGCCGCGAAAATCGCGCACAGTGCGTTGCTGGGGGCGCGTGGTAATTCCGGCGTCATCCTCTCACAAATTCTCCGCGGCCTGGCCCAGGGTCTCGACAAGAAAAGCACCTTCACCGCAACCGACCTTGCCAACGCCTTTCAAGAAGCCTCGCGTATGGCCTATCGCGCCGTTATCAGGCCCGTCGAGGGAACCATTCTCACGGTAGTACGCGAAACGGCGGAGGCCGCGAAGCAGAGCGCGGAACGTGGCGATGACCTTGTCGCACTGATGCAGGAAGCGGTACTCGCGGCCCGTCAGTCGGTGGCGCGAACACCCGATCTGTTGCCCACGCTCAAAGAAGCCGGCGTGGTCGATTCTGGTGGTCAGGGCTTCTGCACCATCCTAGAGGGCATCTGGCGTTATATCCGCGGCGAAGCGGGCGACAGCATGTCCACCAGCACTCTACCCGACGCTCCCACGCAAACCGCGTCCGAGGAACATTTTAAGAAAGGGCGCGTTACCGTCGAAGAGGAATTTGGCTATGAGGTCGTTTTCCTATTGTACGGCAAGCATCTAGACATCGAGAGCATCCGACAAACAATCATTGACATGGGCGGCGTCTCAACCGTCGTCGCGGGAGACGAAAGCTTGCTCAAAGTTCACACACACACGGCAGCACCCGGCAAAATGCTCGATTACGGCGTTAGCCTCGGTAGTCTTATGGATATCAATATCGAGAACCTGCAAGCACAAAGCCTCAGCTACGAAGCGGCAAGCAAGGCCGAACATGCCGACGACGCGCGAGAAGAGACGCAAGTCTCACATACCGCGACTGTCGCCGTTGTTTCCGGCACAGGCTTTGAACAGGTGTATCGAGAACTGGGCGTTAACGCGCTTGTCTCCGGTGGACAGACAATGAACCCCAGCATCGCGGAATTGCTAGCCGCCGTCGATGCTACGCCTACAGAGCATGTAATTATCCTGCCAAATAACGGCAATGTCATTCTTAGCGCACAACAGGTCGTGAGTCTCTCGCACAAAGAGGTCTACGTTGTGCCAAGCGACACGTTACCACAGGGTATCGCCGCTCTCTTGAGCTTCAACTATGACGCAGACTTCCCCACAAACTGTCAAGCCATGACTGAGGCGGCGCAACACATCCAGACCGCAGAAATCACTACCGCCGTGCGAACCGTGCAGATCGGCGGTGTGCGTGTGCGCGAGGGCGATTACATCGGATTGATTAACGGCAATCTTACCATCGCGGGCCAAAACATGGAGCGCGTCATTTATGATACACTCCACCGCATGAGTATAGATAGCTACGAGATAGTCACGCTGTACTACGGAGAAGACATCACGCTCACAGAAGCGCAACAGACCGCGCAACGCATCAAGCAACAATATTCACATCTTGAAATCGAAGTCGTCAACGGTGGGCAACCGTACTACGCCTACATCGTTTCGGCAGAATGAGCCTACTGTCCGACACTCACGCTACCAACTCACTCTACACAGAGGCCGCGTTGCTAGCACGTCGATGTCGCACACACAAACCGCATTAGAGGAGCAACTTGGTCATGGCAGTTCGTATACTTACCGATAGTACCGCAGACATCCCGCCAGCGTTGGCGCAGTCACTGGGCATAACAATTGTGCCACTCACCGTATTTTTTGGGGAAGATGCATTTCTGGATGGCGTAGAGTTGGATAGCGCGGGCTTTTTCCAGAAACTCCAGACCAGTAAAGCACTTCCTAAAACCTCGCAACCCGCACCCGGCGCGTTTCAAGAGGCGTTTATACGACTGATCGACGAGGGTGCCGAGAGCATCGTCGCTATTCTGCTGACCTCAAAGCTTAGCGGCACCTATCAGTCCGCGTCCACCGCCCGTGATGCTCTGCCGGAAGAGTATAAAAGAGTCCCGATTGAACTCATCGACTCGAAAAGTGTCAGCGTTGGGATTGGCTACAGCGTCATGAAGGCGGTGGAAGAGGCGAAGCAAGGCATGTCGCTGGCGGAAATAAAAGCGAACGCGATTGACCGTCTTGCCCGTACTCACATTCTGTTCGCGCTGGACACACTGGAATACCTGAGTCGCGGCGGGCGCATCGGCGCGGCGTCAGCACTGGTCGGAAACATTCTCAGCATCAAACCAATTCTCTCGTTCAAAGAAGGCGTTGTGGTGCCGATAGAGCGGCCCCGCACGCGCACAAAAGCGTTCGCACGTATCGCGCAGCTCATCGCCGAGGCTGGCCCGCTCGAAGGTGCCACGATTGTGGAATCAGACGCGCCAGTTGGGCAACAGCTCTCGGATGTGCTAAAACCTGTCTATGGGGGCGAGATGCGGCACTACAAAATCGGGGCGGTTATTGGAACATATAGTGGGCCAGCAGTCGCGGGTGTCGCATATGTGACCGCGAAAAAATAACACCTGCCTGATTTCCTATCTCTACCCATTGACTATTGCCTCACTTTTCCGTACAATTGATAGTACAACAGGCTTGACCAAACGCATCTTGCAGAGGCAAATCTGTACTCAAGGGAAGTAACAATCTATCAGTACATGTTGACAAGGCTGTTCACGCTGAATAGTTAGACCACGAAGGAGAAACAACTGTGGGAATGTTACGTATAATGTCACGACGTGGCGATGATCGCCTCAGTTGGGATGGGCAGAAGGCACTTACAGGCGATGCCGAAGCAGTTGCCGCCGTCCGCGAAGCCGAGCGTATCTTCGCCCAGGAGCGTGCGAAAGGCGCAACCGCGTTTCGCGTGGCTCCCGGCAAACCAGTCGAGCGCATCGAACACTTTGACGCTACCGCAGAACAGATTGTCATGGTTCCGCGAGTCGTCGGCGGATGATTCCACTTCCCCAGTTGCTCACCGCTCTGGGGTGGATCGTTATCGCTCTCGCCATCTCCCCTATGTTATGGCTGATCTTTCAACCATATCTCAAGGGATGGTCGCGCTCCGAACGAAGGGCCGCCGACCTGCTCCGTGCTATCTTAACGCCCGAACAGGTTCGCCAACTCATCTGGCAGGGATATCTTGAAGTTCCTAGCCCGACGGAGCCACGTCGCGTCTACCGTGTGCCTCGTGTAAAAGGCTACGTTCAGGTTGTGGAAAACGGACGAGCGATCATGCGATTATGCCTACAGCCAGTGGAAAGCCTACCAGACGCCGATGTCGTGGTGCTACACAAACTTATGATTGAGGCCAACGAAGAAAACTATCTTCAAAAAGCCAATAAGTACCTTTGCGTCGAATGACCCTTGTCGCACGTTATCAGTTCGCATATACTTCACACCTAGTATTGTAAATGTGTGGGGCTTGCTTTTGCTACGCTCGAAATGTATAAAGAGCGTGATAACTCAAGCCCCTGCGCCAACAGCTTTACTCATCCTCGTCCTCTTCCGCTATCTGCACGATCTCACGATGCCCATTCTGCTTGATACACGCGTGTGAGCTACCGTCAAGCGGTGTTCGACAGAGAGGGCAGACTGGGCGACCCGATACAACTACCTGCGCGATGGTGCTCGACAAATGTTGTGCCTGCCGATGTGTAAAGAGAAACGAGAGTGCCTGATCCTCGTCCATCACAACTTGCGGCTCGTCTCGCTCCATCACAATCTGAAGTGGAACCGCGCTTAGCTGAAAACGCGTGGAACCCTCGTCATAGTGAATCTTTATCTGCCCAACCTGAAATTCGTAGGTCGGCTGTGTTGGAAAATCCGTAGGGATGCCCGCCGCGATTGGACGACTACCCGCCTGAGCCTCTGTTCGCAATACCTGCCCGTCCGTCACCTGTGCCAGAAAACGGTCGAGCGCGAGCGAAAGACTGTTCAACTGCTCTTTTTCCATCCACATCAACGCGGAGTCACGCGCCGACTGCACAAAGATACGAAAGCGGCGTTGCCCCGGTTCCCCGATAGCTTCGGCTCCCAACACATCGGCAACACCAAAGTTTCTACTCATGATAATTCCTTTCTTTATAATGAGAACAAATCATACCCCTATTCTATTCGCTGCGAATTGATATGTACAAATTTAAGGGCGATAGGCGCGACGTATCACGCCCATTTTGCTCTATCAATACCCACGTGTGGCCTCATAGCGATTGCGCAATGGCTCACCCATGCGAAAATGGCGCAAATTCTCGGCGAACAGGTCGGTGAGTCGTGTATCATAGTGTACGCTCACACCGGAAATATGGGGTGTCAGAATCACGTTTGGCATGGTGTAAAGCGGACTCTCGGCTGGCAGTGGCTCCTCTTCAGTCACATCGAGACCCGCGCCAGCGATCCACCCTTCCTGAAGTGCGCGAACCAGAATTGGCTCATCGATCACACGCCCACGCGCGACATTGACAAGGTAAGTGTGGGGCCGCATTGCCCGTAGCTCGGCCTCGCCAATCAAATGGTCTGTTTCCTGCGTAAGTGGAACGCAAATGACGATATAATCGCTCCTGCCCAACATCTCGTGCAATTGCTCACTTGGATACAACTGATCGACATCAGGGTCTTGCACGCCCGCTTGTACTGTACGACGCGTCGCTACAATCTGCATTCCAAACGCGCGTCCCAACTGCGCGACGCGTCGCCCGATACTCCCTAAGCCGACAATGCCCAGCGTCTGACCCGCCAGTTCGCGCCTCCCCAATTTATACCAGTTGACGCTCCGAGGCCAGACGCGACGGTCTTGCAGCCGCACCATCTCCGACCATGTACGGTTGAACATCAACATGCTCCCAAACACATACTCACCGATGGGCGTTGTGTTGATGCCAACCGCCGTCGTCACCGCGACCCCGCTTTCCGCGTCCAGTATCCCCGTCGCGAGCAGGCTATCCACGCCCGCGCCAGAACATTGGAGCCAGCGCAACCGCTTTGCCTGTGTGCGCCAGTCATCGGGAACCCAGTAGGAGCAGAGTACATTGGCCTCCTGCAACCTCGTGAGAAACTCATCATTGTTTGTGATACATAGGACTTCGGCGTCGGCAGCCTCGCGCAACTTCTCCAGTGAAGTCGGCGAAAACTGAAATGTGCTGATTACATTCAAACTGTCAGTCATGAGGTCACGTTGCTCCTTCGTCTGTAGGGATGTCGTATCTTTCAGTTTACCCGAATCTGGCATACACCGCAAGTAGCACACGTCAACGGCAAACTGCACGCGACAGAGAGAAGAGAATTCGCAACGGGAATCAGGAACAATGACGGGAACGAAAGAGAGCATGACAGGGGCAAGCCCCGTCACTACCATACACCAGTTATGTCTCCAGTCCAGTATATAGTAGTGACAGGGCTTGCCCCTGTCATGCCCCACACTATCGTTTTGAAATGTTCAAACCCTCGATACTATCAATATCGATAGTACGATTCAAATACTTCTCAAGAACCCTCACCATTTTAACGATAGTGACCCTTGTCGTTGAATCACCGTGACTGATACGACTAATCGTCGCCGGATTTATCCCACATTCAAGGGCAAGTTCTGTTTTTCGTAATCCCGCCTCGGTAATCAATTCGTCGAGTGTTGCCATGACCTTCACATCCTATGCAAGATTAGAGACCAATAAAAACTTTAGTCTCGGTTAAATAATATCACGCTAACTCAGTATAGTCAACTGAAAAAGTTATAAGAATACATTAGAAACAATAGTAGTGTATAAGTATTGACATTGAATGAGTTATGAGTTATGATACTTACATGCGCGATGAAGTTTGTAAGAAGGAAAGCAAGATAGAGTGTTGCCACAGTTATGTCTTAGCCAACTTGGAGAACTTCATAGCGCATCTATAAACGTAGTTTTTTATAGAAAGAGGAACGAAAAAGCTAGCCTCGTTGTTCACACAAGACTAGCCCAATAGGACTGTCCCACCATTAAAAAAGTCAACAGGCTCCCATACCTTGCATTGTAGCATCAGGGGGGGCCGTTGCGTCAAGCACGGAAGGAAAAACCATCATGCATACCGATGACACCATGCCTTTGCCTCTTATGGGAGGCGACATGCGCCCGACGTTCAAGCAATTTCGCCAGTGCTACAACGCCAGTTGCGAAACCATCGCCCAGCACGCACACATCCACCCCATGTTCGTCAAGCGTCTGGAGAGCGGCACACGCATGGAGGAGTTTCTCGCTCAGAGCATCCTTACCGTCCTCTCCCGCTACGCCGGGCGACAGATACGCTTCGAAGAGCTACGCGGCATTCGCATCAAAACGCAACACGGCGTCAAATGCTATTAGTGGAAAGAAAGGAAAGAGAAAGCAATGCCACAGAGAGAGAATAGAAGCGAGGTTGCGTGTCTACGCGAGCGCATTGAGCTAGAATGTCAGGCCGTGCGCCGCATGTTCGACCAGCCCGCCAGCGTCGCCTCCCACGACTCGATAGAGGCCCGTTACCGCGACCTGAACGGCCTCAAGGAGTCCCTCATTCCGCTTGTGGGCGGCACTCAAGCGATGGAAGTGGTGATGGATATATACATGGAGATTGTCGATACGCCAGAAACTGCTCGCCCTGTCCATCCTGTCCCGCGTGCGAAGGTGACACAACCCCTGCCAGACCTGCCCGACGACCCGCCCCCCGACGGGCCTCACAGGTCTGTGTCTGGTGATCTATGGAGTGGTCAATGATCGCGAGAAATGCGAGATGCTACAAGGATTGGAGGGCTTCCTGCTGTACGCAGGCGACGACGACGACCTCAACGAGCGCATAAACGCCCTGCCCATTGAGGAACGCATTGATCGGGCCTACATTGACATTCGCCGCTTCTCACACGGCCTAACCCTGCCCGACGGTACCGTGCTCCCCGCAACCAGAGAGGCGGAACATCACGTAAGAGAGCTGGAGCATCAAAAGGTATAGCGGAGGCAAGGGGTATGTTGGAAGAATAGCAGGGGAGCGTGGCTTGCCACGCTCCCCCGTATATAGTAGTGACGGGGCTTGCCCCCGTCATGCTTCTCCTTCCCCCTCTCGCCCTGCCCCTCCTGTCCCCCCTGCCCCTGCCCCTCCTGCCCCTGCCCCATCCCCATCCCCTGTCCCATCCCCTGTCCCCCCGCCCCTCTCGCCACCATGCTCCCCTCGCCCTGTCACCCCTATTCACCCATGCCGCGACGTTCTTTTTAGCAAAGACTTTCTACAGGCTTCATAGCATCGTGCCGATAGTACAGAAGTAGAGGCCACGCTTTACCGCTTGTAGAGAGCGCGTACAGAATAGCTATAGAGGAAGGGTCGTATGGCAGTTAAGAATGAATCGTCTGCACGGACGCCGCAGCAGGAGCGTCTGGGCTGGAAAGAGCTTGCACCTAAGCGTGCGCGGTCAAGCAGACAACGCGCGGTGCTTGTGGTGATGAGCGTCCTGTTGCTGAGTGCGCTCATGTTCGCCGCGCTCCGTTTTGGCGCGGTTGCCAGTGGTGCCAACGACCAGCTACAACTACGCCTCGCCGGCCAACAGGGGACGGTGCTTGACCTGCGACAGGTGCAGGCAAAGCCAATTAGCCCATATGTACTAGGCACAAATATCTTTCCACTTGCCAATACCGACTCAGCTGATGGCATTAGTAAAGGCTTTATGAACTCCTATACGCCATTCTTGAGCAGCAGTTTGCGCGCGATGCACGTCAAACTTTTGCGCTACCCCGGCGGCAACTGGGGCGAAGATCATGTTCTCTCACACAGGCAACTTGACGACTTTAGCCGAATGCTCACCGAGACCGATAGCGACGGGATGCTTCAGACACATCTTAGCGGCCCTATCGCGGGACAACCAACCGACCTGACCACGAGTGTCGCGAGTGGCGCGGCCTATGCTGGCGCATGGGTTGATTACATGAACAATCCGCACAGCACGCAACGCACGACCCACAACGCGCCCTTTCATCCCGTGAAGTTCTGGACGGTGGGCAACGAGCCAGACCTGTTACAACCAAACATGCCCAAAAAACTCACCGTTGAGCAGTATACCGCCATTTTTGTTCAACAATCTATCGCGATGCATCAAAGTGACCGTTCGATCAAAGTGCTTGGCCCCGAAATAAGCCAGTTTTATGGCATCGGGTTTGGCCCCTCTGACGACAATGGCGAGGCGTGGATGGAAGGCTTTCTCAAAGGTGTGGCGGCATACGAAAAGGCGCACTCATTGCCCTTTCACCTGCTCGACGGCGTTTCACTACACCGCTATCAGTTCAACAATACCAACCAGTCGTCCGCCCTTCTGATGAGCAGTACCAGCGAGTGGAATTATCTCTTGCCTCCTCTACGTACACTTGTGAAGCAGACGCTTGGGCGCGATCTGCCAATTGGTGTCACGGAGATTAACACAAATCCAAGTCAGTACGCCCCGCCTTCGCGCGGGCAGGCCGCCCTCTGGTGGGCCGACACATTGGGAACCCTGCTCAATCAGCAAGTGGACTATGTGGGCTTCTTTTCAGTGGCGGCGGACGTGCCGCGCCCCTATCCGCTCTTCACCGCGAATGGCACTCAGCTTACCGCGATGGGAAGCGTGACGCAACTCTTCTCACACCTGCAAAAGAACCTTGTGCCACTCTCGCTTCAGCGCGACCCGATCAGCGTTTACGCTACCGAAGACGACGCGCGGCAGACGCTCAGCTTGCTGTTTGTCAACAAATCGTATGATGCCCAGATCGCGCAAATTCGCCCGACTAATCAGTTCTTTGGCTACAGTTCGTGGCCTGCTCAAGACGTACACCTCGCGCCCAATAGCGTGCTTGTCCTAACAATTCATCGTGAGCAACCGACGGCCTCCGACACCTATAGCTTTGTCGCGCAAGCCGTCAATGACGCCTACGTCGCGCCTGTCATGCATACTGTGTGCGGGCATAGCCGCGACCCGTTATCTCCCTACAGTCCCTGCTAGTAAGAAAGGAGAACAAGAGTGGTTTCACTCGCGCTCGCCATGCTGATGCCGATACTTGAAGGCGTGTACCTGCTCATCATTCTCTTTATGACTGTGCAGGCCATCTTCAATATCCGCTTGCGCCTCTTCATCTGGGAGTCGCCGGAACACGCATGGCTCAACCACGCGCCAACGGTTTACCGTGACCCGTGCCTGACCTTTACCATCATGTTGCCGGCCCGTCACGAAGAAGACGTGTACCGCGAAACCATCCAGAAGGTTTATGACCTCAACTACCCAACGGAACTACTTCAGATTATCGCGATCTGTAGCGACGACGATAGCGGCACGATTGCGGAGGCACAGGCCAAAATCGACGAGTTGGGCGACCCGAACGTGCAATTGCTCATTTACAACAACAAGCCAACGAGCAAGCCGCGCGGCCTCAATCACGCGCTACAGGTTGCGCGGGGCGACGTTATCACAATTTTCGATGCCGAGGACGAGCCGCACCCAGACATTCTCAACATCATCAATACCACGATGCTGGATGAAGATGTCGATGTGGTGCAAAGCGGCGTGCAGTTGATGAATCATAACACCAAATGGTTTTGTTTCCTCAACGTGCTAGAATACTTTTTCTGGTTCAAATCATCCATGCACTTTTTCGCCCGTGTCGGCATCACCCCGCTTGGTGGCAACACCGTGTTTGTACGGCGCGAACTGATGGAGCAGCTTGGCGGATGGGATGAAACTCTGCTCACAGAGGACGCCGACCTAGGTATTCGCCTGAGCCTTTCACACGCCCGCATTCGCATTATCTACGACGATGAGTTTGTCACGCGCGAAGAGACGCCAAACACGATAGCACAATTTATCAAACAGCGCACCCGTTGGAATCAGGGCTTTATCCAGATATTGTTCAAGCGCGAATGGCTGAAGCTGGAGACGCCCGCGCAACGTCTGCTCGCTCTCTACGTGCTTATCCTGCCACAGGTACAGGCGTTTCTTGCCTTGCTCATCCCCGTCTCTATTCTCATGTTTTTCTTTGTCGCGCTTCCACTCTGGCTCGCCATGCTCACGTACTTGCCACTCTACTGCTTTGTACTGGCGGCCTTTATCGATCTCGCGGGTCTGCACGAGTTTTTGAAGGCCCACAAGCGCAAATGGAGTTGGCGCGAGGCGGCGATTATGATGGCCGCGTTCTTCCCCTATCAATTTCTTTTGAGCCTGGGAGCTATCCGCGCCGTCTATCGCTACGCGAAGGGGACGACGAACTGGGAGAAAACGGCGCATATTGGACAGCATCGCGGCAAGGCCGCCGCATAGGAAGAAGCGAGTAATACCGTATGACCACATTTTATAAAGAAACGCCTTCCTCGGAAGAGCAGCAGTCGCCAGCAATTCCGCCTGTGCGCCTGCCTTCGCTGGGCAAAGTCGGCTTTGGCGTCAACCCGTCTGGTAGCGGGTCGGGCCTGTTGCGGCGTGCGAAGCAGAATGTTCGCGACCAGACACCACCAACACATGAGGAAAGCAACCTCATTCTCTATAGGACGCCAGACTTTTTCTTACGCACCGTTTACCGTGTCGGCCAAAACGTCAACCCATTGCGCCGTTCAAAGGGCTTGCTCGCGACAATGCCCCGCGTGATGCCACAGCAGGAAAAGCGGGTTGCAAACAGCGAAACGCGTATGATGCCCTCGATCTCGCCAATCAACCCAATCAACAAAAAGGGGCAGATACCCGTTCCGATGTGGCTTGAGACGCTGGTTGTCGTGCTTGGCCTGCTGGTAACAGGCATAGCGCACGCCCTCAACATGTTCAACTTTCCACGCTACGAACTGGACGAGGGAACCTACATGGCGAGCGCGTCGGCTATTCTGCACGGGCAACTCTGGCCCTACGCATACGGCTATGGACACCCACCCATTGCCTGGATGCAGATCGCGGCATGGGTCGAGCTTACAGGCGGCTTCTTTACTTTTGGCAACGCCCTTAACACGGGCCGCGTCCTGATGCTCGGCTATGCGCTTGGTTGCTCGCTCCTCGTGTATCTAATTGTCCGTCGCTTTGGCGCGAGTCGCAGCGCGGGCCTGCTTGCCATGCTGATCTTCTCGCTCTCGCCATTAAGCATTACCTACCAACGGCAGGTATTGCTTGATAATGTCGCGACCTTCTGGCTTCTGGTCTCACTCTACTTACTTGTGGTTGGCAATAGTCGCTTGAAATACATTGTGCTGTCCGCGCTCGCGTTGGGTATCTCAATTCTCTCAAAAGAAGTTTTTCTGCTGTTTGTGCCAACGATGATTTACGCCGTCTGGCTGCACACAACGCAATTTCAACGTCAGTTCGCGTTGGTCGCCTTTACCTATACCATGCTCGCGGTTGGCTCGGCCTTTCTTCTGCTCGCCGTGCTAAAGGGCGAGTTGCTCCCGTCCGGCTGGCTGCCCTGGGATCATAGCAACCACCTGAGCCTGCTCGGTACGTTGATTGGTCAAACGAAGCGCACCCAGACCGAGGGAAGTTTCGCCAGCAGTTTCTCCAACTGGCTGTATGGAGACTGGATACTCGTTATTAGTAGTCTTGTCGCTACCGGGTTCAACGTGATAACGGGCTGGTGGCACCGCAAACACCTGCTGGTCGCGTTGCTTGCTCTGAGCTTCTGGCTACTCCTGATACGCGGCGGTGTTGTACTCTCATTTTATCTTATTCCGCTTATTCCGCTTATCGCCATCAACTGCGCGATGATGGTACATACGCTCACAAACTGGCTGGGAAAACTGGTGCGCTTCGACGCGGTGCGGGTGGTGCTTATCCTGGGCGTAATCGCGGCCCTTGTGCCTTACGATATTCTGAACTCAACTACAATTTTTACGCAACATCCGACCTCTGCCCAGAACAAGGCGATTACCTGGGTGCGTCAACATGTGCCACACAATGACTTTATTGTTATTAATAGCTACCTGTACATGGATTTGCGCGAACCTGACGGGGCGGGCGTCGGCGATGGCGCGACTTATCCCTACGCACACGTCTACCAGAACGTCGCCAGCGACCCCACGATTAAAGACGTACTGCTCGCCAGAAATTGGGATCGCATCGACTATATCGTCGCCGACTCTGAAATGCTCAACGATATTCGAGCGGACAAAGCGACCTTTAAGATTATCGACGATGCCCTCAACGCCTCCGTGCTACGGGCGGAATTTCGCGCGAAAGATCACGCGCACGATCTGGTAATTCAGGTCTTCGAGGTCAAACATCGGTTGCCACACCCTGTTGTAGGCATTCCGCATACTGAGAATGGACGCAATTGAAAAGAGAGAAATTCAGTACACCGCACTACGCAAACCTATACCATACTATCCAGTAACATAGCGTACTGGACAAGAATACACCGCATTATACAAAATATATACGAGAGGAACAGGACAAGACATGTTAGCAACACCCCTCACGCGTGATACAACACATACCGTCGCCATCACACGTACATTTGATGGTATTGAAGCTGCAACGCACCGTGTGATCGAGCAGCTTGGCGGCATGGAATCGGTCATACGTGGCGCGAAAATCGCCATTCTCAAGCCCAACTTTGTCGCGGGCCGCAACGCGGCATCGGGTTCTACCACCAGCTTCGCCGTCCTCAAAGCTGTCGCCGCCGAAGTTCGCGCCTGTGGTGCCGAGCCTGTGCTATGCGAAACCCCTGGCACCGAGTTTGACCGCGACGCGACGTACACCATTCTTGGCGTCGAGAAGTTCTGCGCCGAGAACGGTATCCGTATCCTGCTCATGGACCCCGAAGGTGGAGATGCGTGGATGGAACTACAACCCGATGGCGCGAAGAAATTACGCCGCTATCACACGCCGCGCATATTACAGGAAGCACGCCTCATCAACCTGCCTGTCCTCAAAACGCATGTTGTCTCGACCATGACGTTGAGCATGAAGAATATCATGGGCATCCTGCCAAAACCAGACCGTCGTGCCATGCATTCTTTTGGCATTGACCAGAGCATCGTAGATATGAACCTGGGCATCAAACCAGACCTGAACATCGTTGACGGCAGCATGGGACAAGATGGCGAAGGGCCGCTTTATGGCGACAAAGCCGATCTGCAAGTGCTGGTAGCCGGACGCGATAGCCTCGCGGTTGACCTCGCCTGTTGCCAGCTTGTGGACGTGAACCCGCGTGCCATTCCGCATCTCAAGCTGGCCCTTGAGCAGCTTGGCAAGCCCATATGGGAAAACGTGGGCGAGAATGTTGGCATCATTAAGAAGTTTCGCCTGCCCGCCCAGAAAGGTCTCTACAAGTTTGTTTTCTGGCTCATGTTTCCATTAGATTATCCCTTTAGCTGGCTTGCGAAACGTGGACAACACCTGTGTACCACACTATATGGTAGCGGCCTCGTTGGCACACGGCCCAAAATTCAAGAGGACAAGTGTACGCGTTGTGGCGTCTGCGTCGAGACCTGCCCTCTGCCCAATGTGATCGACTTGAAAACGCTCAAGGTCAATTACAGTGCTTGTGAACGCTGCCTTCTCTGTTATGAAGCCTGCCCCGAAGATGCTATCCGCGTTAAGGGCTATTCAGGAGCGAAAAAATAATGACGATACTCGTAACGGGCGCGACTGGCTTTCTCGGTGCCGCCCTCACACGTGAACTGCTGCGGCGGCATCATAGTGTACGGGTGCTCGTGCGCGACGAACACAAGGCGCGGGCGCAATTTGGTGCCGCCGTGAGCATTGTACGCGGCGAAATCACTGATGCCGCACAGGTGCAGGCCGCGGTACAGGGCGTAACCGTTGTGTATCATCTTGTGGGACGGCTCTATCACCCAAGCGTCCCCGCCGCGCTCTATCGCGAAACGCATGTCGAGGGGACGCGCATCCTGCTCAGCGCGTGCCAGAACCAACCGCAGATACAGCGCATCGTCCATTGTAGTACGACGGGGGTACATGGAGTAACAGGTATGGTGTCGGCGGCAGAAGACGCTCCGTTCGCACCAACCAATCCATACGAGGCGACCAAGTTGGAGGGGGAGTTGCTCGCGCTCGACGCATACAAGAAATACGGCTTACCCGTCAGCGTGATACGCCCTGGTCTGGTCTATGGGCCGGGCGACCTTCACCTGCTCGGCTTTTTCTCATCAATCAAAAAGGGGCGTCCCTGCCTGATTGACGGCGGGAAAGCTCGAATTCATCCCGTTTATATTGATGACATGACGGAGGCGTTTTTACTATGTATGGAGCGACCAGAGGCCATTGGCCAGAGCTACAACATCGCTGGTGATGCTCCCGTGAGCTTCAAAGTCCTGTCAACCGCCATCGCGCACGCGCTGGGGCGGCAACTGCCCAAAGGGGATATTCCGCTCTGGCTCGCCAATCTCGCGTCGGACATGTTCGGGGTTGTCCCCGGCCTGCGAGGTGAACGCGCCCCATTGACGCGGAGCCGCGTCCAGTTCCTCACGGGAAGCCGCGTATACGCCATCGACAAGGCCCGCGCAGAACTGGGCTACGCACCCGCCATGAGCCTGGACGCGGGAATGCGAATGACAGCAGCATGGTACCAAAAACACGGGTATCTATAAGGGTCAACAACAGGCAAGAGTGGCGCAATCGAGGCATAGTATAGTAGTGACAGGGCTTGCCCCTGTCATGCTCCTTGATATTAGCATACTCCTCTATGTAAAACTTAAATAAATTATAAAACACGCTATATACACAGAAATACCAAAAAATCGTGAAAGAGGTTCACATGCAACAGCAAGAACAGCAGGCTCTGCCGATACACCTACACCCGAAACGGCGTGTAAAACACATCCATGAGTTTCCAGCTATCGATGAGGCAGAGTCGGCTCTCCCTGAACAGGAGCGCACGGATGTTGCAGCACAACCTACTACGCCTATCGCCCAAATGCCACATGAGAGCGTTGTCGTAATGGCGCGACCAATCAGAAAAGTGCATCAGGTGGTTCAGAAGCCGCGCACCCTGCCTGAGATACCCATCACCGATGGCGCGGATTTTATAGACCTTGACGACGAATTGCCACAAGAAGCGTTCGATGTCAACCGTATGAGCGGAGCGCACTTGATGCGACTGAGTGGTGTCATGCAAGCAATGCAGGTACAGCGTCATACGGGGGCGATGGCTGCTGTCAATGCCTCGCAAGCGGCACCCGTCGCGTTCAAGCAGCAGACGCTATCGATGCCAGTGCTACAAGCTGTGGCAAAGCGTGCAACGCGTCCTCAACCTGCGTGGAAGACCGCGCTTGGCTCGACAACAGCGCGTATCGTTATTAGCCTCGTCGCCGGCATTGTATTGTTGTACCTGACCATTCGCTCAATCAACATACAAGAGACGTTACACACCATTACAACCTCACTGCTGACGCCGCTTGGCATCACCTATGGCCTGCTTTCGGGCGGAATTTTTATTGCCTCGTTCAGTATTCGGGGGATACGCTGGAAACTTTTTCTCAACCCGATTGGCAAGGTAAGCACGATACGCGCGGTGCAACTCTTCTGGATTGGCGTCTTTATCAACTTCTTGTTGCCAATACGGGGCGGCGAACTCGCGAAAAGCCTGATGCTCAAGCGAATAGCGGGTATGCCGATTAGCCAGACCTTGCCAACCGTCGCGATGGACAAAGCCCTCGACCTGATGCCGGCCCTTGTCATCATGGCGATTGTGCCACTGCTACCGGGCGTGCATATGACGCTACAACTCTGGTTGGTGCTATCCGTCGTCGCGAGCGTGCTGGTTGGACTCATCTTTTTTATCGCGCTTGCCGTCTGGAAACGTACCGCCGCGATTCGTTTTATGCAGCTTTTCACGCGTTTATTGCCGAAGCAGGTCGGTGGCGGCATCGAAAGTTTCGCGACTGGCTTTGTCGATTCGCTGCTTGCTGGCGCGAGCCAACCAAAAATTTTTGTGCCGGCACTGCTTCTGACCGTTGTCGCCGTGCTTTGTGATGGCTTGTTCGCCATGTTCGCGTTCTGGGCCGTTGGCCTTGCTATGCCATTCGGTATGGCGATCTTCGGCTATACCGTGTACAACATGTTCTGTATCCTGCCCAACGCTCCTGCGGGAATCGGTTCCAACGAGGCGACGGGCGGCATTGTCTTCTCTGGCCTCTTGCTCTACAATTCCAGTCGTGTACAAGCCATGTTTGCTTTTTCACATCCCTGGACAACACTACTCATGGCGAGTATCGCCCTGCTTTCGTTGAGTTCGCTTGGCCTCACAATTACTAGCGCGATGAAGTTGCGCGTCACACCTGACGAGAAGTCGTCCAACGCATGATATAATCAGAAAAATAATGCCTGTTTGTTACTCTTGAGAGGATGATTCATGCCCCCTACGATTCGGATTCTTTTGTGCGAAGACCAGATGTTGATGCGGCAAGGGTTGCACACCGTGCTGGAACTGGAAGATGGCTTTGAGGTTGTGGGCGAGGCCGTGAATGGCGAGGACGCTATTAAACAGTATACTCTTTTACAACAGCAGGGGCTGGGGCCAGATGTCGTACTGATGGATGTTCAGATGCCCCACAAAAACGGTGTCGAGGCAACCGCGATTATCACACAGCAAGACCCGAACGCGCGGATTATTATATTGACCACCTTCGATTATGACGATTATGTGTTCGAGGCAGTCAAAGCGGGAGCAATGGGGTATCTACTCAAAGATGTACCCGCCGACGAACTCGCGGCAACTATTCGCAAGGTGTCTATGGGGGAGCCGTTTATTCAACCCAAAATGGCAAGCAAATTGCTGATGGAATTCGGGCGCAAAGAGCGCACCACCTCTACACCTGTCTCCCCTGCCTCCCCCACGCTACCACTACTACAGCAGGCTATACCTCGCGAAGACCTGAGCACACGCGAAATAGCAGTCCTCAAGCTGCTTGCCTTCGGCGCGAGCAACCGCGAGATTGCTGAGAAGCTTGTGTTGGCGGAGGGAACCGTCAAAAACCACGTCTCCAATATCCTTGGCAAACTACACGCGGAAAACCGCACTCACGCCGCCAATGTTGCCCGCGAGCGTAAGTTAATCTAAGCATACCTTAATCTTTTCTGTTGCATTCGATTTGTTGCCTGTGCTATAATTCAAAAGGTAGAATAAAAAAGAGAAAAAGACATGTGGGGTTATACATATGGAAAAAAAACCCTATCCCACTGTTTGGGGACCACTGGCACTGATGGGACAGCTAGGCTTCACTATCGCCATCCCAATTGCTCTATTTACCATCGGGGGTAACTACCTCGATGGCTTCTTTCATACCAATCATATACTATTGCTGTTCGGGCTGCTGCTTGGCCTGATTTCGGGAATATATGGGGCGTACCGTTTATTTACACGCGCTATGAGTTAAGAACCACACAGAGATAGACGGGCCACACGAAACCATCTACAACGATCAGGGTGTGCAGAGGCCGGTAATCAAGGAGGATACCGAGTGCAACTCTGGAGACTTCCACCTATTAAAATCGCGCCAGAATTCATTTTCTCTATATTCGGGTTCCCCGTAACTAACACGCTTTTGTGTACCTGGATATCGGGTATTGTTCTGATCTTGCTCCTGCTTTACGGGATGCGTAAGCGCGAAATGATTCCCACGAGCCGTCTACAGAATGCTATCGAAGCACTTGTCGAGTTTCTGCTGGGCTTGATCTCAAGTGTGGTCGGCGGTGATAGAGAGAAGGCGAAGAAATTTTTCCCACTTGTGGCCTCTTTTTTCTTCTTCATTCTTGTCGCCAACTTGCTCGATGTCATCCCCGGTGTGGACACCATCGGTGCTATCGACACCAAACTGGTCGAGGAGATGCACGGGCAACCCGTGTTTGGTTTCCTGCTCTTCGGCAATATCTCTAACGCGCTGACACCCTGGATACGCCCGGCGACAACCGATCTCAATCTGAACCTTGCTATGGCGTTGATCGCTATAGTGACGGCCCAGTTCTTCGGGTTCGCGACGCTTGGGCCAAAGCAGCATCTCAGCAAGTATTTCAACTTCAAAGGGCCAATCGACGTATTCGTTGGTCTCCTAGAGTTGGTGCAAGAGGTCACTCGCGTGATCTCGCTAGCCTTCCGTCTCTTTGGTAATATCTTCGCGGGTAGCGTCGTGCTGGCGGCCTTCGCCTTCCTACTCCCTGGCCTCGCTGATATTATCTTCATTCCGTTCGAGCTGTTCGTCGCCGCAGTACAGGCGGTCATCTTCTCACTACTCACGCTGATCTTCCTCCAACTCTCAACTGTTGGTCACGATGAGCATGGGGACGTGGAGCATGACGCCGCGCACGCTGGCAAGCCAACGGCGGCGGTGCAATAGTTACCGCTATGATACAAATAGGCTAGTAAATCGTCATAAAGATTGTTACTCATGGATATCTTTCCATGATTGCATAAAGTCACAACATTATACAACTTGTCTCATCCTTAAAGGAGGATTTTACTCATGAAACCACTCGCAGTCGCATTAGCTATCGGCATTGGTGCTCTTGGCCCTGGTCTTGGCATCGGTATCGCGGCCGCATCGGCCTTCACCGCCATTGGTCGCAATCCAGAAGCCACACCATTGATTCAGACAAACATGATTCTTGGTCTCGCTTTCGCCGAAGCCATCGCTATTTACGCATTGGTTATTGCCTTCCTTATCCAGTTCCTTGGATAAACTGGCCCTGTTGTAGTATCGAGACGTAGCGTGTTTGCAGGGTTCCCTCTCGGTTCGCCCCGTGAGGAAACACGAGAAGATGCTACGTCTCCTTGCTCGACAGCAATGGGAACAAGAGGACTCCCGACGAAAGGAGACACACTATGCATGTCACAATGCATCAGTTCGTTCTCGCCGACTCTGGCTTTGGTGCGCTCTCAAGTGGCCTCGGTGTTAACGCTCTGGCCTTTCTCTCACAACTTGTAAGCTTTGGTATCGTCTTTTTCATTCTTCGCATCTATGCGTTTCCCGTGATTATCAGATTGCTGAATGAGCGCGAAACACGCATCCGTGAGGGCATCGAGAATGCCGAAAAAGCTAAGCTTGACCTCGCGAACGCGAACAAGCAGGCTGAGCAACTGCTTATCAAGGCACGTCAGGACGCACAGGCCACAATCGAACGTGCGGAAAAGACCGCGCAACAAGAGTCGGCCCGTATTATAGAGGACGCACACACACGAGCGCAACAAATCGGTGAGCAACAGTCCGCGCGTATTCAGCAAGAGGCTAGCCGCGCACGCAATGAACTGAGCCGTCTGGTGGTCGATCTCTCGATCAACGCAGCCGGACAGGTTATCGAGCGCTCTGTTGACAGCAAGGACAATCGCCGTCTTGTCCAGGAGTTTGTCACCGCCAGTAGCGATTCGAGGCGACAGTAATGTTAAAGGGAGCGGTAGCACGCCGCTATGCCGCAGCTGTCTTCGACCTTGCCAGCAGGCAACATACGCTTGACCGCACCCTTGACGATGTTCAGGGAATAGCGCAGGTCTTCTCGCATCGTAAGATAGCGTTTCTTTTGCGTGAACCGAAAGTGCTTGCACAACGCAAAGAGCGAGCGATACGCGAGGCGATTCAATCCAAAGTGCTGCCCACATCGCTCAATCTCGCGCTCCTGCTCATTCAGCGCGACCTGGTGGACTACACCTCCAATATCGCGAAAGAGCTAGAGCAGATGGTGCGCGATTATCGTAACGAGGCAGTCGCTGAAGTCACAACAGCAACGCCTATGGATAGCGTGCAAAGCAGTACCGTCCAGCGAGCGTTAGCCCAGCGTACAGGCAAAACTATTATTGTGCATCCGCACATCGACCCGAACATTCTGGGTGGGGTCATTGCTCGCGTGGGAGATCAACTCATCGATGGTAGTGTGCGCTATCGTTTGAGTGTGCTTCAGCAGCAGTTACTCGTGGGAGTTGCGAACTCACATACAGACTTTTTTTCGCAAGAGGAGCTGACTCAGACCGCGCGTGAAATCGGAGCTGTCGATACCAACGGCACTGATGCTTCGCAAAACGGGCGGACTGCACAAAGCACTCCTGCATATAGTGCTGTTCATAGTGCTGTTCCTGGTAGCGCATACACAGAGACGGAAACCGCGCAAAATACAACGGATGGTGAACTCGCGCAGTACACGACGGTTCCACGTCCAGAGCATTCATAGGTATATTCTGTAGCTACAGGTTGTAGATATAGAACTGTATACCCGTATAAAATACATTTTCATGGCTCCATAAGGAGGAAAACGATGGCATCTTGGGCTGATGAAATCAGTGCCATCATAGAGAAAAACATCGTGGGCTTTGGCTCGAACGAAGCATCCACCGCGAGCGTCGGAACCGTTATCTCGGTTCAGGACGGTGTTGCGCGTGTGTATGGCCTGCAAGATGTGAAGTACCTTGAGTTGGTAGAATTTCCCCGTAGCGGATTATTTGGTCTTGCCTTCAATCTTGAAGAAGAGACGGTCAGTTGTCCGATTATGGGCGACTTTACACAGATTCGTGAAGACGACGAAGTACGCACCACCGGACGTATCGTCCAGGTGCCAGTTGGCGATGCCCTACTTGGGCGCGTCGTCAATCCACTGGGCCAACCAATCGACGATAAAGGCCCGATCAACACCGACAAGTTCCGCCCTGTCGAGCGCGTCGCCCCCGGCGTTATCACACGCCAGAGCGTGAACACACCCGTACAGACCGGCATCAAAGCCATCGACAGTATGGTGCCGATTGGACGCGGACAGCGCGAACTGCTGATTGGTGATCGCCAGACGGGTAAGACCGCCATTGCTATCGACACCATCATCAATCAAAAAGGCCAGAACCTGCTCTGTATCTACGTCGCGATTGGTCAGAAAAACTCGACGATTGCGCGTACACAGGCAATTCTGGAGCAGGACGGCGCGATGGAGTACACCATCATCGTTGCCAGTAGTGCCTCTGATCCCGCTCCTTTGAAGTATCTTGCCCCCTACTCCGGTTGCGCGATGGGCGAGGAGTTCATGGAGACTGGTCGCGACGCGCTCATCATCTATGACGATCTTACAAAGCACGCCGACGCGTATCGCAACATCTCGCTGATTATTCGCCGCCCTCCCGGACGCGAAGCCTATCCCGGCGATGTGTTCTACCTGCACTCTCGCCTGTTGGAGCGTGCGGCCCGCCTGAATAAAGACTACGGCGGCGGCTCACTTACCGCGCTGCCAATCATCGAGACAAAGGCAAACGACATCTCGGCCTACATTCCAACCAATGTTATCTCGATTACCGACGGGCAGATATTCCTGGAAACAGACCTGTTCAACTCCGGTATTCGGCCTGCGATCAACGTCGGTAACTCGGTCTCCCGCGTGGGAACGAGCGCACAGACGGCGGGTATGAAGCAGGTTGGCGGCACGCTTCGCCTTGACCTGTCTCAATTCCGTGAGCTTGCGGCCTTCGCGCAGTTCTCGTCAGACCTGGACAAAGCCACCAAGAGCCGCATTGACCGCGGTCAGCGTCTCACCGAAGTGCTCAAGCAGGGACAGTATCGCCCGATGGTTGTTGAGCAGCAGATTATGATTATCTACGCAGCTACAAAGGGCTACCTGGATGATGTCGCGCTTGACAAGGTTGCCGAGTGGGAGAGCGGTTTTCACCGCTACATGTCGTCCAACCATCCCGAAATCGTCGAAGAGATTGTCGAAAAATCCGTCAAGCAGAAAAACAAGATGTCCGGCGACCTGTTGAAAAAACTGGACGCTGCCACTGCCGAATACAAGCAGACGGCTGCACCGAGCAGTGACGACAACAGACAGCAGGTTGCTGAGGCCGCGCAAAAGGCCTCCGGCGACACGCGCACAGAGGCGGGAGCAGGCAATCCATCGGTTCCAGCAGCGTCGTCAACCACGACGAATGAAGCGCGTTAGACAGGAGGAAGGTCATGCCATCACTCCGAGATATTCGGCGGCGTATCGGCTCCGTCAAAAATACCGCGCAGATCACTAAAGCGATGCAGATGGTGGCAAGCAGCAAGATGCGGCGAGCGCAGGAGCGTGTCCAACAGGCACGCCCCTTCTCCGAGCAGATACGCGAGCTTGTATCACGCCTTGCCGAAGCCTCAAACGAGGATATCGGCGAGGGTGTGGCCCTGCTCACACAACGGCCCGTCCACAACATTGGCTTTATCATTCTCTCGCCTGATCGCGGACTCGCGGGCGCATTGCCCAGCAATATCAACCGTAAGGTGATAACGTCCGCGCGAGAAGTACAAGACGAGACTGCCCAGCGTGGCGAACGCCCAAACGTCGAGTATATCGCCGTTGGGCGTAAAGGCCGCGACTTCGTGACTCGCTCGCAGTTGCCCCTGATGGCGGAATTCACCAACTATGGCGACAAGCCTTCGCTGGCGGACGCCAGAGCCATCGCGCAAGTCGCAACCGATGCTTTTCTAAAGGGCGAGGTAGACGCGGTATATATCGTCTACGCCAAATATGTAAACACTGTAACGCAAAAACCAATCATGGTGCAGTTGCTTCCCGTGACACCTCCCACAAAAGAGGAAAAAGAGGAGCAGAGGCACAGTGTGGATTACATTTATGAGCCAGACCCCAGAACACTCTTCGAGGCACTCTTGCCCCGCTATGTAGATGTGCTGGTCTATCAAGCACTGCTTGAGACTATCGCAAGCTTCTACTCCGCCCAGATGGTGGCGATGAAGAACGCAACCGATAGCGCACAGGAAATTGTGGGCGATCTTACCCTGACCTATAATAAAGCGCGTCAGGCCGCGATTACCACACAGATTCTCGAAGTGGTCGCTGGCTCCGCCCAGTAACGCTTTCATTCTTACCCATGCGTCGGAGGCAATGTTATACCTTCGATGCATGAAAGGGAAAAATATAATGGCAGTAAGCGCAAGGACAAAAGGGACTGTTGTAGAGGTGCTGGGAGCTGTCGTAGACATTGAGTTCCCACCCAACCAACTTCCCGAAATTTATAATGCTATTCTTACACGCCCAGCGGGAGCCGAAAAAGATCTCACACTTGAGGTTGAGCAATTGCTGGGCAACAACTGGGTTCGCTGTGTGGCAATGGGACCAACCGATGGTTTACAACGCGGCACGCCTGCTTATGACACTGGTAGCTCTATCTCCGTACCGGTTGGAGAGCAGACACTTGGTCGTATCTTCAACGTGCTTGGGGAACCTGTGGACAATAAACCCGACGTTCCAAACGCACCACGTATGCCTATTCACCGACAGGCACCAACACTGGAAGAGCAGTCAGGCACGATTGAGCCGTTCGAGACAGGCATCAAGGTTATCGACCTGTTCTGCCCATTCCAACGTGGTGGTAAGGTCGGCGCATTTGGTGGCGCGGGCGTTGGCAAGACGGTCATTATTCAAGAACTCATCAATAATATCGCCAAAGCGCACGGCGGCTATAGCGTCTTCGCAGGAGTTGGCGAGCGCACCCGTGAGGGCAACGACCTGTATCACGAGATGCAGGACGCAGGCGTTATTGACCGTCTCGCAATGGTCTTCGGGCAGATGAACGAGCCTCCCGGCTCCCGCCTGCGCGTCGCACTGAGCGGCCTAACCATCGCGGAATACTTCCGCGACGAAGAGGGTAAGGATGTGCTGCTCTTCATTGACAACATTTTTCGCTTCACTCAAGCCGGTTCAGAGGTCTCCGCCTTACTCGGACGTATGCCTTCCGCAGTAGGATATCAACCAAATCTCGCGGAAGAGATGGGCGACCTACAGGAGCGCATCACGTCCACCAAGAAAGGGTCGATCACCTCGATGCAGGCCGTGTACGTTCCCGCAGACGACTATACCGATCCGGCACCTGCAACAACCTTTGCTCACCTTGACTCGACAATTGTGTTGGATCGCGCGATCACACAGAAGGGGATCTACCCCGCCGTTGATCCGCTGGCCTCCACCAGTCGTATTCTTGACCCGCAGATCGTTGGCGATGAGCATTACAACACCGCCCGCGCCGTACAGCGCGTCTTGCAGCGTTACAAAGACCTACAAGACATCATCGCCATTCTTGGCGTTGACGAGCTTTCCGACGAGGACAAGTTGACCGTCGCCCGTGCGCGTAAGATGGAGCGTTTTTGCTCGCAACCTATGACCGTCGCAGAGGCGTTCACAGGCGTCGAGGGCAAATATGTAACATTGAAAGAGACCATTCAGGGCTTCAAAGCCATCATGGAAGGTCAGCTTGACAACGTGCGCGAAGACCTGTTCTTCCTTACTGGCAACATTGACGATGTGAAGCGCAAATACGAAGAAGACCAGCAAAAGGGGTAAGCGATGGCGACACGCGACACACTCCATGTTGAGGTTGTGACTGCCGAGCGCGAGCTATACAGTGGCGAGGCTACACTTGTCAGTGCGCCCGGTTCAGAGGGGCGCCTCGGTATTCTGCCACGTCATGCCGCCATGCTTGCGCTACTGCAAGCGGGCGAACTCCGCATTGAGCTAAACGATGCGGAGGAGCCAATCTTTGTCTCTGGTGGCTTTCTCGAAGTGTCCGATAATCGGGTTATCATACTCGCGGACACTGCAGAACACGCGGAAGAGATCGACGAGGCGCGTGCTGAAGAGGCGCGACGTCTTGCCAAAGAGCGGTTGGCAGACGTGAAATCGAACACGGAACGCGCGGAATTACAGGGTGCACTCGCTCGCGCCGTGCAGCGCATTCATGTTTCGGGAGTGGTTCGACGCAGCAATAGACGCCGCATCGCGCCGCTACAGCAACAAGACCAGCAATAGCATTGACTTCAACGAACTCCCTAAAGTGGGTTGAAGGCAAGACGTGCCACTATTCTACACAGTTACGCTGTGCGGGAGCCGCGCCACCCGTCGTATAGTAATGACAGCGGCTTGCCCCTATCATGCTCTCTCCTGGGACGAGAGAAGCAGGGAAACCATCACGGTTTCCCTGCTTCTCTCATCCCAGGAGAGACTCATTGTGCTTTTAGAAACTTCCACCGCCACCGCCGCCAGAGTCACCACCGCCCCCAAAGCTCCCGCCGCCGAAGTCACTTCCGCCGCCACCACCGCCGCCGCCGAAATCACCACCGCTAAAGCCACCGCCGCCGCCACTATTGCCGAAGTCGGCACTGCCCCCTCCACCAGAACTATCGCCGCCACTATTGCCGAAGTCGGCACTGCCGCCGCCGCCGAAGTTGTTTCCGCCATTACCATAGTTGTTATCGTTGCCATTGCCACCGTAGTTGCCTTCGCGTCGAGCTTCATTTTCACCCTGCGATTTGCCTAGCTCATAGCCAAGCAGACCACCACCAACTGCACCAATGCCACCGGGAATGATCGGGTTTATACCACCACCTTGATTGTACCCACCCTGGTTATAGCCGGGGCCATAATTTTGCCCCTGATTGGGATAGTTCGGGTTGTAGTTTTGTTGCGGGAATACAGGGTTGACTGGATTGATAGCTCCACGCCGACCAATACCGCCCGTTCGTCTCCGCACAAATACGAAGACACCAATACCCGCGACCACCAGCAGGCCAACACAGCAGAGCAGTGGCGCGAAGGAGAAGCCCCCACCCGAATTGCTTCCAACCGGAACAGGATTGCCTGAGTTGCTGTTTCCAGAATTTGACGACGAACTCCCAAGATTGTTTTGCATTGATTGAATTGCTGCTGTTGTCGCGGGTGTGTATCCACCACTCTTATAACCACTCGCGAAACTTTGCGCTGCGTTCTGGTATTGTGCGTTTGATAGAGGCACATTTTTGCCACCCGTCGCTGTAACATGCTTGTTACGCGTGTCAATCGCCAGCACAATTAGATTCGCATTCCCACCGATGTGTGAGACGGCCTTTTGATCGAATGCTGAAGATGAGCCAGTAAACGTGTTTGTCGTATAAATGTTTATTGGATAGTTCAAGGCCGATGCCTGACTCTGTACCTGTGATCTGTTAAGGACGTTGGCATCGTCATATATGTTTACCGTGTTCGCGAACACACTCACGCTCGCGAATAGTAGCAGGCAACATGCCGCGAACATAGCCAGCATACCTTTGCTGTGCCACTTTAGCATAGGGGTAGTTCTACTTTGCATAAAAAATCCTTTTCCTGAACACATTGTGGTGATATAAACGTAGATACTATCCTTATATCTAACGCTGTCTCTCTATAATTGTACAATTTATTTTCGTGGGTTGTTGCCTGTATCCTGCTTCTCGGTAACAGTGCGACTAAAGTTGCCAACGGTATCCTCAACCTCGTCAGCACGTTTGCTCACGGTTGGATCGCGTGGAATATTCCCTTTCCCAATGATTGCATCGCTCTGACGACGCTGATTTGTGCGTCGTGTCAAACTCACCGCAAAGACACCAACAGCGATAACGGCAAGTATTATTAAGAGTCCTGCGAAGACTAAAATTCCTGTTGATTGCGTGACCATGAGAATACTCCTCTTTAGTACAAGTTACGTTTCACAGCAGCTAAGGTTATAGTGTTACTCTTTGGAACACGATGTATCAAGTGTAATGGATACAGTGCGTAACCTTTTTTCTTCTCTTGACATGTCTCCGTGCTACAATGATGGCGGACATCCAGAAGATTTCAGGGAGGATAAAACCAGTATGAGTACCTCGGCTTCAGGGCGACCACGCCCATTTGTTTTGATTATTATGGATGGATGGGGCATCAATCCACGTAAAGATGGGAACGCGATTGCGCTGGCATCGACCCCAAACATTGACGCGCTAACCCGCAAGTGGCCTCATGCCGCCGTGCGAACGTCGGGCAGTGCCGTTGGTTTGCCAGACGGCCAGATGGGAAACTCGGAGGTTGGACATCAGAATATCGGGGCGGGCAAGCGTGTTTTACAGGACTATACCCGCGTCAATGAGTCGATTCAAGATGGCTCGTTCTTTCAGAACCCCGCGTTCCTCAAAGCTATTGCCCACGTCAAGCAACACCAGTCACAACTACACCTCTGCGGTCTGCTCGGCAATGGCGGCGTACACGCGCACGAGCTGCACCTTGAGGCACTATTGCGACTCGCGCAAACACATGCTATCGAGCGTGTTTTTCTGCACGTCTTCACCGATGGACGCGACAGCTCTCCTACTGGAGGCTTAGAGTTTATGAAACGTCTAGAGACGCGTGCACGCGAAATAGGGGGCGAACACGCCGCGAAGGTCGCGACGGTAAGTGGCCGCTATTATGCAATGGATCGTGACAATCGTTGGGAACGTACAGGTTTGACCTATAATGCTATGACGCACGCCGAGGGGCAACACGCCGCGTCCGCGCAGGCCGCTATTCAGCAAGCTTATGATAAAAAAGTTACTGACGAATTTCTTTTACCAACGGTGATTATGGAAAACGAGCAACCCATCGCGGTTGTCAAAGCGGGTGACGCGCTCATTCACTATAACTTCCGCCCAGACCGCGCCCGACAGCTTACCAAAGCTTTTGTTTTGCCAGAGTTACCGCCACAGGCCGAGGGAAAATTCAATCGTGGCCCACGTCTGACTAACCTGCAATATGTAATGATGACCGAGTACGAAGTCGGGCTAGACGCTGAAACTGCCTATCGCGCGGACGAAGTAGAGATGCCACTTGCTCGCGTGATCGCGGATGCCGGAATGCGTCAGTTTCATACTGCCGAGACCGAAAAATATGCTCATGTTACTTATTTCATCAATGGGCGTCGAGAAACGCCGTTCCCCGGTGAAGACCGTTTCCTGGTGCCTTCGCCCAAAGTGCCAACCTACGATTTGCAACCGGAGATGAGCGCGGCGGGCATTACCGATACCGCCGTCGAGCGCATTCGTAGCCGCGACTATGACCTGATAATCATGAACTACGCAAACGCTGATATGGTTGGGCATACGGGCGTTATGGAAGCGACTATCAAGGGCGTCGAGGCAGTAGATACAGGCGTCGGGCGCGTCGTGGAGGCAGTGCTTGCCGTCGGCGGCGGCTTGCTGGTTACCGCCGATCATGGCAACGCGGAACAACTGATCGAGTATGAGACAGGGAAACCATTTACGGCGCATACCACTAATCCGGTGCCGCTCTACCTTGTTGTGCCACAACTGGCGCAGGCGCGACTACGCAACGATGGAATACTTGCCGACGTGTCGCCCACCATCTTACAGATACTGGGCATTCCAATTCCCAAAGACATGACGGGACGCTCGTTGCTGCTGTAACGTTGCCAGTGCCTTGCAACTCTGCAAAGGTAGAAGGTCAGTGTGTGGAAGTGGAAGAGAGTAGATGGAAGCCAAAGTGTAAGATAGTAGGATGCAATAGGTCGGCGGGCGAGAGGAAGAGAGGAGAGAACGCGGGGAGACTCTTGTGGTCTCCCGCTCTCTGCCTTCCTGCTATCTCGCTATACCTACATATTTCCAAATCTACTTTGTGCTTTGCGGACGCACAAGCCAGTAACGTCCGTCTTCACGCATCATAATTTTCTGCTCGATCATATCACGGCGTAGCGTCGCCGTTTCTGCATGAAATGTTTTAAGCAGGGCATTGACCTCTTTCTCGTCGTAGATACGCCCCCACTCGAACGACTCCGCGATCTTTTCCAAGATGTACCGACGCGTCTTTGCCTCGTGCGGAATACTTAGCAGTATACTATCTCGAAAGTACGCTTCTTGCATCATCTTGCGATCATCGGCTTCGGTTGGTGTCACGCTCGCCGCGTCCTGTTGTAAACGAAACGATTGCCCTATGCCGCGTAAATGCTCAAGCGTCAGCATCTGCGTCATATTTTTTAACCCCTGCTCATCAAAGTGATAGTGATGATAATTGTTTTCGCGCTCAACCCGCACTATGCCCGCTGCCTTCAAGATGGCGATATGGTGCGAGATCGTGGGTGTCGTGACGCCCATCGCCTCCGCTAACTCTTGCCCGTACATCGAGCGTTCCGCTAGCAGCGCGAGCATCCGTATCCGCACCGGGTCTGCGAACGCCCGCCCCAGGCGCAACAATGGCTCACTCTGCGCCAACTCGTAAGTCATACGTGCGACTCCATACTGTCTCTGCGCCTCGATACGTCCCTGCTTCTCATCCATTGTTCTCAACCCCTTTTGAATGATAATTGTACGATTGTAATATTGCCTAATTAGATAATACTGTAATTGTTTGTGCTTGTCAAGGGGAAACGTGACGACAATAAAAACGCCACGCACAAGCTGTTTGTGCGTGGCGTTTTTATTGTCGGGACAGTGCGTGTATATATCCTAGCCTGTGGGAAGCAGGGGTAAAATCGCTGCTTTGAGCTGATCCGCCATACGCTCGACGGGTATGCTTGCGTCGATAACGTGAAAATTGAACTCGCCGACCATTTTTTCGTATTCGGCAATCAGACGTGTTTGATAGTTGACAAAACTCTCGTAGAGATCACCGCCTAGGCGCATATCCATGCCCGACTCCCAGTAGTCAAAGCCGCCGCGCTGTAGCACTCTGGGAATCAGTTCGTCCAGGCCGATTTTTAGATAGAAGACCGCATCAGGCTTCAGGGCGAGGCCGTAGATCGAGCGTATCCAACGAGCATCTGCCCCGCGCACGAGCGCGCGAGCCATCAGTGAATAGATGTAGCGATCAGTCAGTACGACAAAGCCTGCCCGCAATGCTGGCACGATCTGATTCTCGAAGCGGTCTACAAAATCGGTAGCGTAGAACAGATTTAGCGTGATGGGGCCGAGGGTATGCCCCTCTTTTGCCTGCTTGAGGCCCGGCCCGGCCAGCACTGAGCGTGTCATTTCGGTGTCGATAACCGCGTAGCCACTGCTCTCCAACCACGGGCGGAGCAGGTTTAATTGGGTCGAGCGACCTACACCGTCGGTTCCCTCAATCACAATCAAGCGACCAGGCAGGAGTTCGTCACGTTCTTTCAGGTGAATCGCATCGATGCCATAAAACGCCAGATTTGAGGTAGAGGCGTACTCCGATTTTTCCTCTGTCTCCGCGAACGAATGCGTTGCGCTTTTACTTTCGTAAGAAGCCGCCGCGTATGACCAATTTCCTGTATACTCTCTTGTCATGTTCATCGCTCACTTTTCCTAACACTCTCAATTTCGACTGGTTGCTCTTGCCGTTCACGGAGCAGACCCGCCTCTGCCGCGTCTCGTGCGGAGGAATGCAGGCGGCGTACTCCTTGCAGGTAGGGCTTAACAAGTTTTCGCATTCGGCGCTGCTGCTCTGGAATGGGGAGCGTCGCGTCCATGACAGTCAGGCCGAACTCATCGACCATCGACTCGTACTCATTGACGATGCGCTGCTGAAACAACTTGAAGCTCTCATGTGGGTCGTTACTCAATCCGAGATCCATACCTGCCTCGTAGTGTTTGAGTTCGGTACGACCTGTGAGAATACGGCTCAGCGAAACCTCTAACGGAACGCGATAGTAGAATGCCATCGTCGGCTTTACCGCGAACTGGTACAACTCACGCACCCATTCACGGTCAACGTTACGTGCGACATCGCGTGCGAAGGCGGTATAAATATAGCGATCCGCCAGCACTATCGCGCCAGCTTTAAGCGGCGGAATGATGTCATGTTCGGTACGATCCGCGAAATCAGTCGAGTGAATCAGGCTAAAGGTTGTGGGAGTGAGTAACTGTTTCTTCTTGCCTTTGCTGGTCGTTTGCTTGACAAGTGCCGAGGAATTCCACTCGCTGAAGAACACGGTATAGCCTTCGCTGATGAGCCACTGGCGCAGGAGCGCGATCTGAGTGCTTTTACCGGAACCGTCAACGCCTTCAACAATGAAGAGACGTCCAGGATATTGATGTCGTCCATATGTTTCCATAAAAAAATGAATCCTTCCATCATTATGTTAGAGGAAAAGAGTATAAAGCCGATTATGCGTCCGAAAGAGAATAATTGTCAAGTGCCGTGCTTTGAACCAGAGATTATAGGAAAATAGTGTTGAAACCTATCCATAAAGCACAGTTTTTGATGGATATACTGTAGTATAGTGGATGACACCAAATAAGAGAACAGTGCGTGTGGGTTACAGACATGGTAGGGGCAAGCCGCGTCATCCAAGAGTCGCACAACGTCAAAAGTCTAGTATAGGAGTGACGGGGCAAGCCCCGTTATGGTCGTTTGCCCCCTTCATAGTCTCTATCGTTTCTACTGAATAATGGGTGCGTCGAAGCCCAGTTGGTGCAGCAGACCTGTGATGCCGCCGCCAACGACATGCTGCACATTCCAGCGCATAATCTTGTCACCTTCGAGAGTGTATACGACATCCTCAACGGGTAGGGAGACGCTCCGAGCCATCTGTGGAACTGGCGGCAGGCTCAATGGCGGAATGCTGAACGCGTCGCTTTGATAGCCCGCGATCTGAATGCTTCCCGTTACCATGTTACCCTGCTCCGCGAGGTTGTGCAGATTGAACATTAGACCAGGCATTCCTGACTTGAGTTCCTGCATTGTTACTAGAAAATCCGCTTTGTTCAGCGGCTTGGGAGTCCAACCACTAAACTGGAAATCGTCGCTTAACACACCTGCCATGCCATCTTTCTGGTTGTCATCTATCGCGGTAACAAATGCTCGCACTGTATCTATTGCGCCCATTGAGTTAGTCCTTTCTTTTTTCTCACACTCGCCAGTTACACTTACCAGCCGTATGTGCCAGCTCCCCCCTTAAAGGGGCCAACAATATCGCTTGTAATCCAGCCACCGTAAAAATCGCCCTCTTGTGGTTGTACTTGCTCGTCATTGACATAGCACGCGTCCATCTGTGAGGGATAGAGCGCGATATAGTTGGTAAGCCCCTCGTAGCCCTTGCTCGGTTGACGGTAGTACCACGCGCCATTTTGCAAAGCTTTGGCTTCAACCTGAATCGTGTAGTACGAGGCTTCGCCCTTAAATTCACAGAATGTGTGTCGCGAGGTCGAAGTAAAATACTCCATTTTCACGTCCTCCTGTGGGAGGTAATAGACAGGTGGGTGACTCGTTTCAAGCACCCGTTTGGCGCGGTTCGTATCCGCGATGATAACGCCATTCAAAATAACCCGAATATGTTTGGTGCTATCTTCCAGGCGTGGGGGACGTGGGTAGTCCCACACTGATTCTTGCCCAGGGCCGGGCGTTATCTTACCATGTTGTGTCATACTGTATTTTTACCTCTTTTTGTATTTCATTGTATACCATATACACGAAGTAAAGTGTCGGATATACTACATGGTAGATGTTTTGCATGAAGTATGCAAGGGGAAGTGCTCATTATTGGCAGAATACTCAGGATACTTGGTTCGCTGGTCGTTGTCATCGCCTTTATTTTCTTGTTTCGCCCCGCTTTTATTGGTGATGCAGGCAACGTACTGCTCGGCTCGGTTGGTGGTTCAACCGCGTATAGGTCAGCGCAGCTTGTTCCCGACACGCAGGGAAAGAACAACAACTTGCCGGTAAATCTGCAAGGGCTTGCTGCATCATAACTACAAATACCCTCGCAAAGATTAACACAGGAACGCGCGAAATGTTTGCCTACCGTCGCATAATCAGAACTTTGAAATTGCCCATCCCGTTCATGTCCGTCAACGCAGCGATACGCTGACGAAGGGTGCGCCATTGCAGGAGTGCGATCTGCCCTTTATCGGTGGCCCGCTCGGTATCCATTGCCGCGAAATCGGTGGTACGGATGCGCTCGACCTCGGTATTGAGTCCCATTGCTGTCAGCCACGCTTTTTGTGTCGTGAACTCGTGGAGGTGTAACCCCTGTCGTTGCCCCTCGTTGATGAGCGCACTGAAATTGACATGCGCGGTAATATCTTGCTCGCCGGGTCGTACAAGCGGTCTTTGTGTTAGTTGATGCTGAAAGTAACAGGCTAATGTGCCACATTGTCGTTCGCGTGTATAAAGGTCATACGCCTGCTCGCCGTAATCGATGGCAAGCAGATAGCCGCCAGAGTCCGTCAGAAGCGGGGCCGAATGCTGTATCCAGCGTAGTGCGTCCAGATTTATTTCGGCACGCCAGCCATCCTTGTAGGTAGCCCAGGGAATCGCGTAGGTATCCAGATAGGTTGCGACCTCGGTGCCAACAGGTTCGTCCAGCACCTCATGCAAGCGTCCATGGTGAAGGTCAACAAAAACTTCATAGAGCCGCTCGTCACGTTTCTCAACAACATGTACAGGGAAAGCGTCTATAAGTTCGTTCGAGAGTAGCACCGAGACCTGTTTTTGTGCGTCCCCTTGTGTCGCATCGGTGCCTACGCGTATCTCTTCTGTCTGATAGACAAGCGCGTCGTGCAATGCGGGATGCGTTTGTGCCGTCCATTCAATAACTTGTTTTGCCAGATTGCCACGTCCTGATCCCTGTTCCAGTATAAGAAAGGGGTCTGGGTGGCCCAGTTGTTCCCACATCTGCACAAGTTGGCGTGCCATACAGTGTGCGAACAGGGCCGAGACATCGGTACTTGTGTAGTAATCGCCTTCCCAGCCCATACGTGCTGGCCCTGTAACATAATAGCCATAGTTCGGTTCATATAGAGCCATTCGCATATATTCGGCGAATGGAAGCGCACCCTCACGCTGAATGCGCTCCACAAGGAGTTGTTGTAGTGTTGTCATACCTAAGTTTACTCACGAAAGCCTGTACTTGTACAGTACCGCCGAAGAGAAACATAGCTCAATGCGGCAGCCAGAGTGTTGCCGCATATTCAAGATGCCAGAGTGTGAGGCCAAGCGTTGTAAGGGCGATACAAATATGGACGATGCGCCAGTAGCGGATGATGTAGCGGAAAAATTGTTCACGCTGTAGGGCCTGTTGCACATCTTCTAGTGCCGCCATTTGTGCCTGTGCGCCGGGGATGAGCGCACCGGGTTGAGTGAGTGTACTCTTTCTATCTGGCACGAAGCGATACTGTTGTTCGTTGCGGCTCAACTCCTGTGGCGTCTCCTCCAGTGAAATATACGCGAGATCCCAAGAAGCGGAGTCGGTGCTGAACGCGTTCGATGTTCCCTGCTTGCCGCCTCGTACCTTGTTGAAAGGCGAACCTTGTTGTGATTGAGCTGCGAACGGTTCTACCTTTTGCGTGTTGTAGACTACAAGGTCTTGCAATTTCTGTGAAATCGTGGTCATGCGATCATCACCCTGTGTTGTCAATGCTTTTTGTACCTCATGGGCGATCAGACGTGGCATAAAGTGATCGAGGGCGCGACCAATAAAGCCACTGATAACCATGGCGATCATACTATACAGAGCGAACGTGCCACTGCGTGGATTGAAGTTGCCGAACGAATGGAGAAAGAGCAGAACAAGCGCGATCAGCGCGAAGGCGATGTGCCATTGCAACGCGCCGTTGAGCTGTCCGATAGCGCGTTTCTTGGCGCGTCGGCGGAGCGAGAAGAGGACGCCCGCCATAACGAAAAAGAGTGTGCCAGTTGTCGCGAAGAAGAGTCCCACACCGCTATCGGGATAAGGATCAGTTCCATTGCGACTGTACCAATTATAGAATGCGATGGCTATTACGATAATCAGCACAGCTACCAGTGTACTTTTGACACGTGCACTCGTGACATACGAGAACAACCATGGATAGCCTGTTGCGCTTTGTTTCTCGTTATTTCCGCTCTCGTTCTGGTTAAAAGAGTCTATATACACAGTTTTATTGCTCCTGTCCAGAGGACAACAAGCGCACTTTGAGCCACATCATCATTGCGTCGCGATGCAGTCCGACGGGGCAGGGAGCGACACATGCTCCACACTGATAGCACGAACGTGAGAAGCGGGCGACGGCGGGCGATATGTTGCCAGAAACCGTTTCGCGGTTGAGTACATCGATAGTGATTGGCTCAGCAATCGCGGGACAGGCAATCAAGCACTCGTTACAGCCGATACATGCCCGAATCTCCTGTACCACCTGTGGCCCTGTTTTGTGTAAAAGCGCGGGTTTGAACATTTAGCGTCCTTTCTTGTGATTACTTGAATTGCCATATGACCACAGATTGCCCGAAGGTCGCCGCTCGACTGGTGGGGGTTGCTGCGGAACTCCGTTGTCCCGTACTAGGAATTGCTCATCGCTATATGACCAGAGTGTCCCATTTTGCTTGTTTGCCTGTTGCTGTGTAGGGGAGAGCGTTGACTCAATCACATTGCCATAGAGAGCGGGCAGATGGCCCGTGAACGGACTCAGTTCTTCCTCTATCGCGTCGGGGCGTGGTTGCGCCGCCTGATGCTGAAGCGGTTCGGTCTGGCGAAATGGTTGTTGCAACGTGCCAGTGTTGCGCTCAACAGGTATTACCATCGGCTCTTGCTGTGGTGGCAGGACGCGTGTTGCGTGTCCGTTTGGCCCCACAACGAGACGTGCGGCTTGCCGCGGTGGAGTCTGCCCAGTCGCGAGTGCCGCTGGCAAAGCTGGCAGACCTCTAGCGGTAAGCATCCCCTGTGCGGTACGTGCCTGCTGTTGCGAGAGGTAATGGCGTGCGTCGAAGGTGCCTTTAAGCAACGCCTTCGTAATCGCACCAACGGAATGGCCCTCGTCAATGATGCGTTTGATTGCGAGACTGTCGGGTTGGCGTGGGCCAAGCGCGAGGTAGCCAATGAGCCGATCATCGAGAATAGCTATACGTCGGTAGCCACTCTGACTGGTGTCGGTCAACGTTGTAATCTTATTGTGCATCGTGAGTGGGTCGCCTACCGTGAGCATTGAAAGCTCTCCGAGGTGAGTGGCGTGCCATTGTACCCCGAAGGGTTCGCTTGCCAGTTCCTCGTGTCCGGTCATCACTGCCGCGACTGCACGTCCCTGCGAAACGGCGGCGTACCATTGCGCTCGCGTCTCATAAGTTCCCGTCAAGGGATTTTTGAGCGCGGCTACATCGCCTGCCGCGAAGACATCGCGCACGCTTGTATGCAACTGGTCATCAACTAGAATGCCCTGTTGACAACGCATGGGCAACGTACAGCGTCGTGCCAGCGTCATCACCGGTTTTGTGCCAGTGCAGGAAAGAACCAGTTGACATGGTATCATCTCCTGTTGATTGGTGATGACGCCCGCGACGCTGCCGATTCTGCCCACAACGCCCGCTATCTCTGTCTGTGTAGAGATGGTAACGCCCGCTCGTTGGAGTCGTGCCAGCACCATTTGCGAGGATGGATCGTCAAGAATGCGAGCCATAAACGTGCTGCTGCGAATGAGCCAGTTGACATGAATGCCCCAGTGGGCCAGTCCCATCACCGTTTCTATCGCGTGCGCTCCACCGCCAATGACAACAGCTTCGCTCACTTCGGAGAGCCGTCGTCGCAGATTGAGGTAATCCTGTAAGCGGTGCAGCGTCATCACGCCGTCAAAATCACGACCCGGCATGTTTTCCGGTAGACCTGTCGGAGTGCTACCTGTCGCGATCAAGAGCGAACTGTAGCCAAAGCCGCGCCCCCCGCCCAGTGTCACATACTTGCTTTGCGCGTGTATCTCTTCAACGCGTGCAGAGACCACATGCACACGCTCTGCCCGCTCTGTTCCTGCCGGATAGGCAAGGAGTTGTTCACGCGTCAATTTGCCTACTGCGAACTGCTTTAGCGCGGGCGTGTTGATTGTGGGATGGATTTGCTCCGTGATAATAACGATGCGTTTGTCTGGCGCAAGCTGGCGTGCCTCTAACGCGGCAGTGAGGCCAGCAATACCGTTGCCAATAACAACGATATCCGCGTGGTCTAGCTGTGGTCGTTGTACCACGAGTCCTTTATTATACATATCCATCGCACTCATCCTCTATTCTCAGCAGTTCTCTTTATCTGCTTTATAGAGACACACAGAGAGTATGTCCCTACAAGTTTCGTATCAGTCTACATCCAATGCTAAAAACGTATTATTTGCTTCCGCAATATAATATACGTCCGTCTTGGCATTCTCGGCTTTATGACGCTGCATATGACCAAGCGCGGTCTTACACCGATCTGCACACTGGAAGCTAACGGTTTTACCATTAGCCATCGTCAATGTAAAGCTCATGTCAGAGTTGATATGATTAATTACGCCTGCATCATGGTCAGTCTTTGTGCTATGAGTGAGCGATGGCCCTACAAGAACCACACTCCCTACTCCTAACAGAGCGAAACACCCTATAAAGAGCAGGACAAAGACGGCGGCGGTTACGCGAGGAAAGGTCATAGTTCTTCCTATCCTACCTATCTGTTACTTTTCTGATACATATGTGTGTAGGTTTTCTTAACACATCGCTGACTACAAGGAAACGTGTACACATTGCACCATTGGCTAGCATCAATGGTATTGTATATCAACTCGTTTCTATTATCTCGACGTTTCGCGAAAATTAGCCTAAATGTCTTATAAATAAAACGAAATAACGCGAACGCGCAAGGGTAAATACTAGCTTGCAGGCATTTCCGCTTTTCAAACGTCGCAGAGAATAGAGAGAGAGAAGCCACTAACAACATACATGTGCCATCTGAAATATCCGCTTGCCGCCTTCGCGCGAAACGGGGTAAGCTGAGAGTGGTAGAAAATAAAGAAGTGAGGGAAATTCATGATCGATCTGAGTGACCCTACCAATCCAGCATTGCAGGAGCGGCTCCGCCGCAGAACAGCCGAAGGACGCTACGAGATACATGAGATTGAGCTTGTAAAAGCCATTCGCGTCCTCAATGCAAAAGCTGATAGTGCAGGGGCGAAAATTTTGTGTGAGGTGTTGCTGTATCGCTGTATTCCAGCCTTTCAAAAGCACTCGCAGGGCTTGCGTCATAGACCAGACCTGCGCGAAGACGCCATAGCGAACATGAGCGAGCATCTGATCCGTGAGGCGATGAACGCGAAAGAAGTATTTATGACACAAAATTTTGTGCATTATTTGCGCTGCCTCTGTGCCGACGAGTTCAACCGGATGTTACGGCAAGAGGGCCTATACTATAAGCGTGATGAAGAGGGCCGTCCATCGGGACGCCCGCAACATGTGCCGCAGGCATTGATTGATCCTATACGGCCCGTCTCGCCCGACGATGCTAGCTTCTCGAACGCTGACGTTGCGGACACAAGCGATGGCTTCGAGCAATTGCACGCGGAGGCCGAGAGCCAGCGCATCCTGACCTATTTGCAGGATCCGCTTGACCGCACCATCATGGTCTTACGTGCAATCGAAGGTATGAAGTGGGACGATATCGCCGTTGTGTGTAAACGAACCGAGCGCACCGTGCGGTCTCGCTACGAACGCGCACGCGGCTATCTACGCGAATGTATCGCAAAAGAACAACAGACAGTGTATGCCCGTGTCGTGCAACCTCAATAAGAGATGGTTACGGGAATAAGAAGAGAAAGGCGTTATGAGATAGTATGAATACTCCAGAATTGCAGCAACTAAAAATGGCATGGCTTGCCGCGAAAGAGGCCGGCAACATCGAAGCACAGTTACACCTTTTGCGTGAACATCCATCGCAACAGAATGAGCTTATCAACTTTATCGCGGCCTATCACGCCACCAATGGACGAGACGAGGAGCAGCCGCTCGCACTCACGCAACGCGCCATACAGACCGCATTAGAGCTTGTCTTTGTTGCACCACAGTCCGCTCCCGCGACACTGACAGAGTTACGCCTGCAACGTAACCTCACCAAAGTGGCGGTAGCGAGAGGTCTGCGCCTGAGCATTGACGTATGGCAGCTTTTCGAGGACGGCACCATTGAACTGATTAGTCTGAGTCAGCAGCACGTCAGTCGGTTTACGCAGTTCTTTCAGGTGAGTAGTGAGCAGTTCGGGGTCATGTTGAGCAATAGTCAGCCCTCGCTTGGCTTGAACCGTCGCCAAACCAGAGCGGGGTCACGGCAGGATGTGCAGAAGCAGAGCTTAAAGCAGGCCATTGCACGGAGTACCATGTCGAAGGAAGATAAGACGTTCTGGAACGAATAGGTGCGTCTATCGCTTGACCGCGTACCCAATATAAGACACGCCCATAAACCAGCCTGTGCCAAGTCGTACCCGCCCATTTTTGAAGCCACGCGGCATGAAGCCGGTCATTTCGCCAATCGTAAGCTCGTTCGTTAGCAACACGTTCCGTAACTCCTGTGGCTTAATGAACTTCTCATAGTCATGGATGCCCGGTGTCAGACCATTGACAGGAATGCTCTCACCAATCCAGATCAGTGCGAGCCGTGCCGCGAGTGTGCGGTTAATAGTGTCGAAAATGAAGATGCCGCCGGGGGCCAGCACGCGGGTAATCTCTTTGAGAGTTGCCGCGAGGTCCTGCACATGTTCAAGTACATCGAGGCAGACAATCGCGGAGAAGCTGCCATCGGCGTAGGGGAGTGACTCGGCGTACCCCTGCTCAAAATAGGCATTCTGGCCCAGTCCGCTCTGGCGTACCTTCGTGCGTGCGACCTCAAGCGCGTTCTCTGCGGGGTCAATGCCAATCAGTAACGCGCCACGTTGTGCAAGTCCGTGGGCGATCAGGCCACCACCGCACCCAATCTCCAGCACCTCTTGCTGACGCAACGCGTTCTTGCCAAAGACGCGATTGATGCGCGACTCGATATAATCGCAGCGTTCATCGGTAATCTGGAAGAGCAAGCACCCTTCGTCCCACCACTGATAGTGCTGAAAAATGTCTTCCTGCGAACGTTTCGCCATAGAGTGTTATCCCGCCTTTCATCTATGTATGAGGTTTGTACTAAGAGCATGATAGCATATTTTCGTGTGTGGGTCATGTTCCCTCTTGTAAACCATTCTGACAACACGTAAAATAGTGTTCTACTAAACCACTTCCCAGAGGCGAGAAAAAACTTAGGACGGAAAGATGACCAAACGCAAAGCAGGTGCTTCTAATAGTATTCCCCTTGATAGCAGTATTGCTGATGTCTCAGGTGCTTTCATTCAGACAGGAGTGCCTTCTACAGAGAAGCGGGAGGCACTTTACGATAAATTTAAACCCATAATTACGACAAATACATGGCTAGATCGCTCACTAGTAAGCAATCAAGCAAATAAAAATCTGCCTTTTTACGGTTGGTTCAAGTATAAAGAAGGTTTCTCTGAGCCATTTATTGATTATGTTATACACACTATTTTGAATCATCCCGAACCAGGAATACTACTTGATCCATTTTCAGGAGCAGGGTCTACTCTGTTTGCCGCGAGTGTAAGAGGATGGCAAACTAAAGGAATTGAAGTTTTACCTGTTGGCGTATATGCGACGCAGGCTCGTTTTGTTGCCGAACGGGTTGATGTAACCATATTTCGTTCTGTAGTAGCAGAAGTTATGAATACAAACTTTGTTGACTACTATTGTGAGGACTATGCAATAAAACATATCGCTATCACAAATGGTGCTTTTCCTGAAAAAGAAGAGAGACAACTTGTTGGCTATATCTCTTATTGCCAACAACATATTGCAGATGAAGATAGCAAAAGATTGCTCCTCTACGCAGCAATTTGTATTCTTGAGGAAATTAGCTATACAAGAAAAGATGGTCAGTATTTACGTTGGGATGCGCGTTCTGGACGCTCTCAGGGAGAAAAACCTTTTAGTAAAGGCCAAATTTATACATTTCATGGAGCAATTGAAGAGAAACTAAAGCAAATGGTTAACGACCTGGGAGAGCGATATACGCAACAACCTCTTTTTGAAGAAAAATCTGTAGAAGAAAAATTGGCAATAAAAGCATCCTATGTGATGCCTGAGCTTTGTGAAGGCTCCTGCCTTGATATTCTGCCTTTAATGGACGAAAAATCTATCGATGCTGTATTAACTTCGCCACCATATGCGAATCGCTACGATTATACACGTACTTATGCTCTTGAATTAGTATATTTAGGGTGCAATGATGCCATGGTTAAGCAGCTTCGGCAAAAGATGCTTTCCTGTACTGTTGAGAATAAAGATAAACAAGAGCGATTGCATAATTTTTATAAGGAAATAGATAGGGAAGTAGATTTCAATACTATTGAGAGCACTTTCTATAAGCAAGAGGGCCTGCAAGAAATACTTACTATCTTGAATAACTACCAGACTCAAGGCATACTAAATAACGCGGGAATTGCATCGTTGGTGCATAATTATTTCTACGAAATGTGTTTCGTTGTCTATGAACTTGCTCGTATCCTTAAACCTGGTGGCACAGTTGTTATGGTGAATGATAACGTCCGCTATGCAGGTGAAGAAGTCCCTGTCGACCTTATTCTCTCAGATATGGCGGAGTCTTTTGGATTGTCTATCAAACGCATTTGGACTCTTGGTCGTGGTAAGGGGAATAGTAGTCAGCAGATGGGAAGCCATGGACGTACAGAGTTGCGTAAATGTGTCTATGTATGGGAGAAAGATGCTACTATGACAAAAGAACGTGATTTATTGCTGCTTGAGGCGAATCAGATAAACTATCGGCTACGATCTACCTTTTTCTATCGCAAGATTAAGGAGTACAACGTGTTAGCGTTCCCTTCTATGGTTGCTAATCTGTTTCCAACGCAAGAACTATACAGTTGGGATGAGCGGGTTGATTGGGGTATTGGGGAAGATGCTTTTACTTATATCAGCAATCACGAGACCTTGAAGCCTATCCAAGTATTTTGTCACCCTCGACTTCTCCGAGAGTATCCCACTCTCCTTGCCTACTACAGACATATCGCTGCATTATCCCAGAAATCTGTAGGTTATCTTGTTGGGATAGATGTTAAAAAATATGAAGCTGACCAAAATAATACTGTCACTTTGCTGACTAAAGATGTTTTTACCTTAGCCCGCTTATTCAATGAACACATGTCTCTTATTATTGATAGCTCTATTGAAAACCTTACTGGCGAAGAGTTACATGCGTTACTGCTTACTTCTACAGGCGCACAGATAGACGGTGCATGGCGTAATGCGATTGGAGAAGAAGCTGAGAAGGTAGTACAACGACTCCTCATTAAAGAAGCTGTAAAGCGCGACTTATTGGCTGCATTTATACCTCGTTTCGGCACTACAATGGAACGCTACGAACATGAAAAACTTGAAGAACAGTTGCGTGATATAGGAAAATATCGAGGTGTTCATCTGAACAACCAGACTTCGCTACTATCTTCAAGTGAGCCAGACGTTACTTTGCTAGGGAAAAATGGTTTCCCCTGGGGCGTTATAGAAGTTAAAGGGGGCACTGATCCAGCAGGAGCACTTGAACGTTACGGAGCAGCAAAAAAGTCTTTTGAGAATACGCGAAAAGATGCTCCAGAAGCAAAAACAATTTTGATTGCTAGCTGTATTACAGATGAAGCAAAAGAACGTATTTCCAAAGATAAAAAGACAATAGATAAATTTTTCAACTTGATGGAGGTACTCAAAGAAACGGAAAAGTATAAAGAATTTGTTGATTTTGTGTTTCACATACTTGATGGAAACGCACCTGAGTGATTGTCTTTGACAAAAAACGCTCATGTATATACATGCCAGTTCACAAGCTGAAAACTACAGACAGCGTACAAGGGTAATGGTATAATAAGAGCTATTATCAGTTGATTGGCGCGGAGAGGAAAACGCACATTTATGGCAATGTTCGATAGCTTAACAAAACGGCTTGATGGTATATTCAACAATTTGAGTGGGCAGGGGAAGCTGACCGAGGACGATGTGAACGCCGCGCTTAAAGAGGTGCGTATTGCTCTGATCGAGGCCGACGTAAATCTACGCGTGGCAAGGGCCTTCGTTGAACGCGTGAAGCAAAAGGCGATTGGCTCCGATGTGATGGGCAGTTTGTCGCCAGCGCAGCAGGTGCTGAGTATTGTCAACGAAGAGTTAATCGAGATGCTGGGCGGAACCGAGGGCAACAACAAGCTTGACCTTGGAGGACAACCACCCAATATAATCATGCTGGTCGGCCTGCAAGGCTCCGGCAAGACAACAACCGCCGCCAAGCTTGCCAACTATCTCAAGAAGCAGGGGCAGCGTCCACTACTGGTTGCGGCAGACATGTATCGTCCCGCCGCCGTCAACCAGCTCAAAACGCTGGGTAAGCAGATTGGTGTTCCCGTCTATTCTGAGCCAACGGGCGCGAACCCCGTTGATATCTGTGTTCATTCAATCGACAACGCCCGCGAGCAGGCGTGTACGGTTGTTATTCTTGATACGGCGGGTCGTCTTAACATCGACGAGCGTATGATGCAAGAGGTTGTGACCATCCGCAACATCGTACACCCACGCGAGACTCTGTTGATCGCCGACGCGATGACGGGTCAGGAAGCCGTGCGCGTGGCGGACGACTTCAACAAAGCTGTCTCGCTCACGGGCATGATTCTGACCAAGATGGACGGGGATGCCAGAGGTGGTGCGGCACTCTCAATCCGCTCGGTCACAGGCGTAACGATCAAATTCATAGCGACGGGCGAGAAGATCGACGCACTACAACCCTTCTATCCCGAACGGCTCGCCTCCCGTATTCTCGGCATGGGTGATGTCGTCTCGCTGATCGAGCAGGCGCAGGAGAACATCACCGAGGAAGAGGCCCTCAATGCTCAGAAGAAACTGCAACAGGGCAAGTTCGACCTTGAAGACTTCCTCAACTCAATGCGGCAACTCAAACGCATGGGGCCATTGCGAAACGTGATGGAGATGATTCCGGGTATGAACAAGCTGGCCTCGATGCCTGAGATGGATGAGGCCCTCGAAGGCGACCAACTCAAGTACATTGAGGCTATGATTCTGTCGATGACATTGGAAGAGCGGCGGAATCCTGATATCATAAATGGTAGTAGGCGTAAACGCATCGCGAAAGGCAGTGGCACAACTGTCGAAGAGCTAAACCAGTTGCTCAAGCAGTTTGTCGAGATGCGTACCATGATGCGCCAGATTACCACGGGCAAGGGGCCGTGGGCGCAAATGGCGAAACAATTTACCGCGAACGGTGGTGGTGGGATGGCGGGAATGCCAGGAATGCCAGACATGGGTGGTATGAACGGGCTAGCGATGCCCAGAAACTCACAGGTGGGCGGAGGAAAGAAGACGGTGAAGGCCGCACGAAAAGCGAAACGAAAACAGAAGTCCAAAAGCGGAAGGAGATAACGTCCTCATGGATGTCTCACGTCCCATACCTGCTAGCTTCACATGCCATACATCACACGGTCAGCAGGGCCGTGTGACTCGTGTCACGCGAGGTGTTAGCGCAATATTTCTACTCGCACTTGTGTTATTGACAAGCGCGTGTGGAGGGAATACGCACGTTCAGCAGCAGGCAACTCACAACAAAGCCGTGCTTGACGTGTCGCTCAGGCACGCACAGCAGATTGGCGTACCCGCGTCACTGCTCGGCACTGTGCAAAAACAAACACAACAGATCAATGCTACTACTGCACCCTTTAGTCCTTTTAATGAGCAGACCGATACCGACTATTATCATAATATCGCAACACGTTATGCACAATTGAATGTACAGACACAAAGCATTATTGCCTCTAGCACTGAACAGGCACAGACGCTTGCTCAGCGCACAATGCAAAATTTCAATACCTCTCTTACACAGCGACGCGCGAAAGGACTTCCTGTACAGGTTTTTGTTCACCAATACGCGCAAAATCAGACTCTACTCTCTACGGCGAAATATCCAAAAGACTATGCACTGGTCACGCAAAACGCACGCGTGAGTATTCAATCGCTCGACCTTTTACAGTCTGTCGCGACACAACTGGCGACGTTGAATACGACGATAGGGCAGATGCAGCTCGCGCAAATTGATGTGACCGCGATGACGCAACAGTATCAAAACGACCAGCAACTTCTGCCGTCCGCGAGTACCCCCGCAGATTTCCAGCATATGAGTACCGTTATT
>JBBQVS010000016.1:0-59522 GCA_038211295.1 Ktedonobacterales bacterium | reverse complement strand
GGCATTGAGCTGAAGGGCTGCGATGTTTTGTTGTGTTGTAGTTTTCGCGTCGGAGAGTCGTACCGTAGGCAACAACGTAGGACTGTGAAAAGAGAAGAAGGCGGCACCATCGCTACAGTTCTTTTCACTACAGCGCACGCTCTCGACTTTCCCGACTATTGCGACTGGCGGCGTGACGTTACTATATGTATTGCTCAAGTAAACTGTAATATTGCTCAACTTCAGAATGGTGCCACCGGCACCTTTTGGCGTGGGAGCGCAGGAGATATCAGTCGAATTGACCAATGAGCCGTCGGTGATAATCCAAACGTTCTGTTCATCCGCGTTCGTGGTTGCAAGGGCCGAGCTTGCCGCGATGATGCCCAGACCAGTGCAAGAAACTGCGGGCAATGTTGGCGTATTTGGCGATACACCTTTTGCGGTAGATGTTGCTTGCGCGTTAGGAATAGGACTTTGTGTCGCATATGTCGCGACAATACGCACAACCGAAACGCCCGCGCGGGCAAGATACTCTGGTGTTGTTGGAGCATCTTTCCGCGCGGCTGAGGCAACAGGCGATAGTACAAGCGAGCCTTGTAGAAGCAGGAGCATAACAAGACTACAGAGTACGCAAAATGTTGTCCAGTATGCCACTTGGACAGCTAGTCCAGTACCCTTTCTCGTCGTGAGAGTGGAACGATACGTACTCATAAATAAGTTCTCCCTTATTGGGTATAATAAAAGTATAGACGCTTTTAACGCCCCAGATGTGTACGAAGACGTTGATACATTTGTAGTACGGCTGGATTGCTCTGACCCAGAGGCCCAATAACATAAGAACACTCACGGAATGCATCTTCTAATTTGTTTTGTTTTTCATAAGCTTGACTGAGCAGGAAACGAGCCTGGTAGTCTGCCGCGTTTATCATAAGGACTTGCACGAACGCCTGTTCCGCAATCTGGGCTTGATTCAGGCGCAACGCGAGTTGCCCAAGCGCGAAATGTAATGGGCCTATAATATTGGGTTGTTTAGGGGCCATGCGTACCGCCTCTTGATATTCGCGCAGAGCAAGGTCTAGCTGATTTGTGCGCTCGTAACTCTGGGCCAGACGTTGATGCGCCTCAAAGTCTTTCGGGTTATAGCGCAACGACTGCGTATACTCTGTAACCGCCTGTAACGGCTGCTGACGCAAGAAGAGCCAGACATCGCCCAGCAATTTATGCGTTTCGGCATCCTCGATCTGTAATTGGAGCGAGCGGCTATAGGCTTGTATCGCGGGGTCTGCCTGCTGACGACGTGCGAAGACCTGCCCGAAAAGCTTATGCACAAGGGCGTTATTTTGCTCAAGTCCATACGCGCGTTGCACTGAAGTGTAAGCTTCATCGACACGACCCGCGCCGATCTGGTTTGTCGCGGCTATGATGAATTGACCAGCAGGGCCGCTGACGCCCAGTTGTTGTGGCACACTGCTTGCGGTGAGGTTAGGGCCTGATACTCTAATGCTATTGTTTGGAGTATTGGGGCCAGAAGGTTGTTGCGGCTCTGGTCTGACAGGGCCTGCAACGGGAATCATCGGTTGCCCGACGGGTGGAGGCGGCAGATTGATAATCGCCCGTTCCATTTCGGCGGCATTTGACCAGCGTTGGTCAGGAAACAGTGCCAGCGACTTCATAATAACCTGCTCGAAACCCAGTGTCACGTCTGGACGAAGCGAACGCAATGGTGGAAACGAGAAAATCGTCGGCTTGTTTGTCGCGGCATCATGACGGGTAAGAATTCTGAACAGCGTTGCGCCCAGTGCATAGATATCACTACGTGGCTCTGGATTGCCAACCAACTGCTCCTGAGGTGCGTAGCCGGGAGTCATAATAATCGTCGCTTGCCCCTGTGCTTGAAAGGTACGCGCGATACCAAAGTCGATGAGCTTGATATCATCGGTGTTGGTAATCATGATATTAGGGGGCTTGAGATCGCGAAAAACAATTGGTGGAGAGAGTCGATGCAGGTAGCTAAGGACGCTACACACCTGTTGCGCCCAGTGGCGGGCGCGGGCCTCTGGAATGCCACGCACCCCATTGGAGCCAGCGATGGTCGCCTCTTGCTCCAGCACTGTCGCCATCGTGCGACCCTCGATAAAATCCATGACGAGATAATGACGCCCATTATCCACAAAGAAGTCGCGCACACGCGGAATGCATTGATGGTTGAGTTCCAGGAGAAGCGAAGCCTCACGCGAAAACCATTCAACGGACTGAGCGCGTTCGCTTTCACTGTGGAAATCGTCCAGCATTTCTTTTACCGCACATGGTTTATTGAAACGCTTGTCAACAGCGCGATAGACTGCACCCATGCCACCAGAGGCAACGATGCGCTCTATACGATAGCGTTTGCCGTCCGACAGTTCTGTGCCGGGTACGAGTCGTTGACGATTGTTCCCCTGTTCCTCATTGACGGCGGCCGGTTGCTCTGAGGAAGCAGGAGTTGGCTGAAAAGGTGGTTTTAATGCCGAAGATGAAGGTAAAGATATCTCCGGCTCCGTGCCGCTTGGCCCGCTTGCAGGCGTAGAAGAATTACTCATGGATGATACATTTTTTGGGTCATACGAATAATTGCTTGCCATATATCTATTGCACCACTTTAATACCGACTAAACTCCGTGTTTCGCAACGCGGACACATCTGCCTATAAAGAAAGAGTTCGGTCTACTATTTTTTGCTGTACGCTTTCGTCTTACATTGCAGGCATTATAACATATCTTCGTGGTCCTGAGCAGTAAATATCTCACATTTTCCGATGCGTGACTTTTGTGTTGCACTGAAAAAAGACGGGTATCCCTTGTAAGCGCAAGATGTGATAAAATGCCAATGGCGTTCTCCGTATACTACAACGTAAGAAAGGGAACCATTCATGAGCGATCCAATGAGCAAAGTTCGGGGCATAACTCCTGAGCTTGAGACGAAGTTAGCCGCCGAGGGCATCAAAAATACAGAGCAACTCTTAGAGCATGCGAAAACCGAGAAGCAGCGTGCCGACCTCGCCCACAAAGTGGGAACAACTTCCAGCATCATCAAGGAACTTGCGAACCGTGGCGATTTGATGCGTCTGAAAGGTGTTGGCGAGGCTCTATCGCACCTGCTTGAAGAGGCGGGCGTCAATAGCTGCAAGGAACTTCAGCACCGCAAAGCTGACAACCTGCATAAGACGCTGGTAGACTTACAGGCTAAGCAAAAGCTCGCGCACCACACTCCCACTGTAGAAGAGATCACCGTCTGGATAACGGAAGCCAAAACCTTCTCGCAGACCGCACCAGAGTGACTTTTTGAGTCACTCGTCGTCTATCATAATGTACTGCTCAATCTGAGCTGTGTATAGCGATACTATTTAGATGTAGATGAGGAGAACGCTTTCATGTCCACACCCAATCAGAATAACATCCTGCAAGGCATTGGCAACTTCGCGAGCGATGCCGTGATTGATACAACCGCCGATAACTTTATCAATCAAGGCGTCGATGCCGTCGCGTCCCACCTACCCGGTGGTCAAATGGTCGATCAGATGCTCAAAACAGAGATCGATCAGGTCGCCAATAATGCCATCAACAACGAGGTCAACAAAGGCGTTGGTGGTATGATGCGCGATGCCGAAGGTTTCCTCGGACACCGCAACAGCTAGTCTAAGACCGGAAATTGTAAATCTGTGGCGGGGGCGAAAGGGACGTGACAGGGCTTGCCCCTGTCATGCCCCCGCTACAGATTTATACCTGTCGGCCCGTTACCGCGTTGGCGTGTGCGGGAAAGCCCTCAAATTCCGCGAGTTGTCGGGTCGTTTCACTGAGCGTCATGTACCCTTCTTCGGTCACATATGCCAACCCCGTTCGCTTGAGAAAATCGTGAACAGAGGTACAGGAATAGGTATGTGCGAAGCCGCCTGTCGGGAGAATAGCGTTGGTTCCCGCGCTATAATTGCCGATACAAAATGGTGTGTATGGGCCAAGCAAAATCTCGCCCGCGTTCTTCAATGACCCCAACAGCGCGAACGGCTCACGTACCTGCACCTCAAGATGTTCCGCCGCGTACTCGTTTGTGAAATCGATGGCCTGCTGCATCGTTTCCGTGAGTATAATGCCGCCGGTTCCCTTTTCCGACTCAAAGCCCGCGCGACAAAAGCTTTGGCGCGGCTCTGGCAGGGCTGCTAGTTTTGTAGCAAGCAACGGTAGAACTGTTTCCACGAGGGCGCGGCTAGGCGTGACAAGCAAACTGGACGAGTCGGGGCCATGTTCTGCCTCGATCAATAGGTCACGCGCTACCAGTTCGGGGTTCGCGCTCTCGTCCGCGAGCAGAATCGACTCGCTTGGCCCAGCAGGTAAACCTACATCGATGGTTCCATACAATAACCGTTTCGCTGCCGAGACATACGCGTTGCCCGGCCCCGTGATTTTGTGGACGCGCTGAATGCTCTCTGTGCCATAGGCAAGCGCGGCAATGGCGTGTGGCCCACCGATGCGGTAAATTTCATGCACTCCACATAAATCTGCGGCGACTAGGGATGCCGGATCAATCGTGCCATCAGCTCCCGGCGGTGTGCAGACAACGATGCGTGACACGCCTGCGATATGGGCAGGTGTCGCGAGCATGTACATGACCGATGGAAAAATACCCTTGCGACCAGGCACGCATAATGCGACGCTGGTGATTGGAGTAATCTTTTCACCTGCCATCACGCCGGGCGCAACCTGTGTGAACGTCTGTTGTGTGGGCAGCTGTTGCGCGTGATAGGTATGCACGTTGGCGATAGCGTGTTTGAGCGCGGCGTACACGTTCGGGTCGAGCTGCGTATGGGCGCGTTCGATTTCAGCACCACTCACCCGCAACGTTTCCGGTGTGAGCTTTACCTGATCGAACTTCTCCATGTATTCGAGGAGCGCGGCATCACCGCGATACTGCACGTCGCGCACAATCGGGCGTACATAGTCGAGCAAGTCGTCAATCTCAACCTCTGCACGGCGCAGTAAACGTACACGTTGGGCGGCGTCTAACTGCGCTAATTCGTAAAAGTGAATCATCTAATCTTTTCCCTGTTCTACTACCTTGTTCTCTATTACTCGCGCGCGCGACTATCAACCTCCTCTGCAGCAGCGATATCACCCTGCATCCATCTGGCTCCCAAGAGGCCAACGAGGCCCGCGATAACAAGCGCAGGTGTACACGTGAGCAGGAGCGCGGTACTCAAGTCCTGACCTGCTACACTTCTGACGAAGTGAAGTCCATGTGTTGGGTCAAAATTTGTCGCGAGCGTTCCCACCAGTGTAGGAGAAAACGCATCTCCTAGCAAGTGGGCGATCAGCAACGAAATCGCAATCGCCGACGCCCGCAGCGAAGCTGGTACAACATCTTGTGTCGCGGCAGTGCTGGGGCCAGTGTAGAGCGTAATCAGAATGGTTGAAAGCACAAAGAAGATGGTGAAAATTACGATATTGTGAAAGGTCACGGCAATCGCGAATGCTGGCGCACTCAGCAGAAAGCCAATGCCGCACACAAGAATGCGTGAGCCAGCGTGTCGTCTGTTCAACCAGTCCGCCATGTACCCACCAAGCACGGTGCCGACCATGCCCGCAAGCACGACAACCGCGCCTGAGAAAAGGCCCGCCTGCCCCGAAGTGAAGCCAAATATGTCTTTTTGTTGAAGGTAGGTGGGTAAAAATACGACATTGACAGTCAGCACAAAGAAGGCGAATATCTGAATGATGATAAGGACAACCAGCGTTTTAATACGCAACAACGCACCAAATTGAGCAAAAATAATGCCCAGGTCTTTCCGCATATCAGTTCGTGTTGTCACACCAACAACTGGAATAGGATGACCCGCGCCCTTCGCCGCTCGCGCTGCCAGGAGAGCCTCGTAGTCCGCGCGTTCCTCTTCATCAGCCTGATTGCGCTGTGGCTCGCGAATACGCCAGATGAGGAATACCAGTAGCAAGCCAGGGATACCCGTGAAGAGAAAGGCCAACCGCCAACTACCGGGATAAAGGCCCGCGACAGCCCCGCCAACGACAAAGCCGATGAGGATACCGAAAAGTTGCGCCACGCTCCACCAGCTCATAATCCGCGAACGTTTCTCGCGACAGAAATAATCGCTCATCAACGCAGTGCCAGCCGGAAAATAGCCGGCCTCGCCAATGCCCAGAGCCATACGCGACAGGAAAAGCGTTGTAAAGTTTGTCGCCAGCGCGGTTGCTGCGGTAACGATGCTCCAAAACAGTACACTGATGGCGACGACATCCTTGCGTCTGGCGCGGTCAGCCCAGATGCCAAGCGGAATAGTGCCAAGCGTGTACACAATCAGAAACGCGGACGCGATGTAGCCAATGCCATCGAGATTGAAGCCAAGCTCTTTGGCGATGACGTTCGCTGCACCCGTAAGGACGTTGCGATCCAAATAATTCAGGAAGCTAATGAGGAACATAACCCAGAAGACATAGCGTGCGTAACCAGCAGTGATGCGTTGTGGCTTGCGTATACCAACGCTAGCAGAAGGCGCAATATCGCTCATGCAGTACCTCCATAGTGGGGACAAAATAAAGAGATAGGTCATCGTTCATTGTTGCCTGCCTGTACGATACCACACAAGGGGAAATGTTGTCCGCTTGTCTCTATCGCATAAAGTATCCCGCCATGCATAGATGCAAAAGAGGTTTTTGCAACTTGACAACAATTAGAGTAAAAAGAGTACTGAGTAGCAAAAGTGTCATACCAACTACAACTTTGGGAATTGCGTAATAAGCAAATGTCTTTGAAAAAGCTTGACCGGAGCAATTGTGATAGTACACCAATTATTGTAGGGAACACTCTGCTGACTTTTAGGGGTAACAGTGAGAAGATAAAGTAGAGGAAATAAGCAGTGTGTCTTGCCCAAAGGCGCACTGCTTCAAACGTCAGAAAAGAGAGTCGTTGAATGCGTAAGCCAAGCCTACCCTATTTTGTGGCCTTGTTGATTCTCTGCCTATTTGTGCCTTGTAGCACGGGTGGGAACGCGAGTAGTGCTAGAGCTAAAGCACCCCACGCAAATCAAACTTGATAGTGGCCCGAAAGCTGGAACGAAAAGCCAAGCGAAACAAGATATTGCACTGTTTTTGGGTGTGTTACAAAGCATCGTGGATTGAGGGTGGTATGGTATTTAGCAATAGCTGCGTTGACTGAGCGTGCGAGGGCGTGAGAGTGGAATATGTCACGCCCCTTATGGGAACGATGGCCCACCGATGGTGTCGTTGGCGAGGGAGGAGCGACGGGGTTGTATCTCGCGGGGGCCTAGCTCTTGCTCGGCTTCGTCGTAGTCCTCGTAGTCCTCTTGTTCTATCTCTTCGTGTCCCGCCTCGTCGGTTCCTTCGTCGTTCGCGTCTTGCTCCGCGATACTCTCCAGGCCCCGCTCGATGCTGAGAATGGTGCGACTGACCTCGGTTTCAATGCTCACAAGATGCTCTTTGAGGTTGTGCAATGTCTCAGAGACGTAGGCGTCGGCGTCAACTTTGAGATGCTCAGTATGCACCTGCGCCTGTCGCACAAGGTCTTGTGCCTGATCGTTCGCGTGCTGCACAAGGTCTTTTGAACGTTCCTCGGCGGTTCGTAGCAGGCCCTCACGGTTCATGGCGCGTTCGGACTCTGCACGGGCGCGTGTGACGATGTTGGCGGCTTCGGCGTTCGCCTGCGAAAGAATGCGCTCTTTCTCCTGCACAATGCGCCGCGCTTGCTTGATTTCGTCAGGAATGACGGTTCGCATCTCATCAATGACGCTCAGGATATCCGCCTCCTTAATAATGATCTGGTTTACCAGTGGCATTCTGCGGCTACCCGCGATGAGGTTTTCCAGGCGGTCTAAAAGATACAGGATATCCATCACTTTTCCTTGAATTTTTCTTGCAACGCCTCTACTACTACCATCGGCAACATGTCCGCGACATTTCCCCCCAGGCGCGTAACTTCTTTTAGCAACGAGGAACTGACAAAAAGATGCTCCAGATTGGTCATAAGACAGACGGTTTCAATAGCGGGTGCCAGTTTATGGTTCATAAAGCCCTGCTGCAACTCGGCCTCAAAATCGTTGGGTGAGCGCAACCCTTTGACAATAATACTGCTCCCCACCGTCGGCACAAAATCAACGGAGAGACCTGTATATTGCTCGACGCGCACATTCGTCAGTTCTTCCGCCACAATAACTTTTCGCCAGAGTTCCACACGCTCATCGACAGAGAAAAGCAGGTTTTTCGCTGGCAAGGCGTAGACCGCGACAACCAATGTGTCAAATAGACGTGCGGCCCTACGTGCAATGTCCAGATGCCCAATCGTTAAAGGATCAAAGCTCCCCGGATAGACCGCGATGCGTTGGCTGCGCTGCGCTGCATTGTTCATGCGAGACCTCCCTGTGCGATGCTACGATTGTGTTCATCTGGGAAACGGAGTACGCGAACGTACCAAGACTAGTCAAGCAAGGCTTGTGCAAGCCCATCCCCTTACAGAGAATTGGGTTCTTGACCTCTTTGACCTGAGAAAAAAGTTGCTCTTATTAAACCATAAGAACGTCTATTGAGCAATAGGGAAGATGTAAAAAATGGAAGGAAGCATAATGTAGGTGGCATGGCGCAAGCGGGGGGCATGGCGCGGGCAAGCCGCTGTCGTGCCCTCTTGCCCACGTTATACAAGTCCAGTCCTATCGTGCGAGGTTAATGTCCCATGAAGCTTTGCCAGAAGAGGTGCATTCGTTCGCGTAGCTGCGTATGTTCTGGTTTCCGCAGATAGGGGTCACTCTCCCAGAGCTTTTCGGCGAGGGAGCCGCTGAGTTCGACCAGGGGCGTGTCGCTCAGGTTCGCCATTTTGAGTTCCGGCATTCCGCTCTGTCGCACACCAAAGAAATCGCCGGGGCCACGCAAGCGCAGGTCTTCCTCTGAAAGTTTGAAGCCATCGTCTATATCTTCAAAGACGCCGAGCCGCTCTTGTGCGTTGATGCTCGCGTCTTCGCTCAGGACGTAGCAGTAGGATTGGTCTTTGCCACGCCCGACGCGTCCGCGAAACTGGTGGAGTTGTGAGAGGCCGAAACGATCTGCGTCCTCAATCACCATCACGGTGGCGTTGGGGATATCTATGCCCACCTCGATGACGGACGTTGCCACCAGAATGTCCAACTCGTGATCGCGGAACTGGCGCATCACCGCGTCCTTCTCCGCCGCCTTCATCGCGCCGTGTACCAGGCCAAGCCGCTTATAAGGGAACACTTCTAGCTTCAAACGTTTGTATTCGCTGGTCGCGGCTTTCGCGGCTATGGTCTCCGACTCCTCAACCAGGGAGCAGATGATAAACGCTTGCTTGCCCTCCTCGACCTGATGCACGATTGTGGTATTCGCCTCGGCCCGCCGCGCTCCCGTGCGCCAACGCGTGATGATTTTCTGGCGACCAGGAGGTAGCTGATCGATAATAGAAATGTCGAGATCGCCGTAGAGAGTTAGCGCGAGTGTACGCGGAATAGGTGTCGCGGTCATAACGAGCATGTGTGGATGATAGCCCTTTTTGCGTAACGCGTCGCGCTGCTCGACGCCGAAGCGGTGCTGCTCGTCAATAATGACGAGGCCCAGTTTTGAGAAGGCAACATCTTCTTGAATCAGCGCGTGTGTGCCAATCGCGATCATCGCCTCGCCGCTTTCAAGCGCGGCACGTCCATTGGTGCGTTCGCGCTGTTTCAAGCTGCCCGTGAGCAGGACCGTGTGAATGCCAAATGGTGCGAGCATCGCACCAATGCTACGCGCGTGTTGTTCCGCCAGCAGTTCTGTCGGTGCCATAATCGCGCCCTGATAGCCATTGATGACTGCCATATAGAGAGCCGCCGCCGCAACCGCCGTTTTGCCCGCGCCAACATCGCCTTGTAAGAGCCGACACATGGGTTGAGTGCGTTCAAGGTCGCCAAAAATCTGCTGCAACACGCGTCGTTGCGCGTCCGTGAATTTGAAGGGCAACGTGGCCTCGAACGGCTCTTCGGTTGTGACGGTTGACCAGAGCGTTGTTCCCAGCAGCTGTGCTTCTACTTCCTGCATTACGTGTGTGGTATCGTCGGGTGTATCGACAAATATTTTGTGTAGATCAACGGAGAACGCATTGCCTCGCGCGACTTGCTGTTTCCAGCGACTGCGCCGTTCTTGCATTCCCAGCTGAATCAGAAACAGCTCGTCGAACGCGAGTCGTCGCCGTGATGCGGTCAGCATCTCATCGCTTTCGGGGTAGTGAATCTGTGCAACTGCATCCGCGAGCGGTAAAAGCTGCCCCTCTGCACGTATCGCGTCGGGCAGGTGGTCGGGCAACATCGCGGCGTAGCGGTCTACAACCCACTTGGTCAGGCGGCGCAACGTTTTCGCGGGTAGCCCCTCGGTGAGTGGATAGGTCGGCACAAGGCGTCCTGTATTGAGCAGGTCGCCCTGATCGGGAATTTCATGAGTGCGTACCGAAAACTCGACCTTATTGCCAAAGCGATTCTTGATGCCCGTAACAACAAGAAATGAGCCTTTAGCGGCAAGCAATTGTTTTTGTAGATAGCCCTGATTGAACCACGAGACGCGCAACTTGCCGGTGTCGTCGGAAATGGTCGCGATAGTGACCATGCGCCCCCCGTTCAGGCGTTTGGACTCGACCTCCCAGATCATGCCCATTGTGGTGGTTAGTTCGCCAAAGGGAATGTTGGTAATCTTTTCAAGCTTGCTATAATCGCGGTGGTCGCGCGGAAAATAAAAGAGCAGGTCGCGCACCGTGTGAATACCCAGTGCATATATGCGTGCGGCAACCGAAGGCCCCACACCCGGCACTGCGGTCACATCTGCGGTTAACAACGTCATCATCGTGTGTCCCTGCGTCATCCCCGCTTCCAACCGAATCGATTGTGACGTTGATTGTGCCGCCATATTCGACTTTTGAGGGAGCCGCGCGGGCGATGCCGACGGCACCAATGATGCAGGCGAAACGGGTGCTGACGTAGACTCTGCCTTCGTCACGCTCCTGTTACTTGCAGACTTTTTAAGAGCGGTTGAGGGTGAAGCGGATTGTCTTTCAGGGGCAGGGGACTCTTCCGGTGCGTGCTGCGAATGTACCGTCTCGCCTGTATTCTCGCTCATCTCGTTAAGCAAAGACAACGCGGAACGTATGCTTACCGCGCGTTGCATCGGGTCTTGTTGCCGATAGTCGGCGAGACAGTGCGTAAGTTGCTGAATCGGCGTGGCATCGCGACCCGTACTTTTGCACGCACTGCTGGTCTCTTCGGCCCAACGCGACACGAAGACCTCAAGCCCACCGGGCTTGATGGCCTGATCTTGATGATTGGTGCGCTGCTCAAACTGCAAAATCTTTTTCGCGCGTTCGATATATTCTGTAAGTGATGATGAAGGTGAATTTGCCATAACTCTGTTGCTTCGCACTCTCTACTACTCGCCCTGATTTCCCTTATGATAGAGGGTAATTGGAACGGATGTCAAGGCTTTCTTCCCCTCTTGCCCCTGTGATGGTTCTCTGCTATACTGTAAAGCAGAAAATAAGATACACGCATTGATGGGAAGAGTACGCGCGACGAGAACGCCCAGGGAGAAGAGGTCAGCGACTGCAAGCCTTTTCGCGGCATCCTGCGCCGAAGTTCATCCCGGAGCGAGCCGTTGAACAGTATAAAGTAGACGGTTCCGAGCGTCCCCGTTACAGGACAAGCCAAGAGGAGTTTGCGCGACATTTTGTGTTGTTCCAACGCGAATTCAAGATGGGTGGTATCGCGGAGTTTTGACCAACGCTTCGTCCCTGTTGACGATGTGTTGGTTTTTAGTTTTTTGGAGGAGACGTATGTTGGAACAACTTGACACGCTATTAGCACAACTGGATGCACTTCGCGCCCGCGCACTCGTGGAGCTGGCGTCAATTGATACGTCGGCGGCCCTCGACGAATGGGATACGCGCTATCTTGGACGTAACAAGGGCGAACTCAAGAACCTCTCCGCGATTATGCCCAGGCTCTCGAAAGAGGAGCGACCAGTTGTTGGGCAGCGCATCAACGCGGTCAAAGCCGATTTAGAGCACCAACTTACCGCCAAACGTGACCTGCTCGAACAGCGCGAACTGCTGCAAGCATTAGAGCAGGAGCGGCTAGATGTGACCTTGCCGGGGCGAACGCTCCCCGTAGGGCATAGCAATCCCCTTTCACAAGTCATCTGGGAGGTCACGCGCATCTTCGCGGATATGGGCTTTCACACGGTGCAGGGGCCAGAGGTCGAGACCGATTACTATAACTTTCAGGCATTGAACTTGCCCGCCGATCATCCCGCACGCGATATGCAAGATACCTTCTGGGTTGTGCCGGGGGAGATTCTGTTGCGAACACAGACCTCGCCCATGCAGATTCGCACGATGGAGCAGATGCGTCCCCCCGTGCGCGTGGTTGTGCCGGGCAAAGTGTATCGCTACGAGGCCATAGACGCCTCGCACGAGGCCATGTTTCACCAGATCGAGGGCTTGCTGGTTGATGAGCACTGCACAATGTCCGACCTCAAGGGCTGTCTGGAACGTTTCGCCCGTGAGATGTTCGGCGAGAAGCGACGAGTACGCTTTCGCGGCAGCTACTTCCCGTTCACGGAGCCGAGCGCGGAGGTGGATATCGATTGTCCATTCTGCGAGGGTGCGGGTTGTCGCACATGCAAGTATACGGGCTGGATCGAGGTACTGGGTTCGGGCATGGTAGACCCACGCGTATTGCGGCAGGTCGGGTATGATCCCGCGAAGTATCGCGGCTTTGCCTTTGGCATGGGCGTCGAGCGTATCGCGATGTTGAAGTACGGCGTCAACGAAATACGCCTTTTCTCAGGCAATGACCTGCGTTTCTTGCGTCAATTCTAAGTGAAGAAAGAGAAACATGGATGCGAGTACCACTAAGTTGGCTCAAAGAGTATGTTGACATAACAATGTCGCCGGAGAAACTGGCGCACACTCTGACCATGGCGGGATTAGAGGTCGAGACCATCGACTATATTGGCGCGACTTGGGGCGAGAAGATAATCACCGCGCAGATCACGCATCTGGAGAAAGTCCCGAAATCCGACCACCTGAACTACACGCACGTCAATACGGGGCATGGCGAACTGGGCGTTGTGTGTGGTGCTCCCAATATTCAGCTCGGCGACAAGGTTCCACTTGCACTTGTCGGGGCGCAGGTTGGCGATATTACTATTGGTGAAAGCAAGAAGATGGGCTATGTCTCGCAAGGAATGTTGTGTTCGCCCCGCGAGCTGGGCATGGGCAACGACCATGGGGGCATCTATATTCTCGATGCCGATACGCCGCTTGGTGAGCGACTGTCGGACATTCTGGGCGAGGTTGTGCTGGACTTCTCAATCAAAGCGCATCGCGGCGATCTCTCTTCGGTACTTGGTATTGCACGTGAAGTTGCGGCCCTGACCAAACAAGAATTGCGTATTCCGCGATCCGTGTTGCACGAGCGGGGAACGCCAACCTCAGAGATGGCACGGGTGACGGTAGAGGCACCAGACCTGTGTCCGCGCTATGCCGCCCGTATCGTGAGCAATATTCAGCTTGGCCCGTCGCCCAGTTGGATGGGGCGGCGTCTGCTCGCGGCGGGAATGCGTCCAATCAACAACGTAGTCGATATCACGAACTACGTGATGTTGGAGTTTGGGCAGCCCCTGCACGGCTTCGACTACAACCTGATACGGCAGAAGCACATCGTTGTCCGCCGCGCCCACGACGGGGAAATGCTGACAACGCTTGACGATATGAAGCGCAAACTCACCCCCGATATGTTGCTGATTACCGACCCGGAAGGGCCAACAGCTATCGCGGGCGTAATGGGTGGCGCGATCAGTGAGGTCAACACCGCGACGACAACGGTTTTATTGGAGGCGGCGAACTTCAATGCCGTCAGTGTGCGCCGCACGTCTACTGCGCTGGGCCTGCGTACAGACGCGTCGAGTCGCTTCGAGAAGGGGTTAGACCCGGAACTGGCCCTCGCGGGTGCCAACCGTGCCGCGCAACTGCTGGTAGAGCTGGCGGGTGGGATGGTGAATCCTGGGGTTATCGATGTGTACCCGAAGCCCGTCAAGCCGCGCACTATCGCCTTCGCGACAGGCGAGGTCGAGTGGTTGACGGGTATGAAGGTGACGCAGGGAGAAGTTATAGATGCGCTCCGGGCGTTGCACTTCGAGGTCGCTACCGACGCGGATGAGCTGGGCGCGAAAATGCTTGTGACCATCCCCACGTATCGCTCGGATATCGAGGAAGGCGCGGACCTGGTGGAAGAGGTGTTGCGTATGATCGGCTATGACACGTTGCCCGCGACCATTCCAACGGGGCCATTGCCAGAGCCGCAACGCGAGTCGTGGTTTGACCGCGAACAAGAGATACGCACGCGACTGGTTGGGGCTGGCTTAAACGAGATTATTACATATACCATGACGAGTCGGGCCAGAATGAGCAATCTGCTCGCGCAACTCAACGCGTCGTCGGCGCGTTTTCTGCTGCAATCGGGAAATGCGCCCGCGCATGGGCTGCCCGCACAAGATGTGCAAATTCCGTCTGACAAAACGATTGCACCATTTGAAGTACGCACCATTCCAGCGGTTGTGCTGGCAAATCCATTGACGAGCGACCTTGAGGCCATGCGTCTCACGCTGATGAGCGGTCTCTTGGAGACTGTGCAAGAGAACAGCAAGCGCGTCAAGGCGGGACTGCGTTTCTTTGAAATCGGACGCCGCTATCTGCCACCCGAAGATATACATAAGCAGCCAGACGAACGGCGCAGCGTGGGTATCGCGCTGTCAGGCCCAACCGAAATTTCGTGGGTGCCGGAGCTTGGACGCGCCGTTGACTTCTACGACCTCAAGGGTGTCGTCGAAACACTACTGAACGGGCTGCATATTGCACGCCATCGGTTCACACCAGCGCAGCATCCCACCTTTCATCCGGGACGTTGTGCGCTAATCGAGACAGTGCGTTTCTCTACCGATGGGCAAGAGATATTTAGCCCGATAGGAGTGATAGGAGAGGTTCACCCCCTGGTACAGCAACGCTACGACCTGCCGCACCGTGCCTACCTGTGTGAGCTGGACATAGAGTTGCTGTATGCCGCCGTTCCAATGCGCCTGACCTATCGCCCCATTTCGCGGCATCAGGAACTCACGCGCGACCTGGCGATTGTGGTCGCCGAACAGGTTGCGGCACAGGCGATAAGCGACGTAATTGTCAACAATGGTGGCGAACTGTTACGTTCGGTAACGCTATTCGACATTTACACGGGTGAGCCTATTCCTATAGGCAAGAAGAACCTGACCTACTCGCTTGTCTATCAGGCGGCTGACCGCACGCTCACCGATGCCGAGGCGAACGCGCTGCAAGAAAAAATTATTCGTGCATTATATGATGCACATGGAGCTACATTGCGGTAGTAGCGTCAGGGCATAGAGCGGATACCGGGAAGCATAGACCGTGTTGAGGGGATGGCGCGGCTTGCCCGCGCCATCCCCTCATAAGCAATAAGTCCTATCCCACTAGCGTTGTATGTGACAACCCGAACCATGGCGCGTTCTATCGTATAGGCATACTAAGCGAACAATAATATGTATGTAATTATAAGTATTAGAAAGAGATACGAGACAGAGTGAAGCGACCACTTTTACTTATTTCTGCGTTTCCGCTCTGTTTTATGTTCTCATCTATCATGGGGGTTGGCACATGCAAGTAGAACGTCAGAATGACCAACAGAGACGAGACATGAGTAAGTGTCTTCATTGTCACAGACCGTGTGATGCTACTGTCTTATTATGCAGTGAGTGTCGCGTGCAATTTCCGGGACGTGACGAGGCGTCGCAACTTTCTGAAGCGCAGGCCGCGCTCACTGTCGTTTCGACTGCGCCACAGCCGATAGTCGCGCCTGTACAGTCAGAGAATAACATAGAAGAGTATCAAACTGTCCCTGTCATTGCAGCGTCGGATGTGCCTGTGACCTCATCGGGGTCATCGCATGGCGTGTATGTAAATATGGTGGAACAAGCCATTCATCGGCTCAATGACGCGGCGCGACGCATCGCGGCTGTAGATCAGAACGAGAAGCGGCAACCACATGCTTCGCGTCTCTCCCCCTTGCGCGATATTTCTGGTGATATTCAACGGCATAGCACACCACTTCCAAAAGCAATCGTGGATACGGGTAAAATGAAGCAAAAGGGGACTGAAGTTTCATCAAAGGATATGCCCGACCTCTGGCCCTGGCTGCCTGACACCGACGATATCGATAACAACAATACATGGGAAAATTATACTGACCCCTTGCAGTCGCGGCATTTCCCCAACGGTCTTGAGTCCGCACGTATCGAGGCAGAGGACGAACGCAGAGCGAGAGCCGCAGGTCTAATCGCTTCACCTGCTGGGCGCAAAACGACACGCACCATGCATCTCAGAATAGCGTTTGTTAGCCTGGCTATCTTAGCAATTCTCGCGTTGACGATTGATACAACGCTTGTTTCTGTCGCTTTCCTCCATCCACATCATACGGTTGTGCCTGTTGGTGGCCCTCCGACACTGACGCTTTCTATAAAAGATACAAAGGACAACAAGGTCTATATGGGGCAAGCGGTAACGATACTGCTTACTCATTTTACCCCCGCGACAAGTGTATATATAACACGCGATGTTGGTGTCCCGATTTTGCTCAACAGTGGCTTCCCCGTCGCCCGCATCGACAAAAATGGTTCCGCCACCACGTCTACTGTTATTTCCAAAGACTGGAGTCCAGGCTTTCACAATGTAGAGGCTGAGGATATCGTTTCGCACTACACCGCGAACGCGACGCTGCAAATCGTTGGTGCCGGTTCATCAAAGCCCTCGCATTTAATTATTAAAACACTTTCTGTTGACATGGGGTCAGACCATCAAGGGTCAAACACCATTCAGAATTTTGTCCTTTCCAATGATGTAAACGCGAGTGGTGCCATCGTCTGGTCCGCCAGCAGTAACTCGCCCTGGTTGATGCTTACGCCGAATGAGGGAACATTCAGCGATAGTCAAACGCTTTCGATTGCTGTTGAGCGCGGTGCGATGAAGCCACAATCCTATCATGGCAAAATCACCTTTTCGTCGAACGTGAGTGCGCCTATAGTCGTGAATGTAGAAATGACTGTGACACCGCTCCCACCCGATGCAGGGGCCGTGCTGATGGTTGCGCCACCCGTGCTTTCGTTCACTACATCAGAGGGAACCGCCAGCACGGATAGCCAGACCTTAACGGTGTCCAATCCTGGTCATCAACCGCTTCCCTGGTCGCTTACAAACAACCAGCCACTGGCCCAGAGTGGACAGGGGCCGTTTCTGAGTATGGGCGCGATGTCTTTTATGACGGCCAACTGGCTACATGTAGATGGGTCGTCTGGCACTGTTGCCCCTGGCGCGACGCAGGATATTCACATTTCGGTGAACAATCAAAACCTCACGCATGGCCTCTATACGAACACGCTGGTCTTCTCGTCAGCAGATCCAAAGACGATAAATCACACGCAGAGCGTGAGCGTCTCATTGACCATACAGCCGCATTGTAGTCTGTTGCCAAGTGTGGGTCAGCTAACATTTAACGCGGTTCAAAATAGCAGTAACGCAAGTAATCAGACAATCAATGTCAGTACGACCTCTAATTGCAGTTCCAGTCTTTCGGTACAATGGCAAGCGACTACTGTTTCTAACTGGTTGTCTATCACGCCCGCCAATGGTGTCGCGAAGTCTGGTACTAACTCGGTTATCACTGTTGGCGTAAACGCGGCAGGTATGACTCCCGGCACCTATAATGCAGCGATTACGGTTGCGTCAAATCTGGATGGCAACGCGCAGGGAAGTACAACAATCAATGTTGTACTTATTGTACAGGCACCGCCGCAACCGGGCGCACCTGTTATGGCCGCTGCTCCACTTCAGATAAGTTTCTCGGCGGTGGAAGGTCAGCCAATTACATCGGGTCAAACGATGCTGATAACAAACACGGGTCAGAGCGCGATGAAGTGGAGTACGAACATAACCGCCCTGGCGACAGCGTGGCTGAGTATTTCGCCAACTGGAGGGGTCATAAATCCTGGACAAACGGCAACTATGACGATACGTGCAGCTACAAATGGACTGACGCCTGCCGCATACAACACGATAGTCACCCTCACCGCATATGATGCGAAGACGGGCCAAACGCTTGTTGTTGGTGCGCCCCAGTCAATAACTGTGTCACTCACCATCAATCCTCCATGTGCGCTTGTACAGCCTTCTTCTAGCTCATTAGCGTTTAACGCGGTGGTGGGTGGGGCCGATCCCGCATCACAGGCGGTGACTCTTACAGCATCAGGAAACTGTGCATGGCCTTTAGGGTGGAACGCAACCGTGAGTCCCGCCGCTCCCTGGCTGAACCTCTCTGCCACGAGCGGAAGTTTTGGGCCAAGTGGTCTTGCTACCTCAATAAATATTAGCGCATCTGCCGTTGGTCAATCTCCCGGCTCCCATACAGCGCAGGTGTCTATTAGTACGCAAGACAGTTCGGGGATTGTCGCGCAAGGTAGCCCGCAGGTCTTCTCAATCACTCTGAATGTGCTACCCGCGTGTGAACTGTCACCTGTGTCGTCCGGTCTAACATTCACTGTGGCAGAAGGGCAGACTGTTCCGTCTCAAGCTTTCTCGATCAATGAGACTGGAACGTGCGTGCGACCAGTCTCCTGGTCTACCAACGTTGACTCTTCAAGCACAAGCTGGCTTACGCTTTCGTCCGCTTCAGGCTCCGATACAGGTGGTGGAGCAAGCGACAACGTGAGTGTGAATGCCGCCACCCGTGCGCCCGGAACGTACAAGGGGTACATTACTGTAACAACAAGTAACGGTGCTACAATTAACAATGGAACACAAATAATTCCCGTGACGCTCAACGTCACTGGCTATTCGCTAAGTGGAACCGTCAATCTGTGTGCCGATGCCATATGTGCTACTCCTCTTGCGTTGCCCGCGGCGTCGGTAGTGCTTACCGCTTCAGGAGGTACGCCCGTAAATGCGATAGCGGACGCGAATGGGAACTACTCGTTCTCAAATCTCGCGTTGGGAGCGTATACCGTTTCCGCGAGTGGACTCAATAGTGCCGCTTTACACTACACGGGAAGCGTTTCAGTGACGGTTTCCGGAAATAAACTGGGCGTGAACGTAAATCTCCTGCCCGGCTAAGCTTCAGGAAATGCCAACGGCGGATTGGGGTCATAGCGCGAGCAAGCCGCGCCATGACCCCAATCCGCCGTTGGCATGCCTGCTCTTAAAAATCCTTCTGCTGAAAGCTCTGCCACCGCCATGCGTCGTACTTCCTTGTAGACGCCCTGTGGTACAATACATTTGTTTTATAACACGTTTTTATAAATATGCTCTGTCTGCGTTTACTCTTATAGAACGTATTCTCTATGTGAAGAGACTGTACAATTCTGCAAACATAGCGGCTAAGGAGGATGGGGCGATGTATGGCGCGACGCTGTACACACGCCTCAAATGATGTTTAATGGAGACGAAACGCTGCACCCAATGCCACAAGTTACTTCGTGCTGAAACATCGGTATGCAGTCGTTGTGGATATACCTTTCCAGAAAAGAAACGCAAGACGCCAACACGTGACTTGACACGCCCTTCATTGCCGCCCGCGTCGCCGCACCGCGCGGGCCACTATTCTGGTTTACATCCCGAAGATCAACCCTACCAATCAAGCATGGTTGCTATACAACGGCCTCCGCTGAGTGAGCCAGAAGAGATATCAGCACTTGTTCCGATTCTTCATCCAGAACTTGAACACGATATCGAAAAAGATACCCCAACAGTAATACATTCGGTTCAAGAAAGGCCGCACGTTTCGCAACCATCTCCGATGGCGGAAGAGGAGGCACAACACCTCTACCGTACTGAGCGGATTGAACCGTTGGCACCTCATATACAGCGAGAGAAACCGTTACAAGATACGGATGGCGCACTTGCCGCTCTCTACCGCCCTGCGCGTCCGCCCAGAGCAACACCGCCAAGACGAGTTATTCCATTTTTGCTGACGCTCTCGTGTATTTTCTTTTTGCTCGCAAGTGGAATTATCGCGTTTGCGCTGCTCAAAGGCCCTTTCACGCCTGCGTCTGCTACACTGACGCTGAGTGTTGATCCCGCGACGGTACGAGTGGGTGATACTGTTGCGCTTAGCGGACATGGCTTTGCACCCGCTACACAGGTAAAATTTACTCATGATCTCGATGTTCCTTTATATGACAGCATGAAAAAGCAGCTTGATGCAATGACCGATCATGGAGGAACATTTACTGTCGATGTAGTTGTACCGAATGATTGGAGCGTGGGAGCGCATAAGCTTCATGCTACCGACGAGACACAACAGGTAAGCACTACCACAAATGTTACCGTACAACCACCGTCAACCGCGCCACCGCAACTACAGCTTTCGACGCCGAGTATCGATCTGGGAACAGACCGTGCTGGAACCACATCAAGCAAAAAAATAACGTTGAGAAACGTGGGTGGCGGCGAGCTTGCATGGCAGCAGAGTAGCGATGTAACGTGGCTCACAGCGTCTCCGATTAGCAACTCGTACACGTTCTCCGGCAGCTCGCCCATCACGATTACGGTGAACCGTAGCAATCTCGCGCCCAAAGCGTATACGGGACACATCACCTTTACGCAAAAGAGTAGTAGCAACGTTGTCAAGTTGACCGTTACCATGAAGGTCGATGCGACTCCTGCCGCGCTCAATATCTCTACATCCGCGCTCACGTTTTCTACGACGACGACGCAGACGGTGCCGGCACAAGCGGTAACATTGCAAAATAGTGGTGGCAAGCCATTAAATTGGCAGGCAACGACAACCACAAACGATGGTGCTGGCTGGTTGTATCTCGCAGGCCCTGCGAGTGGACAAATCGACGTTCGGCAAAGCCAGCAACTGCTGATCGGGGTACAGGCGCAACAGCTCGCGGTTGGCATTTATCAAGGCGCGATTACCCTGACCGGGGGAGCGAGCGCGACTATTACAGTGTCATTAAGCGTTGTTGCGCCTGGGAACATTCTTGTCTCGCCATCTACTCTTACCTTTACCGCCCTTACAGGCCAGAGTATGGCGGGAAAGACGTTGACGGTGCAAAACAGCGGAGGACAGGCGCAAAACTGGAGTGTCACTATGACAACCGTCAATCAGGGCAACTGGTTGAGCGTGACCACCCAGAACGGTACTGTTGATATGAACGCCTCAACAACGGTCACAGTCAATGTTGCCAGCGCGGGCCTCAAGGAAGGCTCATATCAGGGAATGCTCACTTTTAACGGTGGCAACCAGACAATCCAGATACCTGTATCACTGGCGATTACGACGCCGCCCGCAGCTGCAATCTCCGTGCGAAATACCATTCTGATATTTCAGTCTGAACAGGGAACAAATCCGATAGGGCAATTGCTGACCATTACAAACACAGGCAATGCTCCACTCAATTGGAGCGCGAGCGAGAGCGGCGACGGCGGCATCTTCGCGCCTCTCTCACAATCCAGTGGGACTTTGCTGCCACAAGCGCATACGTTTATAGAGGTGGACCCAGTTACTGCGACGTATGGCGCGGGAACGCTGACAACAGTGCTAACAATCGCGGACAGTGACGTGGGAACAACGGTAGCCAGTCAGAAAATACCGATTACAATTACCATTCAGAGTCAGGCCGCGATTGCGACCTCGCCATCAAATATCGGGCTTGATATGAGCGGCCCAAACACGAACACTCAGACTGTGACGATCAGTAACATCGGCTCGGCTCCCCTGAACTGGACGCTGAGCGTTCACATGGACGAGCCTGTTGGCGGTACATGGCTGGTTGTGAGCAACACGAGTGGTACGCTCGCGGCTGGCACCAGTAAAGATATTCTTGTAACCTGTGTTGGGAAAGGGTTACAAAAAGGCATGTCGTACTCCGGCCTCTTGCTGATAAGCGATAGCGATACAGGAACAACTGTTTCGTCGCGCACGGTGTATATTACGTTCACGACATAGTGGGGGAGAAGATTCTAATGGTTGCACAACCAGGTCGTTTACGCATGAGTGTTGAAGAATATTTGACGTTAGATCGTGCGAGCAGAGATGCACGATACGAGTATATTGATGGTAACGCGTATATGCTAGCAGGCGGTACACTTGTACATTCCAAGATATGCATGAATATCGCTGGTGAACTGAGAAACGCGCTTCGTACAAGTTCATGTAGTGTGTATACCTCTGATGCCCGTGTGCGTCTTTCAACTGCTCGTTATGTCTACCCTGATATATCAGTGACATGTGATGCACGGGACGACGATACAGAGGAGAGTGTGCGTTATCCACGTCTTATTATTGAGGTGCTTTCACCGAGTACAGAAGCCTATGATAGGGGCGCAAAGTTTGCGTATTATCGTACCTGTCCGAGCGTCGAGGAATACGTGCTTGTAAGCACACAACGGCAGTCCGTAGAGGTCTATCGACGCGAACATGCACCATTCTGGATACTCACGCCCTTTGAAGTAGGAGAGCAGGTCAAGCTAGCAAGCCTGAATATCGAACTTTCCGTAACATCTTTCTACGAAAAGGTGACACTTCCAGAAGACGAGTGAGCATGACAGGGGCGAGCCTCTGTCACCACTACACTCCCCGTATTGCCACTTGCGCGGCTCTCGTCTTGCATGGTAAAGCCACGCGGTTCCGTGTGTAGTAGTGGCGACGGCTCGCACCCGCCATGCCCCTCGCATGTCATGTATTCACCATGCTCTCACGCTCCAGTATGAGAACGTCGTCCTTTATTGACGCTCCGAGGCTTCTGTGCTATATTCTGACAAGCAATTATAGACTATTTTGCAACTGTTCGATGGAGGAAATTGTGCCAACTATAACGTTTATGCGTGAGAACAAAAAGGTACAGGTGCCGGAGGGCGATAGTGTACGCTATCCCGCTTTGGAGAGCGATGTGCCAGTCTATTGTGGTCTGTGGAAGTTCGCCAATTGTCATGGGAATGGGTTGTGTGGGACTGATCGTGTCGCGGTCTCGCCCTCCGTCAACACAAACGAGCTTTCTTTTATGGAAAAGTTCTGGTTGCGGAGCGACCTCAAGAAAAATCCGAACATGCGGCTCGCGTGTCAGGTGCAGGTGCTTGGTGACGTTACCGTTGACACACAGTGTAAGTAAACACCCTGCTCATCAAGCAGAAAGAGCGATACAGGCATTATACAGCTTGCACCACTCTTTTCTTCGTAACAGGGAAAACTAGTTTCTCACGACGAAGTAGAGGGTTTGCGCCTTCTGGTTTTCCCAGTAGATTTCAACCTTTCCCTCCGCAGGTGTGGCGTAGACCATTGAGGTCATACCTGTAAACGCTTGATTGGCAGTAAGCACTTTGCCGGGGGGGACAGTACGATATGGCAACGAGAGATTGTTCATGTACCACTTGATGGTGACTTTGCCGTCTTTTTTCGGATAGACGCTATACGTAAGATAAAATGTCTCGTTCGTCTTGAATATTCTATCCGTCTGTGCCGCGATTGTCGTGTCCTTGATAAGATGCAGCGTGGTGGTCGCGGACGGGATAATATCGTAAGCTGGCCCTTTGTCGATCTGGTCTGACGGATCAGGTAACAGCGCGTTTTTCGGACGGAGACTCTGTGGGGCTGGATTATTGCCAGTCAAAACGCGACTCAGCATGTCAAGTCTGCCGCTTGCCTTCGCATAGTAGCCCGCGCCACCACAAAGCATAAGCGTTACGATAATAAAACTGAGAAAACCACTAATGATGCGGTAACGTGGAATGATTGGGCGCGGTTTTGTGTACATCGGCGGCACATAGACAACCCCCTCGTCGTGTTGAGGCGGCGCGATGTTGATGTCCTGTGTCGGCGCGGGCATGACCTGCATTCCATTGAACTGTGGAACTTGCTGTAAGCCCATGCCGCCCTGATAAGGAACGGGTAACAGGGGATTGCCCTGCTGATCCTGTGGTCCTTGCTGTAGCCCCTGCCCCTGCTGAACAAATGCCGCCTGTGACCACTGTTGCGGTGACTGAGACGGTTGCGCGGATTGCCCCCAGAGGGCCGACGATTGCCCATTCCAACTTTGCTGTTGCGGGGAAGGAAATCCCTGCTGTTGGATGACGCCCCAACTGGTATTCTGTGCCTGACCCTGAATTGGAGAAGGTGCTCCACAATGGGAACAAGGAGCCGAGTTTTCCGCACGCACCAGCTTACAATATGCACAAATCATGTTTTTTAGCTCCCTTTGAATTCCGTTTTCGCGCTATACACCAGACACTTCTGGGTGCTTCACTTCAAATATTTTATTCATTCTTCTCTACACTAGCACTGGCACAGTAAGGAATCAAGAAATACCTCTCTGTATAGTGCAAAAGGGCTACTCTTGTGTGCTTTCCCGTTCATGAAAACAAACGCATCATGTCGCGCCTCTCTTGCATTGCTTGATGTGTTATGATAGGAGAGAACCACACAGCACCCTTACTCTGCTGTGCTACAAAGCAGGAGCTAAGAATGTCTGAACCGTCCGGGTACATCTCGCTAATTTCTTCACTATACGCAAAAGGGAGCAATGATGCTTAAAGATACGCTGTTGTATCTCGCACAGAACGAAAACCTACGCAGCTTCGTTATACAGAACAAGGCCACACGCGGTGTCTCACGCCGTTTTGTCGCGGGCGAAGCTCTCGACGAGGCTATACAAGCAACCCGCAGTTTGAACCAGCGTGGTATCCGTGCCGCGCTCGACCTGCTTGGCGAAAACGTCTCCGATGAGCAGGAGGCGCAGGCCGCTGCCCGCAATTATATCGCTGCGCTCGATAATATCAAAGCCAGTGGGATAGATGCGAATATCTCCATCAAGCTAACCGCGCTGGGACTTGATATCTCGCCAGACCTGTGTGAGCAGAACGTGTGTGCCATTCTCAAACACGCGGAAGAGCAGGGGACATTTGTCTGTATCGACATGGAAGCTGCGGACTACACCAAGCAGACCGTCGCGATGGCGTTGCGAATGCGGAAACAGTTCGAGCAGGTTGGAACGGTGATTCAATCTTATCTTTATCGCAGCAAGCAGGATGTCGAGCACCTTATCGCGGAGGGCGTCCGTGTGCGTCTCGTCAAGGGTGCATATAAAGAGCCAGCGACAATCGCCTTTCAGCAAAAAAGCGAAGTCGATCAGAACTATGTGCAATTGATGTTGATGCTGCTTGCGCGTGGCAACTATCCCGCAATTGCCTCACACGACAAAGTGATTATTGATGCCGCGACAACCTTTGTCCGCGATCATGGTATTAGCAAAACAGCGTTTGAGTTCCAGATGTTGTATGGTATTCGCCGTGACTTGCAGGAACAGCTAGTACAAAAGGGCTATGATATGCGTGTGTACGTCCCTTATGGTTCACAATGGTATCCGTACCTGATGCGTCGCATGGCAGAGCGACCCGCGAACCTTATATTCGTGATGAGTAATGCGTTGAGGTAAGAAGAAGGAGACAATGCATGTCTTCTTGCACGTTATGTAGTAACAATGGAGAAACTGCCAGGAAATCTTTCGGGAGAGAATACAAGAGTATGCAACATTTTCTTTCGGAAAGATTTTCTTCTATTCTTAACCTAGAGACGGGAGTACCATATCATGTCAGACGAGAGGCACGACACATTCGATGCTGAAAATGAAATGCTTGCCTTATCTATTACTGCCAATGTCAAAGACAAGGAGCACTTTCTGGTATTCAAACTGGGCGAGCAGGCCGCGACATTAAGCGCACAGTCGTCGCTTGACCTCCTACAATGGTTGTACGAGCGTCAGGAAATGCTGTACGAACTTGCTAGCGACCTGCCGTTAGAGCCAGAGGAACCCGTAGATGTAACCGTCAAGCTCAAGCGCATCCCCAAAACACCACGTATAGACGCCTTTCAAGAGCGGCTACAGGACTCCTACGAGCATCCCGCGATCCGCCTGAACAAGAAACAAGTGCCGAACACGCCGCCTCTCAAAGACGTGAGCCTCGTAGATATGTTTCCAGACGATTTAGAGGACGGTTTCTACAAACAGCGCAAAGAGGGGTAGAAGCGAGCTTTTCCTGATGTCGTACAATGCGGAGAGTTGAAAATACCAGCAACGGACGAGTAGTACAGGAGAGCGAATTGCTATGTCACATAAAGCCCAACACACGCACACAAACAGCCTGATTCATGAGACCAGTCCATACCTTTTGCAACACGCCCACAATCCAGTCGAGTGGTACGCGTGGCATGACGAGGCACTGCAAAAGGCGAAGCAGGAAGATAAGCCAATTCTGTTGAGTGTTGGCTATTCTGCATGTCACTGGTGTCACGTGATGGAGCGTGAATCGTTCGAGAATGAAGAGACCGCCGCGCTGATGAACGAGCATTTTGTCAACATCAAAGTTGACCGCGAGGAACGCCCCGATATTGACAGCATCTACATGCAAGCAGTGCAGGCGATGATTCAACAGGGTGGGTGGCCCATGACGGTCTTTCTCATGCCCGATGGTCGCCCATTTTACGGTGGCACCTACTTTCCGCCAGAAGACCGCCGCTATGGGCCGGAAACCATGCCCGGCTTCCCCACTATTCTCGTAAGTGTCGCCAACGCGTACCAGCAGCATCGCGGCGAGATCGAAGAGCAGGCAGCCCAGCTTGCCGAATACTTGCAGCAGCGCAGTAATGCCCCGTTGCGGCAGGCGGACGCGAAGACGCCAACGAGTGCTCCAGTGCTTGAGCTGTTCAGCAAAGCGAGTGACACGCTCGCCAGAGATTTCGACACCACATATGGCGGCTTTGGGACGGCCCCCAAGTTTCCCAGCACGATGGCGTTAGAGATACTTCTACGCGTCCATCAGCACCGTCTCAAGGGAGAAATTACCGCACCCGCGAAGACGCCCGAACTTGAGATGGTCGAGCTATCACTGCGTAGCATGGCGAATGGTGGCATCTATGACCAGTTGGGAGGCGGCTTTCATCGCTACTCCACCGACAAAGAATGGCTCACGCCTCACTTCGAGAAGATGCTGTACGATAACGCCCTGCTCAGTCGTGTCTACCTGCATACTTTTCTCGTCACAGGTGTGCCGTTCTACAGTCGCATCGCCGAGGAGACGCTGGACTATGTGGTGCGCGAAATGACTTCGCCGGAAGGTGGCTTCTATTCGACACAGGACGCCGACAGCGAGGGAGAAGAGGGCAAGTTTTTCGTGTGGACGCCTGCCGAGGTTCAACAAGTGCTTTCGACAGAGGCCGCCGCGCTCTTCCTGCCGTATTACGATGTGACGAAACAGGGCAACTTTGAGGGTAAAAACATCCTGCGCGTCCGTATAAACGAGCGTGATACCGACGAGCAACAGGTAAGCGACGAGGCACTGGAAGCGTCACTTCAGCAGAGCCGCGCTCAGCTCTTTCAGGTACGTGAACAGCGTATCAAGCCATCACGCGATGAGAAGGTGCTGACCTCGTGGAACGGCCTGATGCTTCGCACCTTTGCGGAGGCGGGCCGCTATCTCGAACGGCTCGATTATATTCAGGTCGCGACCAAAAACGCTGACTTCCTACTACGTGAGTTGCGAAAAGACGGACGGCTCTTGCGAACGTACAAAGATGGACGGGCGCACCTGAACGGCTTTCTGGAAGACTATACGTTTCTCGCGGACGGCCTGCTCGCACTGTATGAGGCAACATTTGAGCCGCGCTGGTTCCTGGAAGCCCGCGCTTTGATGGACGCGGCTATCACGCTTTTCGCGGATGAGCAAAATGGGGGCTTCTTCGATACGGGGAGCGACGCCGAAGCTCTCATCAGCCGACCAAAAGATATTATGGATAACGCAACACCCGCCGGTAACAGTGTCGCGATTGATGTGCTGTTGCGCCTCGCGGCATTCACAGGCGAGTCATCGTACCGCAAGCGTGCTGACGAGTATCTGCAACCACTGGCGACGGTGATGACAGAGCACCCGCAGGCGTTCGGGTACGTACTGAGTGCGCTCGACTTCGCCCTCTCGCCTGTCAAAGAGATCGCGATTATCGGCCCGCTCGCCACCGACGCCACACTCGCACTGCTGGAAGTCACGAATAAACACTACCAGCCAAACAGCGTACTCGCGTTCTCTGTTCCCGACGATGCACGGGCCGCGCAGACCGTGCCGCTTCTCGCGAATCGTCCGCTCAAGAACGGTACCGCGACGGCCTACGTGTGCCAGAACTTCACCTGTCAGGCACCCGTAAATACCGCCGAGGAATTGACAAAGCTGTTGTAAAAGCAGACCCTGTAGAAAAAGTAGACTCTGTAGAAAACATGACAGTTCTCTACAGAGTCTTCTGCTTAGAGAAACTTTTCCTCTTCCCCATAAATCAGCGTCGCCCCACCTGTCGCGAAATTGCGAACGTCGCTCCCCACCGCTTTCCCTGCGGGTGTTGCCATAATCGCGTTGAATTCCTCGCGCGTCTCGGCGTACATTGCCGCCATCTGATAATAGGGCGGTTGTTCGCCGCGCGGCCCCTCTGTGAACTTGGTGACGGTCAAGCCTTTGAGTCCTTGTACCTTTGCCACAAGCGGCGCGTGTACCCCGGTGTAGTAGCGGTCAAACTCCGCCGTGTCTTCGGGATGTCCATAGAGAACGGTCAGGCGAAACATTGTCTCTTCTCCCTTTTATTGTTCGATTGCTGCTATTGTGATAATACCACATCGTACACTACGGCTATTGTAGAGGAAATAGCGTAGAGAAACGACGCGTGCGGCGTAGTAATGCTACAGTAGAATGTGATATGCTGTAAGCAGAAAAGAAAGAAGTCTCGAAGGACATAGAGAAACACACCGTGTTTTCTCTCTCATCAACGTTGATGACCTCCTCCACCAAATCTCGACAGAAGACAAGCAAGACAACCTCATGTCGCTCACCGTCTTCTGTTTTGTCGTCTGATGAAAAAAAGCATTGTGGGCGGCTTCCTTTTTTTGAGTATGTGTATCGAGAAAGGAAATCTCTGTGATCTCGTTAGTGAAACGCAAACCGCCGTTGTCTACTACATCTCTAAAAGCCAACCTGCGTATATACGCACGTATCTTTCTATTATTACGCCCACACTGGCTCCCGTCTCTCGGTGCCGTTGTCTGCCTGGGACTCGCGACGGGCCTTGCGCTCGTCATTCCCTTGCTTATCGCGTATGTCATCGATACCGGATTGCAGCATGGACAACTGAACAATTTGTTGCTGGTCGCGCTGGCAATCCTGATTTCCAGTGCGTTACGTGGCCTGTTCGCCTATGGGCAGGGCTACTTATCGCAAAACGTCTCTAATCTCGTGGCGTATGACTTGCGTAATCAGGTGTATGACCACCTGCAAAAACTCAGTTTCGCCTTCCATGACGAGTCGGAGACGGGCCAACTGATGTCACGTATGACCGTTGATATCGAGGCGGTGCGAAACTTCATCACGCTTGGCCTGTTGCGTTCATTGCTGACGCTGGTAACGTTTGTGGCGATCACGATTGTCCTGTTTCGTCTCGATGTCTCGCTGGCACTGGTGACATTGATTAGCGTACCAATTCTGGTATTTTTGTCTATACAGGTTGCGCGTCGTCTGCGTCCATTGTGGGCGGATGTGCAGAACGAGAATGGTGAGTTGGGAACGGTGATGCAGGAGAGCTTGAGCGGTGTACGTGTCGTCAAAGCATTCGCACGCGAAGAGTTCGAGATTGCCAAGTTTGGCGCGAAAAATCAAGAACTACGTTCGCTGAACATGTCGGCAATGCGGCTCTCTGCGTGGAATCAACCACTGATGGTACTGGTCATCAATATCATCACGGTGCTGGTCGTCTGGATCGGTGGCGTGCTGGTCATCAACGGACACTTTAGCCTAGGCGTACTCGCGGAAATCACACAGTATATTCTGTTGCTCAATACCCCCGTGCGCTCGTTTGGCTTCATGGTGACATGGTTCATGCGCGGCCTCTCCGGCGGAGAGCGCATCTTCAGTGTTCTCGATGTGGAATCGACGATCACTGATGCCCCCTACGCCCGCGCACTTACTCATGTGCAGGGGCGTGTCGCGTTTGAGCATGTCGCGTTTGCTTACACCAAAGGGCCAGAGGTGTTGCACGATATCACAATTGACGCCCAGCCGGGGCAGATTATCGCCCTGTTGGGTGCGACTGGAAGTGGAAAAAGCACTATTCTAAGCCTGCTCCCGCGCTTCTATGACCCGACACAGGGCCTTGTGACGGTTGATGGCGCGGATATTCGCACGGTCACGCAACAATCGTTGCGCCAGAATATCGGGCTTGTGCTGCAAGACGTATTCCTCTTCAATGCCACTCTGCGCGATAACATCGCCTATGGTGTGGCGAATGCAACGACTGAGCAAATTATCGCAGCCGCAAAGGTCGCGCGTATCCACGACTTCGCCCTCACCTTACCCGATGGCTATGATACATGGGTGGGCGAGCGCGGTGTTACGCTCTCCGGTGGACAAAAGCAGCGTGTGGCTATCGCGCGTACTCTGCTACTCGACCCGCGTATTCTGGTGCTGGATGACTCAACATCGAGCGTCGATATGGAGACCGAGTATCTCATTCAGCAGGCACTCGACGCGGTGATGCATGGACGCACAACCTTTGTGGTCGCGTCCCGCCTCCGCACCATCAAGAACGCCGACCAGATTCTCATTCTGGACAAAGGCAGCATCATCGAACGAGGCACGCACGCGTCACTGCTTGCCTTGAATGGAGCATACACGCGCCTTTACGACCTGCAACTACGCGAACAGGAAGAATTTGAGACACGAATGCTGGTTGTCGAAAGCAAGCCGTATGAGGATATGCAGCAGGGCGCGGAACAGAAACGAGAGGTGAGACGTTGAAAACAGCAAAATCGACGCGTTCAGTTTCAATGGATGAGTACATGGCGCACCGCCGTAAGAGTCGGTTGCGCGAGAATAGCCTTGAAAGTTCAGACGAAAACGTGACGGGCAAGTTTAGCTGGCACTACATCAAGCAGTTTGGCCCCTATATTGCCCGCTATCGAACCGCGACGCTAACTAGCCTTGTACTGATGTTGGTATATACGTTCCTGAACCTCGTGAACCCATACTTAATAGGCGTGGCTATCGACTCTTTTATCACGCAGCGCGACCTGCGTGGCCTCGGTGTGATTGGTGTCGTTCTGTTGATCGTCAACGTCCTGATGTGGCAGGCGCAATATTGGCAGGTCTGGACTATGTCGTGGGCAGGTCAGCAAATCCTGTACACGCTTAGCTCGGACATGTTCACACATCTGCAACGGCTCTCGCTTAGCTTCTACGACAAAACGCAGATTGGGCGTGTGATGTCGCGTCTGCAAAGCGATATCGACGTGCTGGAGTCGATGTTGAGTTCGGGCCTACTCTCAATTCTGGGATCGCTGGTCTCGCTGCTCGGCATCATCGGAATTATGTTGTACCTGAATGTCGCGCTTGCCCTGCTCTCCTTTACAGTGCTACCAGTTATGATCGCGCTTGCTGTCTTCTGGCAGCGTTCCGCCCAGCGTTCGTTTCGCCTGACCCGTGCCGCGATTTCGATGGTCAACGCGACCCTGCAAGAGAACATTTCCGGTATGCGCGTCATTCAGAGCCTTGCCCGCGAAGATCGCAACCGTACAGAGTTCGACGAGCTGAACGCCTATAACCGCGACACCAATCAAGAGGCAAGCCGTATCGCCGCACTGATTTTGCCACTGGTCGAGGTGGTCGCCGCACTCGCGATTATGATTACGGTGGTTTACGGCGGTATTCTGGTCTCACAAAATCACCTACAGGTTGGGGTGCTGATCTCGTTCACGCTTTATATCAATCGCTTCTTCGACCCTATCCGCGAGTTGAGTCAGCAATACACGCAACTGCAACGCGCGGGCGTTGCGTCCGAACGCATCTTCCAGATTATGGAAGTACCAGTCGAGATTACAGACAAAGCGAACGCACAGACGCTCCCACAGATACAGGGCAATGTCGAGTTCGATCACGTCTCGTTCGGCTACCTCAAAAACGTCCCCGTGTTGCGCGACTTCACTCTGTCGATTAAGGCGGGTCAGACCGTCGCTATCGTCGGGCCGACGGGCGCGGGAAAAAGTACAATCGTCGGCCTCTTGACACGCTTCTACGATATTCAAGCGGGTGCCATTCGTATCGATGGCTACGATTTGCGCGAGGTGACGCAGAAGTCGCTCCGCAGTCAGATCGGCATTGTGCTACAGGAGCCGTTCCTGTTTACAGGCACCATTCGAGAGAACATCCGCTACGGACGGCTCAACGCCAGCAACACAGAGATTGAGCAGGCGGCGCGGGTTGTCGGAGCGCACGACCTGATCGAACGCTTACCAGAGGGCTATGATACACTTATCCGCGAGCGTGGGCGCAACCTCAGCGTGGGGCAGCGGCAACTCATCTCGTTCGCGCGTGCGCTACTCGCGAACCCCCGTATCCTCATTCTCGACGAGGCAACGGCAAACATCGACACCTTCACAGAGCTGATTGTACAGGAAGGCTTGAACACGCTTCTGAAGGGTCGTACCGCCGTCGTGATTGCTCACCGTCTCTCGACCATCAAGAACGCCGACAACATCGTGGTTGTGCAGGCGGGCCACATCGTCGAACAAGGCACGCACAACGACCTGCTACAACACGAAGGTGAGTATGCGTCCCTCTACGCCATGGGCTTTCGGCATACCGCATAGCAGAGCAGGAGTTGCTTGCTACTGTGTAGATGAAGGCGTGAGGGGGATGGACGTGTGGGCAAACGTCCATCCTTTCCTTACACTCGCTACAACTCCGCGGGGCGCAAATCAACCACGCGGACGGATTTTAGCGTTTTCGCGGGATCAAAAATGTCACTCATGCCCACGAACTCGATTGTTGGGCGCATCTCGGCGGCCTCGGTAACTTTCGCCATGAGTTGCGCCTGCACTCGCTCGCGTTGGTCGGGTTGGCTCGCGACACGTACAACAAGCTTTTCACCAGAGTAGGAGTCGTCGAGTCGCTCCTTTGTGAAGACGATCTGGTACTCCTCGATACCCTCGACGGTGGCGATTGCCTCCTTGATGATGTCAGGATTTATCAACGTCCCTTTGAGGTTGACGAGTTCGGCGGTTCGCACGGTGTTGGTGATGACGCGCGGCCCCTGTCGCCCACAATGTGGGCAGGTCTCGTTACTGATAGCGTTCAAGTCGCCCGTGATGTAGCGCAGCAGTACGGTGCCGCGTCTATCAAGATGTGTCACTGTGAACAGACCACGCTCACCATCGGGTAGGGGTTCATGGCTCTGCTCATTCACGACCTGAAAATAGAATTGGTCGGGGCCGGGATTGTGACCGCCACCAAGCTCGACACATTCGCCGGTGCTTCCCTGCATCTCGGTAAAGCCGAGCGCGTTGCCCACCACAAGCGCGGAATCGTTCGAGCCAAGTCGGAGCAGGCGGCGGCGCATGTCGTCGCGCATTCCACGCGGGCAGGGTTCGCCCAGCGCGACAATCAAGCGGACGTGCGAGAAGTCCGCTCCAAGTTCTTCTGCACGCATAATGACGCGCCGTATATAGCTCACGATACCGCTCAGCACCGTCCCTTTGTGTCGCTCAACCATTCGCACGGCATCATCTAAACGCCGATGCACAGGGTAGGGGGGATAGGGCATACCAGTGAGCGCGTTGACAACTGCGGCCCCGATCACGGTGGCGTAGTCGCGAGTACGCAAAAAACCGATATGCGGCACGGGCGTAAGCGGGAACAGGTTCATCACGGTATCATCCTCAGAAATACCGATAATGTCGCACAAGCGTTTGAGCTGTTCAAGTGTGGCGAAATAATCATGCGTTGTATTAAAAAAGGGTGTTGGCATTCCCGACGTTGTACCCGTCGTATAACTCACGTCCCACAGAATGCGCTCCTGTGGCAAAAATTCGGGCAGGGGGTTCAAGCGAAATGCCTGTGGGTTCTTCATATAGTCTTGTTTAGTGGTAACGGGCAATTTGTGCAGGTCGTCAAGCGTTTGGAAGTCGTCGGGTGTCAAGTGGAGACGGGCGAACACCTCTTGATAGTAGGGGTGCGCCTTGAAGCAGAGGGCGATCTGGTGCTGAAAACGCTGGTCTTGTTGGACGCGTATTTCCGCTTTGCTCTGTCGCAGCAGATCAAGCAGGGGAACAGTTTCTTGCATACTTTTGCTCCTATTCTCAAAATGCTAATAATAGTAGGGGAATCTCCATTTCTTCGCGGGTCAGGCCCCCATGATGACCGAGGAAGCGCATATCATACTTGCCCCCCTGACTCCACCAGACGGTTTCGTTTTTGTAGGGCAGAATGACGACATTTCCTAGTCGAGCCAGAAATATTGGCGATGGTGCGGCTTCTCCGAAAAAGTGTTGTGCCAGTAGGTCTCGTGTCTTGTACACTTCGGCGCGTCCCGCAAGCTTTTGTTGCAAAAGTGAGACCGCGTCATCGATGTATTCCTCTTTGACATAGAGAAACATATCGCGTGCTGAGCCTGCGGGTACAAGCAGGTGTCCCTGCTTATTGGTAACGAGGTAACGGTGAAAATCAGGGAGTTCTCTATCAAGATAGTACGTTGTTGCAGGGTTAACCTCGACCTGCCCGTGATCGGCACTCAAAATAAGCAAGGTATTCTGCGCTTTTCCCGCGATCTTTTGCGTGAAGAGAGCATCCATTGCCTTGAAAAAACTGTCTACCTCGCTCTCGAACTCTTTGGAGAACGGGCCATAATGATGGCACGCGGCGTCGATGCGGTCAAAATAGACGAAATAGTACGAGGGAGGCGCGTTCTCAACCGTCACCAGTTCCGCGAGATAGGAGAGCGCGACCTCGATATGTTGATACGAGTGCTGACGCGCCCCCTGAAACGCGATATCGGAGTACGTTGAAGGTGTGTAATTCTGGTGTTGTAGCACATGTGAGACAATGCCCTGCTCTTTGAGTCGCTTGTATACCGTCTGCTCTGGAAAGAAGGATGTAGCGGGAATATTCGCCTTTTTGAGCGTGTCGCGTTTCAGTTTATCGGCCTCAGTGTAGTTGACATATGAGAAGAGCAGAGGCGAAATCAGATCGTCCACAAGCGGCTCGTAGTAGTTCCATTCGTACACGCCGCTTTGCCCGACTGGTAAGCCTGTGTGAATACTGGTTACATGGGCGGCAGTTGTCGAGGGGAACTGCGATGTAATCTTGGAAACAACGCCTTGCTGTACAACCGTTTGCAGAAATGTATATTTTTCCGCGTACCGTTCAAAGAAACGCCATCCGAATGCATCGACAAAAAAGAACAGCACTTTATCATACCGTGTTGGCAGATTGCCAAAGACATCAAGCGGGAGCATGGTTGGGCCATTACTCTGTTTGCCCGTTAGCAAAAACTCGACTGTTGTAGGGATATTTGAGAAATTATACGAGTCATATAAGGGTTTCACAAACTGCTGTGAAAACTGTGCCGCTTTGACCGCTTGAACCGATGTCTCGTTGAGCATGAACGCAATACCCTTGCTTCCTACTATACTTACTACTCGTTTGTAGCGATAGTATACCATATTAGCTAGTCTTTCAAGTTGCTACCGTACCTCTGTCATGCTCTCAATTTCACACGCTTTGTGTTGATAGCATCACATACAGTGCGCTACAGAGAGCGTATAATAAGCTGAGTATAGAACAAATAAAGAAGATTTTTTGAAGCCTAGAGATAGAAAGTACGGGCCGAGGAGATTTCACTATGATTGATCGCGTGGGGCAACAACTTGGAAATTATCGTCTGATACGCTTGATTGGGACGGGCGGTTTCGCGGAAGTGTACCTAGCCGAGCATCAGTATCTGCGAACGCAGGCCGCGATCAAGGTACTGCACACGCAACTTACGAACGACGATCTGGAGTATTTCTTAACGGAAGCACGTACCGTCGCTCATCTGTTACATCCGCATATTGTGCGTGTGCTAGAGTTTGGCGTAGAGGGTACGACGCCTTTTCTTGTGATGGATTACGCACTAAACGGCACGCTACGTCAGTTTCACCCTAAGGGAAGTCAGGTGCCACTTGTTACGGTGATCTCCTATGTGAAGCAGCTCGCGAGTGCGCTGGACTACGCCCACAGTCAGCAGGTGATACATCGCGACATCAAGCCGGAAAATATGTTGCTGGGAAGCACCAATGCCGTTTTGCTGGGTGATTTTGGTATCGCGCAGGTGGCCCAGAGTTCGCGGTATCAGAATGTGCGCGATATGGCGGGTACGATCAGCTACATGGCACCGGAGCAGATAAAATCGCACCCATTAGCCGCGAGCGATCAATACTCACTTGGTATCGTCGTGTATGAGTGGTTGTCTGGCAAGCGTCCCTTTGAAGGGTCGTTCACCGAGATCGCTGTGAAGCACGCGCTGGTGACTCCCCCTGCGCTGCGCGAAAGCGTACCATATCTCTCACGCGCGGTTGAGCGGGTGGTTATGACCGCGCTTGCGAAAGAGCCAAGTCAACGTTTCGCGACAATTCAGGATTTTGCCAGCGCGTTAGAGCAAGCGAGCCACGCGGCACCCGATACACCATTGCCCAGCACGTACTTGCCGCAACAAGCCGACGCGCCAACATTTCTCAATCGTCCGCAAGGGCTTATTGATGCAGAGACGGTGCCGAGTCAACCGCACGAGTTCCCCGCCATTCCTCGCGAAGCTGCGACACTGCTAAGCACTCCAAATCTGTTTACTCCCGCCGAAGGTGCCGCGACAATGGTCAGTCAACCATATCAGAGTTCGGACACTGCCACGCCGCCGAGACAAATTGCTAACGTGTCTTCGTTTTCGGGCATCGCAACAGACGTAAACATGATGCCATCACAGCGTAAACCAGGCAGTTCGTTTAGCGGAAAAACCTTGTTGCTTATTACGCTCTTACTACTTGTAGTGATAGGTAGTACAGGCGTTTTCTATACAATCGTTGCGACAGGCAAGAGTGGTACAAAAACTGCAACAAGTGTTGTTGTTCAAGGGAAGGCTACGACAAAAGCAACTCCTGTCCAGACAGTCGCCACTGTAGCGGAGGACACATTTCAGCGTGCCGACCAGACGTTGTGGGGCAACGCTTCTGACGGGAAACAATGGCAAGGCGACGCGAATACCAGTAATGCCTTTTTCATCGACAAGAAGGCCGGCCAGGTCGCGCACAAGAAGGGTTCAGTAAACGCGTTGCTCGGCCCCGCACGCAACGATGGCGAAGTAGTGTTCACTGGCGCGATCAATCAGTTCGATAATGGCGTCAACATAGGGATTGTGTTGCGCTGGAAGGACGACCAAAACTGGTACAAAGCACTCATCGATGGTACGAAGCTTAACATCATCAAGCGTGTAAACGGAAACGGGCCTAAAACACCACTTGCCTCGCTCCCGTTTGCTGCTCACGGTGGCACTGTATATGATATGCGCTTCCGTGTTGTCAATGACACACTGCTTGCGAAAGTCTGGCAACATGACCAGACCGAGCCACAGGGGTGGATGCTGACCGTACAAGATACATCTCTCACTAACGGGCAGGGGGGTCTCCGCTTTGTGCTGGCGGATACTAGCGTTGTGACCGTGAACACGTTCGTCGAAAAAAATACGCACACGGTGGCGTAGGAAAGAAAATTGTGAAGCATGGCGGGGGCGAGCTGCCATGCTCCTCACACACGTTGGCCATCATTTGCTACGTATTTGTTACCTCACTCCAAGTATAAGCTCTATCGTCAATTGGTCGAGCTTCTCGTAGCGAAAGCCACGCTGTGCCAGCTTTTCGACATCGAACGTTGTGGCCCTGAGCTTGCTGACGGTTTCGGTGCTATAGCCGTTGAGCAGGCCACCGTAACTCTGGTCGCCCGCGTTAACCTCGGCGAGAACTGTCTGAATTTCGGAGTCGGCGTTGAAACGCTGTACCTTCTCTTTGAGCATGTTGTAGGTGCGCATACAACCGAGAGCGAAGTCCCACACGCCCGCCTCATCCTCGGTGCGGTATGAGTGCGCGTCATAGTGGCGTGGCCCGTCGTATTTCTGGTCTTCAAGCAACTTGACGAGGAAGAAGGCACTCTTGATATTCTCGCTGCCAAAGCGGAAATCCTGATCGAAGCGCGGCCCCTTTTGATCGTTCAGGTCGATATGAAACAGTTTGCCGGCCTCTAATGCCTGCGCCACGCCGTGTACGAAGTTGAGGCCCGCCATATGCTCGTGCGCGACCTCTGGATTGACGCCAACCAGTTCAGGATGCTCAAGCGTATAAATGAAGGCCAGCATATGCCCAATTGTCGGCAGGTACGTATCCGAACGCGGCTCATTTGGTTTGGGTTCTAGAGCCAGACGCATCTTATACCCTTTGTCCAACACATAGTGCGACACAAAATTGATTGCGTCACGCATCCGTTTGATCGCGACAACGGGGTCTTTGCTCGCCTCGGCATCGACACCCTCGCGCCCGCCCCAGAAAACGTAGGTTGAGGCTCCCAACTCTGCCCCCAAATCAATCGCGTTCAGCGTTTTTTGCAGCGCGAAGGCACGCACCGCCGGATCAACTGAAGTGAATGCGCCATCTTTGAAGATGGGGTGAAAGAAGAGATTGGTGGTCGCCATTGGTACAATCATGCCATTGTCCGCGAGTGCCTGCTTAAACTCTTTCACAATACGATCTCGCTCGGCAAGAGTCGCGTCAAACGGCACAAGGTCGTTATCGTGAAGATTGATGCCCCACGCGCCCAGTTCCGCCAGCTTTTTAACGCTATACACCGGGTCGAGGGCGGGCCGAACAAATTCGCCAAAGGGGTCGCGTCCACGATTGCCAACAGTCCACAAGCCAAAACTGAACTTATCTTCTTTTCTTGGTTTGTACTGATCGCTTGTGCTCTGAATCGATGATGGTAAAGAGGTCATGATGGTACCTTCGCTTTCTGAAATAGCTCTTCCATAAGAGCAGATACTATAACTGTATCACATTTGTGGTGGCTAGCTATATACGCGAAATAGCTCTGAAAAAGTCTTGACCATGACGTAACGTTATCCTTTATACTACGCAAGAGAAAGGAGGAACACTTGAGTCGCACATTGTACTATACCAGTGAGTTCGCCCGTAAAGCGTCTGTTTCAGTTCGCACATTGCGCTACTATGACAAGATGGGCCTGTTATCGCCCGCGCAGTATACCGAAAGCGGCCATCGGCTCTACAGCGAGACGGATTTTCTACGGCTCCAACAAATCCTGTCCTTGAAGTTTCTGGGCTTTTCACTACAGGAAATTCAGCAGTGTATAGAGATTGGGCCAACCAGCTTGCAGGAGTCGCTGGCACTACAAAAGGCTATGATGCGTGAGAAAAGGGCGCGGCTGGATGTTGTTATTCAGGCCATCATAGAGACGGAGGCATTGTTGCAGGCGAACACACAGAATTGGGAAGCGATTATACATGTGATTCAGGTGACTCAAATGGCACAAACAAACGATTGGCAGCGCAAATACTTCACGTTGGAGCAGATGCAACAGATGGAAGATTTAAGCAAGAGACACTACACCGAGGAGCAGCACCAGCAATTGGCGGAGCGTGGCAAACACTGGACAGAGGCAGACCAGCAAGTTGTCACGCAGCAGTGGAACGCCCTGTTCGCGGAACTCAAGCGACTCACCGCCGAGGGGCAAGACCCAGCTTCACCAGACGCACAGACGCTTGTGCGCCAGTGGCGTAGCCTTGTGCATCAGTTCACGCAGGGCGACGTGGGCATCGAGACCAGTCTACGTGATCTCACATCCGAGGTCGCGAAAACACCAGAGAACAAACGTCCATACGCGTTCCCCGTCACACAAGAAGAGGGCGAGTTCCTCCAAAAAGCAATGGCGGTACAGCAGTAGAAGGGTGTGAGGCATACTGGGGCGAGCCGTCGCCACTACCATACACGGAACCGCGTGGTGAAGCCACCGCGCAATAAAAGTCGCGCAAGCGGCGAAACGCGTCGTATAGTAGTGGCGGCGGCTTGCCCCCGCCATGCTCCCCTTGCCCCTGTCATGCCTTCCCAATCATATCCGCCACGATTTTGCCTGACAGCATCACGAGTGGGACGCCCCCACCGGGATGTGTGCTGCCTCCGACAAAGTAGAGGTTACGTATCTTGGACTTGTTGGCGGGACGGGTGAAGGGAGACATGCGCGGATTTGAGGATAGCCCGTAGATTGAACCCGCGTTCGCACCGTATTGCTCCTGCAAGTCTTGCGGCGTTATCATCCTCTCACAAACAATATGTTTCCGCAAATCACTCAAATCGATCTGGGGGTAGCTCGTCAACAGGTCGAGAATACGGTCACGGTAGACGGGTGCCTCACGTTGCCAGTCGCTCCGCGCGGTAAGATAGGGCGCGTTGACCAGCACAAACAGGTTTTCCTGTCCCACAGGTGCCTGCGTCGCATCGCTGCGACTGGTCGCGCATACATAGATAGTTGGATTTTGCAGAGGTCGATGTTGTTTGAAAAGGTCGTCGAACTCGGCGGGGTAATCGTCTGAAAAGAAGATATTGTGGTGCGCGAGTTGTGGGTACTGTCTGTCAACGCCAAGCAACAGGACAAAGCCAGAGCATGATGGCTCTAACCGTTCCAGATGTTGTACATATTTCTGGTCGCGTATCGCGGGCGACAGGAGTTCGCGGTGTGTCGTCACCACATCGCTATTCGCGATAACGTAATCGCTACGCACCACACGCCCGTCAGCCAGCACAACGCCCCGCGCTTCATTGTGTGTCACGAGAATACGGCGTACCTCACACGCGGTCTCGATGGTAACGCCTAGCTCACGCGCCAGCCGTTCGAGTGCTTGAGCAACGGCATAGATGCCGCCGTAGGGATACCATCCGCCATCGGCAAGCTCGACATAGGGAATAATATTGTAGACGGAGGCCACTTCATAGGGCGAGGAGCCGTTATAGGTGGCGTAACGGTCAAACAACTGGCGCAGGTGCTCGTCCTGAAAAAAGCTCCGAATGCTGCTATCCAACGTTTGCGGCGAGAGCGCGGCAAGTACCGCCTGTGAGCGTGAGAGCAATGTTGACGCATCCTCGCCCGCGTCCTGCGCTTCGGAATTGGGATGGCCTTGTAGCACATAGCGCACAAATGTTTGCAACACTTCAAGTGGATTGCCCAGACTGTGATACAAAAACGGGTCGGCCGCCGCCAGATAAATGTTTTTTGTGTACTCAAGAAAACGCGCGAATGCCACCCCATCGTGCGGATTGAGCCGCGCAAACTCTTCAGCAAGCCGCGCATGATCGCGCCACGCATTCAAAATCACACCGTCGCGGTAAAAATAGCGGCAGGTTATATCAAGCGGCACCAGTTCAAGATAGTCTTTCATATCGCGTTGTGCCGCGTGAAAAAGGTCTTTCAATACGTAAGGCATTGTGATGAGCGACGGGCCTGTATCGAAGCGAAAGCCGTTCATTTCGACACAGTTCATCTTGCCCCCAACCTGTGCCTGTCGTTCCAGCACAGTGACGTGATGCCCTGCAGCGGCCAAGCGGATCGCGGCGGAGAGACCACCAATGCCTGCTCCAACGATGATGATTTGTTGTTGTGAATGATGGGACACGTACTACTCCCTCGTTTGTTTTTGTTACACTACTGATGTTATTATAGAAGAAACAGGGTATCAGGAGAAGAGAACAACGCATATGCTCCCCGCACATAAATTTCCACTTGGCGAATACCTCGTCGAGGGTCTATTAGACAATGCTTTTCGCAGTCATTTCAACCACATTCATTACCGTCAGCACGAAGCCTACACAGACGAGCAACGCGCCTTACCTACGATTATTTGTGCCAATCACTCGACGTGGTGGGATGGCTATGTCGCGCTTCTTGTCTCGCGGCAACTTGGCCTTGACCCCTACCTGATGATGGAAGAGGCACAGTTGCGCCGCTACTTCTTTTTTCGTTGGATTGGGTGCTTCTCTGTGAATCGTCAGGACGCACGTTCTGCTATCCAATCGCTACAGTACGCCGCGCGTATCCTCAAAGAGCAACGAGACCGTTTTGTCTGGCTCTTCCCACAGGGGGAGATATCGCCTAATGATCGTCGCCCACTCGAATTTTTCACGGGTGCGGCACACCTCGCGCGTCTGGTCGCGCCTGCCCGCGTCTATCCACTCGCGATACGCATAGAGTACCTCGCGGAACAACGTCCCGACCTCTTTATCAGTCTTGGAAAGCCCTTGTGCATCGACGCGGCAACGGCGCGAACCCCCGGTTTTCTCAAAAGCAGCACGCATCAGCTTGAAGCTTTGGTGACGGCGGAGCTTGACCAATTGCGGGCCGACATTATCGCGGGTGAATATGCCTCCTTCAAATCGTTGCTACACGGGGCCGCCTCGACAAACAAGATTTTCGATATGCTGCTCTTGCGCGAAAAGATTGGCAGGCAATAACCATGGGTGCCTCTTCTCTCTTCATTATTCTTATAGTCGTAGTTACCATCCTTTGTATGATGCTCGGCATTCTTGTATTGAACCTGTTCACTTTTCCTCGCCTGAAAACGCATTCTTCACCGCGAGCAGCAGAACCCCTTGTCTCTATTCTCATTCCTGCGCGTGACGAGGAGCTATCCATCGAACGCTGTGTACGTTCGCTTGTCGCGCAGACCTATTCAAAACTCGAAGTGCTTGTGCTCAATGACCACAGTAGCGACGCGACGGCAACGATTGTGCAACAGATTATTGACGACCTCCCCATCGCGCAACGGGGACGGCTACGGCTTCTACAGGGGGAAGCCTTGCCATCAGGGTGGGGCGGCAAAAACTTTGCCTGTCACCAGCTTGCTCAATCCGCGACGGGCGACTACCTCTTTTTTACGGACGCCGATACCGTTCACATGCCCGCAACGGTAACGTCTGTGCTTTTCACAATGCGAGACCGCGCCGTATCCATGCTCACGGCGCAACCCGCATATGAGCTTGGCAGTCTTGGCGAACAACTCGTGGTGCCGCTGATCGCCTTTACCATCATGTCTCTCCTACCAACGGTACTTATTCCGACGCGACCAGAGCCAAGTCTTGCGACGGGCAACGGGCAACTGATCTGTTTTGAACGGGGGGCATACATGCGTATCGGTGGACACGAGGCGGTGAAAAATCGCATATTAGAAGACGTGTTGCTAGCCCGTGCGACCAAAGCCGCTGGCCTGCGAATGCTCTTCGCGGACGCGCAAGACCTTGTGCGCTGTCGCATGTATCGCTCGTTTCGCGAGGTCTGGATGGGCTTCTCGAAAAACCTGTTCGCGTTCTACAACTATTCGCTTCTGTTTGCCTTGCTGGCCCTTTCGCTAAATATACTACTCTTTGTCGTACCGCCAGTAGTGCTTATCACTGCTATCGCTGTTCCACTCATCACGCCCATTTTTTTGTTCGCACTAAGTACCTACTTGCTTGCGGTTTTGATGCGCGTTCTTCTGCTGTTTCACTTCGCGCACGCACAAAGTGGCATGTTATTGTTGCTGTGTTTCTTGCACCCCGTCTCGATTACGCTTGAATGTCTGATACTACTCAACTCGATACGCTGGCATTATCGTAAGCGTGGGACGGTCTGGAAAGGGCGGCAGTACATTACAGCAAAATAGAGCAAGAGTGCATGGTCTGTTAACAGACCATGCACTCTTGCTCCTCAAACGTAGTAAGTGTTATTCGTAGCGTAGCACCTCTAACGGGCGCACGCGAACAGAACCCCACGCCACAAGTGCGGCGGTGAGCATCGCTAGTAGTGCCGAACCCGCGATCAGCGCGAGAACGATACCACTGTTCACCGCGAGATCGGACTTGAATAGGTACGTGCCGAGTAGCGTCGTGACTATCGTCACCACAATCACCGCCAGCAGCGCACCGATACCACCAACCAGCCCGTTCTCGATCAGCACCTCACTGAGAATGGTGCCACTGGTGTAGCCCACCGATTTAAGAATGCCCAGTTCACGTCTCCGCTCCAACATCGCCAGCGCCACCGCATTCGCTATGATGATGATACCCGCAAGCAGCGAGAGCGAGGCGATTGTGGTTAGGGTCAGCAGCGCATCATTCAAGAAGGTGTTGATGATGTTGCCGATATTCGCGAGGTTGACAATAAACGCGTTCGGGACAGTGTTGCCGATATCATCAACTGCCTTGCTGACCTTTGTGGTATCGACCTTCATATAGAAAACAGTCTGATCGAAGCCTGCGGGACTCAATGTTCTTACCGTGTCAGAAGACGCGATAATAGGATTGAGGTTAGACCCCAGAGTGAGTTGCTGATACGCTCCGACAACCGTCAGCGTCTTTACCGTTTTACGGTCAATGCTGGAAACAACAATCGTGTCCCCAATTTTCAAGTGCAGTGGATCAGTAATAAGAAGCTGATTGTTTACCAGTACATTTCCGGTTCCCGTGTCAGCCGTTGTGAGGTTGCGACCCGCTTTGATTGACAGGTCTTGCGTGCTGGGCAACTGGTTGTTGCCAACATCGTAGCCTTCTAGTCCACCCAGGAAGTACAGTGTCCCCCCGCGTCCCAGGTTTGTGCGCGATGCCTGTGAGTCGCTTTTCGGCAATAGCGTCAGGATTGGCTTATCGTTGACTGAAACGGGCGCGACTGTCGCCAGATTGCGCTGTCGATACGCTTGCAGACCGGGAACAGTGGAGAGCTTATCGTGCAACGCTGTCGTGTCCTTGCCCGTTGTGAGCGAGATGACATTGAAGGCGAACGACTTCGCGATTACGTCGTTGATTTTCTCGCGGATGTCCTGTCCCAGCACCAGAATCAAGCCGATGGTGAAGACCCCAACGAACAATGCCAGCATCGTTGTGGTTGTGCGTGCGCGGGTGCGACCAAGATTGCGGAACGCCATTTTTGTTGTCGCCTTCGCGGGACGCGGCAGGAACATGATTATCAATCCGAGCAGCGATACCACGAACAAGAGCACGCTAAAGGTCAGCGCGATTTTGAACAGGAGCGCGGAAATGGCTACACCAAGCACAACCAGCAAGAGCAACCAGATGTTGAACTTTTCCGGAACGGGCAACTTGCTTACCAGGAAGATCACCAGCAGCAAGAACAGGCTCAACAGGCCGAGAAAGATGAATGTGCCATAGACCGAGGCCAGCCCCAGAAAAACGTTATTGTTGAGAATAACGATTGCCAGCGCACAGAAGAGAACCGAAAGCACAATCAACATTCCAATTGTCAGGAAGACGCTGCCGACGCCGTTGCCTTCTGGTATGTCACGAATAACATTCAACGGACGAATGTTCGCCGCTTGTACAATCGGGAGCAAGCCAAAGATTAACGCGGTCACAAGTCCAATCACCACGCCGCCGCCAATAGTGATCGGGTCAAGTGTAAAGGGAATGCTAATCGCGAATGTCTGTTGCACTAGATTGCGAACCAGGTAGCTGACGCCTGTCGCGACAGCCGCGCCGACGATGCCACCCGTCAGGCCAAGCAGACCAGCCTCAAGGCCGAACAGGAGGTAGAGGTCAAAGCGACGATATCCCGTCGTTTTGAGCATCGCGATCTCCGTTTTGCGCCGTGAGAGAAGCACCTGCATAGTGTTGACGATACCAATGCCGCCAATCAGCAGAGCCAGCAAGCCTGAGATTTCGAGGAAGTAGCGAATCTGGTCAACCTGCGCCTGTTGCTGCTTGAGTGCATCGGAAGCAGTTTGGGCCGTTGAGACGGGGAACTTGCCCTGAATATCTTTCGCTACACTATCGGCCTGAGCCGCCGTCTTAGTCGCGATATCTACCGTGTCGAATGTTGTCACTGCTTTAGTGTCAGCTGCTTTGAAGTCGGTCTGCGAAATCAATACCACACTGCCAGCCTGTGTCAGCACACCCGTTTCGGAGACAATGCCGGCGATGGTCGCGTGAATGGTGCGCCCGACTCCCCGTGACGAGGAGATGTTGAGGTCAACCGCGTCTCCAACTTTTTTGTGATACTGGTCGATAAATGGTTGCGTCACAATCACCTGATTGTTTTTAAGCAGGTCGGAAATCTTGCCATCCTTCGGGGCAAGAAAAGCTGGCGGTGTCACCACCGGATAGGTCGCGGGGTCAACGGTACGCGCGGTAAAGCTTTGACGCTTGGAACTGTTGACAGTAATCTTACCCGTGTTATTGACAACGGGCGTGTACCCCGTGATTTTGTTGTCTGCTTTGAGCTTATCGAAGTACGCGAGGTCATCCTGTGTAAATGGTTGATTTTGCGACGTAACGGCGATATCGCCGCCGTTGCCATCGCGCACATTGGTATTGAAGGCGTTGTTAATCATCAACCCCACAAGTTGTAGCGAGACAATCGCCATCACACCAACGGCAACACAAAAAATCGCCAGTAGTGTGCGCTGTCCGCCTCGAAGCAGCGAGCGTGTTGTGTAGTTGAAGTACATCGAAGCTTTCATTATTGTGTGATTCTCCCGCCGGTGTTGTCGATTGACGCGATGAGGCCATCAACGATACGAATGGCGCGGTCAGCGTGTTTCGCGACTTCCGGGTCGTGTGTTGCGATGATAAAGGTTTTGCCGGTGCGGTCTCGCAGGTCGGCGATAAGTTTAAGCACGTTCTCGCCGTTTTTCGCGTCAAGGTTGCCTGTTGGCTCGTCAGCGATTACAAACGCGGGATCGGTTGACAACGCCCGCGCAATCGCCACGCGCTGTTGCTCGCCACCGGAAAGCTGCGTCGGGCGATGTGAGAGGCGGTGTGAGAGTCCTACGAGCGTCAAGAGTTCTTTAGCGCGTGTTGAAGGTAGCCCTTTGTGCTTGCCAACGTAAAGCGGAACCTCGACATTTTCCTGCGCGGTCAATGTCGGAATCAGATTATACGCCTGAAAGACCATACCGATTTTGTTGTTGCGAACAGAAGCCAGGCGTCCCTCGCCCATACGGGTAATGTCTACGCCATCGATTAACACCTGCCCATTTGTGGGATTATCGAGACCTGCGATGATGCCCAGCAACGTACTTTTGCCGGAACCGGAAGGGCCAACAATTGAGACAAATTCGCCGTTTAAAATCTGAAAACTGATGCCTTTTAGGATATCGATGCGCTCACGCCCAAGTGGGAGGCTCTTGGTAATGTTACGTACATCCATCACGACTCTACGGTTTGGGTCAGGCGTAGGTGTCGCGTTATATTCGGCTTCTGTACCCGGAATGGTTCGTGTTTCTTCCATGATAAAGTAAAACTCCTTCTTCTCTTGCCTGTTTGTTGTTCGTTCGCTGATGAAAAACTCCGCAGTGTTTTTGCTTGTAAAATGTTACGACCTGCCCGAAAATGTATAATTCTTGAGGGAAATATGTGTCGTCGCAACATGTGGAGCCAACCAGGCACTTATTATTTTCTTGCTAAAATGCGCCTATTATCAGGGTAATAGTCCTACAAATAGGTACGCAACAGAGCGACGAAGGTTGTAGCTCTTTTCCTCTTAGACGTAGAGGTCGTTACTTCATCCAAAAGGGTAACGCAGAAAATAGTCAGGGGTCTCGTCGTGTATATGCAACAGAGAGTAACTATGCTATACTACGCGGGAATAATCATGGCATATCCGTATGTGCTGCATCCTCTATACAAGGATGTTCTTTCGTGTGTTCAGTAAAGCTATTTATGATAGTAGTGGTAGCAGGGAGACCGCGCCTTCATCGTTCCCCGAACGCGGCGGGGTTTCCCCAGAGCAAAATTTTGTACAATAGTTTGTCATGGTGAGAGGAAATAATCATTATGCGTCGAGGAACACTCACACTCCTCTTCTTCATTATCTTGTTGGCGGTGGGCGCGTCCTACGTGGTCTTCTGGCCTACGACAGACCTTAAGACAGGTCATACATATCGTGGTGTCCCCAATCCGTTCGCATTTAAACAGGGACTCGACCTGCAAGGCGGCGTGCGTGTCCTGCTTGTTCCAAGCGGTGATAAGAACCCTACACAGGACGAAATCAATAACACACGCACACAGATTGAGAACCGCGTCAATGGAGGTCTTGGCGTCAACGAGCCAAGCATCCGTGTGCAGCAAACAGATGGCAAATACAGTATCGCGGTTGAGCTGCCGGGCCTGAACGGTGGCAATCAGCAGCAACAGATCGCGACCCTGCTCAAAAGCGGCAATCTTGAATTCTGGGATACGGGTCAGACCAGCGTGCCAGAAGGTTCAGCATTTGATCCAGCGCAGTATGTGCAAAGCAATGGTGGCCCAAACGCGCTATTCACAGGTAAAGACCTTGACCCTAACGGTCTGAGCGTCGGCCAGAACCAGCAAACAGGCGGCACTGGCTATGTAATTAACTTCGCGATGCAAGGAGCGGCATATGGACGCCTCGGCGACTTCACGAAGGCGCACGTTGGCGACTATCTGACGGTGACGCTTGACCGCGCCGTCATTTCTTCTCCCCGCATCAATTCGCAGCTTCCCGGTAGTGGTATCATCGAGGGTCGCTTCACGCTCGATCAGGCAACCCAGCTTGTAAACGTGCTCAAGTATGGTGCGTTACCCGTACCACTCAAAATCGCGAGTCAGGAAACGATTTCGCCCACGCTTGGACAAGATGCAATCAATAAAAGCATTCTCGCGGCTACGATTGGACTGAGCATCGTCGTTCTGTTCATGCTACTCTACTATCGCTTGCCCGGCATTCTGGCGGACGTTGCGCTTGTCCTCTATGCTCTGTTTACGCTTGCTCTCTTCAAAATCGTCGCCGTTACACTGACGCTGGCGGGTATCGCAGGCTTTGTGCTCTCGATTGGTATGGCGGTAGACGCGAACATCCTGATTTTCGAGCGCGTCAAAGAAGAATTGCGTGCGGGCCGTCTGCTCTCGTCCGCCATCGATATAGGTTGGCGTCGTGCGTGGCCCTCTATTCGCGACTCGAACATCTCGACGCTGATTACCTGCGCCGTCCTCTTCTTCTTCGGCACCAACTTTAGCGCGAGCATCATCGTCGGCTTCGCCACGACGCTCTTCTTAGGTGTGGTCGTGAGTATGTTTACGGCGGTTGTCGTCACACGCACCTTCTTGAACCTGCTCATCCCGACAGGTGTTATCAACCATCCCGCGTTCTTCGGGCTTCCTGCTGGCTCTATTGCTACTGCCACCGCATCGTTGGCACGGCGAAACAGCAGCGTGTAGAGGAGTATGTTGTGTTTAATCTTGTAAAATATCGCTGGGCATTCATTTTGCTCTCCCTTGCAATCATCGTGCCGGGTGTGATCTCACTCCTATTCACAGGTCTCAACGTGGGCATCGACTTCCGTAGCGGCGCAACCGTCAGTGTACGCCCGCAGAGTACGATGAAGATTGAGCAAGTTCGCGCCGCGCTCAAGCCTCTCAACCTGTCCGATCTTCAGGTCGTTCTAGGCGACGCTGGCAATGGCGCGGCCCTCGCCGGCAACAAAATCGTCTGGGTTCGTCTCAATACCGTTATCGATGGCCCCGTGCAGACCGCGATTACAAACGCCGTGCAGGGCAAATATACCAATGTGAAGCAACCCGTTTATGCTGACCTCACGGGAGCAGATGGCAAGAAATTCACGCTGGTGACGATTACTGGCTTCTCGGATGTACCACAGCTAACGGACATCAAAACACTGCTCGCGAAGCTTCCCAACACGGGTACAACCGGCTCCGCAACCGCCAGCACGACGCCTACCGTCGCGGCAGGGACGCCTACGGCAACAACGAGTACGCCAACCGTTACGGCGGGGACGCCTACCAAGACCGCTGGCACTCCTACTCCTACTGCGACCTCCACAGCAGCGACGAGTGGTACGCCGATTACTGTCGTGGATGTTCAGCAAGGCAGCTCGACACAGATTATAAATATCGCTACCACCACAACAGTCAACGGGCAAAATTTGCCGGGTGTATACTCAGCACTGCTGAACGGTAGCAAGTCCTATGTTGCCTTGAACGGGAACTATGTCGTGAGTGCCTCGGTGGCGAACGATACTATTCGCAACTCGTTCTTCGCGGTTATCGCGGCGTCACTACTCATTCTAGCGTACATCTCGTTTGCGTTTCGCAAGGTGGCGCGTCCCTGGCGTTATGGTGCCTGCGCGATTATCGCGCTACTGCATGACGTGCTGGTTGTGGTTGGCATCTTCTCTATCCTGGGATGGGCTTTCCACGTTCAGGTAGACGCGCTGTTCATCACGGCACTGCTAACGGTTGTCGGTTTCTCGGTACATGATACGATTGTTGTGTTTGACCGCATCCGCGAGAATATGCAGCGTCGTACCTCTGAAACCTTTGACGAAGTGGTCAACGCAAGCCTTGTACAAACAATGGCCCGTTCGCTCAATACCTCGTTGACGGTTATCTTCACGCTGAGTGCGCTTACACTCTTCGGCGGCACTGGGAGCGTGCATAACTTCACGCTGGCACTGCTTATCGGTATTGTGAGCGGAACCTACTCCTCCATCTTCAACGCCAGCATGTTGCTGGTTATGTGGGAGCGGGGCGATTTCAACTTTGGGCGTCGCAAACCTGTCAATGGGCCAAAGGCGAGCGAGCGCGAACTTGCCCGCGCACGCGGCTAAGCACACTACAAAACCATGCAGGCGTCCGATATGTGTATCGGACGCCTGCATGGTTTTGTATAATGATGCTGCTATAGTCGAAATGTTCGATCTGGAAGTAGAGGAACTGAGGAAATAATGCTGACAGGACTTGACCACATCATCATCGGAGTACACGACCTTGAAGCGGCAACCGCGACTTTTCGCGACAAGCTGGGACTTCTACCGAGCGGGGGTGGCGTTCACGCAAGCGGCGGCACCGCCAACCGCATCATTGTGATTGGTGATACCTACATCGAACTTATCGCGATCAAAATACCCGCCGAGGTGCAACAAAGCATGGTTGCGCGATTGGTGCAGGGCGAAGGGTACCTGAACTTCGTTCTCACTTCAAATGCTCTGCAAGCGGATAGCGCAGCGATGCAAGCGCGGGGCATTACTATTATTGGCCCCAAAGCGGGGTCGCTTACAGCAGGTGATGGACGTTCCCGTGCCTGGTCACGTACAGATGTCGAGCGGCCCGACCTGACGCAGCACTGCCCTTTTCTTATTGAGCACGACAGCATCGGAGCGGAAAAACGCATACGGCTCGCGGGTTGGACGATGCCACCTGTGCATCCACTGGGTGCCACAAAAGTGCTGAGCGCGACGCTCGCAGTCGCGAACCTGGACGAGGCGGCACAACGCTTTGAACACATCTATGGTCTACACGCCTCTGAACCGTATGATGGAGAAGTTGACGCCTGGGACGCCACGCTGGTCGCGTTCCGCCTTGACGAACATGAGCAGAGCTTCGAGTTAGCCACACCACTCCCCAGCTTTCTTGAGCCAACACCCGATGCTAACGCTTTTCCCGAAACGGGCGCGTTAGCGGCGCACTTTGAGCAGTTTGGTGAAAGCCTGTGTCGAATGGTGCTTGCCGTCGAAAACCTTGCCGCCTCGCGCCGCTTTCTCGACGCCCGCAATGTCACCTATACATACAAAGAGCATCCCGATTATCCCCGTCCCCTGCTGTGGATTGCGCCCGATCAGGCGTGTGGTGCCGCCATTGTGCTGCACGAGTTCACGCCCGACCAGTAGTGGCGGTGGCTCGTCCCCGCCATGTCCCTGCTGTAGCGCGAACGCATGTAACCTTTTTTCGTATTTGTTCCCGCTCTGTATGATAAAGATGAGTTAGGTTCATTGCAGAAACGGCGGAGCAAAAATGAAGCGAATAGGTCTATTGTGTGTGTTTTTTGTGTGTTTTAGTAGTATATTCTTGCTTTTCCCACAGCGTGTAACAGCTATCGGCGATACAACAATTATTCAGATCAACGGAGCGGCACAAACGCCAGGTTTCACGCCTGCGCTCCTCACCCTTCACGTCTACGATACTGTTGTTTTTGTAAACCGAGCGACAACCTCGTATGCGCTGGTCGCCGACGACGGTAGTTTCTCTTCGTCCATCATTCCTGTGGGTCAGCAGTGGCGCGTGACGTTTAGCAGCACAGGTACACATGAGTACCACACGGCAGAATCGCCACAGCATATGGTGGGCGAGATACTGGTTGTCGCGAACACTGTCGCGTTGCTCCCTACGCCCGTACCGCAGATCGAAGCAACAACCATCGCGCTTATCAAAGCTGGCAAGCATCCGCCCGACGTACCCGTCTTGCCAGTAACACCTACTCCTACCACGACTCACAAAGCCACTGTCCAGAAACCCAACGTGCTTTTCTCTCCACCCGTGCTTTTTACTGGCGGTGGCGTACTTCTCCTCCTCGCTGTGCTGCTGCTTATGATAAGCCTGTGGAGGCGTCACAGAAAGCGTATAGATGAGGAGGAGGAGATGGAGACGTCGCTGGAAGAAATGGTGGCGGGTTCTACGTCTCAGAAGTCGCAGATAGAAGTCCCGCCTGCGAAAAAACAGCATCCCATGCTTGCTAGCTTGCGTTGGCGACGTTCCGATGGTGATGATGATGATGGAGACGATGATGACGAGTAGTACGAGAACGATCATATCGCGCTTGTTGCCACGCCAACGGCGCACTGTGCGCCTGCTGGTGACGCTCTGGTTTCTGTTGTTGCTTGTCTTGGGAACTCTTGCGAGCGTTACAGCGCATACAACGGACGCGGTTGCGCCATACGCGGTAACAATTACCAGCACCAACTTTCGTATTCCGCTTGTTACGCTCGCGACTGACGATATCAGAGACGCTGGCAACGCGCGTTTCAGCCTGCAAAATGGCACCGCACTCTGGTATGGCCTGAACATAAGCTCTACACCATCGGGCATTGTGCCAACGGCGGCGAACGCGACCAGTGATCTTGTATCAGCAACGTTTCTTGGCACGACCCCGCTTTTACCACCCGCGCAGGTGTTGCCGTTCGATCAATGGAACGGCACCTATCATTTCGAGACGCTCAAGCTGAGAGCCGCTTTCTCTGGCCCAGGACAACAGATGCAGGTAGAGCTTACGCCTGTCGAGCCGCACGCGGTAACACTGGACATACTCACGCTCCTGCTACAACTGTTGGGCCAAAAGCAGAGCAATATACAGGTCGGCTTGCTGGAAACGGGAGTATTGCAGGATGTGTTTTCGACTGTGGACAACCTGAAAGATTTCAGTCTGTTGAAACAAAACTATACACAGGTCTTGACGGCTTCCGACGCGGCATCGATATTGCCACACGCCTATGCGTGTGCGCTCAACATCACAAGCCTGCTCGCGGATAGCAACGAACAAACAGCATTAGTTGATGTTCTTTGGAAAGTGCAGGGGAAAGCGATTGCGCGTGAAGCTATTCTCAAGACGCTTATTGATTTTACGCAGACGCAGTTTGGGCTAGCAATCGAAGGATTTATCAATAATGAGATGAGTACAATGCTGGGCATGTTTCCAATGGGCAGCAATCCCGTGATCGTACTACAAACAAATAGTACCACCACGCCTGGTGTGACGCCCTCGGCATCGGGAACACTCACATCAACCGATGTACCAACACATATCCCCATGACGCCTTCGTCAACCATAGCTCCGCTCAACTGAGAGGTTATTATGATGATTGCGCGTATCCGTCCATCATGACTTCGTTCTCACTCAAAGAGCATCCCGACTATCCCCGTCCCCTGCTGTGGATTGCGCCCGATCAGGTGTGTGGTGCCGCCATTGTGCTCCACAAATTCACGCCTGACCAGCCAGCCACGAGCTCACTGGAAATGTAGTGGAGGTGCTAGTGTTTGTTAAGGCTGCCTATCCACTTTTTTTCGCATTCTCCACAGGCGTGGAACAACCGTCTGAAAAAAGAGAAACAGGCTAATCAAAATCAACAGGAGCAGGAGTGGGCTGAAAACAGTGTGTATGCGCATGTAGTCATCGAACCTGTAGCCGCCAAGCGTGGTGATCGCGATACCATAGAAGACGATGAGCGCAAGCAATCCCATTGCTGTTATTAACTGGCGTTGTTCTGTTTTGCGCCAGAAGAAGAGAATGCCCCATACAAGAGCGCATAGAGGAAATAGACCGTTCACGTTGTAAAGCAGTCGTTGAATGCTTTTGAGCCATCCCAATGCCCACTCGTACCGCCCTACAGTGCCTATTGGATAGTTATTATAATAGGTTGTCAATGAGCCTAAGAACGCGGGGACGGATTTGAGCAAAAACTCGATGGGATGATGCAAGATAGTGTCGCGTGCAAGGTTCCCCGCTTCTTTGTTATAGTTTTCGGCGAGTGTGGGAAGGTAGCGCAAAACATGGTACGGGTCTGTGTCTACGTGCGCGACAACACGGTCAATCTGATGACTGACTTCTACATAGCGAGGCGAAACCTCATTCCACATGTGATATTGCAGTATCTTGCCGAACCAGTTGAAGTTCTCTATCGCTGTAGGTCCTGAATATCCATTCACAAACGTATTGACGCCTATGTACACTCCTAGAAGCGTATAAATAAGCACAAATGCCGTGATAAAGTGTGGAAGGAGACGACGCCATTTACCCTGCTGTACTGCGACAAAAAAGAGACAGGGAGACAAGAGAAGCGGGAGATACTGCCATTCAGGTCGCGTGAAGAGCAGCAGCAGAAAACAGAGTATCGCGAGCCAGAAGTATTTCACCTTGCTTGTTCGCAGAAAATAAAGGAGCGCAAGGACAAACGTTGTCAGAAGCCACATCGCGAGACCCTCGGACATAATTGGCTTGACAAATGAAAGAAGAATGAGGTTTGTGCCAATCAAGAGACCAATGAACCACGCAACCCAGACGCGTTTCAGGAGCAGAAGTGCGATTCCATAAATTTCAAGCACCATGAGTACAAAAAGAACGCCTTGAGCAACACTCACAGCCGCGAGGTTGTGCTGCCCCGCAATCGCGTAGACACAAACAATAAATAAGGGATAGATAGGAAGTCGCCAGACATCGACCAGCAAATAAGGATGCGTTTGAATGCGATTTACTACATGCAGGTAGGCAGGTGTATCAGAGTTGAGTTCGACCTGTGGATAATTGAGATAATAGAGAAGAGTTGAGGTAGTGGTGACAAAGAGGAGGAGTATGCCAAAGAAGAGATACTTGCGTGTACGCCAATCATAGACTATATAATGAGTGAGAGAACGAAACAAGGGAAGAGGTTCGCTTTTTACCATAAAATAGTCTCCAAGTGTGAAACTTTACTACGAGGTACTCAATATATCGCGAGCAAGTGACGAGCTGCTACGATGATTGCGCGTATCTTCCATCCTGTACTACGAGACGAAGTTTGCGCTTGAATACTTTCTCGAAGAGGTCAGCCTTATCGTGCGCCTGCTCAATTTCAGTGTCGATATCTGCGAGCGAGCGCACCCACAGCAGGATTGTCCAGATACTCTCATTGCAAAGTGCCGGTTCCGCCGCGATACGCAAGACGCGTGCATCGTGGCTATAGTCGAGCGCGTCCGCGACGCGTAAGAGCGCGGAAAGAACCGAAACGCGTTTACGCGCACTGCGGCTCAACACCGCGAACTCTTCATGGTTGGTGCTCGGCAGAGCGCGACGGTGATAGCGGGCAATACACGCGATTTCGTAACGTTCCTCTTCTGTGAAATCAGGTAGGACAGCCTCTTTAATCAAACGGAACGAGTGCTTGTGGTGGCGACGCGCTTCAATAAGCATACCTGCGTTGTGCAGGAGCGCGGCACGTTCAAGCATTCGCAATACCCGTGTGTCGAAGGAATGGAGCGAGCGGGTTATCGCGAACATTTGCGCGGAAAGACGCATAACTTGACGAGCGTGAGGCCAATCCTCTACAAGCAGCCCACCACTCAAGTATAATTCTTCTCTTGTTGGCTGTGTGTCTTGCCACCAGCCCAACTCTTCAATCGAGTGTGACATCATGTGTGAATTCCACCTTTATCCATTAGTATATCTTATTTTGCGTCTAATATGCTTTGTATAGAATGTTGAAAATTTTGTGTTTGCAGCCTGTCCCAATGTATACGAAATGCATTATAGTGCGCTCCACGCTGTTGAATTGTATCCTGTAGCAGGTGCTGTAAACTCGCGCGCTGGGCCTGTGATGGTGCGGTGCGAGCGGCAAGCAAGCTCGCGACAAGTTCCAGATTCGTGATAATATGCTTTCCCACTTCCTCTTGCGCCGCTATCGCCTGCGCATAGCTCTCCTGTATTTGTTGTTGCTCATCCTCTCCGCTTGCGTTCTCGTGTTCCTGTTGTATGCACAGCCGTAGCAGTGCCATCATGACATCACTATCATGTAACGCGCCCAGTTCTTCCTGTATCTGTGTAACCTCTGCGATTACAGTAGTTATTTCTTGTGGCAGCGCGTCCGCGAATATCTCCAATGTGTACCGCAAACGTTTCGCTGCAATACGCAGATCATGCAACTCATCTGAACGCTGGGGATCATGTGCGTACCGCCCCCAAAGCTCTACCTCTTCAAGGCGGGCGCGAGCAATAATACGTGCGTTCTCACCCGTTGTTGCCTGTGCATCAATCCCCATGACTGGTTTAGCTTTTGCCATGTCGCACTCCCTCTGTGGATAGACATGCTTCTATCTGACGCTTAAACGCATGTCCATCAAACGTTTTGAAGAACGCTTCCAGTACCTGTTGGTGCTGTAGCCGATATGCTTGTAGCCGCTCGATCAGCCATTGTGTACCCACCTGCTCTTCGGCGGGAGCTTTGACCGTCTGCGCCTGCAAATTCTGTATCATCACGTCGGTATCGCGTGCTGAACCCAGCAAGTCGGCTATTTCTTTCGTTTTCTTATATATCTTTTTGAACGAGCGAGGGTCACAAATAGCCTCATACGCATCGAGAGTCGCGCGTAAACGACGTGACGCGACACGCATTTTGTGGACGGCCTCGATATCCTCGGAGGCAAGTACAGCCTCGCGCCACTCCAGCAGCTTCGCGGTACGATCCTGTAGCAGCTGTTGCCCGTGCAGAAGAAATGTTTCCTGCTCGTCCTCTTTCTTCTGCTGAGTTCCTGACGAATGGTTTTCGTTGGACGTAGCTGGTTGCTCGATTCTTTGTAGCCACTGTTCACCATAACGCGCGTATGCGAGCAATACGCCCTCACGGATGCCATGTGCGCTTATCGTTATCTCATCGAGCCGTAAACGGTTCATCACTGCGCGAATTATCAAAGCACCGGCGGGCAAGAGACGCGCACGAGCAACAGGTTGTTTATACCTCTCCGCGATTTCGGTAGCGGGCAGTGCCTGTAGCAGTCCTTCGCAGCGTAGAATTTCTTCGCGTGTCAGGCGCATTGGAGCCTCGTCCAGATGAAACGCATGTTTCGCGAGGGCGAACAGCGAGTTGGCACTCCCACCTGTAACAATCAATGACGGCGGCACGCGTCTGATCGGCATTCCGGTGAAGTACGTTGTCAGGAAAACAGAGGCCATACTTACCTCATCGTGTGTTGGAGGATCGGACGACAGGTAGCGATCATGAAGCCAGCCGGAGCCAATGGGAACCGAGGTGCGCCACGTAATCTGCTCCTGTCTCGCGGTAACAAGCTCTGTGCTTCCGCCGCCAATGTCCATAACGCCTAACTGGCTGGGGGCGTGTTTTTCCTGTGCCTGCTCGTAGGTCGCCCCAAGAAAGGTCAGCGTCGCTTCAACTGTCCCCTCAATAAGCTGTACTGCCAAGCCTGTCTCGCGATGTATCGTCTCAATAAAGTCACGGCTATTGCTTGCCTGCCGAATAGCTTCCGTTGCGACGACAAAGATTGGTGATGCGGAATGTTTTTCCGCCAACGCTTTGTAGTTGCGTAACGTCGCGAGCGTCACAGCAAGCTTCTCCTGTGAGATCGCGCCAGTAGCGGTAACGCTTTCGCCGATTCGCACCAGTTCCACCTCGTCCGCGAGAATATCCAGTGTCGTGGGGGCGCAGCGAGCAACCACGATATGCACTGTATTGCTGCCAATATCGATAGCCGCGCAGGGGGAAGAGAACTGAATGTGCATAAAATACGACTCCTACAGAAAACCAGTAGTGGTATGCACTGGTATCAAAACAGAGAAAAGAGCAAAATCGCCTATATTATAGACAAAAAGCTGCCACAGGGCAAACGCTGTGCGCGTTGCTGTAAGCTGAAATGGTTAGCCCCATTATAGCACGTTCACGCAATGAGAGCGGCTTCAGTAGTGGTTCTGAAAAACACTTGACAAGTGGAAGCGGATACAGTAATATTGCATACGTACTAGACACTAGCCGCGATGGTGAAACTGGTAGACACGCAACGTTCAGAGCGTTGTGCCTTAACTGGCATGGGGGTTCGAGTCCCCCTCGCGGCAGTAGATATAAGGAACGGGGAGCCATTCTATAGAGTGGCTCCCCGCCTTGTCTTATGACTACTCTTTCAAAACACTTTACCTCTTCAATTACAGAGATGTTAGCAAAACTGTTAGCAAAATTGTTAGTTCTTATTCGTCTCATCACCTCTAAACCCCTCTTCCCACTTTTCTACTGCATCTTGTTGCATCGAGGGTAATAAATGAGCGTAAAGTCTTAGTGTAATGGCAATATCACTATGACCCAACAATTCTTGTATGACCTTCATATTTACACCCATAGCCAGAAGGATTGTAGCTGCACTGTGTCGCAAGTCATGAAAAGGCATATGGGATACAGCAGCAGCTTGTAAAAGCTTTTTGAACAACCGCAAGAGATGTGCAGGACTAAAGTACCCACCTGTTAAGTTTGGAAACACAAGATCGCGATTTTCCCACTTAACACCCTGCTTATTTTGCTGCTCTAACATTTTGTCCTTGTGCAATCTTAACATATTGATGAGAAAGGACGGAAGTGTAATCACACGTTTACCAGCTTTCGTCTTTGGCTCAGTCTCAACATAGCCATAATGCGGTATATAGTCTACGGTATGAAGCACTAACACCGTGTTCATATCAAAGTTAAGGTTCGACCAACGCAGAGCTAATAATTCACCGCGTCTTATGCCCGTTACAATCGCCATTGTCAAAAGTACCTCTAGCCGATGCTCCTGTATACCCTCTAAAAACTTACGCGCCTGTTCAAGCGTCAAAGGCGTCCCTTCACGGCTTACTATACGCGGAGGCTTCACAAGGTCGCAGACGTTTTTTGAAACGTAGCTCCAAAGCACCGCATTCTTTAAGGCCAGATGCAGAACACCATGTGTATTGTTAATTGTCTTCGATGCAAGACCAAGACCGCCTTTACTCTTTTCTTTCCCCATCTTCGTATAGAAACGTCGCACCTGCTCAGGCGTAAGTTTCTGTAGCCACACATCCCCTAATTCAGCAACAATGTACCTAATACTCTTTTTATATTTCACGTAGGTGCTAATGCGAATGTTGTCTTTATAGACGTTTTCTATCCAGTCTTCTAAGTATTCCTTTACCTTCCGTTGCGACCCTGTAGCCAATTCACCCTTTTCTAATTCGCGCA
>JBBQVS010000015.1:0-61375 GCA_038211295.1 Ktedonobacterales bacterium | reverse complement strand
TGGTGATTTTGATACAAAAATGTAGCGTTGCTACATGATTGCTACATTTAGCCTAAAAATAGCAAAAAGAGAACCCGTTTAAAGCCGCTTGTGGTCTGACTTTAGACGGGTTATGGGAAACGAAAAGTGCCAAGGGACAGAATCGAACTGACGACACCAGCATTTTCAGTGCTGTGCTCTACCAACTGAGCTACCTTGGCGTGTGAACTACTATATCATGGACGTGACACCGCGTCAAGCCCCCTTTAAGACGAAACGGTGACTTCTCAAAAGGTGTAGTGAAAAGATGAATGTGGCATATGGAGAAAATGTGTGTATCATCAGGCGAGCGGTAGCGTGAACGTGATGCGGGTTCCCTGCCCCGGTGTGCTTTCGGCTCCAATGTTGCCGCGGTGCGCGGTAATGATGGCTTTGACAATAGAGAGGCCGAGGCCACTACCACCAGTTGCACCAGTACGTGAGCGGTCTGCGCGATAGAAGCGTTCAAAGATATGAGGCAGGTCTTGCGTGTCTATGCCCACACCCGTATCACTGACGCGCACAACAAGCATGTTCGCCTTTTGTTGCGCTGAAACATCGATCTTTCCCCCTGACGCAGTATGCCGACGCGCGTTATCGAGCAGATTGAGCAAGACCTGTGTGATGCGGTCACTATCCGCTAACACAGGCGGGGTTGTCGCACCGATATCATTGTGGATGATGATGTGGGCCTCTTCACACTCTGGTGTGAGAACGGCCAGTGTCTCATCGACCAGTGACGCGAGGTCGAGGGGGGCAAGGTCGAGCTTGATCTGGCCCGATTCGAGCGAGGACATCTGTTGCATATCCGCGACCAGACGGCGCAGACGCTGCACCTCGCGCCCAATCAATTGCGCTGTCTCGTGCCGCTCCGCAGGTTTTGAGATAAGATCGTCCGCGAGTGCCTCGCTAAAGCCCTGCACCGCAGTGAGAGGCGTGGCGAGGTCGTGCGCGATATTGGCGATGAGTTCGCGGCGCATCTGATCCTGACGACGCAACTCGTTGACATCGGCCTCGATGGTATCCGCCATTCCGTTAAAGGTGAGGGCAAGCTGGCTCAACTCATCGCGCGATCTGGGAACGGCGACGCGCTCGGTGTACTTGCCACGCTTCATCTGCTCCGCCGCGATGGTGAGTGCCTCAACGGGTCGGGTGAGCCGCCGTGCCATGAGTAGACTGAACAGGATAACGAGCAGCGCGATACCAATACTGGTGATAATCACCGCGCGGTTGACGCTTGGTAAAAAACCATCGGGCGTCCCATTGGGATATTGAATTGGCGAGGCAAGCAACAACGCCCCGATAACCGACCCGCCCGTTTGTCCATTACGGTATATCGGAACACAGGTGTAGATGAACAGGAGCGGTTGCCCACCGCCGCGCAACGAGACTGGAACACGCCCCGATGTTTCTTGCCCATTGAAGGCTTTAGCGACGGCCTGCTTAACGGTATCCAGCATCGCAAGAGGAAACGCATCTTTATTGGCAGCACTCGCGACTATTCGTAACTCAAGACTGGTGCGAACATCTATCGTTGATCTGACGCCATCAAATAAGCCATCCATATCATTGTATGTGGGCGCAATGAGCCGCGCTTCAGTCACCGCCCTCTGGTGAAGCGCATCTGTTTGTACATTAGAAAAGTAGTTCTGAATTGCCAGAAGTACAACAACGGCAAGAATGAGGACGGCACTTAGTGCGACTATAAGGTAGCTTAGCACCAACTTGATACGAAGACTTAATGTGGGACGATGAAGATACGCACGCATATGCGGCATACACGCTCCCCTTTCCTAAACTTTACCTGCTGGCGCGGGTGTTGGCACAAACTTATAGCCAACACCCCACACCGTCTGAATGTAATGAGGAGCGTTTTTAACGGCTTCCAACTTTTTTCGCAGCGTCCCAATGTGGACATCCACGGTACGCCCATCGCCAAGATAGGTATAGCCCCAGACCTGATTGAGCAGTGCTTCACGTGTGAAGACGCGATCAGGCGACGAGGCGAGCGTCACAAGTACGTCAAACTCTTTCACCGTGAGCGTCACCTCTTGCTGCTCTATCACGACGCGGCGCGCGGGAATATTAATGGTGAGGCTTCCAAAGTGTAGCTCTGCTCCGCTTTTCTTCTGTAGTTCTTCTGACGTTTGTTCCTGCGTCGTATTCTGTGCCGTAGTTCTACGGAGAATAGCTTTGACGCGGCTCACCAGTTCGCGGGGACTAAACGGCTTGACGAGATAATCGTCGGCCCCCATCTCCAAGCCAGCGATACGATCCTCCTCGCCCTGCCGTGCTGTGAGCATTAAAATGGGTGTACGCGCCCATGCGCGGATGCGACGGCAGACCTCCATCCCGTCGAGCGCGGGGAGCATCAGGTCGAGAATGACCAGATCGGGGTGTTCGCGTGCGTGCAACTCTAGGCCGGCGATGCCATCGCTCGCGCTCAAAACAGTGTAATCGGCCTGTTCTAAGTAGAGGCGAATCACCTGCGTGATATTTGCTTCATCTTCAATAACCAGTATCTTCATAGCAATAGTATAGCAGAGGAGTGTAGAAAAAATCACAAGCTTTTGTAAAGTTTGTGTATAGGGGTACAAGTACAAAATGCGTAGTCTAGCGTGTGTTCGCCTCTTTCAACAATTGTAATACTTCTTCGGAAGTTCGAGCTGTGCTTATTTGAACAATCAAAGTATCTAAGAAATGGAGATCTTTGACGTTTTCAGCAACCACAATGGCCTGTTGGATCAACTCTGGAAAGTGCAATTGCATCATAGACTTGAGCACTTGTATCTTGCCATTACGCAATCCAACTTCAACACCTTCTTGCCTACCAACTTCAACACCTTCTTGTCTGCCAACTTCGACGCCTTCTTGCCTACCAACTTCGACGCCTTCTTGCCGCCCTTTTGCAAATCCTTCTTGCAGGCCCTCTTTGATAATTTCTTGAAACGCTCTAGTTTCTCGCAACATGTCGTACATTTTGGCAAACCTCCTAATAAGCCATTCCTGATCGTCTTCGTTCTCAAAAGCCAGTGAGGCCAAACCATACGCTAGTGTCAATAACTCTGTTTTAGGCTCCGCTTCCAACAATAAACTAGAGATACACTGCTCAACAACTTCCCGTTTTGCCCCTTCTTTTGTCAATGGTAAAAGTGGCAATACACCTGGTAGTTGGCTATCCAGCAATTGCTGAACTGGTATTTCCCATAGTTTGACAATTTCAAAAGCAAACCAGTGTACTGTTCTGCCATCAGGAAGCGTTCTTTGTAGGGGAGCTTCTATAACAGAACCATCCTTCTTCAAATATACTACAACCGACCACACAGAGCAACTATACTTTAATGTCGCCTTCTGATTATACGCCCACAGGCGTTCCGCCATTCTCACATCGCGTCGCCTCTGAAACTCGATGTGTAGGAGCATCTTTTGTCCATTCAAGGTCACGTCAAAAAGCAGGTCTGTATAGGTTGTTTCGCCTTCCAACTCTGATGAAACAATACTATTGAAAAATGCGCCTTTGAGCAGCCACTCGGTGAAGTCTTGCGGTGCCTGACTGAAAAGTGCTTTCATCTTTCTGTCCCACGGCTTTACCATTTTCCCCCTACAAGCCTGTTTTAGCGTAAGTATAGCATTGTCGAAATGTGTTGTCGAGGTTATATACTCATTTTCAGCAGGCCCAGCCTCTCCATTGCCATATATGCTGCCGCGACCTGTCCCTGTACGGCAAATTTCTCGGTATGGATAAGCTGTAAGAGTTCGGCAGGCGTGACAAGGAAGTTCTCGATCTCTTCGGCGGGATCAAGTTTTTGCTCACCCGTTTTGCGTACATCACGAGCAAGATACCACCAGATGCGTGTGATTGCGCCCGTTGGGTTGGCAATCATCTGGGCCAGCAACTCTATCTTGTCCGGGTCAGCACTATAGCCGCTCTCCTCCATCAACTCACGGTTCGCGGCGGCGAGCGGGTCATCCTCGCCCTCGTCAATCCCGCCCGCAGGAAACTCTAGCACGTATTCATTAATGCCATGCTTGTACTGGTTGTTGATGAGAAAACGACCATCAGCCGTGAATGGAACAATGCCTACCCAGCCGCGATTCTCGATGATGTAGTAATCTGGCAGAGTCAGCCCGTTTGGAAGCATTACACGTTCACTCCGTACCTTCAAATATGGTGTGTCAAGTATCTGCCGCGTAGCAAGTACGCGCCAACCGTGTTCGGGTTGCGTCATTATTTTTCCTTATAGAGTTATCTCAACGGTTCCGTTGTTCCCGTTTCGCGCAAGAGGAAACGCTGAATCTTGCCCGTCGCTGTCTTGGGTAGTTCACGCAAAAATGTGATTGTGCGTGGGTATTTGAAAAGTGCTAGCTTCTGCTTGACGAACGTTTTTAGTTCTTCCGCTAAAACGTCTGACGCTGTATAACCCTCGCGTAGCACAACATATGCCTTTGGCTTCACTAATTGCTCTTCGTCAACCGCTCCCACTACGGCAGCCTCCTGCACAGCGGGATGCGCGATGAGTGTATTTTCAACCTCGACAGGCGAAACCCACTGCCCTCCTACTTTGAGCATGTCATCCGAACGCCCACAGTACCAGTAGTAGCCGTCCACGTCCTGATAATACTTGTCGCCCGTCGCAATCCAGTGACCGTTGATCGTATTCTTTGTCTTCTCATGCTTGTTCCAATAGTGCGTTGTAATGCTATCGCCCGCGATATGTAAGTTGCCAATATCCCCCTGCTCCACAGGACGCCCGGCTTCATCAGTGATGCTAGCCTGATAACCTGGTACAAGTTTTCCCGTGCTACCGGGACGTATGTCTCCAATGCGACTACTGATAAAGATGTGCAGTATTTCGGTGGAGCCGATGCCATCCAGAATTTGTACCCCGAAAGTCTGTTCCCAGCGATGCAAGATATCGGCAGGTAGAGCCTCGCCTGCCGAGACGCAGATGCGAACTGAGGAGAAATCGAAACGTCTGGCGGCATCGGGCAGCGCGAGCATACTTCCGTAGAGCGTTGGCACACCAAAAAATATCGTTGGACGGTACTGCTCTACAACTTTGAACATGTCCTCCGCCACTGGTCGTCCCGGATAAAGCACCGTGCTTGCACTCACACCAAACGGAAAGTAGAGGCCGTTGCCGAGGCCGTAAGCAAAATAAAGTTTCGCGGCGGAAAAGGTAATATCGCTCTCCTGTATACCCAGAATTGGCTTTGCATAGTATTCTGTGCAGTACAACATATCGTGTTGCAGATGTACACAACCTTTAGGAAAGCCGGTGCTACCAGAACTGTAGAGCCACAACGCGCTATCGTCTTTGTGTGTGTCCGCTACCTGTAAACTCGCGGAAGCGTTGCCTACGAGTCGCTCGAAATCGTGCAAGGTCGCGGTTTGAGGTTCGGCAAGACCAACGACGACAACATGACGCAGGTACTTGAGGTTCGGGCGAATATGCTGAATTGTTTGCCAGATTGCGGCGTGAACGAAGAGGACGCGTGCACGACAATCGTTCAAAAGATATGTATAGTCGTCAGGTCGTAACATTGTATTTAGAGGAACAACAACTGCCCCAATTTTGATTGTACCGAAAAAAGCGGCAGGGAACTGTAGCGAGTCGAGCAAGAGTAGCGCGACCCGTTGCTCAAGCTCAACGCCCAGATATAACAGGGCATTGCCGACACGGTTTGCCAGTTCGGCAACCTGCCCGTAGGTATACGTTGTGGCTTCGGTACGAACAGCAATGTTCGCGCCGCGTCCCTCCGCGATGCGGTGGTCAAGAAATGCTGTAGTGGCGTTGAAGATATCGGGAAGAATAATCTGGGGTATGGACTCGCTGCTGGTAAGCGATCTATGAAGCATAAAGACACCTCTTTTCAACATGACCTATCATGGTGCAAGGATACATGCGGCTACGTGGACAAAACAGGGTATACTTCATGTTCACTATATCACATGTACCGTTAGCGAAGATGTGCTTCACTAAATTATTTCGATTCAGTCCAGTAGTTCCGCAATGATGTCTAGCAACTTATTCAGATCAACAGGCTTGCTCATGCCCATCATGTGACGATCCTGCATATCGTGTTGTAGCACGCCTGCGGTAATAAGAATGGCGGGAATATCTCCTATGCCAGGCAGCGCATGAATGCGGTCATAGATTTCGAGACCGTTCATATTGGGTAGGTGGTAGTCCAGCAGCAATAGGTCTGGTCGCATCTCTTCGACAACCTCTAATGCCTGTATTCCATTCGTAACAAGCACAGGCGTATAGATATTTTCCTCAACCAGCGTCTGCACAAACATCTCGCCGATAGAGGGGTCGTCCTCGACAATCAAGATGGTTTTCAAAGGTACAGGTACAGCGTGTGCCGCAAGTTCTCCATTAGTAGACATAATTTTTCTCTCAATGATACTATTCGGATGAGTGTATCTATACACAGATTGCTTCTTATAGTACGTCTATCCTGAAAGGCTAGTTTCAGAGAGAACTAAGAGAGACAGACGTATTCTTGTTTTACTTTTCTACGAGTTATCTAGTGGACTCGCTTGCGAAAACTCGCTCAGTTTCAGCAGAAACAAAAACTCGTGGTTGCCATCGCGTCCTGTGATGGGCGAGTCCGTCTGGGCTACCACACAAAACGGAGTGTGCTGTGGTATCCATTCACGCAGATCATGCAACACACGTTGGTGAACAAGTGGATCGCTGATGACACCACTTCCTCTATCAACTTCTGCTTTTCCTGCCTCGAACTGTGGTTTGACGAGCGCGACAACCCATGTTTCTGCTGAAGTAAGGAGTAAGGGCGCGAGCGCGGGTAACACAAGGCGCAACGAGATAAACGAAACATCGATGACACCACATCGTGGATATTCGGGCAGTGTACGCAGGTTGCGTATATTGGTATGTTCCATCACGACGACGCGTGAGTCATTGCGAAGCGTCCACGCGAGTTGCCCATGGCCCACGTCAACCGCGTAGACGCGTACTGCCCCGCGTTCCAGCAGACACTGTGTGAAGCCGCCCGTCGACGCGCCAACATCAATCGCGGTGCAACCTGTTGGGTCAAGTTGAAACATGTCTAGTGCCTTCTCAAGCTTGAGTCCACCACGACTCACGAACTTGAGTTCAGGCGAAATCTCAGCCATATGGCAGTTCGCGTCAAGCGTCACCAACGTACCTGGCTTGTCAACCATACGTTCGCCTACATACACTTGGCCCGCCATAATCAACGCCCGTGCCCGCTCTCGACTGGGTGCTAGTCCGCGCCGCACCAACGCTACGTCCAACCGTTCTTTACTTACTGCCATCTTACTCTTGCTTACCATCTTTTGTAAGGTCTCGATTGTAATAAATCAGCGCACCCGCTCCAACCAGTCCCACATCATGCCCAAGTTCTGCCTGTACAATCTGGGCCGCTTTGCGCGGAACCGCCATTGTACGCTCCTCGACAATGCGTAGCGCGGGGTCGAGCAACAACGCGCCCATTTGTGTAACACCTCCGCCGAGAATAATTTTCTGCGGATTGAAGATGTGTAGAATGTTAACAAGTCCAACACCAAGTCCCTCTGCCGCTGTGCAAATGATTTCTTGCGCGATTGGTATACCCGCTTCTGCGGCAAGCGCGACAGTACGGGCGGTAACATGAGCGGGATTGTGTGCCGCGATATCTTCCGGTGTGCTTGCTTTAGCGTCTTCATCATTATTTGTTTGGTGCTCAAGAGCAAAGGCGAGCAACGCATCACCTCGGCCCTGCGCGATTGCTTTGTTCGCGGCCCGCGCGATACCTGTACCGGAGGCGATACCTTCCAGACACCCAATATTGCCACAGTTGCAGCGTTCACCACGCCAATCTATAGACATGTGTCCCAGTTCACCCGCCGTCCCGCTCGTTCCCTCAAGAATTTTGCCCGCACTAATGATGCCACCACCAATTCCCGTACTGATGGTAAGATAAACAATATCGCGGCTTCCACGACCCGCTCCAAACATATACTCACCCAGACCGGCGGCGTTCGCGTCATTCTCTACAAAAATGGGGACATGAAATTGCTTGTTGAAGAGGTCGCGCACCGGCACATCTTCCCACCCCGGCAAGTTTGGCGGTGAGTAGACGATGCCAAGTTCACTATTCAAGGGGCCTGGCGCACCAATGCCGATACCTGCAATCTGGTCAAGCGTCACTCCTGCTTCATCGAGTGCCTGCTGCACCGCTTGAAATATGCGCGGAAAAATATGCTCTGGTACAGGGTTTTCTCCCGTGAGTAACCCGACGCGTGATAATAAAGTCGCGCCCTGCAAAACCGCCGCCCGAATCTGCGTTCCACCCAGATCGACAGCTACCACCAGTGGTGTATTCTCAGACGCTTCATATTGCGCCCTAACCTGTTCGCTATACATGTCCCAAAAGCCTCTACTTGATAGAATACTACAACTTATACATGATACTCCATTCCACGTACAGGAACAAGTGGTCTCACGAAGGGCTGTGTCATAGAAATACGTCTCTAGTAACGCTGTTTAATAGTATTCTTATTTATATGTAGTATTAGCTATTTATATACGAGTATATGTCATTGACTATAGTAGTATTTATAATAATTTCTAGTTCGGATAGTAAAATCTCAACCATTTTGCCTCGTTCATAACCACAAAAACACGAACTCACTACAGAATAATTACAACGATTAGCTACTATACCTATCGAGAAGGAAATATATTTACGGTTGGCATCATGTAGAAGGGAAGAATACGTATGATTTCTGTCGCACAGCCTCTGCTTGGCAAGGCTGAAGAGGAAGCAGTTTTGCGTGTAATACGCTCCGGTCAGGTCGCGCAAGGCAAGCAAGTAGAGCTATTTGAGAAGCGTTTCGCCGAGACATGTGGCGTGGAGGAAGCTATCGCGGTTTCTTCTGGTACTGCGGCGTTGCACCTTGCGCTTCTGGCTCACGGTATAGGGCCGGGCGATGAGGTGATTACCACGCCATTCAGCTTTGCTGCAACCGCGAATGTAATTATACTTGTAGGTGCTATACCTGTTTTCGTAGATATCGATCCCTTGACCTATACTCTTAATCCTACTTTAGTTGAGGCGGCCCTTACTTCGCGTACAAAAGCTATCATGCCTGTGCATCTTTATGGACATCCATGTGTGATGCCACAACTGCTCATCTTAGCGCAAAAGCACAAGCTCGCGATTATCGAGGACGCATGTCAGGCTCATGCAGCCGCAATAGACGGGCAATCGGTGGGGAGTTTCGGTGTTGGCTGTTTCTCGTTTTATGCGACGAAAAATATCACAACGGGCGAAGGTGGAATGGTAACAACTCGCGACTCTGCGCTCGCGGAACGAGTACGAATGATGCGTAGTCACGGACAGCGCGAACGCTACCGACAGGTCATGATGGGCCATAATCTGCGTATGACCGATATGCAGGGTGCGTTGGGCGTGGTGCAGACCGAAAAACTGGAGGCATTGACGGAAAAGCGCATCGCGAACGCGCACTATCTCACCCGTCGCCTGTATGGTGCAGTGCAAACACCTATCGCACTCCTTGGATACCGTCATGTGTTTCACCAGTACACTATCCGCGTTCCAGAGAACCGCGAGAGCTGGATACAGCACTTGAACGGACGCGGTGTTGGAACGGCGGTACATTATCCTATTCCTATTCACCTGCAACCATTTTATCAGGAGCATCCTGCTCTATGGCGTATTGGTTCGTCAACAGAGACACATTTACCTGTAGCGGAAGCGGCGGCACGTGAGGTGCTCGCGCTCCCTGTACATCCGGGCGTATCAGAGGAAGATTTAGCGATAATCGTGAAAGAGGTTTTACAGCTATGCAACTAAAAGTAGCGGTGGTGGGCGCGGGTTCAATGGGTATGAACCATTTACGTGTACTTAAAGATTTCAACGACGAACATGCTCGTCTGATAGGCGTAGCGGAAGCATTCGTCCCTACTTTAGAGAACGCGGTACGTCGTTTTCCAGTGGCAGCCTACACGGACTATAGAACGATGGTCGAAGAGACGCATCCCGATCTTGTCGCGGTAGTCGTTCCGACGCATCTGCATTTCGAGGTCGCGTCATACTTGCTAGAGCGTGGTATCTCCGTGTTGATCGAGAAGCCGATGGCAAGCACAATAGCAGAGGCCGAAACTTTGCTCCATTTGGCGAAACTTCGTGGCGCGAAAATTGCCATTGGACATGTCGAGCGTTTCAATCCTGCCCTTACTGTCTTGAAACAGCAGATTGCATCTGGTGCGCTCGGACAACTTTTCCAACTTCATGCCCGTCGTCTTGGCCCGTTCCCCCCGCGTATTCGTGACGTGGGCGTGGTTCTCGATCTCGCCACACACGATATCGATGTGATGCGCTATATTGCGGATGCTGAGGTTGAGCGCGTCTATGCGGAGACACAACGCCGCGTCCATACGTCGCGTGAGGACTCATTGCTAGGAGTCTTGCGCTTCTCCAACGCGGCTATTGGAATGCTCGATGTCAACTGGCTCACACCAACAAAGGTACGTGAGCTAACAGTAACGGGTGAGCGCGGTATGTTTCAGGTCAACTATCTCACACAGGACCTGTACTTTTACGAAAATGACTACACAACCTCCAATTGGAGCGAGTTAAGCCGTCTGACGGGCGTCAGCGAGGGAACCATGACACGCTTGAAAGTGCAAAAAGCGGAGCCGCTACGTCTGGAATACGAAAATATCTTCGCTGCACTTCGCAACGATACCCTGCCTTCGGTGACGGGGGAAGACGGATTGGCGGTCTTGAAAGTGGCATACCAACTTATCGAGTCAACATATACTCATGCGACGGCGCGGCAGGAGGTCGCGGTAGCCGTGGTGGGAGGTCATCATGCAGCACAATAAGCCTGTTGAGCCGTTAACCATCGCGGTTGTCGGCTTTGGCAAAATCGGTCTGCCGCTTGCTGTGCACTATGCGCGGCACGGTCATACCGTTATCGGCTGTGATATTAACAGTCAGGTTGTCGCGAGTATTAACGCTGGTATCTCACATGTACACGAAGAGGCGGAGCTTGAGACAGAGGTTCCGCGTCTCGTGCAACAGGGGTTGCTTCGCGCGACAACTGATACAACCGAAGCGGTTCGCAATGCGGATGTGGTGGTCGTGATTGTGCCGGTTTTTGTCAATGGGCAGCACGATGTAGATTTCACCACAATTGATGCCGCAACAAACGCGATTGGCGCGGGACTCCAACTGGACACGCTTGTCGTGTATGAGACTACGTTACCCGTTGGCACAACCTCTAAGCGGCTCCGTGCGTTGCTCGAACGTGCCTCGCACTTGAACGCGGCGCAAGACTTTTACCTTGCGTATAGTCCCGAACGTGTCTCATCGGGAACGATTTTTCGCGACCTGCGAACATATCCTAAAGTTGTTGGAGGTGTTGACGAGCGTAGCACCACACGCGTCGAAGCTTTCTATCGCTCGGTATTGGAAGCGCACATCTTGACAATGGCTTCGACTGATGAAGCCGAGTTTGTGAAACTGATTGAGACAACCTATCGCGACGTAAATATTGCCCTGGCGAACGAGTATGCTCAATATGCTGACACGCACGGACTGAATGTTGCAACCGCGATTGCCGCCGCGAATACACAACCCTATTCACACATTCACACGCCCGGCGTGGGTGTTGGCGGACATTGTATTCCGGTGTATCCCTATTTCCTCTTCGCGAATCCAGAGGATAAGCAGACGTCGAACGAAGAGTATCTTGTATTGCCACGCCGCGCACGCGCCATCAATGACGCAATGGCGGAATATGCAGCACAACGCATCGAGTCTATCGTGGGTTCACTCGTGCAACGTTCCGTCCTGCTACTTGGTGTGGCATATCGCGGCGACGTAAAAGAGACCGCATTTACCAGCGCGAAACTATTGCAGGCCGCTTTACTGCAACATGGCGCACAGGTCTACGTGGACGATCCACTGTTTAGCGATGACGAGCTGCGAAAACTGGGCTACACTCCACTCGCGAAAGAGCAAGAGCGTGAGGTAGAAGTTATTGTTCTACAAGCAGCACACCAGGACTATAGTACGCTAGATTTCGGACGCTTTATACAATGTACTTTGGTGCTGGATGGTCGCAGCGCGTTGAATCGCACCGCTATTGAGACGCATGGAACGCGTTATGTAACAATTGGTGATGGCAATATTAGCAAGACTACAGTAAAAATACCTATGTTCACTGGAACAGCAGGTGCAGCGAAAGAAACATTGTAGGAAAAAAAATATGCGTTTTGTATCTATTGTGGGGGCGCGTCCCCAGTTTGTCAAAGTTGCCGTCGTGAGTAAAGCTCTGCGGCAGTATCACGAGGAACGTATTATTCACACGGGCCAGCACTACGACTACAATATGTCGGCTCAGTTTTTCAAGGAACTCCAGATTCCTGAACCCGACTATCATCTCGGCTGTGGCTCCGCCTCACATGGGGCGCAGACTGGTCGCATGTTAGAAGCAATCGAGGAGGTTTTGTTAAAAGAGCGTTTTGATTGCGTCGTCGTGTATGGCGATACGAACTCGACAATGGCAGGTGCGTTGGCGGCGGTAAAGCTGCACATTCCAGTTGCACATGTCGAGGCTGGGCTTCGCAATTTCGATCAGACGATGCCCGAAGAGGTCAACCGCGTTGTGACCGACCACGTATCAACACGCCTCTTCTGCCCTACCGTGAACGCATGTCAGAACTTGCACAATGAGGGTATTGTAAACGGTGTAGAGTTTGTTGGTGATGTTATGTATGACCTGCTGCTACAAGTGCGTCCCCAACTCGCGGCACGAACGGAGCAGTTATTAAAAGAGCAGCAACTTACACCACAAAGTTATACAGTCGTGACGGTGCACCGCGCCATTAATACTGATAGTGCCGAGGCGATGCAGGGTATCGCCGACGGGCTGAACAAGCTTGCTATGCCTGTCCTTTTCCCCGTTCATCCACGCACACGCACCTATCTGGAACGTTATGGCATTACCTGGAACAAAAATGTACGCCTGATGGAGCCGCTAGGGTATTTTGACCTGATGGCTCTGGCTCAAACTGCCTATCGTATCGTCACCGACTCCGGCGGTTTTCAGAAGGAAGCCTTTTTTCTCGGCGTGCCGTGCGTCACACTGCGCGATGAAACGGAGTGGACGGAGACCGTAGACCTGGGCTGGAACACCCTTGTGGGTACGCGTCCATCTGCCATACTTAATGCAGTTGTGAAACCTACGCCTGAGCTGCCGCGTCGTAATCCGTTTGGGGAAGGTGACGCTGGCCTTCGTATCGCGCGTAGCTGGTAGAAGGTGAAGCAATGAAACATGTTCTCTTTGTGACGCCCTATTATCCACCAGAAAAAGCGGCCCCTGCTATACGCATCAGTGAAACAGCAAGCCGTTTGGTGAAGCTTGGCTATCAAGTAACGGTGCTGACAACTGTTCCAAATTATCCAACGGGCATTGTGCCATCAGAATATCGGGGCCATATTGTGCAACGAGAGTTGCGCGAGGGCGTACAGGTGGTGCGCGTGTGGAGCTATATCACCGCGAACAAGGGCTTTCTAAAACGCATTCTCGCACAACTTTCGTTCGGATGCCTATCCCCGTTGCTGGGCTGGAAGGCGGTTGGACAACCAGACGTAATTATCGTGGAGTCACCACCACTCTTCGATGCGATTGCGGCGCGTCTCTTGTCTGGCTGGAAGCACGCCCCGTTTATCTTTCTTGTCTCTGACCTCTGGCCTGAGTCCGCGATTCAGCTGGGCATGTTGCATAATCGCTTCCTCATAAAGATGGCGGAATGGCTAGAGTGGTCAACCTACCAGAAGGCAAGTTTTATCTGGGCTGTTACCGAAGGTATTCGTGCAATCTTGCTAAAACGTGGGTTGCCAACAGAGAAGGTGTTCTTGCTCACAAATGGCGTGGACACAAACAAATTCAAACCTGCCTCACGCACTGAAGCACGTACTGAACTTGGTTGGGATGACACATTTGTCGCGCTCTACGCCGGCACGCACGGCCTGGCTCATGGACTGACAACGCTGTTGGACGCGGCAGAATTATTGCGTGATAAGCCGACTATTCGGCTTGTTTTGGTTGGCGATGGCGCAGCAAAAGCTGACCTTGTAGTACAGGCTCAACAACGGCAACTCACGAATGTACACTTTCTGGAAACGCAGACGCATGATCGGATGCCTACATTGCTTGCCGCCGCCGATGTTTGTCTTGTCCCATTACGCAAGTTGCCACTCTTTGAAGGTGCGTTGCCATCGAAAATGTACGAGATTATGGCCTGTGCGCGTCCCATCATCCTGGGTGTAGAGGGAGAAGCCCGTCGCCTGGCTGAACAGGAGGCAGGTTCTGCACTCGCGGTAGAGCCAGAGAACGCAGAAGCACTGGCTCAAGCCATTATAGACCTATACGAGCAGCCAGAACGTGCATATGAGCTGGGCCAACGGGGACACACCTTTGTGGAGGCTCGCTTCAATCGTGACCTGCTGGTCGCGTCGCTTGACGAACGTATCAAACATCTATCAGGTGAAAAAATTCCATCGCTCATTGAGAAAGTTCCGGTTCAGCTTTAGATAAGAGGTAAAGGAGAAGTTGAGGATGCAGACACAAGTAAAGCCAACCACTATTGTACAATCGCCCGTACAGATAGACAAAGATCAAGAGTCGAGTATTTCGGCGTTATACATCTTCTGGAGTAGAGCAGTAGACGTGCTTTTTGGAGTGTGCGGCACAATAATTGTACTTCTACTGCTGCCTGTTCTCGGACTTGTGATCTTCCTTGACTCGCCCGGCCCCATTTTTTATAGTCAAGAACGACTGGGTCAGCAAGGCCGCCTGTTTCGTATCTACAAGTTTCGTTCAATGAAGCCAAGTAATACCGGACATGTGCAATGGGCGCAGGCCGGTGATTCACGCGTAACACGCGTCGGACGCGTTCTCCGACCAACACATCTGGACGAATTGCCGCAAGTATGGAACATTTTGCGTGGTGACATGAGCATGATAGGCCCGCGTCCCGAACTACCGGCCTTTAGTCAGAAGCTAGAAAAGTGCATTCCTGACTATAACCGCCGTGTTATGGTCAAGCCTGGCCTTACTGGTCTCGCGCAGGTGAGCCACAACTATGGCGATACAACTGAAGACGAGCGTATCAAGCTCGATTATGATCTACAGTACATACGGCAACGTTCGATAGCACTGGACATTAAAATTATTTTTAAGACGGTGAGTGAGGTAGCATTTGGTCATGGACGATAACGTTTTAGCATCTGGCGGCTTGACGAGTGTTGGAGTACAGGAGCTACATAGACCTGCTCGTACAACATTTCTTCCATTCGCGATACCGCATATTACACAGGCAGAAATTGACGAAGTAGTTGATACACTACGTTCGGGCTGGCTTACAACTGGCCCAAAGACAAAACGCTTCGAGCGCGAGTTCGCGATGTATATTGGTGCGCCTCACGCGTTGGCAGTGAATTCCGCGACGGCTGCTATGCACCTCGCGCTTGACGCTATCGGTTTGCAGCCAGATGATGAGGTTCTGGTTCCAGTATACACGTTCACCGCAACTGCAGAAGTGGTTGTCTATTGCCGCGCGACGCCGGTGTTTGTCGATGTCGATCCGCGCACTTGCAATATTGATCCCGCGCAGATCGAGCGGCACATCACACCCAAGACAAAGGCGATCATGGTTGTACATATCGCAGGCGTTCCTGCCGACATGGACCCCATTCTTGCTATCGCTCATGCCCATAAACTTACTGTAATTGAGGATGCCGCACATGCATTTCCCGCTAAATATCATGGACGCATGGTTGGCACGCTTGGCGACCTCGCCGCCTTCAGCTTTTATGCCACAAAAACGCTCGCGGTAGGTGAGGGAGGGATGTTGACCACCGCCAATCCTGCGTATGCGGAACGCGCGGCACTCATGACGCTCCACGGTATCAGTCGCGACGCGTGGAAACGCTATAGCGCGGAAGGTTCCTGGTTTTATGAGGTACTGGAAGCGGGTTTCAAGTACAACATGACAGACATCTCTGCCTCGATTGGACTTCATCAACTCTCGCGGAGCGAATGGTTACTGGAGCGTCGTCGCGCCATCGCGCACCGCTACACCGAGGCGTTTTCGCAGTATGCAGCGTTAGAGACGCCGTACACGCCCGACAATATACAACATGCATGGCATCTGTACCTATTGCGCCTTTGTCCAGAACGGCTTGCTATTTCGCGTGAGGTATTTATTCAGGAACTTACCAATGCACGAATTGGTGCCAGCGTCCATTTCATTCCGTTACATCTACATCCGTTTTATCGCGATACGTACCATGTGCAAGCAGAAGATTTTCCCATCGCCCTTCGTGCATATCAACGTACCGTTTCGCTCCCAATGTATCCGAGTATGACGGAAGATGATGTAGATGACGTCGTTGCAGCGGTAGAACAGATTGTAAAAGCACACACAAAATAAGAGAAGTGAAGGTTCAGGTGCAGTGGTGGATTTTTCGCCTACATTTAAAACAAAGCCAGATCACGCATTCATTACAATGCTGAAAGCGGCACGACGCTTTCTCAAAGCTCTTGCTAAGCGGAACATTGTTGTCCGCTTCTCATACATCTACGGCTCAATGCTTGTATTAGACCTCCTGACGATTCTGTTAGGGTTAGAAGGGGCTGTTGCGATTCGTTTCTTTGATACGCCTCTGCTTGCTTCAAAGCTGAGTCAAGCATTGCTGTTTTGTCTGTTTACAGGGGTATCCTATTCCGCAGTCTTTCATGTGATTCGCTTGAATAGACGGCTCTGGAAGAGTGCCAAGTACATTACCACCGTCATTCAGAGTGTACTCCTTATCGTGGCACTGGTCGAAGGATTTCGCGTGCTCAACACTACGAAAGAATTGCCCGTTGGTATTGTGCTGGGGGCATCTCTGTTAGCTGTTCTGTTTTTATGTAGCACAAAGATGTTGCGTCTGGTGGTCAATGCGACCTCTGCCCGCAAAATTAACCTTGCGGACCTGCTAGAACGCGAGATCGTGCCACTTCATTCGGAGGAAGCATATAGCCTTCTCAAGGGACAGGTTGTGCTTGTGACTGGCGCGGCTGGCTCGATTGGTTCAGAACTCTGTCGGCAACTGTTGAACTATGAACCCGCGACGCTGATTGCGCTGGATATGAATGAAACGGGATTGTTCGATCTCGCCCAGAGCTTACGTCTACATCCGCGTGTACCTCAATTACTGCTTCGCATTGGTGATATCACTGATGTAAAGAGTATGGATACACTCTTCGCGAGCCAGAAACCGCAGATAATATTTCATGCCGCCGCCTACAAACATGTACCGCTACTAGAACAGCATCCCGATCAGGCCGTTCGCACGAACTCGCTGGGAACATATGCTCTGTGCCGACTCGCACAACAGTATCATGTAGATCGCTTTGTGTTTGTTTCGACTGACAAGGCTGCCGACCCTGAGAGTATTCTAGGGGCATCCAAGCGTGTTGGCGAGATGATTATTCAGGCAATGGCGAAATCAATGTTGGGCGAGACACATTTCTGTGCTGTGCGCTTTGGCAATGTCATCGGCAGTCGAGGGAGCGTGGTGCCTACCTTCTCTCATCAAATCGAGCAAGGTGGCCCCGTAACCGTCACCGATGCACAGACCACGCGCTATTTCATGACTATTCCAGAGGCGTGCGGACTCGTGATTATGACCGCAACCCTTGCCGGACAGGGAGAATTATACCTACTGGACATGGGAGACCCTATACGTATTGTAGATATCGCACGAAAAATGGTTCACGCTAGAGGATTGCGCGTCGGACGCGACATTCCTATCTCGTACATTGGCCTGCGCCCCGGTGAACGTTTACACGAAACGCTTGTTGCCTCGAACGAGATACTGCAACCAACCTCGCACAAGAAGATTTTGTGTATTGCTAATCGCACCGACGTACAGGGATGTGAAGCTGTTGAGGGTTGGGTACACGCGTTGAACGAAAGTCTACTGAAGTCAGATCAGGCGCAGATACGCGAAACCCTGTTTGACATTGTGCAACTACGTGAACAAGTAGCTGTACATTAAACCGCTTTTCGGAGAATTATAGAGGATATGTAATGACTCTTGAACGTTTTTGGACCATACTGCTAAAACAATGGAAGCTGATTGTCGCTTGCTTTCTCCTCGTCGGACTGGGAGCATATGCTGGGAGCCGTTTGACGACTCCCATTTACCAATCAACTGTTCTGATTCAGGTTGCGGTTCACGCGGGCAACGGTGGCTCAGATATTAACAGTCTCCTTGCAAGTGACCAACTTGTTCAAACAGAGTCTCAGCTTGCCACCAGCGATCCGGTGCTGCGTGAGGTCGCGTCCCATCACAACGGTCTGACCGTTGAGAAACTCAAGCCTGCTGTCTCGTCAACTTTTAAGCTGAACACACAAGTTTTTCAGATAGACGTGCAGGATCCGAACCCGGAGCAGGCCGCAATGCTTGCAAACGATATCGCGAACACGTTCATCAAGCAGCAACTCCAACTCGCGCAGCAGGATGGAATGCGCTCCCGTCAGCAGGTGCAGGCCGAACTGGATAATACGCAAAAGCAAATACAGACACTTACGAACCAGATCAGTCAGCTACAGGCGCAGGCCGACGCCGCCGCGATACAACAGCAGCAGGGCGACCAGCAGGCGTTAAAGCTTAACCAGGCACCACCTGATGATTCGCAGGTTATCAAGGAGATCGCCGGCTGGCGTACACAGATTAGCGGCTTGCAAACAAAGTTGAGCAACCTACAGCAACAATACAGTCAATGGCAAACTATCCTGGCACAATTCAACTTGACTGCTGTCCAGAATAGCGACTTTGTGCGTGTGGTGCAGCCCGCACAACCAATGTCTAAGCCAGTTCTACCTAATACGTCCATCAATACGCTTGAAGGTCTAGCGGCTGGCCTATTTCTAGGGCTGCTGCTCGCGATTATTATTGAGCAGCTTGATACACATGTTCGCACCCCCGAAGCTCTGATTGCTTTAATAGATAGACCTGCATTGACAACCGTCTGGTACAAAAAGACAAAAGATCGCAAAACATTGCTAAATCCGACTGGTCGCGATATCAACGTAGAAGCGTACCGTATTCTTCGCACAAACATAGAATTTTCAGACATGGACAAGCCGATTCGCACCTTACTTGTTACCAGCGCAGTCGCGGAAGAAGGCAAAAGTGTGGTGGCGGCTAACCTTGCACTCTTCATGGCAAAAGCGGGGAAGAATACCCTGCTCATCGACGCGGACCTACACCGTCCGACACAGCACAAACTGTTCAATATTCCATCGGACAGGGTTGGATTGAGCAACGCGGTCTTATCTCTAAGAACTCCCAATAAAGTGAATACGCCGACAAACCATCAATTTTTTAACCGTCCCTCCCTCGCGCCGGAAGCACCGCCTGCCCAGACCGTCGCGCTAGAACAATTTTTTTACTCAATTGGCATCCCTAATTTATGGATTATGCCGGCGGGAATTGTGCCGCCCAATCCCTCGGATCTAATTGTCTCCAAGTCTATGCAGCGTCTGCTAACACTCGTGATGAATAGTAGCCTGGACATTATTATCATCGATGCGCCACCGCTTCTAGGTCTATCGGATGTGGGCGTGCTGGCACCAAAAGTCGATGGCACGCTGATCGTATCGGACATTCTGCACTCGACGAAAAAAAATATCAAACGCATGAAAGCGCAACTTGCACAGGCAAATGTGAACGTACTTGGAGTGGTTATCAATAAGCAGCCCGCGAGGAAGAAAGATGCCGCGTATGCCTATTATAGTGAAGAAGCCGATGTGAATACGAAAGAAGATGCGCCTTCAAATCCGGTACAACTTTCCCCAAATACACCATCTTCGTCTATACCTACGCCCTCATTTGTGCAACGGGCCGCGCAACATAATAACACGCAAACTATTCCGCCAGTGCAAAATGGGCAACTCATCACGAGCGCACAGTATGGACAGAATGTTGCTCCTATGTCCTCGTTACCTTTTACGCAGAGACAGCAAGGGAAGGCTGAGTCATGATTGATGTTCATGTACATATCCTGCCAGATATCGACGATGGGCCAGCAACGATGCAAGAAGCATTGAGACTGGCGCGTCACCTAGTGCAAGAGGGTATTCGCCATGCTATCGCCACCCCACACTACAACGATGAGTATCCGCGACGGTCAGCACAGGAAGTGTGGGAGCGCGTGCATACGTTACAGCAGGAATTGAACCGTAACAATATTCCATTACAGCTTTTCGCCGGTCATGAGGCTCGCATCAAACCAGAATTGGTTGAGGATATTCAGGCAGGTCGGCTTGCAACGCTTAACAATAGCCGCTATCTATTGCTCGAATTATGGGAAACGCACTGGCTGCCACGCACAGAGCAGGTGTTTTTCGAGTTGCGAATGGCAGGTATTGTGCCTGTTCTAGCGCATCCAGAGCGATATCAGCGTATTCAAAAAGAGCCTGAAGTCCTGCAACCTTTGCTTGAAAAGGGGATATTGACACAGGTAACGGCAAGTAGTCTACTTGGCAAGCAAGGGAACACTGTGCGACGTTGCGCGGAGATATTGCTGAAGAGAGGGCTTGTGTCCTGTCTTGTTTCTGATGCTCACGATACTGAGCGTAGAGCACCACATATTACGCAGAGTTTGCACTACGCGAAAAGTCTTGTCGGCGAAAATGCGGTAACACAAATGACCGAGGTTTGTCCTGCTACTATTATTAACAATCTGGCCTGGGAAAGCACGATGTCAGGGAGCGAGGTACAAGTAGTACATAGGGGGAGAAAGTTATGGTGAGCAATAGATGGAATGGTGCTATGCGAGAAACAAGCAGCGGGCGTATGCTTTTTTCGCTTGTACTCCCGCTCGGCATACTAATCGGCGGCTTGCTTGTTGGAGTTCTTTTCAGCAAGACAACCGCAACTGTGGTCGGAGCGGTTATCGGCGGTTGTATCGTGACTATACTTGTGATACTCCGAAAAAATGAAGTGTTGCTTGGTCTCGTGCTGGTCGCGCATATTTACGTGGACTGGTATCTTGGTTCGCTATTCGATGCACAGCTTCTAACCATTGTATTACTGATGCTTTTTTATTTAATGCGCTCGCCGCACCACCCCTGGGCCTACCCACGGGTACTCTGGCTCTGGTCGCTTTTTCTTGTGCTAGGTATATTTCCCGCAATTCAGGGTGCATGGCGACTCTATGACGTTGCGTTCTACTATCCAAACATTATCGGTGGTGCGTTGGTGACATTCTGGTTAGGAACGGTTATCGCGAAAGACGTAACAAGTCTTCGCAAAGTAGTACAGATACTCGCGCTGATTGGTGCGCTATTAGCAATCCACACAATTATAGAAGGTACAACGGGCGTGGTGCTATTCGGCTCATCACGCTTCGATGAGTTTCTCGCACGCGCACAGGGATATGAGTTAGCCACCGGCCTGAACGTTCACCGCATTGGTTCATTCTTCGTTGACCCGAACTGGAATGGCACGTTTCTCGCAACCATGCTCTTCTTGCCACTTGGCCTCTTTATGGAAAGCTCTACTGTCACCGACAAGCTACTCTATCTAGTGGAAGCCTTTTTGATTCTTCCCGCATTGCTTTTCACGTATAGCAATGGAGCATGGGTAGGCGTACTCGGAGGCAGTATCGTTTTCTTCTTGCTTGTTGGACGTACCATAGACAGGGTGCTAATCGTGGCAATGACTGGGGTCGCCGCTACGCTGGGGATGTTGCTCTTTTCCTACCAGATCAACCTGCAATTGCAACACGCGTCAGGTGCTACCGAGCTTACGCTACGGCAGGGCGCGTGGCAAACAGGCATCAATGTTATTCAGGCTTTCCCCTTGACAGGTGTTGGTCTCGGCTTTGATGTATATCTAGCGAGAGCGAACGCTTTTCGTGACCCACGTCAATATTTAGCTCTTGACCATCCTCATAATTCATATATCGAGATCGCGGCAAAGGCCGGCCTTCCAATGCTTGTACTTTTTCTCTCCCTTGTCGGTTTCGCTCTATGGCAGGCATTCCACAATAGAGCATTGTTTGAGAAACGTACTCGTTCGCTTTTTGGCGGAACTATTGCGGCGATTATCGCACTAAGTGTAAATAGTATCAGTATCAACGCCTGGACGCTCCCGCCTATATCGGCTCTCGGCTGGACTCTTTTAGGTGTCGTAGCATCACCATTATTGCAGAAAAGCTTGAATACTGCCAGTGAGGGCGCAAGAAGTGTAGAGGAGAGCAATGGATACTAGAAAACAAGTGTCCGTAGATAGAGGAGCGCGAGTAGAAACGCGACTCACACGTTATCCAGTGAATATGTCAGAATTTCTCATGTTGCATAAATATGCTAAAGATGAACAGGGCATCCCTTTTCTTGAGTATAACGCGGAGTACCGTCCTGCAACAATCACGCAGTACGCACTGGCACACTGGAACGCATACATAGCAACGCGCGATGAGTCGCACTGTCTCACCTTCCTGGCACAGGTGCGCTGGTTGATAGAACATGTAGTGTATGTTGATGAAGCAGTGTGCGGTTGGCCTAGCACCTTTGTATACTCGCAGAACTGTTGGTTTTCCGCGACCACCCAGGGAACCGCCCTTTCGGTTTTACTACGCGCCTATTTAATTACAGGCGTAAGAGAGTACAGAACACTTGCTGAGCATGTCTTCGGCACATTCGAGCGCGATATTCTGGATGGCGGCATAAGTACATCAACAGGTGAGGACGGCCTCTTTTTTGAAGAGGTCGCTGTATATCCCGCAACACATGGTTTGCTTGGAGAACTTTTCGCCTTGCTAAGCCTGTTTGAGTACAAAAATATGATGCGACCTTTAGAGGCCGATACTCTGCTTGAACGCGCTATGGCTGCGTTGCATCTCTATCTAGATGCATATGATACTGGTTACTGGGCTACTACTGACTTACTTCAGCATAGCCTTGCCTCGCCTGCTGAACTAACTTTACAGATACAACTGCTGCGTACTCTGGGCCAATCCGCGTCCAGTATGCCGTGTATCCTGTCCGCTGAGCGTTGGCATCACTACATGCAAAAATCGCGAATGCGTTATGAGATGCAAAATAGGTGGCAACAGGCCACTAATAAATTTGTGCAATGTGTACGTGCAATCGTGCTTCCTGTTCAATCACAGCCGATGCGGGTTACGAAGGTTTGTATCGCGTTGACCGCGTTCCCGGTCACTGGCGGTATTCGAGCCGTAATGGCGGGAATTGCTAAAGCCACCGCGGGTATCTGGGAGCGCGAATATCTTACGCATTTCATCGGCCCCAATCCCCAGCATCTGCCTATTCATACCTTTGGAACAAAACAGACGGCGGCCTGGCAATTCCCCAATCTCTGGTTCTATGTCGTGTTCGGGTGTCACAAGACGCTTGCACTCTTGCGCCAAGGCTCGCACTATGACGTGCTGCTTCCACAGGATGGAGTGTATACTGCGCTCTTTACTGCGTTAGCAGGAAAACTCGCAGGTATACGAGTCGTTTGTATCGACCACGGAACGCTGACATTGCTAAAAAGCGCGACATATCGTGCGGAACGTACACAGGGCATGGCAGAAAAACATACTTCAAAAGTATGGCTGCTGGTATCCCTTTTGCGTTACCACCTATATTTTCCGTCCGTATCCCTCTGCGCCGTGCTTGCGGTACGTCTGGTAGATCATTTTCTTATTCCTGGTGTAGCGGGTGACGCGATAGAAGCAAGCTGTAAGCGGCTTGGCATCCACCCCAGTCGCATCACCCGCTTTGGCAGCATGATTGAAAGTGAACGGCATGTCGTCGTGGATGGGGCCGCACGGGAGACTTTGCGTCTACAAAAAGATATTCCTCCAAACGCTGTTCTGGTTGCGATGGTGTGCCGACTCGCGCCAGAGAAAGGAATAGATATCGCGTTGGAAGCTATCGATATTGCCTATCACGCGCTACCCATAGAAAAGCGTACACAGTTACGAGTTGTAATCGCTGGTGGAGGCCCACTCAAAGCGTCACTGGAAGCGGATATTCATAGGCGTGGGTTAAGCACTACTTGTCTGCTGTGGGGAGAAATCTCACCTTCGGATGTGCTTGAGTTGCTGAGTATAAGTGATATTTTTCTCTATGCGAGTCGGCGCGGCGCATGTATGTCAATGGCGGTCTTAGAAGCTATGGCATCCCAATGCGCGGTGATCGCTTCGACGGAACCCGTTTCTAACGTACACCTGCTTGCCAACGGACGTGGTATCGCGCTTCCTACGAACGAGCCGCAATCAATGGCGAACGCATTGATACGACTTATCAGTGAGCGCGAATACGGCATTGAGATGGGGAAAACTGCTAGAGAATATATCTCGACTCATCATAGTGTCGCAATATTCAGAAGAACGCTGCTGCGAGCGACGCGTTGGGCAGCATTAGACGAAGTAATAGCCAAGTACAAGCACACTGTAGAGGCCATAAGTAGCTGTGAGGGTATTTCCTAATGGTGCCATTATCAAACAAGCCGCAGAACACTGTCGCACAAAGAGACTTCTGGCATGATATCGATCCGGTAGAATTTGTCGTTACGCCGCGTTTGAATTTGCCAGTAAAGAGCCTCGACCAATGGGCGACACTGGTCAATTTGGAAGCGATCTATTCGCCCCTGCCTGCGTCCTCTTTCTTCGATGAAGATATGTCGATTGACCTGCTGACGACTGTCATCATACCAAAGATACAACCTGTGCATGCGACACTCGTCGAACCGTCAAAGGGTGCTGTAGAGGGCTATAAAACACAGATAGAGAAACTCCTGAAAACGTCAGGAGTGTATGTGTTGGCATCGCTTGCCTCACCTCTGGTATCGCTCGTTATGGCTCCATTTTTGACGCGCAATCTTTCACACGAAGACTATGGCGTGCTAGCCGTGCTCAACACCGCGATTGCGCTGTTGGCGGGATTAACGCAATTGGGACTGGGGTCGGCATTTTTTCGTTCCTATAACTACGATTTTGAAGACAAAAAAGACCGTCTGGCTGTCTTATCAACAACCATTCTACTCTTATTGCTTATTTCCGTGCCAGCCATACTCACAATCGTGTTCACAGCTCCCTGGCTGACATCGGCCTTGCTCGCTAGTCCCTCTGCGATTGACGCGTTAAAAATAAGTGCTTTGGTTGTACTGCTCCAAAACCTGACTGTGCCGTGTTTTTCCTGGTTGCGTGCGGAGAGCCGCGCTAGCTATTTCGCTGCATTGTCTATTGGCAATCTGCTGGTCAATTTAGCAACGACACTTCTCTTTGTCGGGCCATTCCACATGGGCGTTGGCGGTTCACTGCTTGGAACAGGGTGCGGCTATGCTCTCGTTATCGTCTGTGTGTATCCGTTTATTCTGTTCAAGGCGGGCCTCACCTTCCGTCGCGATATCGCGAAAGGGTTGCTCTCCTTTGGTTTACCAAATGTAACAAACTTTATCTCTGTCTGGGTGTTGCAACTATCAGATCGGTATTTATTAAGCCATTTTGGGTCACTTGCCCAGACGGCAAGTTATGCCGTTGCGTATAGTCTGGGGGGTATTTTGAGCGTTGTTGTACTCTCACCCTTTTCGCTTGCCTGGCCCTCGGCAATGTTCACTATCGCGAAACGTGATGACGCGCCACGCATCTTTCAATTGATTTTCCGCTGGTACACCGTGGTCTTACTTATTATGGCGTTCGCGTTATCGCTTGCTTGCACCATTGTGCTGAACCTTTTCTTTCCCGCGAACTACCAATCTGCCGCCACCATCATTCCCATTATTGCGCTTTCGACGCTGTTCTACGGCGTCTATAGCTTGTTTACAACAGGCATCTCAATACAAAAAAAGACGTGGTATGCAGTGATCTTTACGACGGCCTCGGCACTCGCGAATATTGGCTTTAACCTGGTTCTTATTCCGCTCTATGGCTCAATGGGTGCTGCACTCTCGACGCTGTTCGCCTATATCTTGCTTGCTCTGGTGGCCTATATCGTCAATCAACGCTTTTATCCCATTCCGTTCGAGGTTGGAAAGTTCTTGGTTGCGTTACTGACAGGTGTGGGGTTTTATGGGGGAAGTGTTGTACTTGCACGGGGACAGAATCTATATGTCGGTTGGGGTATATTCCTGGCATCGCTTAGTGTATATAGCATTTGTCTGATATTCCTGGTTGGCCGTTCTCTTTTGCTGAAGAAATTACGCGTAAAAAAGTTTAAGTAACCGCTAAGTAGAAAAGGTGGATAGTATGAAAAATAGTATTGTAGATGTGGCAGTGTCTGTCAAAAAAGAAGGCACAAAGCTTGTTCACACACCAATAAAAATTTGTATGCATGTGCGTGGCGTTGTACGTACCGATATGCGTGTGTTACGTGAGGCAACTGCACTGATTGAAGCGGGCTTTGATGTAAGTATCGTCGATGTCGAGACCGATATACAATATCCGCGTAACGAAAATATAGCCGATATTCATGTAAAGCATCTTATCAAACCTGAGTGGCTTATACCAGAGCCGAGGAAAGTTATGCGTGCTTTCAAAACAGTGCAAAAACTGATGATAACTACGGTGCGCTTGTATAACGTACCTGCTACGTTCTATCACGCGCATGACATCAATGCGCTCCTTCCCTGTTATCTCGCGGCAATGTTGCGACGCAAACGGCTCGTTTATGACGCGCACGAAATGCCACTCTATGAGTTTGAGCAAGCAGGCGGAAGCAAGATCAATAAACTAATTATGCGCTTTTACCTGCATGTGATACGTCACGCTGTCGCAGTCATTACGGTCTCACCAGCGATTATAGAAGAGATGGCAAAACGCTACTCCATTGACAATATCACACTTGTGAGAAATATTTTGCCCTATCAAATGGCTCCCGTTAGTGACCGTTTACGTGAACAGCTCAAACTTGGGCCAGAGGTACGTATCGTACTTTATCAGGGTAATTTACAACCAGGGCGTGGACTCGAAACGCTGGTCAAAACCGCCAGATTTCTGGAAGAGAACATTATAATTGTGCTGATGGGGAAAGGATGCGGCACGACTCCAGCAGAATTGCGAACGCTCATAGCTCAGGAAGGTGTCATGGATCGTGTAAAAATTCTCCCACCAGTTCCTTACGAGGAATTACTTAGCTGGACGGCTTCCGCAGATATCGGCGCGATCACTTACTCGCCCGATTATTCAACCAATATATATGTGCAGATGCCAAACAAGCTTTTTGAATATATCATGGTTGGTTTGCCCTTTCTCGTCTCGTCATTACCAGCAATCGTGGATATCCTTGACAAGCATGACGTAGGACGTGTGTTGCCCTCACTTGAGCCACGCGTCGTTGCCAGGGAGATCAACACGATGCTTACCGATACTGTGCGGCTCGCGCAAATGAAGCGCAATGCCCTGGCAGTAGCACAACAAACGTTTTGCTGGGAAGAAGAAAGCCAACAGCTTATTCAGCTCTACCATATGCTGATAAAGGCAGAATCGCAGCATGAATAGTATGCGTATTCTGCAAATAAATGACATCAATCAAGTTGCGACAGCGTATGCGGAGGACCTCAGCAAACGGGGACATAAAGCGATGGTCTGTCAACCTGACATGAGGGGTGGGTTTGCGTCTTTGCCCATCAAACTCGCTATGATGCCTGTGCGACTACTTGGTCTACGGCACATACTCAAAAATCTTGATCCGCTTCACTTCGATGTGGCGCATATTCACTGGGCGAGCTATGGAATACTTGGCCTGCTGGGGCGCATTCCATTTATCGTACATTGTCGTGGTACAGATGTGCGCTATCGCCTACAGCACCCCTTCTTTCGTGTCATCTTGCGACTCGTGTTTCAAAAAGCGGCGACTGTCCTCTGTAGTACCCCAGACCTGCTGCCGATGGTGCAATCGTTGCGCCCCGATGCCAGTTTTTTCCCTGGCCCCATTGACACCGAACAATTCGCGCCTGAAGCGGAAAGAGGAGTGCGTCCCTGGACAATCTTACTTTTCGCACGGCTTGACCGCATCAAGGGCTGTGACATAACAGTGCAAGGTATTGCGCGGTTCGCGCAACGTCACCCACAAGTGCATGTAAAATTGCTGGCATGGGGAACAGAAAACATAGCATATCAGCAACACTATGGCAATGTCTTTGAGTTTGTTCCGCGTGTCTCGCCCGACATGGCGCAATACTTACTACAAAAAGCGGATGTTATCGTTGGGCAGGTATTTTTGGGCGCGTTTGGCTTATCAGAACTGCAAGCCATGAGTTGTGCTAAGCCTGTTATTACCTCTTTTAACTACGAAAACGTATATTCCACATCGCCCTATTTCTATCAAGCGACCACTATACAGGAAGTTGACGCGCAACTGGAATGCATCTTCCAACAGCAAGACATGGCACAAGAAGTAGGTGTGCAGGCACGTCAGTGGGTGATTGAGCATCATGGGCGTGAGGCTCTCACAGATCGCCTGGAACATCTCTATCGAGCAGCCCTCGTACTATAAATAGTAATTAGTTGAAGGAACAGAGTAATGTACACATTTTCTTTAGAAGGTTATAATGATTTAATCGTCGCATTCAAGAAGGCAGACTACACGTTTTGTATGTTCGACGAGATACCACAACACATGATAGCAAAGCATCCATTTGTCGTGTTAAGACATGATATTGACATTAGCCTTAATCCAGCCTTACATGTTGCTCAAATAGAGTACGATCAAGGTGTACAGGCAACCTATTTTATTACGTTGCACTCGCCGTTTTATAATGCGCTCAGTAATCCCAACAGCCAGATAATCGCGCAACTACACGAGCTAGGCCATATGATAGCGTTGCATGTAGACCTGACTATCTATGGAGACGATTGCGCGAAGTCGCTCGCAGAAATTGACTCGTTCATCAAATTTTATCCCTATGCTACACCCTGTATTGCCAGTATACATAGCCCAATTGATCTTGCACGAATGCCTTTACGACAATTTGAGCAGTTCCGCCGCGTCTATGAGCATATGTTCAGTAAAGATGTTGCATACATAAGCGACTCTACAGGACGCTGGCGGTTTGGACATCCCTTGGACTCAGAAGCGTTCGCACAACGAAAACCGTTGCAACTTCTTACTCATCCCATCTGGTGGGTGCAAGATGGCGAGAGCGCGAAAGAAAAACTAGAAAACTTTCTTCATAAAGAGTATTTGAACAATCTTTCAACGGCTCACGAATTTCTGCCCAAGCTTTTTGGCGTATCACGAGAAAAAACCTCTGTAAGTGTCTCCTAATCTCCTGTTTAACAAGAACAAGATTTTCCATGAGGGCGTAACCTCAGTACGCCCTTGTGCGTTCCTCTATCTTTTTTACGCATGAGTATACTCAAAAGAGAATTAACTATACTTTTCACGTTAAGAAATCGGCTGGTACGAAAAAACGTTCTTGTGCCACACTTTGGAGGCATGTCTTGAAGCAAAAAGTCTTTCTGATAGTGACGGTTGTCTCTGTCTTAATTGTTCTTGGTCTGGTCATAAGCACTGTGTTTCAACCCAATTTACGTGCCACAAATGCCCCAGAAAAGAGTCATTTCATTGGTGGTTTTGCGGTAGATAGTCCGGCACGAGCGGAAAACGCTGCAAGCAATGGTGTGCAGGCGTCAATCGCATACAACAATCCACCTACTCCCAGTAGTCTTCTAGGGAAAAAACTCTTAGCATCACATATGAAAGTCATAGATGGCTATCTTGCCAGTGATCTTTACTACTACGAGTGCCATCGCACCTGGTCTGTGATAAAACCCCCACAAGGGCAACGCTTTTGTGGGCGCGACAAATATGCGTATCTAGCGAATGAAAAAGCGTTTTTAGCCGACATAACAAGGCATTTACAACTCGTCCGAAATAATCCCCTTGTCGTGGGCTATTGGGTTCTTGATGATTGGGTTGCCTGGGATGCCGGTAGCGCACGTGCCTTACTGGCGAAGGTGCATTCATTAGTTCATCAGTACACACCAAACCGTCCAACAATCTGTGGACTCGGTGGAACCATCCATCTGGGGAATACATACTCTTGGAACGACGGCACTGCTGCAAACTTTAGTCCGCAAGGATGCGACAATGTTGGTCTCTACCTGTATACATCCTCTATGCCCAACCGCGCCCCATATAACGCCGCTCCCTACGCTTCGCCCGATAAGTACAACTGGGCAATGAACGGATTGCTTACTAAGATTTTTGCGAGCCTGAAAAAACGTGGCTGGGACAACAAAAAAGAACCAATCATTGGTATTACACAGGCATTCGGAGGAATTATCAGAGGAACCGACAACTATTATGTCACGCCAACTGCTCAAAATCTCGCGACGCAGAGCAAAAGTTTTTGTGAGCATGGCGCGTCAGGTCTCGCTTTCTACGGTTGGGACGACTCAAGCTTTGGGCCGGGAAGTTTCACTCCCATGAATAGTAGCGCGATACAGCAGGGTGTTCGACAGGGTATTACCGCGTGTAAAGCGTATTGGAAGGCACACCCTACTGCCTAAGCCAGCACCTTGCGTGAGATAAAGAGGCCAGTTCTTCGTTTCCAAAGAACTGGCCTCTTTACTTTTTTATATCTCTCCTTTATGAATGGCTTACGATGGTGATAGTCGCGGTTGCGCTAACCACCGTCGTATTTGACGATTTGTTGGTGATGTTCAGGGTGAATGTCTTGTTCGCGTTCACCGCTGTGTTCGGGTTGATATAGATCGGCACTAGCATGGTTTGCTGACCTTCAGCGAACGTCAGGATTGTCGCAGGGATAGCGGTATAATCGCCATTTGCGGTTGAGACCGCCGTGCCATCGGTTGTGCTTACTGTCAATGTTACCGTCTGCCCTGATGGTACGGTTGAGGAGAGCGAAACAGGAACCAGCACCAGCGCATTGGCGGAACTGTTTTGTATCACCGACTCGTTCTCCACATAGGCATAATAGCCACCGACATTACCTGCTAGATTACAGCGGCTCGATACATCATAAATTACTGCACCTGTCGCCCGTGAGAGGTTCAGGTAGAAGTATTTTGCGGCACCCCCTGCGGCATTGGCATTGACCGTAACTGTAACCGTTTTTGTGAGTTGACCGGGAGCAAAGGTAAGTGTGCCGCTGGTCGCCACATAGTCATTGTTTGCAACAGTCGCGGAGCTATCATGTGTCGCGTACTGTACCGTTACTGTTGAGGCACTTACAGTTCCCAACTGAACCGTAAAGGTTGCTGTGGTTGTGCCTGTCACAGGCGGTACGATGTTAATGTCGTCAGCATAGACGGAAGATTGGGCCGGGCCGCCTCCATTGACAATCGTTGCCATGCCCTGCGGGTGAACGATACCAGCATTCGCTGATGCATTCGTCATGTTCAAGAAAAACGCCTTGTTCAGTGTACCCGCCGCAACTTTATTGACTGTGACCGCGACATTCTGCGTCGAGCCTGTAAGACTCGTAAAAGTAAGCGTTGTAGCTGGAACTCCCACATAATCGCCATTCGCAACCGTGGCTGTTCCGTCGCCTGTGGCAACCGATACGGTCACTGTATCACCGGGAGCGGGAGTGCTACTCAACGAAACCGGAAAGTTCGCTGTGACATTGCTCGTTGCCGAAGCTTTGATCTGCACATCACCTACCGCGATAGTATAAGCAGGTGGAACAGGAGTTGGTGATACAATGTACTCTCGCGCGAATGGTGTCGCGAGTACAGCCCCTACAGGGTTGGAGAGCATAAGCCTGAACTGACCTACATTGCTGTGCGACGCATTTCCATTAACTGTAATCGGTATTGTCTGTGTGATCTGACCAGGAGTAAACGTGAGCTTCGTTGCTGGTATCGCAACATACGCGCCGCTCGCAACAGTCGCTGTTGAGTCCTTTGTTGCGTAGGTAATGCTAACTGGAGAACTACTTGGCGCACTCAGCGAGATGGTCGCGGTAAGCGTCATTGTTCCTGTGGCTGGCTGTAACACACTGTTGTTTGTGGCATACACGGATGGCAGAGGAATGTTTGCCGCAGGAACCGCAGCCACGGCAGTACCAGCAAAGTTGACCTGTTGTAACTGTCCTGTTGGATCATTACTATTGATAATCCAGGCATCAGAGATTACGCCGGTAGACTTTGGTTGAAAGAGTACGGTTTCCGTAACCGACTTGCCTGCTCCAATTGTAGTCCCTTCCGCAAGCGTCGTATACGCGGAGAAACCAACGCCTGATGCGGGGGGCTTCGACTTAGTAATGGTCAAGTCTACACCGCCAGCATTTGTAATTGTGAAGGTTGTCACTGCTGTTGCTCCGACTGAGACATTGCCCAACTCGGTATTCATCGGCGAGATTTGTAGTTTGGGTGGCTGTCCTCCATTACCTGATAGCTGTACAACCGATGGCCCAGCAGAGGTATTCAGGGTAAGGTTATCTGTAAACGCGCCCACTGTTGTTGGAGCAAAGGTTATGGTTACAGTAACACTTGCATTAGGTGCAATTGTCGCGCCACTAGCTGGAGCACCACTTACTGAGAATGGCGCGGCAGGCGATGTCACACTATTGACTGTGAGTGATTGAGCACCCGTATTGCTGAATGTGACGTTTGTAGATGCAGACCCACCACCAATTGCAACGCCACCAAAGCTGAATGTCGGCGGATCCACGTTAATTGATGCGCTCGCCGATTGCGCCGTACCTGACATACTGAAGTTCGCGATTCCTACTGACGTACTTGCACTGAGTGTTCCAGAATACAACCCCGGCTTTCCAGTAGGCGTGAATGTTACTGGTACAGTAATTGTAGTACCTGCTGCTAGTGTTGCGGGAAGCGCGGGCGTTGTTGTTCCAACTGAAAAGCCAGCACCTGTAGCCGTGATCGCCGTAACAGTTTCTGCAACATTCGCGGTTAGCGTCGCGTTGAGAGTTGATTTCTGGCCGATGATCGTAGAAGGGAAGCCCAGCGCATTGCCACTCAATGGGGCCGCAATAGGTGAGCCAAAGCCGAGGATATGTCCATCGCGTGTACCAACGTACACCTTGCCATTAGACACGCCAGGACTATTGAACTTGGAAGATGTGCCAATAGGCCAGCTTTGTAGCATTTGCAGCGTACCGTTAACTGGCACTGGGTTATACGCACGCAACTGTGCATTTGTTCCTGTACCATCTGTCGCCCAGACCACCCAGAGAACCGAGGAGCCTGATACTGTGCCGGAGGACGTTATAACAGGTGAACTAGAGCCAAAGCCGAAAAGATCGCTTGATGTGCCAGCAGCACTGAATGTAGGATTACCATTGCCATCAAGCCCATATTTGTAGGCTTTGAGCCTACCTGTTGCGCCACCACCTTGAGCACTGGAAACGTAAACGTAGCCACCATCTCCGGGCCAGATGGCGGGCTTACCCCAGATACCACCCAGACCCCCAACAGTGTTAATCACATTGTTTGTACCATTTGCTCCCTGACCACTACCACCTAAATTGTCAGCATTCATAACGTACAGATTGCCCTGTTTGCCTACTTCTAGCATGAGCCGCGGGTAGTTCTTTGTCCCAAAGTATTGCGGGGGCAGGCCAACAGGCGAACCTGAACCAAGATCGGAGTCGGACTGGTTAAGAAAATTGGCATCGTAGGGTGAGAAAAAGTCTGTTGCCTTTAACGAACCATCCGCTTGCACCGTCAGACGACCAACCGACTGACCAAGTGTGGTTGCTCCAGCCTTACCCGGTGATGTGCTGGGTGGAAGGCCATTGCCCGATGCGAAAATGATTTGATTTGGGCCATCTGATACCAGGCCACCACCCGATTGCCAGATACCACCACTTGGATACGTGTTTTGTGCAACGCCTGCCTCATCAGACCACAGAGTTGTGATCTTGCCAACTGTCGAAACACCAATAACCCAGCCTTCAAATGGCTTGCGATCACAGTGACCACCGAACGCAGCATAAACAACACCATTGAGTAATAGGAGTCCAGGACGCTGCAACTGCGTTGTTGGCGTGAAGACATGCGTTGCATCGTTCGCGGCATTCCCCTGTATCTGTACGGGAAAGCCTGTTATATTCTGTCCCGTTGCGACATTAATCGCATACATATAGTACGCCGCAGCACCCGCCGTATATGTCTTTGAGGTAAAGTACGCGATATTTGTTGCTGGATCGATCACAGGTGTGCTGGTGATACCGACGGCAGGGGAGATGTCGCCACAGCTTACATCAATTGGATTAAATGGGATGCCCAGATCACTGCGCGTCCATTTCTGCGCCCCTGTTGTGGCATCCAGTCCATAGACGCGGTTCGTCTCGGTTACAACAAGGAGTGTCCCCTGTGAAACGAGCGGCTGTGCGTATACCTGACCATCGATGGAGGTGCTGAACAATTGCCCAAAACTGGTGCTTGTCACCTGAGATGGCGAGAGGTTGGCCTGATCGCCATACCAACCGGTGCGTAGATTATCATTCGCAACTCCGGTCACGTCGGCTTTTGCGCGTTGATGTGGAGCAAGAAAGACTACCCCTAATGCGATGAGCGGAATAGCAAGAACAAGTGTGAACAGGAGAACACGCTGCCATAATGGAACACGCTGCTTATCTAGAAGTACAGCGATACGCCTCGCGTCAAAACGAAAGCGTGGGCGCGGAGAGTCATGCATAATAAGAAACCTCACTTGCCACATCCTTGTGATGCAGCTTCTTTATGGTCACAATGTTTGCAACCTTCTATATAGAACAGATGATTGGCAGCGCAAGTCGAGTGCTGCTTCGATATATTGACATGTAAACTAGTGTAGCAGAAATGCGTGCGTTGCATAGGTGAATTCAGCAACTCTTCAGTTACAATTGGGTTGAGTTGTACGCAACACGGTGTGATTTTCACAATCCGCAATTCACAATAGCTTTCTCTACACATATTGTCATAATTGAAATAGTATAAGTGCAAATTGATTGAAAAATAGCCCAAAAGAACCAGCACAAAATTGAATATTCCTATACACATCTGGCAACTCATAGCTAAACGTATGGGCAATCCATAACCTTTTCAAACAATCTATAACCAAACCTTAACTGTTCTGCTACTTACAGCGCATAGTCCCGATGGTATCATTCGTTGTAACAGAGAAGCACAGAGACGTACCTCCACTGATGGAGTTGCAAAAAGGACGCATCCCTAACGTATACGTGATATCACACGCCGCCGTGATGATTTACCCGAAACGTTCCACTTACTGATTGCTGTATATAGGACAATTGTCATGACCTTTAGCAGCATTCTCGCCGGCTCTGGTATTCTTACGTCATAGACAGTAATCAAAATGTAAAAAAGAAAGTTGGAAACTCACGTGGATAACGCAAAATACTTATCAGTCATTGTGCCAGTGTATAACGAAGAGGAGAGCATTCAGCCTCTTCATAAAAGCATCAGCAAGGTTTTAGAAAAGCAGTCGTACTCCTATGAAATCGTTTATGTTGATGATGGTAGCCGTGACGGGACTTTCCCACAACTGAGCCGCCTCGCAGAGAGTGATCCTAACGTTTGCATCGTGCGCTTCCGCCGTAACTTCGGACAGACAGCTGCAATCGCGGCTGGTGTTGCACACAGTAAGGGCGAAGTTCTCGTGTTCATGGACGGCGATCTCCAGAACGATCCTATCGACATTCCTCGATTGATCGCGAAGCTGGAAGAAGGCTATGATGTTGTAAGTGGCTGGCGTAAAAACCGTCAAGATGCCCAGATCAGCCGCAAGCTGCCGTCACTGATTGCTAATTCACTTATCTCTAAGGTTACAGGGGTACACTTGCACGATTATGGTTGCACACTCAAGGCGTACCGTCGTGAAGTCTTCGAGCATGTCCGTCTATATGGTGAAATGCACCGCTTCATTCCTGCGTATGCCGCGCTTGGTGGTGCCGCCATCACAGAACTTGCGGTTTCACATCATGCGCGTCAGTTTGGCAAATCAAAGTATGGCATTTCACGCACTGTACGTGTTGTACTCGACCTGATTACATTGAAGTTCCTGGGCAGTTATGGCACAAAACCATCATACGCGTTTGGTATCCCCGGACTCGCTTCCCTGTTCTTAGGTACTGTAATCGCAACACCAATGATTGGTAGCAAACTTGCTTCGCCAGTTAAGTACCGCATACACCGCAGTCCACTTTTGCCTATCTCTTTGCTCGGTATTGGTTTTGGCTTGCAGTCTATTATGGTAGGTCTGCTGGCGGAGTTACTCATGCGTACCTATCACGAGTCTCAGGGCAAAACAACCTACGTGGTACGAACTGTCAGCCCCACTGCGCTTCCAAAGGTTGAGACCCATGCCATCTCTTCAAACGAAAAAAACACCCTAAACTAGTTTTTTATTATGAGCACTGCTCTTTCAAGGAAAATATATTCATGCGTGTTTTAATGATTTCGCCACAGCCGTACTTTGAGTCGCGCGGCGCACCCTTCTGCGTACATCAGCACATCAAAGCACTTGTGGCTCTGGGCTATCAAGTTGATCTCGTGACATACCCTATCGGAAAAAATATTGATCTGCCGGGTCTCACAATCTATCGCGCACCCTCACTGCCTTTTATCAAGAGCGTCAAGCCGGGGCCTTCGCTTGCGAAGTTCCCGCTCGACCTCGCGGTTTTCTTGACCGCGTTCTGGCGGCTACTATGGCGCAAATATCGTTATATTCATACTCATGAAGAGGCCGGCATGATGGGTGTGCTTCTTTCCAAAATGTTTGGCGGCAAGCACCTCTACTATATGCATTCAGACCTCTCGACGGTTGTCGCAAGCTCCGATTTCACAAAAAATCCTGTCTTGATGTGGATTGTCGGGGCAGTTCAGAAGTTTATGCTGCAAAATGCAGATGGCGTTGTTGCCTTCTACCCCGGCATAGCAGAGACCGCAAAAGAGATCGCGCCAAACAAGCCCGTCTACATGATCTTACCGCCAGCCGTTGACGAAGAGGTGCCAGCAGCAGTTCCTGATGAAGTAATGCAGCTTCGCAATCACCTTAAAGTCAACAATGGGCCGGTATTACTGTATACTGGAACGCTTGAGAACTATCAGGGTATAGATATTCTTCTTGAGAGTATGCCTGCTGTGCGTGCCAAATTCCCGAATGCACACTACGTGATCGCCGGTGGCAGACCAGATCAGGTTGAGAAGTTGCAAGCGCAGGCTGACAAACTCAACGTCTCTGCTATGGTACACTTTGTGGGCCAACGTCCTCTTGAAGAGATGCCTAAGTATATGGCACTTGCTGATATCCTGCTCAGTCCACGCAGCAAAGGGACACATACGCCGCTAAAACTGTATACCTACCTGCGCTCCGGCGTGCCAATGCTGGCAACGGATATTCTTGCACACACACAAATCCTTACTCCCGATGTGGCCCTACTGGTTCCACCAACTGCACAGGGATTAGCGCAAGGTACGTTGAAGTTGTTGCGTGATGTCGGCTTCGCGAGCACATTGGGGGATGCTGCTCAAAAGACATGGGAAGCAAATTATAGCTGGCCTGCGTTTTTAGAGCGAAACCGCGAGTCATATAACGATTTTGCTGGTATAAAAGAAGAGCACGAACTGCTAACATCGGTTCGCTAAACGAGTATTCTATTGAGTAAAACGGGGGAAAAACACATGCGTTGTCTCGTAACAGGAGTGGCAGGATTTGTTGGTTCACATCTGGCTGAGCGTTTACTTGCCGATGGACATACAGTTGTCGGAGTAGACATGTTCACCGACTACTACTCGCGTTCCATAAAAGAGCGCAACCTGGAGAAGCTACGTTCCACCAAAGGCGTCACGCTTATCGAGGACAATCTTCTCACTATGAATCTGCACCAACTTTTGCAGGGTATCGACTGGGTGTTCCACCAGTCAGCCCAAGCAGGTGTACGCGCAAGCTGGGGTAGTGAGTTCGCGCACTACGTTGATGTGAACATTCTGGTAACACAACGTTTGCTGGAAGCGGCAAAACACGCCTCTGCTCTGCGTAGTTTCGTGTATGCGTCGTCTTCATCAGTGTATGGCGATACTGTCGAGCTGCCCATCACTGAAAACGCGGTCTGTCATCCATACTCGCCTTACGGTGTGACAAAGTTGGCGGCTGAGCATCTGTGCAGCCTCTATCATGCAAACTTCGGTGTACCAACAGTTTCGTTACGCTACTTCACCGTTTACGGACCGCGACAGCGACCTGACATGGCATTTCATCGTTTCTGCAAAGCAGTGTTTGAGGATAAGCCCATCCGTTTGTTTGGCGATGGCGAGCAGACAAGAGATTTCACGTACATCTCTGATATTGTGGAAGCTAATGTACGCGCGGCATCCACTGTTGATGCAGTGGGCAAGGTGATGAATATTGCTGGCGGCTCCCGCATTTCTCTCAGCAATGTCGTCAAGCTTCTACAAGATGTGAGCCATGCAACCATTCGCTACGAGAATGTCGAGTCACAGCATGGCGATGTTCGCCACACCTTTGCCGATATCACGCTTGCGCAAAAAACGCTTGGCTATGCTCCCATTGTCTCGTTGGAAGAAGGTCTTAGCCGCGAGTTCCACGATATTGTAGCACTCTATAGTACTGCTTTATTGCCTAAGATGTAGCAGTCTGTTACAGTATAGCGGGAGATAAATAGATGAAAACACATGCTTCAAAACAAGAACGCCGCTACAACAACCTGCCTAGAAATGTTCCGGCTCTAGGGCCGGACATTTCTGCTGAAAATACAGTGATACTCAATGCATCTCGATTGCCAAAGCCTCTTGATGAACAGGATACTTCTGTGCAGCAAGGTGTCATGGAGAAAGAGCCTGTGACTCCTCCCGAAGTAAAGGCAGTTGCGGAGCAACCTGTAAAAGTCACTCAGGCTTTGCATAAGGACATTTCTTTGGAAGACACGCTTGAGCTTAAAGCCTTTCGTTTGCCAAAGCCGAGCAGTACACGCGGTTTTACAGTAGGAAGCATCGTAGACAAAGTACCTACTACCCCCCCCGTTGTGAAGTCCTTCGTAGAGCAATCAGCCTTGATGAAGCAACCATCATATGTAGGTACGCCAATCGTGCAGGTCTCTCGCATCACCGAAAACTCTGCCCTCGTGCAAAACTCGTCGGTGCCGCGTGATCTCTCAGTTTTACCTACTGTGCAGGTGGCAAGTGTTGCCAAACCAAAGAAGAAAAAATGGCTGAGCCTGGTTATACGCGTTGGCTGTACAATTGCCCTATTCGTAATACTCTTCAAGTCGTTTTCCTGGGGAAGTCTGCTCAGCGTGCTGTCTCATGCCGATAAGGGCCAGTTGCTTGTGGGCTTTATTGTTGGATTATTCTGCATTATTGCTAGTGCCTATCAATGGCGTAGTCTTCTTAATGCTGAACATATTAAGTTCGATCTTGCAGACCTGGTAGACCTTTACCTGGTTGGCATTGCGTTCAGTCATTTTCTACCAACAGGTATGGGTGGCGATGCCATCAAAGCGGTTCGCGTCGGTGATGCGTCAGGCAACAATCCTGGATCTGCGAGCGCGGTGGTAATGAGCCGTGTAACAGGCTTTTTCGGTATGATGTTGATTGGTATACCGGTCATCATTTTGTGGCACAACCACTTCAGCGACCAAATTATCCTGTGGTTTTTTGGATTAAGCGCACTGGTAGGTGGAATGATAGGTGGCGCGGTCTTTTTCGCTGTGCTCTTACCCCGCTTTGTAAAAGGTAAATGGATAACACACAAAGTCTTTAAATCAGGTATTAAAATCGGTCTGGCCTTGAGTGTGGCGATGAAACGTCCTCGCTCGCTCGCCATCGCTATTCTCTATGGGGTGATCTTCTGGATAGCCAGTTGCTTAAACCACTATGCCTATGCCATAGCGTTGGGCGTTCATCTACCTTTGTACTTCTACTTTGTGGCAATACCCTTTATCTCGCTTGTAACGTTCCTACCTATCTCAATCAATGGCTTTGGAGTCCGTGAATGGGCCTTTACGTACATCTTCCTGTCAATGCATATCGCGCCTCCTACCGCGCTCTTACTGGCTTTGATAATGGACGTGCAGGCATTGATGTTTGGTAGTATGGGTGGCTGCATGTATCTGTTTACAGGTGGCAAAGCAAAGAGCGCGAAGCAGCAGCAACGCGCTGCATAAGGCTGGTAGGTTTTAGTATTGTTGTAAATGTGTATGTCTTCTATGAGAAAGTATGTAACAACACGGAGTGAGAAGTATGAGTAACAATTCTGGATTTTTTCAAAATGGACAGCCCGCCGGCTATGGTCAACGTCAAAACGATATGAGGAACATGCCTTCTGCTCCTGTTGGTTCAACAGCACCCGCTCAATTTTCACCAAACGGGCAAGCACCTGATGCCACGGTTCGCCTCGATGGTCGTGGAGTGCCACCTCAATATGCTCAAAGTCAACAGAGACCTATGAACGCAGGCCCAGCTCAAACAGTGCCAGCGACGCCACCACCTTCTCAGCCTTTACAGCCACAACGTCCAGAAGACAAAAAATCTGGTCTCTTCAAAAACAAGCGTTTAGCAGTAGCTGGCGCGTGCGCTAGTGCGCTGCTTATTATCGCTTTGGTAGTGCTTGCTGTGAAAGGTTTATCCGGTGGACAGGCCGACGTGACCTTGTATCAGGCAGGCTCAAAGAGCGTCAATCAGGATATTGGTGGTGGTGGTATTACGTTTCCACTGCAACAAATAAATATCGCATACCCAGTTTCGGAGCAGGTGCTCAAAGTGCCGGTCAAAGCTGGCGACCAGGTAACTGTCGGGCAGGCACTTTTGCAGCTTGATCCCACTGCGTTGAATATTCAGGTGCAACAGGCTGCGAACAATAAGGCCGCAGCCCAGGCGTACCTCAACTCTGTTTCTGGGGCTGGCAATGCCGTTGCTATCGCAGAGGCTCAGAAGCAGTACGATCAAGCGACGAGCGCGTACAATGCTCTGGTCGCTCAAGCGTCTTCACCAATGTTGCACAATGGAAACATCATTTCGCCAATGGCTGGTGTCGTTACTGCGCTAAACATCAATCCCGGTGAGACATTTGCCGCGAATACGACCCTTGTTACAATTATGGATGAGACATCAGTGATTGTACATGTGAAAATTCCTTTGACAAACCTGCAACAGGTACGGCTTGGTCAATCTGCTACAGTCACCCCATCTGCGCTTCCTAATCTTAATCTGAACGGAACAGTCGTTTCAATAGTGCCAGTAGCTGACCCACAAACGGATACATTTGAAGCATGGGTGCAGGTGAAAAATACTGACCAGATGCTGCTTCCCGGCATGAGTGCTTTTGTGCGTATTCAAACATCTGCCAATAAAGCTGTTGTGATACCACGATTGGCAGTGATTAATCCTGCGCTTGACTCTATGGTTTTTGTTGTCCGTGGCCACCTTGCACATCTGCAACACGTCCATATCTTTGGACGTTCAGAGAACACTGTATACATTGACAATGGCCTTGCACAAGGCGAGACTGTTGTCTTGACGGGAATACACCAATTGAAAGATGGGCAAGCTGTACGCGTGACAGGTATTGAGCACTCGTAAGCTTCTACGGCTGTGTACTATAGGCGATGTAGAGTGTTATTAACCAGTACATGAGTGGGAATAGAGACAATGGTTACTATAAAGCAATTCTGGTTTTTGAATAGAGGAGGGGCTTCACCTCTCAAGGTACTGTTTCCAATTGCTGGCGGCTTCCTTATGCTTGCTGCCAGTGTTTTGCCTTGGCTGTCGGACCCTTTATTAGGAAGTTCTTCAGCCTGGAAATTGTCCGTCGATATAGGCTGGCAGATACGAACCGGTGTGTTCTCTTATGGGTTGCTCTGTTTGTTTAGTGCGCTTTACTCTTTCGCCGTCGCCGCCGCCACAGTCAAGACGTTCAAAGGCAGTACGTTCTTTGTTGATAAATACAGGACAGCTGCTTTTTTATGTCTCATTCCTGTGTTACTCTTTTTCTTACAATACCTTTTTATAGATATAGCTGGCATGAATATTCTTACACAACATAAAGTTCAAATGCTTTTAATACAGCGTCACTTTGGGTATGGCTCTCAGGCTGACCGTATCATAATAGACCCATACAAATTTACAGATGCAACGATCAGTGGGCGTTTATTACTTTTAGTAGATCAAATATCATATGGTATCCTTTTACCCTTGCTTGCCTCCCTACTCCTTTTCGAGTCCCGACGCTTTCTTGTTACGCAGCCCTACACAGGCCCCAGAGATACGAACCGAAAATATGTGTGGATCGCCGCCTGTGCATTCTTCGTGCTACTACTCGGACGTGGTCCGGCGGGAATTCTTTGCAACTTTGAGGTTAAGCAAAACCTGTCCTCCGGCAATTATGGGCAGGCGTTGAATTGGCTCAACGTGGCCCAGGCATTAAATCCTTCTTTGCAGCAGGTCGCGGCATCGCATGTTGAGCGCGGAGAAGCATTATACTTTTTACATAATAGTCAGAATAATGATGATATTCGTATCTATTTAGCATCCGTATACCGCTCTAATAAGAACTATCTTCAAGCTTATCAGGAACTGTTGGCAGTCTGGCAGACTCACTCTTCAGCACCCTGGGTGATTGGTGAGATGAACAACACACTGCAGAATTTAGCGGAACTTACGAAATCATTGAATGGCTCAGTTGTATTTAGGCAAGAACACGACAATACCGCATTGATCTGGGTGCAACTACTTATAAAGATTGACCATACTAACCTCTACGGGCAATACATGAATGGTCGCATTCTGTATGACGTGCATGATTATGGAGCATCAGTTGCACAGATGAGGATGATTTTAGACGCGAGACCTAATGCTGATATAAGCTCGTCTGCAATCACGTACATAGGGTTAAGTGCCTTGCGTGAGGGAAGGTATAGCGAGGGAAGAAATATCTTGTTTGAAGCATTGAAGTTTGACCCAAGCTACCGTAATAATACTGCCCGTCAAGCATTGTCTGGTCTGTACTAAGGTGAATACGAAGAAAGAAGTGTAGTTATGATTACATCGCCGCAACCAAAACCAGTAGAAGAAACATCTTCTTCGTTATCATTATCAGAACAGGCACGCCGAAATTCGCAGATGCTTATAAAGCGCGTTGGTGTTCATCCCTTGATCTGGATATGCCTCTTGCTCGCCTGCCTGGGGTCTTCTATCTTCTCCTATCAACTCTTTATTGTACCGCAGCCCGCAAGTTTTGAACCCAACTGGGGAAATGCTCAATGGATAACGGCGGCGGACGGCACTGGCCCTGTTGCATACTTTCGCCACTCTTTCTCTGTAAACTCACCTGCGGATAGCGCGTTTATAGTCATCGCTGCGAATCAGGTTTATACTATCTGGGTCAATGGTGTCTATATTGGCACAAACCGCAAAGACTTTACCCGCGGCAATTTTCCGAGGTCATATGTTTATGATGTGACCTCTACTGTTCTGGTTGGAACAAATTCGGTTGCGGTACGCGTAGCGAATGTAGATAAAGCGGCCCCCTCGGTACGCCTGAGTTTTGGCACAGTGCGTGGCAATGCCGTGTATCGTAGTGGTTCGGGAAGCGGCTGGGTTGCAACATCTCAGGTAACGCTGGTCTCGCAACGCTATCCTGCACTCACCGACAAGTCGAGTAGCTGGACTCAGACGGGTTATGATGCCACAAGTTGGCCCGCAATACGCAAAAATACAGCACTTACGCTTTCCCCCCAGTCTCAAGTGAATCCCTTGCTCTACGAGCGTCCCCTGTCTTCACAATGGATTGGCGTGGGCATAAGTCATGATGCGTACTTTGTGCGAAACTTTTCTCTTCCGCTAAGCTATAATGGTGCCTGGTTGCGCCTCGCTGCTACTGGCAGAACCGACGTGTATATAAATGGCAACCAATTTATCTCTTGGCGTGGTCAAACTCCAATCCTAAATCCTGCTCTAGATCAGGACCTCGCAACGTATCTCAGCGATACAACAGTGAACGTACAACCGCGAGCGGGACTCGCAATGGGAATATATAATATCTCGCCCTACCTACACGCTGGCGTAAACACCATAGCTATGCGCGTTGTTGCCCCCGGTATAAATACTGGCGAAGCAGGGCTAACATCGCTCAGCTCAGCATTATCAACAGACGTACTGCTCAGTGACAATTCGGGGTCTAGCTTCTGGTTAGTGGCCGATAATCACTGGGTTGCCTCGCCTGATGCCACTCCAAACTGGCAACAGGGTGGAGATGCTGTAAAATCTTGGGGACATCCTGCGTTTGTCGCTCGTCCAGGTCAAATTGGAGCCTTCTATCTGCCAGAGGATTTAAGTCAGTATGATGTACAGATTGTACCAATCGCGTTATCGGTAGAAGTTGTCGTTGGTGCTGCTCTGTTTATACTCGTGCTCTGGTTGAGCTTTTCGCTAGGAGTGTTGCGACGTTATTCACGTTCTCTACGCGACGCGTTAGCGATAGGAAGCCTGATGTTTGTACCCGCACTCGCGTTCCAGACGTTGCTGTTAGCACTATCACGCGAGTCGCAGATGCCACGTCCATTTCCCTATACATGGTTCTGGGTATCAATCCTTCTCGCTATTGTGTGGGCCACATCGCTACTACTCTGGTACAATACGGCGACGCGCCACAAACGAGGTCTTACAGATGAGGACGACGATACTACCCTATTCGCGAACGCGCGTCTTCAACCTCTGCAAGCGAGCATAGAAAACTTTCGCACGACAACCGCACAAATGGTAGCGATCAAGGGCTACGGCAAAAAAGCTAGAGTTCTGCGTTGGTTGCGTGACAATTGGGGTCTGGTCGTGCTTGTGTTGATTGCTATTCCTCTTAGTTGCTACAACCTCGCCTACGAACCGTACTGGCAAGATGAGTTGTCAAGCTATTATGCTGCTCAAGGAATTCTTTCGCATGGCTTGCCCTTTTTCCCTTCGGGTTTCCTTTATCCAAAAGCTGAGTTCTATTCTTATCTGCTCGCAATCTGGAAAACGGTTTTTGGCGAAGCGGATGGTATTCCACGAGCGATTAGTGTTGTAGAATATCTTGTGAGTTTGCCGCTCATCTACGTGGTCGGTACATACTTCTTTGACAAACGTATCGCGCTACTTGCTACTGCGATGCTCGCCTTCTCGCCCACCTCTCTGGTGTGGAGTCGGCAGATGCGTATGTATGAGCAAGAGCAGATGATGACTCTGCTTACCATCTTCCTCTTCTACCGCGCGATTGAAAAGCGGAATCGCGCTTCTCTTGTCGCCGCTGCTGCGGTTAGCTTGGTGCTAACATACTTGAGTCATGAAGAGGTGTTCATCGCCCTCCCTGGCCTGTTACTGGCTATTCTAATGGCGAGCTATGACGGCAAGCGGCCCCTGCCTTCCGTGATGTACCAGAAGCAGTGGTGGTTTGCTGGGCTGTTCTGCGTCGCAATTATTGGTATCCAGTTGACTATTGCCAAGTACACACATCCACCCATTCTGGGTACTGACGCAAGCGAACGTCCGCAAGTAGGATTTACAACGGACAACATTCCCTTTTACACAAACCTGCTTTTCATACCAGATAATATAGGACGTGGCGCGTATCCCTGGATAACGTTGAATTCAATACTCGCGGTACTTGGTTGTATCTGGGCGCGACGAAGTACAGATATGCGTGTGAAATATTGCGCTCTGTTCCTAGTCGTTTCTATTCTGATGGTTGTGCTCGTCTTCACTGCTACTGCGGATCGCTATGTGTACGCACTATTACCCGTCTACTACCTAATGGGGTCGTTTGCGTTGCTGAAAATACTGCTAGTCATCTGGAGCTATGCCCGTCCTTATGTCATCCTGCAAAAACAGACCGACGCAGAAAAGCCCGATGGATACCTCTCTGGCCCTGTGAAGTTTGTGCTTCGTGCCACGGTGATTGTTGTTTGTGCTGCTGTATTGATTATACCTATTCTCCCATTAAGCGGCTACAACTTGTTTGTAAGTCGTTTGGTTGGCTTCCAGTATCATCGTCACTATGCGGACTATGATGCAAGTGGCAGTTACATGAAAGCGCATATGCAGAAGAACGACATTGTAATTTCAATTGCACCACCTAACTGTACACTTTACTATGTAGGTAAAGCTGACTACTTTTTCTCGGTCAATCGTGCGCTCTTTCTAATTGAGCAAAACGGCTCAATTGTTGAAACTGCGTCGGGCGCGAAAGCTATGTTGAACCAGCAGGACTTTCAGGCCGTTCTTTCTAGCCATAGCCGTATCTGGATTGTCTCAGATAACGGCCCCTATCAAGCGGAGGTTTTCAGGCATTTTACAATGCCGCAAGATTTCCATATGGTCTTTGAAGGGTATGGTTCATCTGTCTACTTCCGAGCCACAACAACATGAGACAAGCGTAGGGCGTGATCTATCACGCCCTACGTGCAACGGTGAATGAGTGATATACTGTAATCCGAGCAGTTTTATTTCGTCTGACTTTGATTTGATATACTACGTGCCACGTATGACAGATCAACGGCGATCTACACATTCATCGAGGAGTATTTGTATGTCTTCAATTTTCCCTCAACAACAGGTATTTCAAAATTTTATTGATGGGCAATGGCGCGATTCCAAGAGCAACGAAACCTTTGTTAGTACCAACCCAGCACGTACAAGCGAGGTGATCGGACATTTTCAGAAGTCAACAGTTGCCGATCTTGAAATTGCTATTGAAGCCGCGAGCAGAGCGCAACGCAAATGGGCCGCCGTTCCAGCACCCGAACGCGGAGAAGTGGTATTGCGTACCGCACTCCTTCTAGAGCAACACAAAGAAGAACTCGCGGTATTGATGACGCGTGAAATGGGCAAGGTACTCAAAGAGACACGCGGTGATGTCCAGATTGCTATCGATGTGGCAAAGTTTATTGCAGGCGAGGGACGTCGCGCCGAGGGCGAAACGCTCCCGTCTGCTTTCCCCGATAAGTTCTGCATGACCGTCCGTCATCCACTGGGTATCATCGGTATCATCACCCCCTGGAACTTCCCGATTGCTATTCCTGCCTGGAAATCGTTTCCCGCGCTGCTGGCGGGGAACGCCGTTGTGCTTAAACCTGCCAGCGATACCCCCTTACTCGCGCTCAAGATGGCAGAGCTACTGCATGAAGCAGGTCTTCCTGCTGGCGTACTCAATGTACTCACAGGGCCAGGGGGAACGCTGGGCGATGCACTGGCGAGCCACAAACGTATCAATATGATTTCTTTGACCGGCTCGACAGAGGTCGGACGCCATGTTGCGGAGATTTGCGGGCGTGATCTGCGTCGCTGTTCACTGGAACTCGGCGGCAAGAATGCCGTAATCGTGCTAGAAGATGCTGACCTCGACCTTGCCGTCTTGGGCGTTACCAACGCAGCTTTTGGAACAACAGGCCAAAGATGCACCGCGACAAGCCGCGTGATTGTGCAGAAATCGGTGCAACACGCGTTTACAGAGCGGCTTGTCGCGGTAGCGGAAAAACTGCGTGTGGGCGACGGACTCGATACCACAACTGATATGGGGCCACTGGTCAATAAAGGCCGGGTAAAGGCGGTTCATGAGTATACTGAGGTTGGTAAAAAGGAGGGCGCACGTCTGGTAACGGGCGGTAGCACACTCACCGAGAACGATTATAGCGACGGTGCTTTTTACAAACCAACAATATTTACGGATGTCACACCTACAATGCGAATTGCTCGCGAGGAAGTGTTTGGCCCCTTCGTCTCTATCATTCCTGTGAACTCTTATGAAGAGGCCATACAGGTCGCAAACGAGACGGAATATGGTCTCTCAACAGGTATTTTCACAGAAAGTAGTCGACTGACATTCCGTGCTATTCGTGAGATCGAGTCTGGCCTGGTTTACATTAACGCCGCGACAACTGGTTCAGAGATACACCTACCCTTTGGCGGCATGAAGGCAAGTGGCAACGGGCATCGTGAACTTGGGGCCGGTGCTGTCGAAGAGTTCAGCGAAATCAAAAGCGTCTTTGTTTCGTATCCTTCAGCTAAGTAAAGCATCTCTCTATTTGTGCTTCTGTACAGAAGCACAAATAGAGAGATGCTTTGTCAAATGACTATACGTGTGAGCGCGAATTGCTCGAACATCGCTTCCCATACTTCCTGATTTTCCAGTCGTTCGCGTGGGCTAACAACGCGTGCGTTGATAGCAGCGAAAAGAGTACGCAACATCCGTTGTAGGGTGGATGAAGCTTCATCATAAAAATCGGTGACATCCTTCATGCGATCAGTCAGTACGGTATCACATAAATTGGTAAAATCATCAACATCAATATTGTTTTGTTCCACACGAAACTCGTAGTTGCCCATGTATAGAAGGTTCTCATTAACAAGAAGCATCCTGAGCATTGTCGGGTCTAACTCGGTTTTGTTGACGCGGTAGGCATCAACAAGCGCGTCCATTGTCCAATTCATGAAGCGTACAAGCGTAGGAAGTTGCTGCATTGGTGTATGCTGCTTCTCCCATGCCTGTTCCATACGACTGAGCAGATCAAGCAGCTGGAAGCTTTCCAGGCGTAGCTTTTCCGCGGCGTCCGGTAAACGAACTTTGCCATTTTTGTTATTATGCAGTGTTACATCCAGCATGATGGGATAGGCAAGCTGCTGTTGCACAAGTTGCGCGAGTTCGTGGGCAATCTCCATCTCTGGTCGGCGAGCCGCGCACGCAATACGTCGTACTCGTCTATACATGTTGATGAGCATAAGTAGTTCAAAACGGTTGCGGTGAAACTGAAGTGGCTGCTGAATCTGTGGAATTAGCTGTAACGTCGTTCGCATTCCCTGTGGCAAAAGAACTTTCAACGTCTCCCATTCCCCTGTATAACGCACCATCTCCATTGTCGCACGCATCACCTCGATGTTCATTGGTACATCATTATAGGGAAGCAGTTTTTGCACATCGGGGCTGGCGATAAACTCGTAGGTGCCTTCTTGCCACATCGCCAGTTCACGCGCCGTCCATAATGCTTTCGTTCTTAGTGCTTCGCCTAACTGTCTCTCATCGATAACGCGCATCGCGATGAGTCTCTCGCCAATGCGTTTGCCCACAATATCTGAAAGCTGCTGCGTCGAAGCCGCCTCAATCTGAGCGTGCGTCGCCATTCCCAATTGCTGTAGTACATCGCCCAACATTAACGCGCCTGGATCAAACTCTGAACAGTTCGCGACTTTTCCCTCGCTACAATAGATGATGCCTGTCCGCCCTGAGTCTTGTTTGAGTTGAATCGCACCTGTCATACCACCCAACTCTACCACCTGTAAAACCTCTACCAATCCAAAATCCTTTAATGAGCCGGACAACACGGTAGAAGTGTTCATACGCCCTCCAGACCCCAGTATTTGGTGTATACACTACTCATAATTATACCCTGACTAGTTCACCATGCTATTTTCATTTATTATATCTACTTGTTATTATAGCAAAGACAAAACGCTACAACAAGCCAGGCCAGGATGTGAAAACCACCGTTCGTCACGCGCGTTCGTAATGTCTGCTATAATTAAAGCCATGAGTATAAAAAACCATGTCGCTATTGTTACTGGTGCGGGACGTGGAGTTGGTCGCGCAACAGCTTCACTTTTCGCGCAGGCGGGCGCGAAGGTTGTTCTCTGTAGCCGCACACAGAGCCAGCTTGCTGCGGCGGTTACGGCAATCAGAGCGCAGGGCGGTGAGGCGATAGCGGTTGTGTGCGATGTCGCACGCGAAGAGGATGTGCAGGCCCTTTTTGTACAGACACAAGCACAGTATGGGCGCGTCGATGTGCTGGTCAATTGTGCGGGTGTTGTTGCCGTGAAGCCCTTCGTGGACATGGACACGACGACGTGGGATCAGGTAATTGGTGTCAATCTGCGTGGCACATTTCTGTGTTGCCGTGAAGCGTTTCGTGTAATGATTGAGCAAAAGCAAGGCATCATCCTCAATATTTCCTCACTTTCGGGCGTCAAGGGAGTTGAAAAGTTCCCCGGCCTGAGTGCCTACAACGTCTCAAAAGCAGGTATTGCCAGCCTGACAGAGATTCTCGCGGTTGAAGGTAAGCCGTACAATATTCGGGTCAGCGCAGTCAGTCCGGGCGCGATTGCCACAGAGATGCTCCAGCAGGCGGCACCACACCTTAAAGCCAATATGACGCCCGATGATATGGCAGCAATACTGCTTTTTCTTGCTGATGATTCGGGGCGAATGTTTGGGGGGAGCAACATCGAATTGTTTAGCAATGCATAATCGACGTGTACACATGATGATATGGAACGAATGCAAGAAGGGAAGCGAATGCTATGGTATACCTGACACGACGGACAACCTTTAGTGCATCGCATCGATTGTGGAGCGATCAGCTCTCAGAAGAAGAGAATTACGCCGTTTATGCGAAGTGTGCTAACCCGAATGGACATGGACATAACTATGTGTTAGAGGTGACGCTTAAAGGGAATGTTGACCCACGTACAGGCATGGTGCTAAACTTGACCGAGATGAAACGTATCACCAATGAGCAGGTGGTCAATCAAGTGGATCACAAGCACCTCAACTATGATGTTTCGTGGCTCAAAGGCGTTATCCCAACGGCAGAGATGCTGGCGATTATCTTCTGGGAGCAACTAGAGATTGGTTTCCCCCAGGGTTTGCTATACGAGGTAAAATTACACGAGACGGAGAACAATATTGCTGTGTATCGAGGCGAGAACTAAATGCGGATTGCCCTTGTCGCTCCACTTGTAACTCCTATCGCACAGCCCTATGCGGGTGGGGCGCAGGCCATGCTCGCCGACCTCGCGCAAGGACTTGCCCAGCGCGGTCACACTGTGACGCTCTTTGCCCGTAACCCTTCTTCTGTCGCGGGCGTAGCAGTCGAGCAGGTCGCAGTTCCGACAAGCGTGGTGCCATCCAGTTTTACTGAGCCAATACAGGCACGAGCCGCTGATGTCGCGTTTTTCGCGCAGGCAAACATCTTCCTCGATCTGTTTCTGCGTTTACAGCAACGCGCCACCGAATTTGATATTATCCATGCCCACGCCTTCGACTGGCCCGCTTTCACCTGTAGCACATTGGTACATGATGTGCCAGTCATACACACGCTTCACCTACCCTCAGTCTCTCCTGAAATCAATACTGCCCTACACGTTTTGCATCAACAAGGCCATTCACTTACACTGCTCACTGTGTCCCACGCGTGCGCTCACACCTACGCACCATATACGCCGTTTGATGCTATCGTTTATAACGGAATCGATTGCGCGACTGTCCCCTTCGCGAAGTCTGTCTTGCCCGACGCGCCTCTACTTTTTGCTGGTCGCATCACACCGGAAAAAGGCGTCGAGGCGGCTATCGAGATCGCGGCAAAGGCCGGACGTATCCTGTGGATTGCGGGCGGAATTTATGATGTGCCGTACTATGAAGAGCGCGTTCTGCCCCGCGTGCAACAGTCGGCAGGGCGTGTTCTCTATCTTGGGCAACTTGAACGCCTAGCTCTCTGGAACGTAATGTGTCAGGCCCTTGGCTTCCTTTTCCCGATTGAGTGGGATGAACCGTTTGGCCTGACGCCCGTTGAGGCGATGGCAGCAGGTACGCCAGTCATAGCCTATCGACGCGGTGCCGTTGCGGAAATTATTCGGCATGGCGAGACCGGTTTTTTGGTCGAGCCGGGAGACCGCAAAGGAGCCGCCGCGTATGTAGAAAAACTGTGGAGTATTCCCCGCGCACAGTGTCGCGCACACGTGGACGCAAACTTTTCCCTGACACGAATGCTGGACGCCCACGAACGTGTGTATGCATCTGTTCATCGTCAAATATAACGACCAGTCCTATGCTAGTTGCTGAAATTCTCGCACGCGTGCTATACTTTCAGCAGAAATGTTCTTTTGTCATTTCCATTCTTGTACTCGCGTGCCAATATAAGAGAGCACAAACGCTTTTCTTGCGAATGTCTACCTTGAAAGGTATTCGTACTGGCATCGGTTACAGGTATTGGACGAAAGAGGTGAAGGATATGGACGCTGGCCCTAGTCATAGTAGGTGCTGTGTGTCTCTGCTACTGTGCGTAGACGCGAACAAGTGCCTACTGCGGGACTGTTCTTTTCCTCACCGAGTTGTGGCCTCCACTTGTAATTAGTCCTCTGGTCTGATTGTATCGTCGCCTTACTCGATGAGTATGCATCTCCCCACCGATGTGAAAGATGTCGAGTAAGAACTCCCACCTGCCAGTGTTTCTTTCTGTTTTTCCCTGTATATGGGTTCGCTACGTCGTACCCTCGTTCGGCTTGTGTCCGCGACGGGGTGATCGCGCGAAGCTATGCAGGTACTGTACTAAATTCTACATTCTACCTTATAAAAGAAGGCGGTGAGAGCATGATTTTTTTGAGCACATTGCTCCGACAGAGCGTGTATGATAACGAGAACAAGCGCGTTGGCGTGCTACGTGATATCTGCGTCGAGCTACATGAGAAATTTCCTGTAGTCACAGCTTTGATTGTGCATCCTGTACTGAGCACCGGTACACATGATACGATTGTCCCCTGGTCACAGGTGCGAACAATAGAGGCACCACAGATTTCACTTTCTATAGCGCAGGCACAAATTGTTCCGTATACTCCTCACACGGACGAACTACTGCTACGACGTGACATTCTGGATAAGCAGATTGTTGATACGCAAGGGTTTCGCGTCGTAAAAGTCAATGATTTGAAGCTAGCGCAAATTAAGAAAACCGCGCGACTCGTCGGGGTCGATATTGGTTTTGGCGGTCTACTACGGCGGCTTGGCATGCAGGCACCTGTCGAGGCTCTGAGCCGCGTTATGCATTTGCAGCTCGCGGAACGTACCATTACCTGGAATTATGTCGAGCCGATCAAGATGGTCAGAGCTGGTAGCAGTGGTCAAACAGGAGAGCTTGCGGCGGTAGGGGCGGCGGGGGCAACTACAAGCAAAGTCGGGGCGACATCGGTTATCGCAGGAAGCGGTGTTGTGCCAAAGGTGCAGTTGAATGTAAGCTACAACAAACTCGCAGACCTGCATCCTGCCGACATCGCGGACATTCTAGAGCAGCTTGACCTGCAAGATGCGGGTGCTGTACTGGAACGCCTAGATATGGAAACGGCTGCCGATGCCCTCAATGAAACCGAGTATCCGCGCCAGTCCGAGCTACTGAGTGAGCTTGACCCTGAACGCGCCTCCGATCTGCTTGAGCGACTCGCGCCCGATGATGCCGCCGATATGCTCGCCGATATTCCATTGGACGAGGTCGAACGACTGCTGGGATTGATGCCTGCGAATGAGGCAAAACCTATTCGCGATCTTCTGCGCTATGGCACGGAGACAGCAGGTGGTATCATGACAACCGAGGTTGTGATGCTCTTGCAAGACGCGACGGTTGAAGAAGCACTGGCATACATGCGTGCTAACTCAGAGTACCTGGAGACTGTATATAACATGTACATCGTCGATGCTGAACATCATCTGACCGGTGTTGTCTCGCTACGCCAACTCGTCACGGCTGAGCCTGGGAAGCAGATGCGCGATTTGATGGATACGGATGTTATCAAGGTACAGACCAATGCCGATCAGGAAGAGGTTGCGCGTCGCATCTCGAAATATGACCTACTCGCTATTCCGGTGGTCGATGAAGAGAACCATCTCGCGGGTATCGTTACGGTTGATGATGTGCTCGATGTGTTGCACGAGGAACAGGCCGAAGACATTTCAGAAATGGCGGGAGCGGATGTGGAGGAGTCAGAGGATGAGGAAAAGTTTTCATGGCGTACCGCACTTAATCGCTTCACCTGGCTTGGCGTCAATGTTGTTGCGGGTTTTATTCTTGCTCTGCTGCTTAAAAATGTTTTTAGCTCCCTCTTTCAAGGAACAGGAGCGGTTGCCTCAATCACGGGTGTGACAGTAGTAGGAGTACATTCGCGTGCCGCGTTAAGCAGTCTATTCTGCCTTATACCAATGCTTTTACTGACATGTGGGCGCATGGGGTCACAAGCTCTCGGTGTCGCGGGTTGGCAGCTCCGCACAACACAGGGGGGCGATCTATGGCGTAGCATCGGACACGAACTTCGCTTCAGTACCTTTGGTGGTGTGCTTACTAGTCTCCTTGTTGGGTTACTTTCCTGGTTGCTCTATCGCAATGGACTGCTAAGCGTCTCTATTGCGCTTGGCTTTGGCTTCACTCTCTTGATTGCCGCGCTATGCGGTCTCATCTTGCCAAACGTGTTGCAACGCGCGAAAATGCGCGGTAGCCTGATTAGTAGTCCATTGCTCGACCCAATGATCGCTCTTGTAAGCCTGAGTATCTTTCTTGTAGTCACGCCTGGGTTAATAGAACGGTTGGGAGCCTAATGTACCAGGCTCTACAAGCGGTCGCGTCCCAGCGACACTAGCCCGACACCCGCAAGAATTACCAGCATGGCTAATATGCCTACCAGCGTAATATGTTCGTTGGCGAACAGAACGCCGAGGCCAAGCGCGACAGCAGGATTGACATAGGCGTAGCTTGTGGCAAGTGCGGGCCGAACTGTCCGCAGAAGATAACCGTAAGCACTGAACGCGATGAGTGAGCCAAAGAAGATCAGGAACAGCATTGCCCATATCGCGCCCATCGTCGGGAGAGTACGAATGCGTTCCCCTGAAAGCAGACCGAGCGCGAGCAGAAATGTTCCGCCTGCTAACATCTGTGTCGCGCTTGCCATCAAGCCCGCAGGTAGCGCAACCCGCGAACTAAGCGCGGATCCCAACGCCCAGCAGATCGGCGCCAGTAGTAACGCAATCGCGCCAATTGGATTGGCCCAGACACCCTGTTCAAGATTGAGCAAGATTACGCCAACGAAACCAAGTATCAGGCCGAACCACTCGATACGTTTGGGCCAACGTCCCATCAGACCAATAAACAGGGCTGCCCATAACGGAACGGCGGCAATGCCAACCGCCGCGAGGCCAGAGGACACCCATTGCTCCGCGAACGAGACGCCACCATTGCCTCCCGCTAATAGCAGAATACCGATCAGGGTGGAGCCAAGTATCTGTGCGCGTGTTGGAGCAGGTGCTCCCCGCGCACGAAGAAAGGTATAGAGAAGCGTCCCGGCGAGTACAAAGCGTATCCCTGCCATCAAAAATGGGGGAAAGCTACTCAGTGCGACGCGCATTCCCAGATAGGTCGAACCCCAGATTATATAAAGTGCGAACAATGATAGGAGAATGCCGCCTCGGTTCCCCTCTGCTTTAACAGGAAGTTTAGGACTGACTGGGGGGATAGTTTTTTCGGTTAATGTTGTAGATTGTATGTGTGATATGTGTTGTGTTGAGTATGTTTCGCCCATATGACCCTTCGCTCTTTTGTCTCAAGTTTTATAACTCTTCTATCGTACCTGATATTTGTGAGAACTTGTACAACCAATCAGGTACTTGGCGCGTCAGGATTGGCCCCCTCCTGTACTAGCAGCAGCTTTTGCGTTCAATGCCTCATCGATAGCCACACACACTCTTGCCTTCGCGCACAACGCGATGACATGGGACGAGCAGCACGACAGGATTTGCTGCACACGCCTGAGCAACCGCCCGCGCTTAAATGTACGTTGCAAGTGCGTTGGACTCGTCGGCACCTGCTCGCTGAAAGTAGTAAGCGTCACCACTTCGTCACCGCGCGTTTCGATATAGCGGCAGAGGTGGTGTATTTTTGCCTGTATATCCGTCTCGGTTTCCTCTGGTTTGCAGCGTCGGCACGGACGAAAACCTACAGCTTCTGCCTCCCGCACAAGCAGAAAGAAGGCGACATGTATCTGTTTGGAACGACGTGAGGGACACGATGGCTTGCCAATACTGCTCACTCATAAGAAGCATTTGCTGTTATTGCACAACAACGTCTTGCACATTATAGTTGTGTAGAGACTACTTGAGTACGTCTCTACATACACATGATAGGACAAAACGTTGCAATACTATCCGATTCTTGTCTTCAAAGGGGCAGTATCGCGCTCTGTGGAGTATTTCACACAGTGCAAGGAGTTTGTTGCGCTGCTTGCGCTACAGTATCTAAGAGCAGGTCCAGCTCAAAAGGTTTTGCAATGACGGGTACAGAAAAAGCGGGGGTAGTATCGAGCGTGAACGAGTGCAGGTCTGGGTCGGCGGAGAGCAAAATATAGGAATGAAACGTAGAAAGATGTGGGTCAGTGGCGACAGCATGCAGAACCGCGCGTCCATCAAGCTTTGGCATAAACATGTCCAGTAGAACCACAAAGCGTGTGGTTGAGGTACGCAGTGCCTCTAAAGCCTCTACACCGTTGGTTGCGTGCAGGACATCGTAGTTAGAGTACTCAAGCATCATGCAGAGCATTTCGCGGATAGCCTCATCATCATCGACAACGAGTATCTTTGCCATTGCCATTCGTCCTTTCCAGTCACATGACCGCAATTAGTACAGTTTTTTATGCCTAGAAATACCTTGTTTCTTCTGCCTCTATATGACTGTCTATTTGCAATGTAAGTGTAACATTACTTGAACATTCTGTACAGATGCACAACGCTTTATATAGCAAAATCGGATACACTTTCTCCATGAGACTAAATAGGTCATGTATCTTCTCGCAAAGAAGTAATCCTGCTATCCCAAATTGGTTTGTCAATCGTTATACTTGTGACTTGAATTGCTACTTAGCGGACTGACAAACGTACTAACTACAAAGAGGCCACGAAGAATAGCTCTTCTAACCTCTTATCTTCGTTGTGACTTATGGCAGGAAAACACGCGAGTATACCAAAATTCATCCGTTTTATACAATGGGCGACAAAATACGTCTGTACAGAGAGAGCAAGTTCTTCAATCTACGTTCTACACAATCGGAATTGTATCATGATATAGTAGAAAATAAGCTCGAACGGAAGTTCTAAATAGGTAGTATGTACTATTGACTGTATGTTATACTGGGACGCGCACACACACATCATATACTAACTATAGAAGAGATATTTGGGGGTCGTTATCACTCAGCAAAGCGGGCAACCGAACACACAGACAGGACACCTCGGACGCACCCTGCTCCACAAACGCTATATGCTCATGGGGACGGTTGGGCAGGGCGGGATGGGCGCGGTTTATAAGGCACGCGACCTGAAGCGACAAACAATATGTGCGGTAAAAGAGATGAGTCTTTCGATGGTCGCGGCGGACGAGCGACCACAGGCTGTTCAGAACTTCAAGGATGAAGCAAAAATGCTTTGGGGCCTGAACCATCCCAACCTGCCGTCCTTCACTGGCTTCTTCACGGAAGGCCAGCGCTACTTCATGGTCATGGAGTATGTCGATGGCTCTACGCTTGAAGACTTGCTTGAGCGCAACAATGGGCCTTTTCCAGAGAGGCGTGTGCTTGGTTGGGCAAGGCAGCTTTGTGATGTATTAGAGTATTTGCATAATCAGAATCCACCTATTATCTTCCGCGATATGAAGCCTGGCAATATTATGTTGATGCGAACCGGACGCGTCAAACTGATCGATTTTGGTATCGCGCGTTTCTTTCGTCCGACAAGCTCGCAGGACACACAATTGCTTGGCACACCGGGCTTCGCGCCGCCAGAACAATATGGCAAGGCGCAAACCGACGAACGTGCTGATATCTATTCGCTCGCAATGACAATTTTTCAGTTGCTCACCAGCACGCTCTCCGAGACAGGTTTTGGCTTGAAAGATGTGCGTAGCACAAACGCTCGTATCTCGCCGGGGGTGGCCCGCGCCCTCGAAAAGGCAACCGCGTTAGAACCAGATGATCGCTATCAGAATGTCGCCGCATTCCGTCGTGCATTGCTGGGTGTGGGAACCTTTGTCTTCGACAATGGCGATCAGGCGACTACGCCGCAGGAACTCGCCGACCTCTGCGCCCGCCATCCCGAAGAGGCTTCGGATTATTTGGCGGCGGGCGAGATCGAGTCGTGGTTGCGCGAACTCGGTGAAGAGAGCCTTGCCCGTGCCGCCCGTCAGCTTCGTACCACCATCGACGATCCACAGGAAGCAGTTGAGCAATTCCTGCGTACCGTCATGGGGCCTAACGCGCGAATTCGTTCGTCCGCCCGTAACGGCAGCAAGTCCGGCTCTGTGAATACGGTCACGCCAAGCACTTCGCCCAGCTTACCAACTGTTCCCAGTCGCGGGTGGTTTTCTCGCACGCCACGCTCGAATATTCAGGTATCCCCGCGCACTCTTGACTTTGGTGAGGTCTACCCCGGCGTCTCCGCGCCATTGACCTTCGCGGTTCTTGGCAATCAAGGTACTGTTGTAAGCGGAACTATTCATGCGAATGAGCCATGGATTGTTGTAGACCTGAGCTTATTTGATGCGATGACTACACGCGTCAATGTCCGCATCAACAGTATGCAACTGCATGGTGCGACTCACTACACCGGTACAATTCTGGTCTCGCCTGAGAATGAGGAGCAAGACATTGTGATAGCTGTCGAGGTAGATATTCTCAGTTTAGGCTCGCAAGCAAATGCACAGAAAAGCGGCGGTAAAACCATTGGGGCAGACCTCAATGAGGAAGACGACGACGAAAACGACCTGACGATGGGTGGAATGAGCATGTTGCCCATCACTGGTAAAGGCCCCGCGATCAGCTCAGGGAGGGTACGCGCCGTGCATGTTGCGACTCAGCCTCGCATTCAGGTGGTTCAGACGGGTTTACCACAGGCCGCGACCCAGCGCGATACTGAATATAAAGTAAAATATGGCAATCCTGTCATGCAAAGCGCAAGTACCGCACGCTCTCAAGGGTGGGATCCGTTGCGTGCGACGACACGACAGCGCACCTGGATGCAGTATGTCCTTGCCTTTGCCTCAGCTTTCATGCTCGCGAGCTTATGCTATACCTTGCTTACCCCGATTGTTCGCATGTCTCTGCCACCAAGCCCCTGGTTTATTGTACTACTCGTTTTGATGGTACCTGCTGCGACGTTTGGTGCGTTGCTGGTCTACTGGAGCCGTAAATGGTCGATTCATGATTTTATCAATCGTGCCTGTACGGGAATGGGAAGTGCGTTGATACTGCTTGCACCTATCGAGATTATCTGGCAATTCGCGGTACATGGAAGGTCTCCCGCGCTCCAATTCAGCATCCTACTGTTCGTGACCGCGCTCGGTGCCGCGCTTGGCACGACGCCAGCGTTGAGCGATCACATTCTCGATGGCGCAGGGTGGGCCGTGACGCATCAGCGCAATGTGGTTATCGCCGCCGCCGCCGTGCTGGGTGGCTTGCTTGGCTTTTTCCTGACATCAGGTTTCGCCCTCGGCTGCTTCACCCCATTTGGTGTGTTGCTTGGCGTTGGCGTTTGTGTAGGTCTGGTGTTACGCGTCGATCAACTCTTACGACACGGACAACAAAAAACGCCATGAGTGAACGCAAACCCCCGTTAATTGTTGTTCTTGGCCCAACCGCGTCGGGCAAAAGCTCGCTTGGTATTGCCCTGGCTCTGCACTTTTCAGGCGAAATTGTATCCGCCGACTCGCGTCAGGTGTATCGTGGCCTCGACATCGGTTCCGCGAAAGTCACTAGAGCAGAGCAGGCGCAGGTGCCACACCATTTACTAGACCTCGTTGGGCCAGAGGAAACCTATACCGCGTCACAATTTCAATATACCGCCTTTGCCGCGATTGATGCTATTCTAGCACGTCAGCATCAGCCGTTGCTTGTCGGTGGTTCACCACATTATATTCAGGTTGTCGTGGACAATCTGGAGATGCCGCATGTCGCGCCCCAGCCAGCACTACGTCTGCTCTTGGAACAACGCCCCTTGCCTGACTTATTGGTAGAGCTACAGGTGCGTGACCCTAGAAGTTTCGCGGAAATTGACCGCAACAACCCGCGCCGTGTCATTCGCGCGTTGGAGGTGTGTATCAGCACAGGTAAGCCATTTTCAGAGCAACGTGGCCTCGCTAACCCGCGCTACGCTAGTCTCCTGTTGGGGATACGATGGCCTAGAGAGGTGCTATATCATCGCATAGATGCCCGTGTTGACGAGCGTATGCAACAGGGTATGGTGCAAGAGGTGCAAGGCTTGCTTGACGCTGGCACAAGCCACGAACGCTTAGAGGCTCTGGGATTGGAGTATCGTTTTATCGCACGCTGGCTACGCGGAGAATTCGCCAGCCAGGAGCAGATGGTTGAACGCTTGAAATACGCGATTCATGATTTCACACGCCGTCAACTTACCTGGTTTCGCCGTGATGCACGTATCGTCTGGCTCGATGGCGACACAAAAGTAGCACACGCTGCTACAGACATTGTAGAAAAGTTTCTGGAAGATAGCATGTAGGGACTTCGTGATATACCCCATGCGTAGAACGCAGAGGCTTCTACGCTGTTGCCAGCGTTGGGTGTATCCCTTTGTTCAGGATGTTTATAGCCGCGTTGTGGTCTCTATCCAACTCACAGCCACACTCGCAAGAGTGCCAGCGTTCGGAGAGTTCTTTCTTGCGAACCGTGCCACACCCGCTACACACTTGACTGGTATACTTGGGGTCAACAGTCAACACGGTTACAGAGGTAGCCCATTCTGCCTTCCTCTTGACCATGCTCACAAATGTACTCCAACCCGCATCAAGAATGCTTTTATTGAGTCCCGCTTTGGCACTTGCCCCATTGGGGAGAGACACCCCGTTTTCATCGTGTTTCGGTTTCGGGGCGCGACTCATGTTCGCAGGTGCTAGGTCTTCAAACACAATCGTTTCGTAGGTATTTACTAGTTGCCTAGATTGCTTATGCAAGAAGTCTTGTCTCTGATTTCTCACTTTCCTATGACACTTTGCTCCCTGTTTTCGTGCCTTGTTGCGTCTATGGCTTCCCCTCTTGCATAGTGACAAGTGCTCTTGTGCCTTGCGTAACTTTGCCTCACCACAACGATAGTAGCGTGGGTTCTCGATGGTATCGCCAGTGGAGAGTGTCGCAAAGTGCAAGAGTCCCAAATCTATCCCTATGGCATCATCAGTGACGGGGGTCTGTGTTGCTCCCTGCCCGATCTCGCAACTGAACACCACATACCAGTGTTCCCCTTCACGCTTGATCGTACACGTTTTAATCTTGCCCTCAATTGGCCTATGGAGTTTGATTTTGACGCTGCCAATCTTAGACAGTGAGACGCGGGTATCATGGGTCAGGCTATAGCCAGTTTGCGGAGAGGTGAAGCTCTCGTACCTCTCACGTCCCTGAAACCGTGGGTATCCTGCTTTCTCGCCCTTCTTGACCCGAAGAAAGAACGCTTTCATGGCTTTCTCGACACGGCGTAACACGTCCTGTAATACTTGACTATGA
>JBBQVS010000014.1:0-63876 GCA_038211295.1 Ktedonobacterales bacterium | reverse complement strand
CATTTTAAGGTGTTTGCGTGTTTGTGCTTCGACTCTGATAACAGGGTTCCTATTCTGTGTGTTCATGGTATGTATTATACGCCTATGTATACCATTTGTCAAGCCCCTTCCCATCACGCCCCGCAAGGAACGCCTTTCTATTCCCGCCTTAAAAGCGCGGGGTTTTACAGGCCGCTTCTATAACGTCGTACCATTGTCCCTACGTCTAAAGCACATTGACAGATGAAGGGAGACGGAAGACAATAGAAGAGGATAAGAAGATAACAACACTTATGGAGAAGCTCTTGACGACATCATTCAATCTCTCTTCGGTTCTTACACAGAGGCCGCTTGGCCTTGTCTTCGATATCGATGGCACACTCAGTCCGATTGCGCCCACGCCACAGGCCGCGTACCTGTATCCGGGCGTCGCGGACATGCTGAACGCGCTCAAACAGCACGCGCATGTTGCGATTATGACGGGCCGCGCTCTGGACGACGGGGCGCGTATCGTTGGCGTTGACGACGTGACCTATATTGGCACACACGGTCTGGAATGGAGCGATGGTCTACCCACCACACATGGAGTACAGCTTGTACCGGAGGCGATGGCCTATCTTGAGTCGGGGAAACAATTGCTTGACCTTGTACAACAGCAGAGCGAGAACTTGCCGGGTGTGATTGTTCAGCGCAAAACCATTGGTGGTACACTGCACTATCGTAACGCGCAGCATCCGCAACAGACACGCGACGCGCTTGTGGCTTTGTTAGAGGAGCCAGCGCGTCACCTGGGTATGAAGCTTGGCGAGGGGAAAATGGTGGTTGAGGTGCTGGCACCGCTAGGCATAAACAAGGGGCAGGCGATACGCCGCTACGCGGAGCGGTTCGGATTGCAGGGACTTGTTTTCGCGGGCGATGATCGCACTGACCTGGATGCGGTACTGGAGGCCGCGCAGCTGCGTCGGGAGGGGCATCGCACCTGTGCTATCGTGGTACAGCATCACGACACCTTGCCTGAACTGCTCACACACGCCGACATCATAGTAGACGGAGTGGAGGGCATGGCAGCGTTGCTACGGGAAATAGTACAAAACGTCGTGTAGGGTAGAGAGAAACATCCTCGAAGCTATTCCTGTCGCGTCAGGCACGAGGGAACAACTTCGAGGATGGTTTCTAGCTGACATTCGCGACGAGGTCGCCGTCAGTGGTCGTGAGTTGTGTTGCGACGGACACAAGCGATGTAGTGACAGAACGACCTACTAACTCATTGATGTCGTCTATCTGCTTTGTCAACCACAAGTTGAGGTCACTACGCTCTACCGCCTGCCGTGCGAGCATCGATTTTGTGCGCCGTTCTTCTGGGGAAAGGGTGACTGCCTTGTACAGTGCTTGTGCTGTCTCATTCACATCGGTTGGGGATGTGGGAATAGACCCCTTCGCGAGTTGCTGGAACGCGCCTGCTGTGCGCGAAAGTACCAGTACGCCATCGCACTGGTTTACCACTGGCCCCTCTTTGGCGACCAGATTCATGCCGTCGATAATCGGATTGACCAGCAGCACATCATAGTATTGCATTGCGGCGAGTGCGCGGGTGCGGTCATTGTCGCAAAATTCGTGAATTGGCGTCCAGTCTTCTGTACCATATTTCTGGTTAATCATGTGCATCGCGTCCATCACGTCGGCACTATACCGCCGATAGACGGGCAAACTCTGGCGCGATGGCACAAGGAAGGCGAGAAATGTAACCTTCCCATGTAGTTCGGGATGCGCTTCAAGCATTGTATCGTATGCTTGAAAGCCACGCAAAATGTTTTTTGTTGGCTCGATGCGGTCTACCCGCATGATCGTATGTTCGCGCAAGAGCGGCTTGATTTTCTCGCTGGCGCGTTTTCCCGCAACACTGTTGACCACGCGCCGTTCTTCCGTGACCGAGATGGAGATGGGATAGGCACGTGCCAGTGTGCAGCGACCTTGCCAGCAGATGGTGCCTTCCTCGAAATCGACCTCGGCGTCATCGAGCAGTGTTCGCGCTCCCTCCAGGAAATTGCGGGCATCGCGATCCGTCTGAAAGCCAACGATGTCGTTGCCAATCAGTCCCGTGTAGATGTCATGTGCGATATTGCTGGGCAAGAAATGCCAGCAGCGCACATCGGGCCAGGGAATGTGAATAAACTGCTGCATGACAATTTTGGGATGTGCTTTGCGAATCATCGCGGGTGCCATGTAGAGATGATAGTCATGAAGCATTACAACAGGTGGTGTCGTTTCGCGCTCGATCTCCGCGTTCACCTCGTCCGCGATAGCCTGATTTGCCACGCGATAGCCGTTGATCCAGGCATCCTGCAACATGTTGGCGGAAGACGAGTCTTGCGTTGGATCATATAGGTAGTGTTGTAAAAACCAGAGAAGCTCATTGCTAACCTTCTCATAGTGTTTGCGATATGCGCTTTTGGGAACGGCGACATAGCGAATGTCCATTTTCTGACCGCGTATTGGTGAGCGTAGGACGCCGCCATTATGCTGCGCCTCTTTCATAGCGATACGGTCCCCTTGAGTCATGGTCATTGCCACCCATGTCACCTCCATTCTATTGCCTGCGTCGATTAACGCAGTCACCATCCCGCCCGCGCCACGTCGAGGTTTGAGTGTTTTATCCTGACTCAATTGGAACTCGACGGGGCCACGATTAGAGGCGATGATGAGTCGATGGGAATGCATCAACTGTGGAGGCGTACTTATCGTCATGCGCGTTGGCATGAATATATCCTTTCTAACAGGTGTCCCCTGCTCTAAAGCCTATTGACCGTGAATTTCGTGGGAACCTACAGGTGCAACCCGCAAAGAAGGCGCATGGCACGGTCTGAAATCGGTTTGACACGAGAACACACAACATCATGTACCATGAGGTACGCAGGCACTAAGACAAACAGGCACCATAGAATATGTTACCATACAACGCGTCTCCATTTCTAGTGTCTCGCGTGTATGGCTACTTAAAATGATACGACGGGTTATGTTTCTATGTTATAGAACGCCGACATGTTGCCAATCAACGCTGAAAGACTCTCTCCCTTTAACACGTTTGGCTCGCCCCGTTTGGTTTCTATTCATCCCTGATTGGAGGCGGGAGTGTCTTCTCGCATTGCGCTGACTTCCGTGGTTCTACAGTACGAAGGTCCCAGTTGCTGTAGAAAGAGAGAGGCAAACCGTTCTACTCAAAGAGAAACAATCAAGAAACGCAGAGAAATAGTACCCATAATTCCCTATAACTTGCACAAGCAGAGAGAGCGTGCTACTATTTGCCAACAGGATAGAGTGAGCCACAACAGAGCAACGTGGAGCAACATCTGCATGACCAGAGACAGCATTGAGAGGAGCACAATACATTGGAAGAGAAGAAAGGCCGGAGGACATGGTTCTGGCGTATTATAGATTTTATCAATCCCCTGCGCGATCCTAGCCTGACTGTTGCCGCCGTACTGACTTTCATTGAGGAAGTGGGCCAACCGGATGCCTGGTACTCGATTATTATTGTTGGACTACTCAACTGGTTAGCGGTGCGTGGTGTGGTCTGGCTCATTGTGAATTTTACGTTCGCGTCCACTTTTATTTCGCGTCGTATCTGGTGGGCGGCGAAGCATCCGCGTCTGGCCTGGCGCATTCTTGATGCCGTTGGGCATGAAGAGATCGTCATTGGCGGCTTACCTTCTCTTTCGGAAGGTATCTTGCTGCAAGATGGTACCGCGCTTATGGGGCCATCACTTGGTGCGAGCGGCATTCATATTATTGGTGAGCTGGCGGCGGGAACCGAGGTTCCGTTACTAAACATGCCTAACGGGCAGATGGCTCCTGATTTTGCGTCTCTTGCTAACACGGGTATGTTTCCAGGACTAAATTCTGGCTACTACAGTGGCAACACCTCGCAACAAAACATGCTCTCTGGCCAATATGCGGGTCAACCACAGATGGGGTTTCCACAGACCGATGGGCTACCGCAAAGCTTTCCGCAACGTCCCTCCGAGGAAGAGGAGCGTTTGCGTCAGCAGGTTGTGGCCTATGACCGCCTTCTGGACGACTGGATACAGTTCACCGAGGAGAAGTGGCGTACCGTGAGTGATAGTCAGCTTGGGTGGAAGCCCTTGCGTGGTAGATGGGGCAGTTGGGACGATATCTTTCAAGACGCCTATGCTGCAAAGACATCGGACCCAATGGCAAAAGCCGCTCAGTCTGCGGGTGAGGCTACCGCGCGTCGCTATGATACCTCAAAAGAAAAGGGGTCCGCCGCCTCTGCTGTCGCGTGTTTCATGCGTGATATGATGACGCTTCGTCGCGGGTTTGAGATGGTCAAGGTGGTTGACGCTGAACGATCATCTGAGACGCCCGATGGACAATCGGCGGTACAATCAAAACAACGGTTCGCGCAAGCGAATACACCATCTTTTGGCAACGGCTCAGGTGTGCATGGAATGGGTGGGGCAGGTTTTGCTCCTCGCAGTTCTCTCATCCGCCGACCTGCACAAATCTTCGTCGATGCCGACGCTGAAAAATAGGATAGACCATGTATATATCTTCTACCCGTCCCGTTCATGTACGTCCTGAATTGGATCGCATGGCGTCGTATATTCCTGGTGAGTCGTTAGAGACATTTAGCGCACGCACCGGCATCCCAATCCAGAACCTGGTAAAGCTCAATAGCAACGAAAGCCCCTATGGGCCATCACCCCAGGTTCTTACTGCATTAAGTAATCACGCAAGTTATAACAATTATCCCGATACCGACTCTACTTTATTAAAGCACGCGCTCGCGGAGTATGTAGGCGTCAATGACCATCATATTGTTGTAAGTCACGGAAGCAACGAACTCATCAATTTACTCTGGCATATCTTTCTTTCTGTAGGTGACAATATTCTCTGTTGCCCACCGACATTTTCTCTCTATACTTTTATTACAACGTTCTGTGGCGCATACGTGCTGGAGGTTCCGCGCACGCTTGAGTACGAGGTTGATGTCGCGGGTGTCCTGGCAGCCCTGACGCCGGAGACAAAGATGATTGTACTCTGTTCGCCCAATAATCCTACAGGTAATCCCATCTGCGAGCAGGATGTGTTGCTGCTGCTTGAGACTGGCAGAATCGTGGTTGTTGATGAGGCATATATAGAGTTCTCACATAATCGGCGGGGCCTTGCCCACCTTGTACCAGAACATCGCAATCTGATCGTGATGCGTACCTTCAGCAAGTGGGCTGGACTCGCGGGTCTGCGTATCGGCTACGGTATCTTCCCGGAGTGGATTGTCGCCTATATGCGCCGCGCACAATGCCCGTTTGAGGTTAATGTCGCCGGTCACATCGCCGCTATCGAAACACTCAAATACCTCGATTACACGCTTGCAAATGTGCGCCGTATTATTCATGAACGCGAACGACTCTTCGCGGTTCTAGCTCAACAACCGTACCTGGAGCCTATTCCATCACAGGGGAATTTCGTTCTCAGTCGCGTCCTTGATGAAGAGGTAAAAATGGAACGTGTCCGCGACGTGGTGGAGTCGCATGGCCTGCTGCTACGTTACTTCAACCATCCTTACCTGCAAAATTTTCTCCGTGTCACCGTTGGTCTTCCCGAACATACCGATAGACTAGAGCGTGCGTTAGCTGAGGTATAAAGCGGAAACGAACACCTGCAATGCCTCAGACTCCACATAGAGAGTCTGAGGCATTGAGCGAGTATCGGCCAAGAACAGGAATTAGACAGGTTCCCTGCTATTTATCAGAATGCGTTCGTACACGAAGCAATGTCCTGTTAGCGTCAAGCTTTGGTGTCCATGTTCCCTGTACTTTCAAGCGCAGGTATATCCAGAGTGTTATACCAAGCAGAAGGCAGCCAAACAGGTAGCCGCCAATAACATCGCTTGCCCAGTGGTCGCCCAGGTAGATGCGTGATGGTCCAACCAGAACAACAAAGAGCACGGGAATAATCAAAAAGAGATAGTGCCACCAGTGCTTCCGATTGAATAGGATAACGCCAAACGAAAAGAGCAATCCCCAGAATGCGACATAAGACATAACGTGACCGCTTGGAAAGCTTTGCCCATTCGCGCCCAGCAGCACATCTACAAGATGAGGCGTGGGACGCGGACGACTCACAAGTAGCTTGACCAGAAAGTTTACTGCGGAACTAATTATCGAAAGCGTCACAATGATAAGTGCTTCCAAACGCAAGCGGACAAGCCAGAACGCGAGTGCTGTAAGCACGATTAAGACAAAAAAAAGCACCGCCTGGTTGCCTAGAAAGCTTACCCCGATCATAAAATTGCTCAACCAGGGCGACTTGTTTTCTTGAAACTCTTTTGTAATCACCACATCAACTGGTAACACAGGGTTGAAATGCACGAACCACGCGAGGGCTGTAAAAAGTGCGAATTGTATAAAGTATACGAGTGCGAGTATTTGTGTTCGTCGAGACGAGCGATACCAGGGTTCGCGTCCGCTATCGACCTCTTTCTGTACCTGCTCCATCGCAGTATCCATCGATTCTTGCATCTGGTTTTTCATGATGAGTCCCTTTGAGAAGCCTATATAGAGTTACAGATATCCTTCAGGATACTTGTAGTACGCTTCACTTCACAAAAAAGTTTACAATAACAGGTATGGACATACCTCCCTTGACGCCTCGTGCTATTCTCGCTATAGTCAAAGAAAAAGTAAGAGGGAGAAACAAGCGTTCATGACACAAACAGAGGTACGCGCTGCACGCGCAGATGATAAAGAGAGTGTGTTAGCTTTTTGTAGTCATACATGGGACTGGGGGGATTATATTGATAGAGTCTGGGACGACTGGCTTCTGGACACGCAGGGCAAGCTTTTCGTTTCCGTAAGCGATGAACAGCCAACAGGAGTCGCACACCTCCGCATGGTTACACCGCTTGATGCATGGCTCGAAGGCTTGCGTGTTGACCCAAATTATCGAAAGCAGGGCATCGCAACAGCACTTAACAGGGCGATGCTAGTAGAGGCTATGCAACGTGGCGCGACACACGCACGGCTTGTCACAGAATCAGTAAATAGTGGTGCATTGCACATCATGAATACGCTACGAATGCGCCCTATTGGAGCATTCGCACCATTCCACGCCGCACCTATCGCTATATCGCCGCAGGGACGCGCCAGAGTCGCGACGTATCAGCCAGAGAGAACGTGCCTTGCGACATTGGAAGACCTGGACGAAATAATAGCCTACATCAACTCCTCAAACATATTTCCCGCCGTTGGTGGGATGTACTATAGCAGCTTTGTCGCACACGTAATCACGGCGGCCTTGCTTGAACAGCAGATCGCCGCGCGGCAGGTATATCTTTTACGACGCTGGGAGCGTCTGGATGGGCTAGCACTTGCTGAGCCACGCGAAGACCATCAGGGAAAACGCCTCTCCGTCGGCTACATTGACGGATTGACAATCGAGGCAATCAGCCTAATTGCTCACGACCTACGCAGTCGTTTACCCGATATGAAACTAGAAAGTGCCTATGTATACGCCCCCGACCTTGTACTTGTGCGCGACGGTCTCGCGGGCATCGGCTACGAGTGGGAAGAAAAGCTTTTCTACACCTATGAGCGCGGCTTAGAGTAAAAAACGATAGCGGCACAGGGGCGGCTAGCCGCCTCTGTGCTTCCTTGAGTATATCGATACATTACGCAGGGTTCGTTATAGCCTTGACATTGTTAAAGCTGTGAAAGCGTAGGAGCCAGCATCCATAATTCATGCCACCACCGACAGCAGGTAATGCAATCCATTGCCCGTCGTGCAGTTCGTCTTTGCGGAGCATTTCGACGAGGGCGGTTGCGATACTCGCGTTTGAGAGGTTGCCATAATAGCGAAAGTTATCGACAAGTTTCTCCATAGTTGAGGCGGGCCAGCCATAATCGTTCACAAGCAGCTCTCCCAGCCGATGCGTGATGCGCGAGTTGGCCTGATGCGGCACTATGTGGGCGACATCTGTATATGCTAAGTGCGCGTGGCGTAGCACTGCGTCGAGACTCTCAGCCATCGCGCGTGGGGCTTCGCGGTAGACCTCTTTCCCGTTCATCTTGGTGTAGCCAATCATATAATCGGCAATCATCGCGCTTAACTCTTTGCCCTTGCCTTCTTGAAACAAATGCTGCATTGTGTTGTCCACCTCTGCCATTTCAACCGCGTCCTTTCGCACAGGCAGTTGAAACATCAACGAGGTCGCTTGTTGCGCGTCTGAGCCGTTGATGACATAGGTGTCCTCGTCTCCGCGTTCTAGCAGGAACGCGGCGGCCCCCTCGCCAAACAGGGAACTTGTCTTCCAATCAAGAATGTTTGTGATATTGGGCAGCAAGCCTTCCGAGGTAACAAGTAGCACGAGTTTCGCGGAGTTCGCGGAGAGCACTTCAGCGCATGTCTGGAACGCCTCTGTCTGACAGGCACAGGCCCCCTTGAGCATCGTTGCGCGTATCTGGCGCAAGCCCAGGCGCATCGCCACCATACCCGCGATAGTCGGGAAGCCATCATTGTCGGAGGAAGACGCGCCGACCACCGTGTCGATCTCTGAAAAGCCGCGACCAGAACTCGCGATGGCGCGTTGTGCCGCGATCACTGCCATGTCTACCATCGACTCATCCAGTGAAGCATCTGAGTCAAGGCGCAGGCCAGGTGCATCTAACCCAACGATGCGCTGACAAAGTTTGATTGAACTGGCACGTACATGGCGCGTCTCAAGTCCGGTGACGCGTTCCAGATCGCTCGCGCTGCGGGGATCACCCATCCGCGTAGAAATATGGGCGAAGAACTCATTTGTAATGCTACTACTGGGTGTATAGTTGCCCAGGCCGATCAGCCGCACCTTTGCCTTTGTGTAGCTATGCGGCACAATATATGAATAATCAGGCCATTGACCTTCACGAATACGTGACATGACTGCTGCCCCTCCTGTGAGGTTTCTCTCAAATATAGTATCAGTATAGCATACAGGGGTCGAGGAGTAACGGAGCGGGAAACCGCCCTAAGCCACCAATATCTCTTATAGGAAGGGTTTCTTCGCCTCGTAGGCTCTCGTTATCAGCTGGCCTGAGAAGCGACTTTACAGCTTAGGGTGGCTTCCCGCTCCGTTACTCCTCGACCTCCAGGTTGTCATTGGTTTGCTTGCTCTCCTCGTTCTACAGGTTTTCTAGTACTAATCATGCCGCCTATAACAAAATGACCAAGTATTACCGATGTAGAGGAAAGCACTTTAACTATAATAGCGGGATTTATGTCTCCATTTAGTTGATGATAAAGTACAATGTCACCCAGCTGAGGACTTTATTCTATGATATCTCCTAGTTGTGTTAGCGTTATATGTACTTATTATAAACACAATTATCTACGCGAAAGTCTTGCTCTTATTAGAAGGATAAAAGTAAGTATTAGCAGTATTATTGCAATACCATCCAAGAAAAAGCGAAGTGAGGGAGAAGGATTTAAGAAAACTACACTAGATGCAAATATTATCGCTAAAATAAGACACGCAACACCTACTAAAAGCGAAGAGGTTCTTTTCATGAAACGGTTCCTTCTTTTCATTGCTAGTATCATACTTATAAATGTTGGCTTTTATTTTATCCTTTAACACGTTTGTGTTAAATACTTTTGGGAAGAGAGGGAACCTGTCTCACATCACAATGAGTTTTAGGAGACAGGCCCTTCTACTTACGAGGTCAACTTCCAAAACCTTGAGCTATACATTGTAAAGCTGTTGCTGCTGCTACTAGAAAACCAGCAAGAGTGCCTAAGAAGCCAAGCGTTACTGCCGTTGTAGGGGTGACAGTTGTGGTAAGAGCAGTAAAGATAGCAGCTGCGGTTGGCACTCCTGCAGGTGCTAAAGCCGCTAAAACTAAACCACCAGCAACAATTGCTCCTATTAAAATGGCGATAGTAACATAATCACATGCTCCACTCGGATCCACCAGCATATTGGGCAGATCGTTTGCATACACGTAGGGGTTGCCCGAATTGGGGTTGCCCACCGTGCCCCCGACGGGATCCATCTGCGTCCAACGGCCCAGGTCGGCGTCGTAGTAGCGTTGCCCGAACGTGTACAGGGTGGTGTTGCTGTCGTAGTAGCCACTGGCGAAGTGCCAGGGGTTGCTCACGCCTACCGTCCAGCCCGCGTTGTTGCCGAACGGGTGGTAGGTATACGTGTTCTTGACCGCGCCACTGCTAGCACGGAGCCGAGGTCATCATTTGCCATCGGTGTTAGGCAAGTCATGAAACGTTCCCCCCAAGTGATGCCGAGTGGTGAAACTCGGCGGGACGAAAAAGCCTGGGTGTAATCTCTCTTCTATAACAGTGTATTGTATCGCACTTTTCTCATGAGTGTGAGGATGCAGAAGAGAGAATATATTACCAGGTAGGTCGAGCAAGGGAATATGCATAGCAATAAATGAACTTGTTCTAAAAGAAATTGTTATTCACAACTCTGTATACTTGTAAAACATTTCTACTTGAACATAGAGGTACCTCCGGGAAGGAAGAGCAGTACTAGTACTAGTAAAACAAGAGCAATGAGAGAGAACGTAAGACTTCTAACATGGTGCTGTTTTGATTCGGTCGGGACACGAATAGCACTGCTTATAGAGAGAAGGCTAAATGCTCCTAGCGTAATAATTACAACTATGATAATGGCGCGAATAGCGGAAAAGTCTGACATAACAAATGTTTCCTTTCCTACTTATCCAAAGTAGTTGTCAGTCACTCTGTTCGTATTGACAAGCAAACAAACTGAAGAGGAGCAGTGCAAAAGAAGTTTTTACCGACCAGTTTGAGTGTTGTTCGTTTGTCCTGTGGAGAACAGATAGCGTAAAACTGATCTGTTCTCCGGTATTTATTGGTAACTAAACGCTACAGTGATGGTAGCGGAAAATCGAATTGAGAAAGTCCACAGGCGTCGAACGCGGTATTTACTGCAAGGAGTTCTCCATAAACTGCAACAGCAACTACGGCTAATCCTAGAAGTAAGCCGAGTGGACCGCCAATAGCAGCGGCCACAGCTGTTGCTACTACCTCGCCAAAATCAGCAGCACCATAAACAGCAAGGAGTGCGCCTACAATTGCATTGATATAACCACTTCTCCCGCTCGGATCCACCAGCATGTTCGGCGCGTCATTCGCGTACACATAGGGGTTGCCCGAATTGGGGTTGCCCACTGTGCCGCCAACGGGATCCAGCTGCGTCCAGCTGCCCAGGTCGGCGTCGTAGTAGCGTTGCCCGAACGTGTACAGGGTGGTGTTGCTGTCGTAGTAGCCACTGGCGAAGTGCCAGGGATTGCTCACGCCTACCGTCCAGCCCGCGTTGTTGCCGAATGGGTGGTAGGTATACGTGTTCTTGACTGTACCACTGCTATCGACCACATCGACCACCGAACCGAGATCATCCATGAGGTAGTAGTAGGTTCCCGTCGTCATGCGCTCGTTGACTAGTTGGCCCGCGTTCGTGCGCGTGTAGTACACAGGAGTCGCCGAGCCTTTTCCTTCAACACTCAGGCCCAGAGCGCTGAACACGCTGGTGATGCCGTTGACCTGCACACGGTCTGTCTGGGTGGCCCCGCTATACGTGTAGGTGTTATGCGTGGTGGGCGCAGTCGTCGTGTCTATCGTGGTGGTCTGGTTCTTCTGGTCGATGGTGAACGTCTGGAGCGTGTTCACCGTCTCGTTGCCCGCCCCGTCATAGGCGTAGTTCGTGACGATGTTCCCCGGCTGCACCCGTTTGAGCAGTTCGTTGGCGGTGTTGTACGTGTAGGTGGTGATACTCCCGTTGTTGACGTTGGCGGTGAGCCGATTGCCCGCGCCGTCGTAGGTGTATGCGAAGTCGCTGGTCTGCACCCCTGAACTGTTCTTAATGAGCGAGTCGGTCATGCGGTTGAGCGCGTCATAGCTGTAGGACGTGACGAACCCGTTGACATCGGTGACGCTGCTCTTGAGATTGGCCCGATACGCGTAGCGGAAATTGATGAGGGTACTTGCCCCTTTGACCGCTTTGATCGAGAGCGTATGCCCCGCGTTATCGTAACCGTAGCTGACGCTGATGCCCGTTGAGGCGGGCAACGTCATGCTGATACGACGGTTGCCGTTGTCGTAGCTGTACGTCGTTTTCGCACCCCCAGGCTCAGTGAGCGAGGTCAGCAGGTTAACAACGTTGTAGCCATACATCACGGTTCCCCCCACGTCGGTGTAACTGGTGAGGTTGCCCACCTTGTCGTAGCCATACGTGAGGACTGTGCCATCGGGCAAGGTCTTTTTCGTCATGCGGTTGAGGCCGTCATAGACGAAGCTGGTGACGCCCGTGCTATCGGTGAGCGTGAGTTGGCTGCCATTGTCGTCGTAGGTGTAGCGCGTGGTCGTCGTGCCGTCGTTGTAGGTGATTTTGGTGATGCGATCCAGGTCGTTATACTCGTAGCGGGTCGCCTTGCCATTGCCATCCACAACTTTGGTGACGCGACTCAGCGCGTCGCGGGTTAGTGTCTCCGCCCCAAGTGGACTGGGCGGGGTGACACTGGTGAGGTTGCCCTGGCTATCGTAGCCGTAGGCCGTCGCGTTGCCATTGGCATCGGTGACACGCGCGAGCGTCCCGTTGCTGTTGTAGGCGTAGCCGACGGTGTTCTGGGCCGCGAGCGTGTCTTTGGTCGAGGTGACATTGCCCACCGCGTCATAGGCATAGCTGAGTTTGTTGCCCTGCGTATCCGTCGCGGTATCGGGCGAGTACGGCAGCGACGCGTTGCCATAGGTCGCGCTACTCTTGTTGCCGTTGCCATCGGTGACGGTGGTCAGGTTGCCCTGCGCGTTGAAATTGAACGTGTCTTTGTTATTGAGTGCATCGGTGGTCGAGACAACTTTGTAGCTTGCGGCGTCAAAGGCACTCAGTTTGACGTGACCTGCCGCGTCGGTGGTGGTAGTGACTTTATAGCCGCTATCGTAGGCATAGGTGGTCGCGTGACCATTGGGGTCGGTGACAACTGTGCTGTTCGCGTTATAGGTAAAGGTCGTAACGCCATTGAGCGGGTCGGTGATTGAGGTCGCTCGATGCAGGCCGTCGTAGGTCATCGTGGTGACGCCGTTGCGGGCGTCGGTGATGGTTGTGAGGTCGGTTCCGGTATACCCGTAGTTGGTGGTCTTGCCCAGCAGGTCGCTGGAACTCACGAGATTATTGTTGCCATCGTAGCTATAACTGGTGCGGGCCGACGAGGGCGAAAAGAAGTGAGTGATGCGGCCCGAACTGTTGTGTTGCACCGAGACGACGCGGCCCTGGGTGTCGGTGATCGAGGACGTGGTTGCGCCGCTTTCCTGCATCGAAATGCTGTTGCCGTTCTTGTCGGTGATGGATGCGAGACTATTGTTGCTGCCAAACAGCCACTTTTGGCCACTCTGGTGATAGGTCAGTGTGTATGTGCTATTCCCGTTGTCCTTGAGGGTCGCGTTGATCCCTGGGGGACTGGTGAAGCTGCCGTCGGTGTTGTGGGCGAAGTAGGCTTCGTAGTTGGTTGTGCCATACAAGATAATGCCCGTCGCGGGATTGCTCAGGTCAAGACACACATCGCGGCCCAGCCCGACGTTCCAGTTCTGCCCAAACTCCTGATAGAAGTTGGTGTTGAGCTTGCTGTTATAGTAGGCATCAATTGAGAGGTCTTCGCCCGTGCCGCGAATCTGCACCTCGACGCTGTGCAGGAGCAAGTTGCCGTTGGCGACATTGACGGCGATCTCCTTTTTGCCACACGCGCACACGTTCAAGGGGTGGGTGACATAGGTGTAGAAGGGCAACTGGCCCATGCCGATGTCATAGGGATTTTGCGGTGACGCGTTGTGTGGCCGGACGGCGATCAATGCCCGCGTGTTGGACGCACCACGAGCGAGTGGGACATCGTGTACGTCTACCGAATGCAGTACGGCGGCATCAGGAGAGGGTGTGGAATGAGAAAAGATACGGGTAGCAGCGAATGCGACAGGCACGATCACACTATTGCCCCCCTCCCAGTGCGAAAGATGCAAGGAAGAGTAAAACAAGCGAGAGACGTGCAAATCGGGGAAGTGCGAGCGCGGCGTAGCGGGACGCGCGACGCAAAAGCATCAGACTGTGTGGGGAATGGGAAAACGTGTGAAGGACTCGGAGACGTTTCGACATTCAGAGAACTCCGTTCGGTATGAGAGACTCGACAAGAACACAGGTCGTAGCAACGACATTCAGAGAATAGCACAGGGACGACGGGGAATGCAAGCACGACAATACACATTGGAGAGAATTCGCAAACGAAATGAAGAACGATGATGAAAACACGTGCAGGTGAATATGGGCTAATACGGGGTCTGTGGTGCAGCGGATACTGTCGCCGAACGCCTCAACTCCCTTCTTTTTTTGCGCTTGGAACGCCGCTCGATTGACAAAAGAAAAGGCATTCTGCAACAGTATCCCTTACTACTCGACCCCCCATATTTGCTTGCCAGAGATGGTACGATAGAGCAAGAATTTGTTGTGTCATTCGGAGACAATACTATGGTTGCAGTATCGACAAACTCGGCGCAAGACGAGTCGCCGCATTCGTCACGCCCTCGCTGTGTTCACACCATTACAGACCGCTTCTCGCTGTCAAACACCTACCTCATCGAAGAGGATAAACTGCTGGTTGTAGACCCAGGCTCGGAGATGCACACACGCCTGCTTCTCGCATATATCCAGCATTTTTTGCATCGCTCGCCTGCTGATGTAGACCTTATCGTCTTGACACATCTGCATCCCGAACACACCAATGGTGTCGGGCTGCTACGACGTTTCTGTGCCGCTCCAATCGCGGCTTCCGCCGCAGCACTGACAATCTCGCGGACCTCACCCTACACAGCAGTGCCGCGCATCACCCACATGGTGCCGGGAACTCTACAGCATCTGGATGTGTTTTCAGCCCAGTATGTGCAGCAGGTAAAAATTGTAGACCTGTGGTTGCAAGATGTGGGGGGCCTACCTTTTCACCCTGATTGGCGTGTCATCGCCAGCCCTGGACATACGCCCGAAAGCCTCTGTCTGTACAATCCTTTTACACACGAACTGTTATGTGGCGATACCATTGTTCTCTTTGACGGTCACGCCCCCTTGTTACGACGAGGCGTCAATCGGCAACTGCTCGACGAGACAATGCGCGTGCTACGTAGTCTGCCCGTTCGCTATCTCTATCCCGGACATGGACGGCAGGTTATGAGTGAGACTCCCCTGGCTAATGTGCAGGTAGAGTGGTGACAGCTGTTGAGGAAGCGTTATTTTTGTCTGCTAGGCAATTTCAAAGGAACCGGCCCGCTCGTCAACTGTGAGAATGACTGAGGCGTAACAAGTTGTGGTAAAGACGTGTTACGCTCTTGATATTCAGCCAGGTATTCAAGCAAAACAGCACCCATACGAATGCGATCCCCTGCCTGTAGCAAATGGGGTTGCAAGAGTGGCGCGTCGTTAATCACCGTCCCGTTACGGCTTGTCAGATCCTGCACATAGTCGCCGCCCACGAGATGTGAAAATTGAGCATGTCGGCGCGAAACCGAGGCGTCGTTCATCACGATATTGCATTCGACTCCCCGTCCAAATGTGATTGCGGGACGATTCAGTATCACCGCTTTTCCCGCGAGTTCGCCACTTTGAATGAGCAGAGCCGCGTAGCGTTCCTGTGGCACAGGAAGTGGCGTTACTCTTTGCAGTGATGTGGTTTCCTGCCATTCACTCAGCATCTCCTCAGATACTCCCCCAACCGCGTTACCAAGCGCGGTGGTCGGTATCTTCTCAAGCGCGTCCTCCGCCGTTTGCAACGCGGGCAGGACACCACTTCTTTCTGTCAATAGATCGAGCGAGGAACGCCATGTATGGTTGTTCAACGGATCGAACGATTCTAGGATTGACTCCTGTTTTTCCGCGAGTGTGAACACAAAACGGTACGCGCCAATCTCTAGTGTATCTTCTGACTGCATGATGGCAGAGCCAGCAATGCGCGTCCCGTTGAGGAGTACGCCGTTCATGCTGTCACAATCGGTTACGTAGACATTGCCCTCATTCCAGGCTAACTCAGCATGATAGCGTGAGGCCATATCATCATCAATCCATATGTCGCTATCATCGTCACGGCCCAGCGTAACAATTGCTAGTTTTAACGCGAGCCGTTGCCCCTGAAAACGTCCGCCACGATGTTCCAGCCAACCCCAGGGTGTCTCTTCGTTAATCACAAATGGCACCGCCGCCCCCGCTTGCCGCCTTGGTGGATGCAATGTGCTGGTCGGGTTAAGACGGGTCGTGCGTTTTTGTAATGGAATATTAACCGAGGTCGTCGAGAGCCGTGGTGCTGTGAAGAGACAATAGGATGTAGTAATGCTTATGGGCAGAATCCAGCCACAAAGCGCAATGTAGCCGAGGACGACCTGCACTTCTGCGAGCGACAGGTTGGTCTGTTCAATAGTAAAGCGTGAGGTGTACCACACAATTGCGGGCAGCAACAGCAAGGCACATACAACACATGCAACAACCGCGCCAGCTAGTTGGCGCGTTGTTCCGCGTCGGCGGAGCGTTGTATAAAGCGCGTTTGTGGCTATTGCGAGCATACAGCAGGCGAAACCGCCGAAACTGCCACCCCCAAACCATGCTGAAAAATCTCCCACGTTCGTGTTCTTCCTCTTTTCTCGTCTGACGAGAACTTATACCATCGGGCCAACACCCGCAGCGCGTGCATCACCAATCACAATTGTATCCACTAATGTGTGTTGAGATGCGTAGCGCGTATAGGTATTGTTCGCGTCAACATTCGCAGAATCTGCCGCGACATTGTTATTCAAATCCACCGCGTCCCAGTATTGCATTGTGGTGTTTTTCTCATCCACCGCGACGCCAAGAAACGCATGACCAGGAACAAGTACAATTTCAGCGTGTAAGCCAATGCGCTCGACTGCTGCGGCAAGCAATGTCGTCAATTCAATGCACATTCCGCTCTTTTGCGCGAGTACCTCCGTCGGAAGCTTGATATTTTGAATAGAGGTATTATTGCTGTTCGCCCCTGTATAGGGAATGCTTGCCTGCACATATTTCATGTGGTATCCCAGGCGAAGCGCGTCATAAAGGGCATCGACCTCATCACGAACCTGCTGTGGCTCGGCCCCTTTATAGCCAATCATACCCGCCGGTACTGGAGGCGGCTGATTTTGCAGATACCCCTGCGCCTTTTGTACAAGTTCATTTACAGCAGGGTCGGCTGGCGTCACCCACGCTGCGATACGCAAACGATTCTGCTGAGTCCACTGCATCAGCCAGCGCGAGTGTAAGGCGAGTGTGCTATCACTCTCGTAATAGAGCTGTTTGTTCGCATCCGTCACCTGTACATGTACTGCTGCGGTTAGATCATGCGTGAACGTTGCCAGCACACGCCCCTGCTTGAGAAGAGGCGGAAGGAATTGTTCACGTTGCAGGGTCGAAGTCGCGGACACGCTTTTCGTCTGTGTCTCGGTGAAGTCGTTGACGGTAACATGAATAAAAAGTGTTTTCGCGGTCTTACTGCTGTACTCGATGGTGAAGAGTTGCGTCTGTGGCTGAGCGGCGAGGTACGAGGGATAGTATGCACTAAAAATAGTTTTGGGTACGACAACACAGATGCGAACGGAAGCCTGATCGCCACAGTGTTTCTGCTTTGCTATATTTGCTTGTTGATAGCGAGAGTAAGCTTGTGTTCCACCGAATACATACGCACCCGACGACACCGCCAGCACCACTAGCACAAAGATCAGATATACGGCTTTTTTGTTCATCGCTAGTATCACCTCTTGCCCCCATAGCATCACAACATTCCTCGAACCACAGCCCAGCACTGAGAGGTTTTTCTTACCCGAAGCATAGCATGTGCAATTCAGCTTGGCAATTGAGTGGGACTTGTGGGTTAGCTCATGAGGGGGAAGGGACGTGAGAGGACATGGCAGGCGCAAGGCCCGCCACTACCATACTACGGGTTTCGTCATTTGAGCGGCGTGGCCTGCTTATTCCATGCTTTTTTGCTTCGACTACTCGTTTTCCGCATCATTAGTACGTTCTGACCTACTTCGTTTTGGTCTTAACGGGCGAGGCTTCTGAACCAGCCTTCCCTTCACTGTATTGTCTACCACGCCAATCAACGCCTTTGCGCGTGAGCACGCGCCACATCGATTGTCCAAGAATGCCCTCGAAAATCGCGCCGGCTAACGGATGTGTGAAGGCATAATACCAGGGAACCCGTAAGAGCGTATTTACCCACAAGCGATACGCTAGCAATGGAACCAGTTCTACAAAGCTTACAGCTGTTGCCTCTACTATACCAATTTCCTTGTGAGTGCGAAGCAAGTGAGTCAGGAGCGGCACAAAAAAGGGAAGTACCGTCACCATTGGCAGACCAATCAGTTCAAGCAAGGCGAAGGGGAGTCCGCCGCGACTGCCAAGATACGCGTTTTTGCGCCAACCGCGCCATGTATCGCGCAACCCTTGATACATATGGACATGGACAAGCTCTTGTCCGTCCACAAAGTGCAGTTTGAAACCGTTGGACTTCACCACGTGGGCGAGGTCGCGGTCATCCAGTAGCGTGCCACGCAGGTCGGGTCGGGCGTAGCCGCCGATTATTTCATACACTGCTTTTCTTATCATGAGATATTGCCCATTCGCCACCGCAACCTTGCTTCTGGGGTCGTTCACTAACTTTGGTGGATACTGCATTCCAATACCCAGATAGGCCATCGGCATCAGTGTACGCTCCCAGAAGGTGGGTAATTCTTGAAACGCGCCCACGGTGAACAGGTCCATCCCCTCGCGTACCGCTTGTGTGATGGAGGAGCGTAACGCGTTGGGAGCGTGCCAGGTGTCAGCATCGGTAAACAGCAGCCAGTCACCCTGCGATTCCTGCACGCCGCGATGAAGTGCGTGTGACTTACCCGCCCAGCCTGCGGGCAACTCGTCGCGCAGTCGCAATACGTAGAGCCGACTTCCCTGTGGATGCGTCTGCGCCAACTCGTCAAGGAGACGAGCCGTGTTGTCGGTTGAGCCATCATCAACAGCGATCACCTCGAACTGGCTATAGTCCTGCTCCAAAAGCGAGCGAATACAGCGATTGATATTGTTTTCTTCATTGCGTGCTGGCACGATCACGGATACGGTTGGCTCATGCGCCACTTCCGTCGCGGTCAATGAAGGCATATTCTTGCGTAGTGGCACCTTATGTAAACGGTCTTCATCGCGCGGAAGTGTTCGTTGCCAGACATATAAGTAGAACCCCGCGACACCCAGCGCATGTGTCCAGAGCGCGATACGTGCCAGCGATTGGCCCCAGAAGCTTTTTTGCATAGAATATTCCACTCTTTTATTTTATTATATTCTTTTTATATACCACTCATTATAGCGGCAATTGAGATACAGAGACAATGGTTCAGGCGTAAATGGCTAGTATCACACTGGCAAATTTCGCTAATGTGTGGCGAATGTATTGCGGGTGGGGCGAGAGTGATGTACAATCGTTGCTAGCAAGACTCTCTATTTTGGCGTCAGCAAGAAGATTGAAAACACCATGAAGAATAGGCATCGTCGCTTTTTCAGCCTCATTTTCCTGCCACTTTTGAATAGCATACTTTGTTACATCAGCCTTGTTGTGTTCCAGCCACAGGTGGTTCTGGCCCACTCGTATGTTGTTGGCTCCGACCCCGTTGACGGCTCTACGGTGGTGCTACCACCAAAGGTTATTCGCATCTACTTCAACGCGAGCGTCAGCCCGATGAGCGTGGTGCAGGTCGCGTATGTGCAGAATGGCGCGTACATCGCGGTGGCAACACAGAGCGCGGTTGCTCAGAGCAATCCGCACGAACTGGATACAATGCTGCCGGGGACGCTGGCGCGTGGCAGTTATCTTGTGACGTGGACGGCGGTAGCGAATGACGATGGTCACACCACCTATGGCAAAATCGGCTTCGATATTGGTAGTTCCTCGCTGGGACTGGCGGGAACTCCGAAGCTGGGGCCGGAGAGTAGCAACTGCATCGACGACAATTGCACGACGGATATTCGTCAGCTTGATATGCTTGGCGGTCTTTCGGTTGCGTGGGAATGGCTGATTATGGCGGCACTTGTCTTCTGGGTGGGTATTCTGGTGACGGAACGCCTTATTCTTGCACGTTTCGAGCGTGTACTCGATCTGCTGGATCGCACACGACGGCAGGCTGTGCCACTGCAATGGCTCTGCCTCTCGGCCCTGCTGGTCGGCGAGGTCGTTTCGCTGGCCCTGCGTAGCATCCACGTCACACGCGCCCTGGAGCAGGGGCCGTTCAATTTCTCGGCCCTGCCCACATTGCTCACTGATACCCTGTATGGACGCCTCTGGCTTGTGCGTTGCGTGCTACTCCTACTAGCCCTCGCGCTGCTGTGGCGGGTTACACGCCCACAAGATAGAGAGGAAGTGGAACCCGTCGCGCAACGAGTTCCCAGTACAACACGCACTGGCCCACTTCGCCTTCAGCAAGCAGGCTCGTTCGCAACTACCACTGGCTCAATAAAAGCTCTGACTGAACGTGACGCGCTCAGTACAACAACGGCCCCCCTGCAACGTTATACCAGTCTCTGGTTTCTGTTAGTCGGCGCGATTATCTGCACCTATGCTCTGACCGACACCACAATTTCGACGGTGCAACCTCATGCTAGCGCGGTCATCCTGAATGGGCTGTTACTGCTCGCGCAATGTGTCTGGTTTGGTGGCCTGACTTACCTTGGCTATGTGCTTTTCCCCCTTCTTTCGATTATTGACCTCGGCTCGAATACGGAAACCATTGTGACTTTTCTTCGTCGTTTGACTCCTTTTGTTCTTGGCGCGATGAGTATTCACATTGTAAGCTTACTCTTTCTGGGCGAAACAACCATTAGCACACCACGCCTGCTCCTGACCGACCCCTATGGGCATTCGTTTCTGGTACGATTGGTGCTTGCCGCCCTACTCTTGCTCGCGAGCCTATACCTGTTGTTTGTGTTGCGTCCCCGTCTGATGCGTCAAACCTTGCTGCTGGCTGTCGTCAATGCGGATATGCCGGGTCGTCGTACTCGCCAATCGACGTTAGAGCGCACAACACGCCACGTAAAATTGCTCGTTATGCTACAGACGTTACTTGGGGCTGGTGTGTTACTCACGTCCGCGCTGATGGCGTTCTACGCGCCACCAGTTGTTTTCCCTACAACCTCTTATACAAATCCGCCAGCAACAACGCCGTCGTCGGCAACCGATACCACGCAACAACAAAAAGTTGGCGCGTTCACGGTTGGCTTTCAGGTCTTACCTGGGCGCGTCAATAGTACGAACACAGTGATCGTTTCAATCACCGATGCGAACGGCAAATCTGTGACGGACGCGAAAGTACAACTCGTCACCGCGATGCAGGCCATGAATATGGGAACCGCGATTGAGCAAACAACAATGCGCGGCACTACCTATGTAGCGACCTTCCCTGTGGGTAAAGCGTTCTCAATGGCGGGCGCATGGAATATCACAGTGAGCTTTCAACTCGCGGGTCAGGCTGTCCAGAAAGCAACATTTCAGGTAGTAATCCAAGAATAAACGAATTATTCGGACCTGTCCAACGTTTCTGGCACACCTGAATTTTTGTAGAGGGCGGTTAGCGGAACAGGTGGTAGTACCTTTTTCGGCACCAACACACCATCCTCCAGCGATGTATGCGTTTGTTTGCGACGACGTTGCGAAAGCAAAAAGCCCAGGACGCCGTAGAGTGGAATGAGGCCAATGAGCCATCCCAACCATACGGGAATAGCTGGTGGGGCTGTAGCCGTAATCGGCACAGACGCGGTAGCTTTTCCCGACGGGCCATCAACGGTGATTTGCAATATCCAGTCACCTTGTACCGTGATCTCTGCCGCACCTTGTACACCATTTTGAGTGTTGGCATCAGGGCTAAGGCTAGCCCGAACAGGCGTGGCATGAATAGTAGATACTGGAACCGAGAACACATCGTAGCTCAACTTGCCACTGATTGGCTGTTGTGGCGCAAGCGAAAAAGGCAAGGCGTAGCCTGCATCCGCCGGTGCTTTGTAGAGATTGACGATCAGAGGATACGGGCCAGCGTTCACATGGACAACACGCACAGGCGTGTTGCCGTGTGTTGTCGCGGCAACAGAGAAGCCAAGCTCTACAAGCACGACAAGCAATGCCACAATTCCCACCAGTAACAAGAGACGTTGTAAAAGCTTGGACATCTTTTCTCCCTATCTTTCAATCTTTCGTAGGGACGCGCCCATATTTTGTCCAAACCACGTGCCAAGCGATGTACCAACTAGCCCTAATAGCAGTCCAAACAGAATGCTCGCGATGCCAAACAACTCATAAATGTAGAACGCGTAGATTGGATAAATCGCGGGCATTGGAATGGTGCTAACCAATGCGACCAGCACATAGGCAAGCGTTATTTTGCGTGCCGACCAGTTGTTGCGTCGCGCCTGTCGGGTCACAACGTCAATGAGAATAGCGACAAGCAGAGGCGCAAGAAACCATTCTAGCGCGACAATCGACGTAATGGGACGGCTATGTCTGTAGGCGAGCCGTTCAATTGTCAGCAAGTAATCGGTGGCAGGTTGTACGAATAGTGCCATGAGTGCCGCGAAGGCTAGGTAAAGGCCGACAACCGAAGTGGCCGCCCACCGCCAGGGGACAATCTGTACAGTGGCAACAAGCGTGGTTGTGACCATCACGCCCGCGAGCAGTGGGAAGAGACTGACACGGGTAAAGCCGAGATCAATGAAATTGCGTGTCTCTATAGAGTCGAACAGGAGCAACGTAAAAATGCTCATCATGACCGCGAAGGCCAGGACTACGCCCAGATTGGCCCAACGGGAAGCTTTTTTGTCGTCGCGCATTTTCGCAATATTCGCGGCAGAGGCCAGCACATAAACTGCACCCAGGCCAACCGCGCCCATACCAAAACCGAACATGATGTGGAATGGTGCCCAGATTGCCACGTCGATACCATACAGGGCGTGCCAGTAGCTATCGAGCGGAAAGGCGATAGCGGCAGTGAGGGCCGCGAAGCCAAGAATGTACGCCCCTAGTGGCCCATAGAAGATATCAGCAAAATGCGTGCTATGTTGCGCCACAGCAGAGGCCCGACGCGCCCACATGCTCTCAATAATAATCGCGGTCAGGCCCGCGAGTCCACTCAAGGTTACACCACACAACATCATAATATGCGGTGGTATCAATGTTCGATCACGTCCAATGGCACTATGCCATTGAATGTCCCAGCTTGTACCAAGCAGGAAAATAAGGGCGCCAAACATCGCTGCGTAGCCAAGCACGAGCCGCAACGTTTGTACCGATTGCAACGAGCCTGTCAGCGTATGTGTTCGACTCAATGAGCCTGTACTGTTTAATGCTTTTGCCATGTGAAAAATCCTTTTTTGCGTAAAGGGCCATCTAGTCAAATCCGAAAGAGTGTTCTTATATATACGTTTATATACGGCGTGCTTCCCTTCGTGGTTAGAAGATCGCTTCAAAGGGGTTCGGGACAATATATATAATACAACGAAAAGAGAAGCGGGTAAACACATTGACATATACGCCCTCACAGTGTTTGTGGTTGAGGAACCCGTTAGAGTACAGGTACTTTTACGCTATATTCAAGACAATCTATGTCCTCTTGCATACTGTGGTGTTATCCTTGTATGCACAAGGAACGCAAGGAGTAGACTCGTTCATGAATAATATTACTCGACGACGGAAAAAATGGATTGGCTTGATGCTGGTTGCTCTGGCAGCAGTCATCGCGGTAGCCTCATTTATTACACTGACTCATGTATCATTATCACCCAATGGAACTTCACATGTAGCATCACCTGTTGGGAGCAACCATACAACGGTTACTCACCCTGACGTGGGAGCCATTAGTGGTAAAAAACCAGTCATAATGCCAACACATGGGACGACGGCTACGGCGATGCCTGTTACGCCTGTAGTTACCCATATCGTACCACCGACAGCGACGGCCCAATCAGTTGCGGTAGCACCACCTGTGGCACCAGGTGGAGGCGATAATGGTGGCACTGGCGTGATTGGCGGTAGTAGCGCGAACTGGCAACTTATTTATAGTGATAATTTTAGCGGCACGCAGTTGAACTCAACGTGGGGAACGTATGACGGGCCACATGGCGGCGGCGATAGCTACTACAGTCCAGGCGAGGTCACGGTCTCAAACGGCATGTTGCATCTCTGGATGGAACGGAAAACAACAAATGGTCTCCCTTATACTACGGGTGGGGTCGCAGCGTTTCGGTTCGCACAAACCTATGGCAAATACGTTGTTCGTGTACGCTTGCCCTATGGAAAAGGTGTAGGTCCATATGCGATTCTCTGGCCCAGTTCATCAAATGGCACACAGACCGACCTTTTCGAGTCGCCGCCAGCAACAAAAAACGAATTATTCTTTACCAATCATGGAACCAACGGCGGCCCGACGACACAGCTAACTGCGATGGGCAGTTTTGGCGCAGATTTTCATACGCTTACATATGAATGGAGTCCCAACAAGCTACAATTTTATGTAGATGGTGTCAGTCAGGGAGTGTTGACGCAAAGCATTCCAAATCAGGCAATGTGGTTTGGTATGGCTGTAGCGTGTGGTGACGCGTTCACGGGTAATCCCGATACTACAACCGCTCTCCCAGTTTCGCTCGATGTAAGCATGGTACAAATTTATAAATATGCGGGATAGTGATTACAGGTGTCTGCGGAAGCATGGAGTATAACCTCCATGCTCTTCCAAAGGGAGATTTGTGGGAAGACGCCAAAGCAAGTTCAAAACAGTATGGCGGGCCTTGCCCCGGCCATGCTACACCTTGCCCCCTCCATACACTCCTACATACCCCTCATGCTTCTACTGTTCTGTTGGCTCTGTGTGTGTTCTTCTTGTGCGTCTGTGCGTTGTTGCGCTTTTCTGTGATGCATCATCCGAAGAACCTGGTTCGTCCGTCTCTTCCTCGTGTGTCGTTGCTGACGCCTCCGCGCTCTCCTGCTCTGTAAATGCTACTGTTTCGCTGACGCTTTCGGGTGCAAGGGCGGACGGTATATCTGTGCTACTAGCGATGTCTGCTGAGTCCTGCTGCGCTGTCTCTGTAATGTCGGTGCGTCCCTCGGCTGGCGGCTGGTCAGGCTCTAACGAGGTTGCTAATGGTGTGCCTTCGGATGCCTCTGTTGAGGTTGTTGTGTCTATCATATCTGCTGTGCCAGCACTCTGGGTAATGAATGGTGTCTCCAGTGAGAGCTGTGTGGCGTCCACTTCTGCTGGCATCTCTTGTGGTTGAGCCAGTGATGTCAATGGTTCGTTAGACGTGGCTGGAACGCCATTGTGTGACTCATGTTGCGTAGCGTGCAACTTATCTAGCTTATCCTCAAGTTCTTGCTGCCGCGCCTGAGCTTCTGCAAGTTTGACCTGAGCTTTTGCCAACTTCTGCTCAGCTTTGTTCACATCTTGTCTGGCCTCTTCGATCTTGAGCATCAGCTTGGCTTCTTGCTTTGCTTGCTCCTTGCGTTGCGTCTTCTCATCGGCCTGAGCAGCGTCGTGTGCTTCTTTCTCTTTATGCTGTTTCTTCTGCACTGCTGTATGAGCGGCCTCATGCTCAGCGTTTTTTGCTGATTTTTTGGTAATGGCTGTCTTTGTCATAGTTTTCCTCTTCTGGTTTAGAATAAAGTACGTAGAAGTATCTAAGTAGAGTAACACTACTCCACTTACGATAAAGGATGGGTTTCTACCATGAAAAAGAAAAAACGTTCTCTTTCCGTCTTACTGTGGTAGTGGATGAAGCATATCATACCACGTTTTGTTTGTTCGTAGCCACTATTTTGTGATGCAATAAGCAGAGATTGGCAAAACTCTAAGCGGGGTGTTACATTGCTCAGAGAAAAGGCTGTTTATCCCGACATGCAATACTTCTTTGATGAGAAACCGTTTTACACAAAAAGGTATGATCGTGATTTTTCACGATCATACCTTTTTGTGTAAAACGGTTTCTTACATCCCACCTTCGGGTGGTTGGTAGGAGGACACGGGCGTTGTGGGAGCTGCTGGAACAACCCGTTGTGGGGGCGCACCAACGACAGGCAGCGATTGTGTCGAGGAAATCGGTGCACCTGTCTCTTCCATGATGCTTCGCATCTGCTTCGCGTCAATCGTTTCGTGACGACGCAGCTCTTCCGCGATACGGTCAAGCGTCGGGCGATGCATCGTCAATATCTCAACAGATTTCGCGTAACTTGTGCGAACGATGGAATCAACCTCCTCGTCGATAAGTTCAGCGGTCTCCTCGCTATAGCTGGTTGGCGCACCCGTTTCACCACCACCTGCGAAGGGACTTTGTCGCTCACTGAATGAGACTGTCCCCATGCGCTCACTCATGCCCCAGCGTGTCACCATCTGCCGCGCGATTGCGGTCACACGTTGCAGGTCGTTTTCCGCGCCAGTAGTGATTTTGCCATATACCACTTGCTCTGCCGCACGCCCACCCAGAGCGGTAACTATCTGCACGAGTAGATAGTCCTTTGAGTAGTTGTAGCGGTCATCGAGCGGTGTATACATAGTGACACCGAGTGCCTGCCCGCGTGGTACAATGGTAACTTTTGTTACTGGATCGGCCCCCTCTAAGATGAGACCTGTGAGGGCATGGCCACCCTCATGGTACGCGGTGACATTCAAATCCTCATCGCTAAGAACGAGCGGACGTTCCGCGCCAAGCAGAATCTTATCCAACGCGTCATTGAAGCAACTCTGGGTGACGCGATCAAGATTGCGCCGCGCTCCCAGCAGGGCAGCTTCATTGACAAGGTTCGCAAGGTCTGCGCCAACCATGCCGGTTGTGCTACGTGCCAGCGCGACGAGATCAACATCGGGCGCAAGCGGTACTGTGCGCGAGTGAATTTTGAGAATTGCCAGACGCCCATTCCAGTCAGGACGATCTACGGTCACGCGGCGGTCAAAACGGCCTGGGCGAAGTAAGGCTTGATCGAGTCCGTCAGGGCGATTGGTTGCCGCGACGACGACAACTGCCTGACGATTATCGAAGCCATCCATCTCGACCAGCAACTGGTTAAGCGTCTGCTCGCGCTCGTCGTTCGTATTGATGCTGGAGCCACGTTGCCGACCAACGGCGTCGATTTCGTCGATGAAAATGATACTTGGCGATGCCTTCTTTGCCTGATCGAACAGATCGCGGACACGGCTGGCACCAACACCAACGAGAACTTCAACAAACTCGGAACCACTCATTGAGAAGAAGGGAACGCCCGCTTCACCTGCTACCGCTCGCGCCAGAAGAGTTTTACCAGTTCCCGGAGGGCCTACAAGCAAGACTCCACGCGGTATTTTGCCGCCGAGTCGTTGAAACTTCTGTGGCGTCTTGAGAAATTCGACCACCTCTTGCAACTCGTACTTGGACTCGTCAACGCCCGCGACATCCGCAAAGGTTGTGCTGGGCCGATCTTCGAGAATTAGCTTCGCGCGGCTCTTGCCAAAGCTAAAGATACCCTGTTGACCCTGTGACGCTCTGCGACTGAGGAAGAAGAGGAACAACGCCACGGCTATCCACGGCAGGAGCGTAAGCAGAATGTTGATCCAGAGCGAATTATCTGGTGGCGGCTGATAGTTGAACTTCGCGCCACTATCGACCAGCAGTTTAGGCAGGTCGGTATCGCCATTCGCGAGCTGATACACATGATAGTTTGTGTGTCCACCAACAGAGTTATTTAGCTCACCCTGAATATCCGTCTGTCCCACCTGAGTAGCGGTCTTGATGTTTCTCTGTGCGATCTGCGTGTAAAAATCGCTGTACGAAAGTTCTGTTCGTGCTGGCGCGTTATTGTTCGCGCTGACATTCAAGTAACTATAAAGATACACCGCGACCATTACCGCGACGAGTACGAGGAGCCAGCGATTGAGGCTGGAACCACGCTTTGGGGGCGTCTGTCCGTCCGATGTCGGGCGACCTGTAGGGTCTGTTTGCCGCTTGGGTCGCTCATTGTTATTCTGTAGCCAGTGCATGTTAGCCGGCTGTCTATCCATTGTGCTTACCTGCTTTCTGCGCCTCCGACATGCATGATCCCTAAAAACACATGCAAAGGGAAAGTGGGCCATACTATACTTCTATTGTAACTTACGCATATACTTTGCGACTAGACGTGTTTTCAGGGGAGTGTCCTGACCACTTCGCTGAGTATGATGCTGGTAATTGATTTCTGTATCAAAGAAAAAGAGACATGCCATCTCCCTTTCGGGTAAGGGTGTCCCATTCTTTATTACTCAACACAGTATACTTAACATACGTTTAACTAGGCAATCTCGTTGCTATTTTACACGGTTGGGCCGTATCTGTCACGCTTCTAGCTGCCATTCTATTCTACTTATAAAAAACTGCTCTGTTCTTTGTCTCCTTTTTCCCTGTCTCAAGAGTAATATATGTAGTAGTGTGCTATTTGCTGTAGTAGATAACGCATCATTAAACGTCAGCACTATACGTTGACAATCACTCGTGTAGAATGTAAGGAGATTTTCATGGACAACATGACGATGAATGCACCACGCCGCCGCCCTCTTGGCATCACGATTATCGCCGTTCTTACAGCCCTCAGTGGCATCCTAGCCGTCATTGGCGCACTTACTGTACTGTTCGCCGTAGGGTCTGGTGCGATTGGTATTGTTCTGGTTGTTTTCGCACTCATTATTGGTATCGCTAATCTTGTGCTGGCCTACGGTCTCTGGACGCTTAAACCCTGGGCGTTCTGGGCGACAGTCATTCTTGAGGCGATAGGTCTTGTACTCGCCATCGTCAATATCGCTACAGGTAGAAGCACCTTCGCGGCTCAAGCGGTCAGCATTATCATCGCTGCTATAATCATCATCTACATGTTCGCGGACAGCAAGGTACGTCCTGCTTTCCACGTCTAATTAACCGCTAAGCATGTAAGGCAGGAAGACCACACTCTCATCTTTCATTAAAGGCGCGGTCTTCTTGCTTGTTTCTGCGTACTAACGGGCCGTCTCACGCGCTCTCAATTGTAACAGGATACGCTGCGTGCTATGTGGTGTAATGTTCAAACGGTCTGCGGGCCGATTGAGACCATCCTCGCTGGTGACGATTGGCTCGAAGCAGACGAAATTGTGATCGGGCTTCTCTGCTGGCTCCGACCAAACCTGTATATTTTTGAGTTTATACTCGCCTGCGTCAGGCAGTTCCTCGATGGTCAATGTTCCATGTTGCGGCACCTGAACCGTTACTGTATGCGGAAAATTATAGGGATTGTCGGGCGGCTTCACGTCCCACTGGAACGCGCTAACCTCAAAGTCGGGAATGGTTGTCACTACAAGTCCGGGCTTCTCGGTCTGCTCAACGGTAAAATAAGGATGAAAGCCGGGCGCGATTGGCATGATCTCATCGCTGCGATTCTCCATTGTCAGCGTGTACAACAATATCTCTTCCTGTACCGTGATGGTAGCGGTGAAGGTGAATTCGTAAGGGTAGTCGTGGCGCGTTGCGTCGCTACTGGTGAGCTGAATGCTGATACTCGCATCCTCATGAGCGACAACCGTCCACGGCAAGTTACGACCAAAGCCGTGAATGGGAAGCGTCGTTCCTCTTTCTTTGAAGATGCCGTTTTGCAGACGCGAGAAATTGGGAATCATCAGTGGCAGGCCCCAACGTTTGACATTGCCCGTTTCGGTTGGCCTGTAAAGAACTTCCCACGTCCCCACTTGGAAGTGTGAGACGAGGCTTAGTTCAGGGATAATACCAACGCTTGTGCTGCCACTCCTAATCACTCGTTCGCGTTCAGTTGGAAACTGCATAAATTGCGCCATGTGCTCTTTTCTTTCTGCAAGCGAAAACATACTAGCGTAGAAGCACCGCCCCTACAGATCGTAGCGTGTTTTCTCCTGTCTCACTCAGGGCTAGCCCCGCTTATATCTTCCAGACTTTCGCGCCCGCGAAACCAACGTCTGTATTACTACTCTTGTCGTTGACCGCGATAACGCCGATACTCCCACTTGTGAGCGTGGCGTCTTGCACCGTGCTGAGCGGCATGGAATTCACGAACACTTGCAATGTGTCGTTATTCGCAGTGACCGCGACAACATTGATCGCGCTGCCAGTTTTAATCGCGCTACTGTTAGTGGGCTTAATCAGGTATTTGCCTGCATTGCCATCGAAGACCACAAGGTCGTATGTTCCAGTCTGACAAATCTCATAGTAGTATTGCTTGCTGCTGTTCACGTCACCGCGAAACACGATACCCGCACAATCACCTTTAAGAATCGTTAATGCCACACGATAGGAAAAATTGCTGAATGATGTATTTGTTGCAAAACAAGAACTAAAGGTGTTTTGCTTCGCCTCTTTGACTTCGTAAACTCCCTGCGAGAAACTGCAATTGTTGTCTTCCTGCCATTTGTAGCCGCCGCTATTGTCTTTCATAGGGTCAGCGAGCACAACCGAACCGCTTGCGTATGACCCGTCTTGAATCGTTCCCTGTGCGCCAGCAGTCGCGGTTGCATTAAGCACCGCGGTAGCGGTTGCCTGCGCGACTGCGATGGTGGTGGCTTTTGTATTCGCGGTGCCGGTCTGGGTGGTCGCGGTTGCGTGTATATTATCAGCTGCGACCTGATTGTTGTGAACCACAAAAAACGTCCCTGCCGCGCCGAGAATGACGATCAATGCCAGACCCACAAGGAGAATTGTTCGTAGACCGCCGGAGCGTTTGGGTGGTGTCGCTGGTGGTGATACATATGGTGAAGGGCCGCCCGCTTGCTGAGGATATGCCTGTTGAGGATACGCGCCGGGCATGGACGCGGGATTGTATTGCGGCGGCGGTGGTGGTGGAGTATACGCCCCCTGCAACGGTGCCTGATTGTACTGATTGAAGCCAGAGGAGCCACCCGACGCTGACGGAAAGCTGCTTTGCTGAGGTGAGTAGGGTTGCTGGTAGTTGCCCAATGGTTGTACAGGGGGGTAGCCCGGTGGATTTGGCATAACGGGTGGGTTGCCACCATAGGCTGTGCCGGGATACTGTGACGGCGGGGCGAGCTGGGTTGGCGCGAAATTTGGATTTGGGCCTTGATTGTTGTAGACACCCGACCCGACTTGCTGATTAGTACGTATTTCAAAGGCGTAAACAGTGTCGCCAATGCGGATCGTATCGCCTGTCATGAGTACACGCGGCATATTGTTGCCCAGTTGTTGCCCATTCACAAAAGTGCCGTTGGTGCTGCCAAAATCGGTAATCGTGTAGATTTGGCCCGTCGCACGAATTTCGGCATGGTGCGATGATGCTTTCGCGTCATTGACCACTACTTGATTGTCTGGCGTGCGTCCAAGCATTGTAACGTTTGGACTGAGTTGCATGAGACCATTTGGGCCAGTAAGTACTGCATCCATTAAATATTCTCCCTCTCGTTCTGCGGGTCACGTCGTGCCTGTGTGCTTCCGGTGTGTCATGCTTTATAATAGTATAAAATTCTTTGTGTGATTTGTCTGTGAACTATTTCATTTATCCTCTGCGAGATGGCTCACTGTCTCCAATTGTCCGCCCTTAGCACTCACTCCTGTATGAAAGACGTATTTCCTACTGATAAGAACAACACGATAAGCGTTGAACTTACGCCAATAGTAGCAGTACAGTATAGGCATGTCAAGGGAGATAGAGGCATCCTCAAAAGTTGTTGTTAGCCTGTGGCACAAGCTCAACAACGCGTATCACACACAATTTGATGAATAGCTCTATCTCGCGTTTTCCTTTATAAGAAGCTCTTGACAAAAGATGTTTCCTCATGGTACACCTTCTATAGCAGATAGTTATATGGAAATTTGAGAATGTAGCGAAAAGAGAAGGATTGATATATGACAACGTTTCCTGAGCAGAACATTCCTCCATCGCCTGCGGAACAGGCAACACCGCATGTTGCTGTCCCTGCTGCGAGCAATACGGCGGATTACGCCGTCGTGACACGTGACCTTGTGCAGGCTTTCGGGCAAAAGATCGCGGTAAGCCATCTCAATCTCGCGGTTCGCTCTGGCGAGTTCTTCGGGTTTCTGGGGCCAAACGGCGCAGGCAAATCGACAACGATCAAAATGATGGTTGGTCTGCTGCGACCAACAGCTGGCACGATACATGTTGGGGGCGTCGATGTATGGCGCGACCCGCTACGCGCCCGCGCGCTTATGGGGGTGTTGCCTGAATATCTCAATCTCTATGAGCGACTGAGTGGGCGCGAGTTTGTGACCTTCGCCGGTCACATGTATGGCGTCCCTGAACGCGAGGTGCGAGGCCGCACGGAAGAGCTGCTCCATGTGCTGGGACTCGCGGACGACGCCGACAAACTAGTTGTGGATTATTCGGTTGGAATGCGAAAAAAGGTCGCGCTTGCCGCCGCGATTATTCACCGTCCACAGGTGCTGTTTCTGGATGAGCCATTCGAGGGTATCGACCCCGTTAGCTCGCGCGCCGTGCGCGACATTCTGCATGAGCTGACACAGCATGGCACAACGATCTTTTTCTCTTCTCACATCATGGAGGTCGTCGAGCGGCTGTGTACCCGCGTCGGTATTATCAATCAAGGCGTGCTGGTCGCCGAGGGGACGCTGCAAGATTTGCGTGACCGCGCCAGTGGCAACAACAAGGACGCTTCACTGGAGGATATTTTCCTCAATGTGATTGGCGTGCAAAACGAAAATCACAACCTGAGCTGGCTTGAGTAAAGAGTAGTCTTTCGCCATGGTTGAAACATTGCTTGTGAAGAGGAGAAATACACGTATGGTCGTTCATGCTGACAAACTGCGCTGGCTGTTCTGGTTGCGCTGGAAAACCTTTGCCCGTAGCTATACCCGCAGTGCCGGACAAGTGGGCCGCATCGTTGGTGCCATATTCTTGATGATTTTCGTGTTGTTTATCACGGGCAGCATCGCTGTTGGTTCCTTTATCGCGTACCGTTTTCTGCCCGCCCCCGTGAATGGGCTTGTGCTCGTACTTGTATTGACAGGTATATATCTGCTTTGGATTGTGTTGCCCGTTCTGCAATTCACGATTAACGAGGGTTTAGACATCTCGAAGCTCGCGCTGTTCCCGCTTACACGCGCCGAGTTAATGCTGAGCCTGATCTTCACGTCATTTTTAGACATTCCTACCGTCGGTCTGTTGCTTGTATTGGGTGCGGTTGTCGCAGGTTGGGCGTTTTCGCTGCCCGTCGCGCTGATGGCGTTTGTGACGATGCTTGTATTCTACGCGCAGGTCATCGGCATCAGTCAACTGGTGCTGGCCCTGCTGTCACGCGTCCTACAGAGCCGTCGTTTCCGTGATCTGAGCATTATTCTGATTGGCATTTTTTCGTCATCCTGTTATCTCTTTCAGCAGCTTGTGCTACGTGGCCTGGGCGCGTCTCATATAGCCGACAATTTGAAGGTGGACACCATCTCATCGTCGTTGCAGTGGCTTCCCCCCGGCATGGCGGCTCGTGTGGTAGAGCGTGCCGCGCAGGGAAATTGGGGGATGAGCTTTGCCTGGCTGGGCGGACTGTTCGCGCTAACCGTCTTGGTACTGTACCTCTGGCAACTGGTGGTTGAGCGTGGCTTGACCGCGAGCGAAAGCGGTGGTAGTCGTCGCACGAGACGCAGCAAAGCACACGCCGTTGGCCTGCCCGTTGCCGCGGCCAACGTCGCTACTCGAAACGGCTTTGTGGAGCGTATCAAATCGTCACAGGCGTTCTCGATAGCAATAAAAGACATCAAATACTATCGCCGCGACCCACAGTTGTTGCGTCTGATCTTTTCGTCGGTTATCTCGATCTTTGTGCTTGCGGCGGTAACGCTGTTTAATACGGGAGGGATGGGGCAGGTAAACAGTATTGGCCCCTGGGCTGTGATGGTCGCGCCATTTTACGCGTTGCTTGTGCTGACAACCTTTTCCGCGAACGTGCTGGGAATGGAACGGCAAAGCCTGACCAGTCTTTTCCTGTTTCCCATCAACCCCCGCCAGATACTATGGGGGAAAAATGGTGTCGCGTTCACCATCGGGTTTATCGAGGTACTGCTGTTGATACTTGTTGCTGCCACTGTTACAAAAGGCTGGACATATGTCCTTCCCGCTATCGCAATAGGATTGGCGGGCATTGGGATTATCCTGGGCTGTGGCAATTTCTCGTCCATCTTCTTTCCGCAACGGATGCCACAAGCACAGCGTGGTTTTCAGGCGAGTAGCAGCACGCCGTCATCCTCCGCAGGTTGTCTTCGCGCCTTTATGTCCATGGTTGTTCTGCTTGTCATGCTGGTGCTGCTTATACCAGTCGCGGCGGCGTTAGTTCTGCCGATATACTTTCACACAGAAGTAATCTGGCTTGCGAGCATTCCTGCGTCGCTTCTGTACGGTGCCGCATTCTATATCATTGTGACGAACATTGTCGCGCCGCGTATGCTGGAACGTGTGCCAGAAATTCTCGCCATTGTTGCCCGCGAGTAGTTAGAAGAGGAAGTTTGTGTGCGAGGTGGCAGCATGAAACAGCAAAATGTGCTTGTCGAGGTAGCCTGGGCGTTTCTACGTCTGGGCTTCACTGCGTTCGGTGGGCCTGCCGCGCATATCGCGATGATGCGCGAGGAGTTTGTGCGGCGGCGCAAGTGGGTAAGCGATGAGCGGTTTCTTGACCTTATTAGTATTGTCAACCTTATTCCTGGCCCCAACTCGACGGAACTTGCAATCTATCTGGGCTATCTCCGTGCTGGCTGGGTCGGCCTGTTTCTCGCGGGTGTGTGCTTTATCGGCCCCGCAATGCTAATTGTGCTAACACTGGCATGGTGCTATGTACGCTTGGGAGCCTTGCCACAAATCACCTGGCTCTTCTATGGCATCAAACCTGTGGTGCTGGCGATTGTAGCACAGGCCCTGATTGGTCTGGCTCGCACAACGCTGAAAAGCGTCCTGCCGATTGGCGCGGCCCTGCTAGTGTTGCTACTCTATCTGCTGGGTGTCAACAATCTGTTGCTGCTGCTCGGCGGTGGCCTCCTGTTCGCGCTTGGGCGCGTATTTCGGCAGAGAAGGCAAACAAAAGCTATCGTAAGTATCGTGTCGCCCCTTTTTCTCTCGTCCATGCCGAGTGGTGCGTGGCACACCCTGACAATGGTAGGCATCGCGGTGAGTGAAATCCCTGTGAGTTTGCCCATCCTCTTTTTGACGTTTCTCAAGATTGGTGCAGTTCTGTATGGTAGTGGCTATACGTTGCTGGCGTTCCTGCGTCCTGACTTCGTGCTGAGCCTACACTGGCTGACGGACAAACAGTTGCTTGATGCTGTCTCGGTTGGGCAGTTCACGCCGGGGCCAGTCTTCACAACCGCGACCTTCATCGGCTACCTTGTCGGTGGCTGGCAGGGCGCATTACTCGCCACGCTCGGCATCTTTCTACCCTCATTTGTGCTGGTCGCGTTCATTCATCCTCTCGCGAGCAGGCTACGCAGCAACCCCTGGACTGCGACGTTTCTTAATGGCGTCAACGTCGCTGCCCTCGCCCTGATCGCGGGCGTACTTGTACAACTGGCACAGAGTGCGTTACTTGACGTTGTAACGTGGGGCATCGCCGTTGCCGCGCTGGCAATTCTACTCCGCTACAAAATCAACTCCATCTGGCTAATCCTCGCGGGTGCAGCAATCGGCGTTGTGCGGTTTCTGGTATAAGGGAGTGGTAATAGAAGTATAATAGCATACTTGTTTTTTCTTTTGAGGATGTGCGCCGTGCATGCCATGAGAATCAGGTAGGGGCTAACGGCGCAAAACCACTCCTTGATAGTATGTTACTACACCCTCCTCTCCGTCTACGCCTTCGCGTACCTTCTGAACAGCACAATCGGGATTACAAAGATGCCAATGACGAGGGCGTAGGCACCAATGTTGAGCAGGATGGTATACACTGATGCTTGCTGGGGCGTGGTGCCGAGCGCGGGTGGATACACGCCTGTGATGACGAAGGTCGGGCTACCCCCAACGTGAATCGTTTGCAGGATGCCACGTCCGGGTACGTCGATCATCGCGACGGTGCCGTCGGCGAGCGCGGCGAAGCCAAGCTGCCCGTCGCTGGTAATCGCTATCGAGACTGGTTGTGCGCCCTTGAGATCGACGATATGCCCCGGCTGACGGAGTGCGGGGGAACCGTGATTGACTGGTCTCAGCACAACAAGCTGACTCTTCGCGCCATCAGGGACGTAGACCTCGCCCGTGGTGGCGTCGTAATCCATTGCACCAAAGGGGCCGCCTGTAACCAACGGCACAACACGTTGCCCGTTGAGGTCGATTGCTATGACTGTCCCGTTGCGCGTCGTGGCGTACACCGTCTCGCCCGACGGAATACTGATGTACTGTGGCCCACCCGGTATCATAATGCTGCCCAGTTTTGTTTGCTTGAGCGCATCAAAGTAGGTGAGCGAGCGCGCGTCCGAGACCCAGAGTTGGCTGCCGTTGCTGCCCTTGATGCCGGAGCCAACTTGCGCGACTGCGAGTCCGTAGACACCGCCACTGACCTGATAGGTGTGCTTGATAGCACAGGTGGTCGGGTCAATTGCCTGTACCTCTGCTGCGGTATTGCCTGCCGCGAAGAGCATGTAGTTATTGGAACTCAAGTCAAGCGCGAGCAGAGTTGGTTTTTCGGGCAAGTTGGCGGCGCAAATAAGGTTGCCATCCTTCGCGCCAAACACCACGACACGGTTTTGCTCCGGCTCCGTTACATACAAGAAACGCGCATCGTTGCTTAGAAGAATACTCGCGGCCTTACCTGTCGTCTTGATTGTGCGTACCACCGCCTGTTGCGCCACATCGATTACGCTAATACCACCACTGGTTCCCGCGACGTAGGCAAGATTGGGCGCACCACCGTCGGCGTGCGCGGTTGGCATAAGGAGCAGAACAAATAGGCTCACCAGCGCGACCACCGGCACAAGTAGGAAAAAACGTTTCACTTTTCTATTACTTTCTCTCATTTAGGCGTCAGCGATGCCCATGTTGTGTTATTCTGATCGAGCCTGTACACCTCAACAGGATACGAGATTGACAGGTATACCCGCGCTGGATTGGCTACATCAACCGTCATCGAGCTATGATTGCCCTTGACGGCTGGTAGTTCGCTCCACGTCTTCCCTCCATCGGTACTGCGGTAGACGCTGGTCTCATCGTGCGTGTAGAGCGTTTGTGGCTGCGATGGCGCGACTGCGATGTTGGGTCGATAGTCTTTGTTGAGTGAGGAAAAGGTCTTACCCTCGTCCCGCGAGACGTATGTTCCCTCGTCGCCAGAAGCGTAAATTGGCGTGCGCGGGCCAGCAGTCGCCAGTGTAAAGATGCTCCCTGTGATATTTTGCACCACCTGCCAGTGCATTCCGCTATCGGTGCTACGTGCCATGCCATCGCTTCCATACACAAGCAAACTGCCTGCGACACCCGGCAACGCGATCATATTGGTGATGTTGCCAAACGGCAGCGTTCCCGTGTCGGAAAAGTGTTTGCCGTTATCATGACTGATTTTGAGGCCGTGTGTGTTCAACGTGCGAACGTAGATATAGACTTCGTCCGATGTTACGTTGCCCGCGACGGCGAAGGTGACGCCATCGAGTGCCGATGTAAAGTTTGCCGTCTTGCTGACAAGTCCCCACGTCCGCCCCTGATCGGCACTTGTATACAGACCAAGCACCCCGATATTGGAGGCGCGTCCGCTGATCTGTGGCTGTGTGAGAAGGTAGAGGCGTTGCACGTTTAGGGGACTTACGACGAGCGAGAAGTTCATCACGCCCTGCATAAGCTGGTTGCTCGCACCCGAAACCTGTTTCCACGTCGTGCCGCTATCCTCCGAGCGAAACGTCCCATAGTGTGTCGCCAACAACAACACATGGTCAGGCAAAGCCAGCAGTGTGTGAACATGGTTCGCCGCGACGCCAAACCCGTTGACGGGTGCCTGCGTTGGATAAACGGGTGTTGTACTACTATTCCCACTGTTGCCACTAGCGCAAGCGGCAAGCGCGAACATGCTCAGTATAAGACAGAGAAACCATTTGATAGAGTGTTTATATATCGTCATATGTTTTTGTTATGTTCCTATCTTACCATGTGTGTATCAAGAGGGAGCGGGTGTGCTAAAAGCCACTATCGCATGACTTGTTCCGCCATCGGTTGTACGAACGTCTATGCGTACCGCCCAGTGACCGCTCATATCTAGTTGGTCGCTACCTTTGAAACGCCCCTGACCGTCGGGGAGCAGGTTGACGTGGCGCGTTCCCATGTCCATGTCTTGCATTGTGTTGTAGAGTGAGACGCCAACCTTTGTGTCTGCCTGTCCCGTCGCGTCTTTCACGCTAACAATGAACTCGTTGTTGCCGAACTGATTGGGCGTCACGGTAAAGGTAAGCGTGAATTGCCCGTCGGTGGTTTTCGTTGTTGTTGTAAAAGGATTGGACGCCACCGTTGGCACGGCCTGTACGGGCTGTTGCGCCTGTGTGGGTGTGGTTGGTAGCAGTGTACCAGAAAAGATGGTGAGTAGTCCCGTGCAGAGCAGCACCGCGACGCCCAGTAATGGTTCCCAGCGCAACATACTGGTAAGCTTGCGCCCCCGTTGTTCAATACGTCGCTCGCCACTCTTAACCTCGTGCGCCGTGCGCGTTTCCTCGCCACCAACCGGGACATCTTCCAACGTTTTGTACTTCTTATAGTCTTTGTTCAAGCGCGGGCGAAGAATGCAAACGTGGTACGCGCTCGTGAGCAGAAGCGCGGCTACGAGCAGTACCTTGACGATGAGGACGCGCCCATATGCTGTCGAGAGCAGTTGTGTAAACGATGTCATGCGGGTTGTCGCGTTGAACGGCCCCGTTACCGTCATTATGACCACACCCGCGATTGCTAGTGGCGAATAGCGGGGCAGGACGGTGAGAAGTGACTCGACGCGTGTTTTTACCGCGACGTGTCGCAGGATCGGGAGGTATGTTGTCGCAACATACATCATGCCGCCAATCCAGAGCGAGGCCGCCAGCAGATGTAGCCAGTCGGACAGCACGGCGAAGACCGCGAGGTTGCCGCTAATCGCTGCCGCGTGTCCCGAAAGCGTTAGCGCGATCAGTAGCGCGAGTCCGAGCAAGAGATTGGCCCACACGAACACCTCCATAACCGCCTTTGGAAGTTGTTTTGTGATAAGCACAACAAGCGTGATACAGAGTGCCAGCACAACCACAAGCTGACGGAGAAGCCAGTACGTCCCGAAGTTGCCCGTGCTTACCAGACCAACGAGGAGTGTGAGTGAAAACGCTGGTGTTATTTGCCCATTTGTCAGCAAAAGAGCTTGCCCAAGCAGTACGCCGATGTCCGCGCAAAAGATGAGAAGCAGTGTCGGCAGTGAAAAAACGCGGTCAAAGCGTTGTTCTGTGCGCTGAAGGATGGCCTGCTGCTCCACGTCTTTCGGTTCAAGAAGCTGTAGCACGAATGCACGCCAGAATTGTGCACCAACCCAGAAGACCGTTCCCAGCTCGACAAGTGTCACCATCAGCAGGCTAAAGAGCGTAGTGCCATCGAATTGGCCCGCTGCCGCTCCACTGGTGCCTTCCCCAAGTTGATCTTGTCCCGCTAAGCTTCCACTGGTCTTCTGCGTACTTCCATCGGGATTTGCGACGGTAAAGATAAAAGAGCCTGTCAGGATATGCCCGTCGTTGGCGGATTGCGTGCGCCAGATCACTACATAGGTACTCGGCGGTAACTTGGGTGGCAGGTTCACATCCATTTCAGTTGCGTCGTTCGTGGCGACGTGCGCGTTGTTTTTATCGACCTGTATCTGTGTCGCGTTAAGGACACGGGCGGTACTGAAGGTCGGGTTGAGTGACTCAGTAAACCACATGCGTACCACCGTCGGAGCGGTAGCCAGCACCGCGCCTTTCGCCGGGTCGGAGCGCACCAGAATTGCGTGCGCCTCACCAACACTCGGAAAAAACAAGAGTAATGCGAGTGCGAGCGGCAATGCTATAAAAGAGATGCGCCATAGAAGAGTGCGCGGTAATATAGCTTGCATGATACTTCCGTTCTGGACTGGACACAACAGTTTCTTCTCTAAATCATAGCACGATCTCTTTGATTGTGCATCGGTACTTTCTCCTATCATGCCCATGATTCGGTGAGATATAATGGCAGGAGTATGGAAGAAACCACAGAGACGATAGACAATCTTGCGGCACTCGAAGAACTGCTTCAGGTACAATTTCATGATCGTTCATTATTACAGCGTGCCATAACGCATCATACGTGCTGCCCGGAGACCGCTATCCGTGACTCCTACGATACGCTTGAGTTTCTGGGTGACGCCATCATCAGCGCACATGTGGTCGAATACATCTATCGCACGCGCCCAATCGCGTCCGAGGGCGAAATGACGGCCCTGAAATCTGAGGCGGTGAGCCGACGCGTCTTCGCGCGAATAGGCCAGCGTCTGGGGCTTTTCCCGTTTATTCAGGTGGACACCACGAACCTACGTACCTTCAATGACCGTTCGCGCGATTCGCTTTGCGCGGATGTATTAGAATCGCTGGTTGGCGCGATCCAGATCGATCAGGGGCCAGAGACCGCGCGAGTCTTTATCGCACGCGTCGTTTTGCCAGAGGTCGAAGAGATAAGCCATCAAGCAAGGGACACGAATCCAAAGGGACGCCTGCAAAAGGTTATTCTCAATCGCTCCGGTGCGCTCCCACGCTATCGCGTGTTAGAGCAGAGCGGGCATAACAATGACCGCGCCTTCGTTGTTGGTGTTTTTGAACGTGACACGCTGCTGGGTATAGGTAAAGCCTCAAGCATCAAAGAAGCGGGACGGCTAGCCGCGCATGACGCCCTTGATGCGCTGGCAGGGAAAAATGAGTTGTAGGGACACGAGTAATGTATATCGACAATAAAGAATGTGTAAAACGTGCCACAGAACGAGCATCTGATCTGGTATGAAGCCAATCTGCCCGCACAGGAACGCAAGATACGCGGTCATTTCTCCACGCCTCCGCTTCTGGTCAACCAGATACTTGACGCGTGCGGCTACACGGCTGACGCGAACCTGACACGTTTGCGTGTGCTCGACCCCGCGTGTGGTAGTGGAAATTTTCTCGCGGGTGCCGCGCAACGCCTGCTGACCCGTGGAGTACAGCACGGCGAAAGACCGCAGCAGACGCTCGCGACGCTTCAACGCAATCTCTGGGGCTTTGACCCTGACCCTGTTGCCTGCTTCCTCGCCGACATGCAGGTGCGCGCCCTCTGCACCGCGCACGTCGCGCCTCCTCACAAAAATTTCGCACACCAACGCTTACATATTCATCAAGCAGACGGGTTGACCTTCCCGTGGGAGCAGGCACGGCGCGAAAGTGTAGACCTTTTTCTCGCCAACCCACCGTATCTTGCCGCGAAAAACGCCGATCTGAGTGCTTACCGTTCGACGCAGGGGCTGGGGCAGGCGGATAGCTACCTGCTCTTTTTGCAACTCGCGCTACAGGTTGTGCGACCCGATGGCTGGCTGGGCCTTGTTCTTCCTGATCCCATGCTGGCACGCGCCAACGCCGCACGCGAGCGGCAACGTCTGCTCGCGGAAACAACTGTTCACCAACTCTGGCACCTCTCGCATGTCTTTCCCGCGTATGTAGGGGCCGTTGTGATTATCGCTCAGAAGCGTCCCCCTCGACGCTTTCATCAGGTACTATGTGTACGTGAAAAATGGGAAAGGCGGCGACCCGTTCGCGTAATGCTGCCAACTCTTTCTGTCGCGCAAACGCTGATGCACGCGCAACCTGGAGCAGAGTTGCGCTATCTGCTTGGCAACGAACACGAGACGCTGGTCGAACGCCTGTACCTGTATATGGCGCGTGGTGTTGAGTCGCTCACACTCGCGCCGCTCTACCGCTTCGTCACTATCAGACGCGGCGAGGAGCTGGGTAAGAAAAGTGTGCTGCTTGCGAGCGTGATACCCCATGAGGAGGGATGGCATCCTTTGCTACGTGGTGGCGTCGATGTACGCCCATATGGGACACCGCGTGGGCAATGCTGGCTTGCGGAACGCGCGATTGAAAAGCCGCTCGCACGCTATCACGCGCCCAAACTACTTGTCGTCAAGAGTACCAGCACACTACAAGCCGCGCTTGACCTACACGGACATGTCGTGCTGCAAACACTTTATTTGCTCACGTTGCATCTTGAAAAAAACACGCTGCGACCTCCCCTCGATACATTGGACACGTTCTACTTCCTACTCGCGTTACTCAATTCTCGCCTCTTAAAACGCTATGTATATGTGCTACATACGGCGTATAAGCTGGTGCAACCGCAAATAGAGCAACATGTACTGGCGCGTCTGCCAGTGCCACTTGTCATGCCAGCGATGCAGCAAGAGATTGCCGAACGTGCGAAACAGATTATGCTCGCTTGCAGCGCGGCCCCGCCCGTTGTAGAATTGAGTCAACAGCTAACCGCACTCTGCGAAGAACAGGAGCGTGCGATTTGTGCGCTTTACGAGAACGCGATACGCGTATGAGATACAGACGTGATTTAACACAACCATCACGTTTCAGAAGCCGACAAAGGAGTTGACTTGCCATGTCTACAACAGATGCTCGCCCAATCCGTGTGCTGGTCGCCAAACCGGGACTAGACGGACATGATCGCGGGGCAAAGGTGATCGCGCGTGCGTTGCGTGATGCAGGTATGGAGGTAATCTATACGGGTATTCGCCAAACGCCGGAGATGATTGTCGAAGCGGCTATTCAAGAAGACGTGGATGCTATCCTGATGAGCATTCTCTCCGGCGCACACATGGCGATCTTCCCTAAAGTGATCGACCTGCTAAAGCAGAACGAGGTCGATGATGTGCTGGTGGCGGCTGGTGGAATTCTCCCCGACGAGGATATTCCGGCAATCAAGGCTATGGGCATCAAGGGATGTTTTGGCCCCGGCACTTCTACCGACGAGATTATCCGTTTTGTGCGTGAAAATGTGCAGGTTGATCGCCTGACAGTCGAAGTTTAGGTGGCGCGTGCAAAATATTGTTGAACGTCTTCTCAAAGGAGACCGTCGCGCTCTGGCCCGTATGATGACGCTGATTGAGAGTGAAGCCCCTGTCGCGCATCGCTATCTAGCGGAACTACACCGCTCGGCTGGTCGCGCCCACATCGTCGGTGTTACTGGGTCTCCTGGTGCAGGCAAAAGTACGCTGGTAACGCGGCTTGTGCGCGAGTTGCGTCGCCAGGATTGTAAGGTCGGCGTTGTCGCGATTGACCCGACAAGCCCCTTTACGGGCGGGGCGATACTTGGTGATCGCATCCGCATGATGGAGCTTTCCGGCGACCCCAACGTCTTTATTCGCAGCATGGCGAGTCGCGGCAATCTCGGCGGCCTCGCCTCTTCGACGCGCGATGTTGTGCGGGCAATGGATGCAGCGGGATACGACCCCATTATCATCGAAACCGTTGGCACGGGTCAGGCAGAGGTCGAGGTGATGCGAACCGCGCAAACCGTGCTTGTCGTCAGTGCGCCCGGCATGGGCGATGATATTCAGGCAATCAAGGCGGGCATTCTAGAGATCGCGGACATCTTCGTTGTCAGTAAAGCTGACAGGCCGGGTGCCGACCAGACAGTCGCGGAACTCCGCATGATGCTCACGCTTGGCAGCAATCGGCGTAAGGCGGCGTGGGCTATTCCCGTCCTCAAAACGTCGGTTCCCAATAATGAGGGCATCGAAAAGGTCATTGAGGCGATACAGCAACATCGCGAGTATCTCACCACAAGTGGGATGCTTCTGCAACGCGCACAGCGTCAGGCGCGAAGCGAACTACAGGCACTCGTGCTGCACACAGTGCTGAACACGCTCAACGCGAAGGTCAGCGAAGACGAGTGGGACGCGCTTGTTGAGGATGTCGCCACGCGTGAACGCGACCCCTACAGCATCGCCGACGAACTGGAAGCGCGAATAGGGCTGCGGTAGAGTCATTGAGGCTAATGAAGCCTCAATGACGTGACGAGCTATACCTTCGTCCGCGCGGTGTGGTTTATCAGCGCGATGCCTGTGGCGACGGCGACAAGCCCGAACGCGTCGCGTAACCCGAACGGTTCGCCGAGCAGCAGGGCGGCTAATGCAAGTCCCATGATTGGGGTGAGGAAGTAATAGGAGCTGACCGTGCTGGCTTCTCCCTGCTTTAAGAGCCAGAACCAGAGCAGGGACGCGCCAATGCTGATGACAAGCACGAGATAGAGGAACGACCAGACCAACGGCATATCGATGTGTACCTGCTCTGGATGCTCGAACAGGAGCGCGGGCAATGTCAGTGCGAGGCCCGCCACCCCCAGTTGTACAGCGTTGACCACAAAGGCGTGTTCCCGTGGGGGATAGCGTTTATACACAATTGTTGCCCCGACGAGGCACGCGGTTCCAACAACCGAAAGCACCATGCCGCCGGGCGTGTCGAGCGAACTATTTCCATTCAACCGTGCGCCCATCACAAATAACACGCCGCCAAAGCCCAGCACCAGACCAGTGATACGCCACCACGTCAGACGTTCGCGTAGCACCAGTGGCGCGAGCAGGGTTAGCAGGAGCGGATTGGTCGCGGAAATAATGGAACCCATCCCCGCCGAAAGGTGGCGCAGTGCTTCGTAGTTGCACCCCAAATAAATCGCAGAGTTGAGCATTCCGAACAGCGCGATGCGTCCCCAGTCACGCGGGGCCTTTGGAAACGGCACCTTGAGTATCAAGGCAAGCAGTGCCATCACCAGCGCGGCGGCGAGGAAACGGGCCGCGAGCAACGTCAACGGCGGGCTATGCGTCACGCCAATTTTTGTCGCGATAAAGGCGGAACTCCACAGCAGAATGTAAAAGAGTGCCACGCCCGTCAAGAGTGGAGAGCGTTTGAGCAGTGGAGTCGCGGCAGGCTTTTGTGCCACACCATCTGTACGTATTTCGTCGTCCGCTTGCTCCATGTATACATTTCCCTCTTGCTTCTATACAAGCATGGTCGTAGCTTAGTTTACAGGAATACCGCGCAACTGCATCAGGCAATCGTCGTAGACCGCCAATTGCTTGCGTTGCTCGATACGTGTCTCGATACTTTCGGTGCGCTGTATCTCTACGAGCTTTTCGCGGTGCATTCCGCGCACCGTCGATTTGATTTCTTGAATATTGTCAGTCTCGTCGAGCAGCATCAGTATCGAGACTACCGCCTCAACATAGGAGTTGCCTTCGTAGGCGCGTTGGCTCTTTTCCGCGAAATATTCCGTGAGTTCTTGCTTTGTTGTAATCTTAGGCATAGCTATTATGCTCCCTTGTGGTGTTCAATAGATATAACGTATACTTGCGCTTCCCGTATTCCTGATATATCGGGGTTTATAAGTAAGAGGACAAGCAGATATTTTTATGACGATCACAACGCTTGATTTACATGGCCGTGACCTCATCATCACGCCGCCAGATGAATACGCGCACCTTCTAGTACCAGAGCTATTACACGCACTCTTCGGGCAATACCTGCCGTCCGAAATTGTCCGTACCATTCAGCAGGACAAACGCGCAGCTTTTCTACGCACGTATCCCATACATTTTACCATCATTAAAACCGCTTTGGCACAGCAACACACGCCGTTCAGGGTTGCGTTCGAGGCGCGACCCGCCCTACCATTTACGACGGAGCTAGCCCTGTCCTCGCGCCCCTATCAAGATGAGGCACTGGGGAACTGGCTAGCCGAGTCTAGTAGTGGCGTTGTCGTGTTGCCGACGGGCGCGGGAAAAACCTTTGTCGCGGCAATGGCGATTCACGAGACGGGCCTGTGGACGCTTGCGGTAGTGCCAACGATTGATCTGTTGCAACAGTGGCGTGTTGCCCTTTCCGCCGCCCTTTCCCTTCCTCTGGCTGAGATTGGTGTCTTTGGTGGTGGCGAAAAAGAGCTTAAACCGATTACGATTATCACTTATGACTCCGCCGCGCTCTACCCACGCGAGTTGCGCCATTTTGGCCTGCTCGTCTTCGATGAGTGCCATCATCTCCCCGCGCCAACGTATCGGTTGATCGCTGAGAGTGCCTTCACGCCGCTTCGTCTTGGTCTGAGCGCGACCCCCGAACGTAGCGATATGACGCACCTCGATCTGGACATATTGATTGGACCAGAGGTCTATCGTCGCTCACCTGCTGAACTTACGGAGGGCAAGTATCTTGCAAAATATCATGAGGAGCATATTCCCATCGCGCTCTCCGCTGACGACGAGGTACGCTATGGCGAACAACGCCGCATCTATCGCGCCTTTCTTCAGCGACGCCGTATCATCATTCGCACGCCCGAAGATTTTCAGCAGAAGATTATCTTTATGAGTGCGCGCGACCCGGAGGCGCGGGTGGCTATGCTGGCGTGGCGTGAAGCACGCAACATCGCGATGAACACGCCCGCGAAGTACGTGGAAATCGAGCGCATATTGCGTCTGCATAGCCACGATCAGGTTATTCTCTTCTCCGAATACAATCAGGTTGTAGACGAAATCAGTCGTCGCTTTTGCCTGCCCAGCATCACCTACAAAACGCCCACCGAGGAACGTCGCACCATTCTTGACCGTTTCCGTTCCGGCGACTACACCAAGCTGGTGACGGGCCGTGTCCTGAACGAGGGTGTAGACGTGCCGGACTGTCGCGTCGCGATCATTGTTAGCGGCAACAGCACAAAGCGCGAATACATTCAACGGCTTGGGCGTATTCTCCGTCCCAAACAGGGGCAGGCTACTCTCTATGAGTTAGTTACAAGCGGCACAACCGAGGAAGGCATAGCGCAAAGAAGAAAGTGACAGAAGGATACGTATGCAGGACACAACATGTCTTGCATACGTATCCTTCTGTCACCCGATTTATACCGTCTTCATATCCAGTGTCGCGAGATATTTGCATTCCACGTAGGCTTGATACGCGCCGGCGGAGCCGAGAATCGGACGTGGCCCGTCGTTGGGTGGAATAGTGCGGCCCGTGTAGGCGTCCGCCGCGAACTGTTTGACCTGTAGTGCGTTGCCATAGAGGGCGGGGTCAGCTATATTCGCGGCCTGCACGAGCAAAACGTCATAGCTACGCACCTTTTGAATCCATTCGCGCAGGTCGGTTATCGCGCTTCTGACATTTTGGATGTGTTGCTGTATGTTCGACGTGTTGCTAACCTTTTGCTGTAGGCCATCCAGTTGTACCGAGAGTGTGTCGATGTACCCCATTTGTGCAGGAGAAGAGATCAGGCCCACTTTGGCCTCAAGCTGACTTGACACGTTTTTGGGGAGATCGCCCGATTGTCGCGCGTACTGCGTTCCATCGATCAGTTCTAAGATACGTGTGGCCTGACGCTTCGCCATCGGGTAATCGTGTGTCCCACTAATACTGTCTACAAGGCTACCGGCCTTCTCATCAATTGAGCGGATAATCTCGTTCATGCCAACCACTACACCACCTTCCGAGGGGAAGTTTGGTGTCTGGTACAGAATGTTTTTGAGCGAGGTTAGTACCGCTTTACCAAAGGTCGCCCTGTATACTGCATCCCCTGTGGGCTTTTTGAGGTTGCTATCCACGCTCTCGGTTGTTATAAAGACACCCTGTACCTCTGACAAAAGGTTTGTGTGCTGTGGTGTTCCTGCGTAAACCAGCGTCGCGGTACTATTGGCGAGCGTGAGCGTTCCCAGTGGTAGCGTCTGCTGCCTCGTGTTTTGTAGCCACGCTTGATAGACCTTTCCCTGTGGGAGGGTGGTTATGCTGTGCAGATCAATCCGTAGCGTATCAGCGTGACCAAGCGCGTCGTCCTGAAAAAACACATTACCGACAACGGTATTGCTTGCGATTCCTTTTGAGCTAAGCAAGAAGCCACCGATGATTGTCGTTATGAGCAGAAGCAGGAGGACACAGACCGCGACGATGACATAGATAGGAGTGTCCATGAAGTGTGAACGGCGTATTGGTCTGGGGAAAGGTGTATTTGGCAGCACGGGTGACGTTTCCGTTGGCGCATAGGCATGAGTGACAAGCGACGCTTGACCCGGCTTTGCCTGTGGAACCGTAACCCGTACAGGTGGTTGTGGACGCGTGAGTTGTGGCGTCTGTGGCTGGGTATTCGTTGCGGCTGGTACACCTAGCTGTAAGGGTACTGGTATCTTCTTCGTGATTGGCGCGGTTGCAGGTATCGGAGTTGGCGCGATGATGCGTTGCTTGCCCGACACGTTTGGCGAATTCGCTATCGGACTCATCTGTTGCGTCGCGGCAGGCAGGATTGGTTGGCGCGGATTGGTATAGACATTTGGCATAGGAGACAGGGGAGCTTTCGCCACGGCAGGCGTCTTTTCCGTTGGATGCGAGACGCCAAGAAACGAACTGTATTGACCGCTTGCTGCGTGATAGCTGCTTTCTTCTTCCGCGACACGTGGCGACACAATGGTCGAGCGAATCGAACATGCGTCGGCAATCGCTGTTGCCAAGAGTGAGGCCATCGCATAGCGGGTGGCGGTATCCTTCGCCATTGCGCGAAGAATTACCTCTGACAGCGCGGGCGGAAGGTGTGGATTGAGCAGAATCGGCGGTGTCGGGAGCGTGTTGATATGTTGCATCATGACCGCGACTGAGCTTTCGTTGCGAAACGGCTTTGTGCCTGTACACAGTTCGTACAGCATCACGCCTAGCGCGTAGATATCGCTACGATTACTGGGCGCGTCACCCTTTGCTTGTTCCGGCGACATGTAGTGCGGTGATGCAATACTCGCGTTTTCGCCCAGGAGAAGCGGCATTCCCAGATCGGTCAGCATCGGCTCACCTATGACCAGATGCTCCTTGTGTTGTTGGTCAAGCAAGACATTCGTCGGTTTCACATTCCCGTGAACAACACCGTGCTGATGTGCGTAGTCAATCGCGACGCCCAGACTTGTGAAGAGATACACAATGTCGTGCAACGATAGTAACGGCCCATTTGTACGCGTGGCTGTCGCTATATATCTGGCGAGCGTCTGGCCCTCGATATATTCTGACACTACATAGGCCGAGGTGCTTGTTGTACCTTCTTTATGGGCGATGGCAACATCATAGACCTGTACAATATTGTCATGGTGCAGTGCTATAACCCTCTGACCCCCTTCGCCGAACCGCTTCATAAAACCGGGATCAGATTGCAAGTCTGTGTGAATGACCTTCACCGCGACATCATGCTTAAATTGTAGATCGTACCCTTTCCATAGCTCACCCACGTTGCCGCGACCCAGTTGTGTTCGCAGTTCGTATCGTCCAAGTTTTTGTGGAACTGTACTCATCACGCTCTCCGATTCACCAGATTAATGCGCTCCGCGAATTACCAAGTATCCCAACACTACGATACCAGAAAAAAGCTCAACGTTCAATGTTTTAGGACGCATGTCTTATTTCGTCAAATGAAATTTGTGATATACCCCATGTGTCAAACGCAGGGGCTTCTACGCTGTTGCCAGCGTTGGGTGTATCCCACCCGAACGTGTTTTCATTCCTTTGTTCAGGATGTTGATGGCGGCGTTGTGGTCTCTATCGAGTTCACATCCACACGCGCAGGAGTGCCAACGCTCTGACAAGTCTTTCTTGCGAACCGTGCCACATCCACTACAGACTTGACTGGTGTACTTGGGGTCAATTGTAAGCACCTGTACCGTACCAGCTTCTTCCGCTTTGTACCGACACATGCTCACGAATTGCCCCCACCCAGCATCAAGAATGCTTTTATTGAGTCCTGCTTTAGCACGCGCCCCATTCGGAAGATACTTCCCGTTCTCATCCTGCTTTGGTTTCGGGGCGCGGCTCATGGTGGCAACCGCCAAATCCTCAAACACAATCATCTCGTAGGTAGTGACCAAGTGGCGCGAGTGCTTGTGCAGGAAATCTTGTCTTTGATTTCTGATTTTCCTGTGCGCCCTTGCAACCTGCTTCCGCGCTTTCTCTCGACGATGGGAGCCACGTTTACCCCTTGCTAATGTTTGCTGCTTGCGTGTGAGGTCTGCTTGTCCACGGCGGAAGTATCGGGGGTTTTCTATGGTGTCACCTGTTGAGAGGGTCGCAAAGTGCAACAAGCCCAGGTCAATCCCTATCGCGTCGTCTGTGGAGGGTACGTGCGTTTCTCCCTGCTCGATCTCGCAACTCAATACCACGTACCAGTGTTCTCCTTCTCGTTTGACGGTGCATGTCTTAATCTTGCCCTGTACAGGTCGATGAAGTTTGACCCGTATCGTGCCAATCTTTGAAAGGGTGACATGCTTCTCACAAAGGGTGTAGCCGCCTTGCGGATAGGTGAAACTGTCGTAGCGGGTGCGTCCTTGAAAACGTGGAAATCCTGCTTTCTCTCCTGCTTTCACGCGGCGAAAGAACGCTTTCATTCCCTTGTCGAGACGCAAGAACACATCTTGCAACACTTGTGAGTGAATGTCCTTGTACTCTTCTCTGATCTGCTTAATCTCAGGTAAATCACGTTTCTGGTCATAGTAACTCACACCCTTGCCTGTATATTTGTAGCTATCCCTTCTTTCTGACAAGGCGGCATTATACAACTCTCGGCAGCGATTGAGGGTAAAGAACAGCGTCTTTTCCTGCTTTTTGGTGGGATACAAGCGGTACTTAAACGCTTTGTGCACTTCCTCTCTCCTTTCTGCAATCGCACTTTCTCTTGTGCCACAAGGCGTTGAATGGTGTGTATCATGGACTCATGGGCCAGTGATGCCACGATTTTCACCTCGTGCAAGGTGGTTTTGTGAAGCCGCAAATTGGCATACTTTTATGTGTTTATGTATATGTTTTACCATATTGCATGCATTGTTGTCAAGTGCCACATTTGTGCCTTGTATCCCCATAACTAGAAGTCAGGGCGTTTACGGCACTAGGCTAAAATTGGAATGTGGAGGACACATATCCGCGCTCACTCACAACACAACTTCCGATTTTGGTTGTATACTGTAGAATACATCTCTAAAAAGAAGGACTTCCATTGCGTTTTAGTTTGCAAGATGTTAAAAAATCGGTACGGCGGCAACAGGGAGACTTAACCGTCTCGCTTCACTTCTTACACCAGGGTGAGCAAGCGCGGGAGCTGGCGCAACTCATTGTATATTATGAACGCTTGCTCGGTCAACCACAACGCCTTTTTTCACTCGATGATGCGCGTGCATGTGTTGGCGATTATCGGCTCGCCCATTGCCTGCTCGCGACACTGAGCCACTGGTACATGTGGCGACAACCTGATTGGACGGAAGCGGTGCAACGTATGAGCCAGCATCCCGACCTGTCCGACATCACCTCACCGATACATCTTCGCCTCGCGCTCTATAGTTATGTCAACGCACATCATAACGGCTTTCTAGCCACACAGACTCGTGAGAGTGCGCTACACACTTTTGCCACAACGCACGGCTTGACTGCGCAAGAGCTGGAATATTTGCTGGCATTGGATACCGAAGAAGAGGCGCGATTGGTTCGCGCAACTCCCACACCACCCACGCCGCAAGAGGTGGCGACACTCTACAATCAATGGGTATTTGAGGCCGCGCTTTTCAACGCATCCAGTGTGCGCTTTCTGATTGACTGCGCTGCCTTCAGCAAAAGTCAGCTCACCACCTCAACGGGCGTTGGCGCGGTAATCAAGCGGCTCTGTTATATCGCGCGGAAATTGGGCGTCTACTATGACCTTGCCTATGAGCCGATGCTTACGGGTATGCCCCCCTTGCTCTCTCTGACGCTGTATGGGCCACAGGAAGTCACGGGTTCCGCGCAACAGTATGGCCTGCGCCTGGCGCGGCTCTGTCGCATCCTAATGGGGTATGGGCTTACAAGTGTTTCGGGCGACGCGCCCCGCAAGGTCAAGAAAGCCTCGTTTGCCAACACGATTGTGGAAGCCGCCGCGACAGTGCATTTTCTGCATCGCTCGTATGCCTTCAAGATGGACGCCGCGCTTTTGCACCTTTTACCTCCGCAAGAAGTTCCCGCCGACGCGCAATCGTCTTCGTATGTACCGGAGCAACAGATATTCGACAGCAGCATCGAACAGTCATTTGCGGAGGCGTTCATGGCGTTGGCGGGAAGTCAGGGCGTCGATGGCTGGCGGCTAGAGCGTGAACCGGAGCCATTATTGCTCAACCGCAGCATCTTCATTCCCGATTTCGCGTTGACTCGCGCTCAACGGCGTATCTACGTCGAGATACTGGGCTTCTGGACTCCGACATATCGAGAGCGAAAACTGCAAAAGTTGCTGCAACTGCAAGATCGGAAAGATCTTGTGCTCGCTATTCCAGTAGAAGCAAAAGGAGCGTTTTCAAGTATCTTTCTGGCCTTCCCAACCGTATTCTATACAGGACAGCTTGCAGTAACGGACATCCTCGCGATGCTTCGCACACAGTACGATGACTTCGCGGAACGTCTGGCACAGATCGACGTTAGGGCAGTGCGTACACTTGTACAACATCAGGGACTACTGCCTGAAAATGCTTGTGCAGATGTGTTATACTGTTATCGCCGCTCCGAGTTGCAACGCGCCACAGACTCTATTATCAACGAAGACATTCTCTTTACTTCAGGTATTGGTTTGTATACTCAGCAATGGATGGCGCGAGTAAAACAAGCGTTTCTTACATGGCTAGATGATACACCGACACTGGTACTAGTGGATGGGTTACGGGAGATGAGAAAACACGACGCAGTGTTACGAGAATGTGAGAATGCGGTTCTGGAGGCAATCATCGGGCAGTGGTCAGAGGTGCAAATAGAGCGTCCTACCATTTTTGAAGGGTATATACAACGTGTCGGGCAACAAAAAGAGCGCGAAGAAGAGAGCGAGCAATCCGTATTGGCTACGTCTAATGCGAGAGGTGGGAAGCTGCGCGAGAAACGTACCCTGACACGCAGACAGGCAAGAAGCGGTACGGAGCAAACAACACAGGAGAATTTGTGGAGTTAAATTTTCTAAAACCTTATTTCCGAACGAGCAGAAAAATTGGATGTTATAAACCTGTTTACGGTACGTCTTGATGAATGTAGCGGTCAAATGAATAGCGTCTCTTTTTTCCTTTTTTTGCCAATATTCTGGGACGCAGGTCTATATTCCTCTATACATGACGCACTATCTTGTATGGTTTTTGCTTCTATATTATCGCGTCATATCTTTAATAAAGTAGGGCCGCCAATGGCTCATAAAAGGTATCTAAGTAGGGAGTTTTTTGCAACAAACGGTAGACGTATGATGGGCGAGAGCGATTATCACGTTCCGTAGGACACAGGTGTGGCTTACGGAACACTGATTCTTTCAACAAGGACTTTTCCTTACCACGACCATATGTTCCGCAAACCCGTTGACATGTACGTTTGTTCCTGTGTACATTATTCATACACCTATACACTGGAACGTATGTTCCAAAAAACTCTCAGAAAAAACTCCTAAGAGAGGACGGTGACAATGTGGATCAACAGAGTCACACACAGAGCGTAAAGCAGAGTTACTCACAACGTCGTTCAGAGGACGTTGCAGCACCACGCAACACACGTCGAGACATATCGGAAGATGAAGAGTACGATGACGTGTGGCCTTCGCGTATGCCAACCAGCACGCGCCGTTATCATGGTGACGTGCGAACAGAGGTGGGTCGTGCCACCACAGATGTGCTTGCGTCGGGTGCGTATCGCACCTCTTCCAATCCGGGGCGCACAGGCGGAAACACAATTCCGCCGCGTCGTACCGCCACGCAGAGCATTCCGGCTCTACAACCAGCATCCGCGCCACGGCGCACTGTGACTCAGAATGTTCCTGTCACGCCGGCAGCAGCAACGCGCCGCGCCGCCACACAGAGCATACCGGCATCACAACCGGCCCGTCGTACCGTCACGCAAAGCATCCCCGCCGTGCAACCAGCGCGTAGGCGTCCTCTTGACGATTTCGATGATGATCCATCGCAGCGCACAACCGCGCTTTTGAAGGAACCCAAACGTATCGGTGGGCGACGCTTTCACTGGCTGGTCTACGTCGGTCTCGCGCTGATTGGGATGGTCGTATGCTGGATGTTGCTAACTGCTTTCCTTAGCTGGTGGCAGGTCACGCAGGACGACATGCGTTATGGACGACCACGCACCACACACTACGACATGGCTGTCGGGCATGGCGACTCTAAAGCAACCCCAAGTCATTTTATTGCTATCAATCTCAAGCGACACGTTCAAGTTATTGAATGCCCCGCTGGCGATTGCTCAAAGGCGCACATTCTTGTTGGCCCCGTCCTGATCGGGCCAAATCAAGATTTAGCACCCGTTACCTTGACCTTCAAAGACGTGAATAGTGATGGGAAAGCGGATATTATCGTCAATGTGCAGGATAGTCACTTCGTGTTCATCAACGATAATGGCACGTTTCGCCCGACGCGAACCGGCGACAACTTCCACCTGTAGAGTACGGGCAACAAAAAAGAGTGCGCTTATGCTAAACGTAAGCGCACTCTTTTTTGTTGCCCGTGCTTATACAGGTGAAGCGACCTCGCTTTTTTGTTCGTATGCAGGTGTATTGATGGGAGACGATATAGTTTTCTGAGTAAGAGCGGCCTGCATTGGTGCTGCACGAGAAGTGGGTGCTTCGCGCTTTGTAGGTTCTGGGCGCAATGCCAGAAAGGTAAAGACAACTATCCAGAGAAAAAGAACACAGAAGAGCGTTCCTGCTATAAAAAGGTGTGTAACTGTCATTGTTGTGGGGCCATCCATGAGCAAAATATTCGCTTTCAAGCTGCTTTCGAGAAAGCAACGTAGATAGTGTACTGTACTATACTAGACGAAAGGGGAATGTGAAAATAACATCGCGACGAAATGGCTAAACATCTCTTGTTCTTTCAGAGAAAATCTGTCACAATAGCAGAGCATGACACGTACTACATAAGAGATAGAGAAGAGCCATCATAGGGGAAATAGATCCAAAGGAAAAACGTATGGACCATACAAATTGGCAACGGACACGAGACATTCTTATAAGCACCATCTGTATCGGTGTTATTCTCTGGGCTGCCTGGACTATCGCAGGCCGCTTCGTTGATATTATTATAATTCTTCTTCTTTCAATGGCGGTAGCGTTCTTATTAAACCCTCTCGTTAATCTGCTTGTGAAGTACAAAGTGCCGCGCATCGTGGCGACGCTGATTGTCTTTCTGGTTGTGATCGCCGCGCTGGGTGGCATCGGTTCCGCACTGGTGTTTTCTTTGATTAGGCAGATACAAACGTTTTCAAGTACCATTGTGACCAGTTTGCAGAACATTCCAAACATCGACAAGATCAAGGATATTCTAGATAAACAGGCTGGTATTCCACCCTCGACGGTAGACCTCGCAATTAGTAGGGTGCGCGATCAGGCTGTGACCTATGCACAGGCGGCGGCGTTTAACGCGGTCAATATTGTTGTTCTCGTTACGAGCGCATTGCTGAACATCTTTCTTGTTAGTGTACTTAGCTTTTACTTTCTACTCGATGGCAAGCGGCTGCGTGATAATGTTATCAGTATCGTGCCACAACGGCAGATGTCGCATGTGTTAGTGTTTGAAGACGCGCTCAACCGTGTCGTGGGGCGATATATTCGCGGTCAGCTAACACTGGCGACAATTATCGGTATTCTGGCTGGCCTTCTCTGTTTGCCCACCGGCTTGGGGCAATTCGCGATTATCATTGGTGTTTTAGCCTTCTTGTTTGAAACCATTCCAATGGTTGGTCCCGTGCTTGCGGCTATTCCAGCTATCGCCATCTCGCTGCTCTTGCCCGACCCATTTCCGCGCACGCTCTGGGTACTAGGTGGGTTCGCCGTTATTCAGGTGTTTGAAAGCAATGTTCTGGGGCCATGGATTGTCGGTCATGCGGTAGGCTTGCACCCTGTTGCCTCAATTCTGGCTTTGCTGGTGTTCGCGAGCTTGTTTGGCCCCTTTGGTGCGTTGATCGCGACTCCGATTGTCGCGGCTGTCTGGGTTGTAATTGCCAGCATCTATCGATCCGCTCGCGGTGAGACGCCCGACGAGATGATGGCGAAGAAACGCGCCCCCTGGACGATTCATCGTCCTACTGTGCCTTCTTTCCGAGGGCGGAGGCGCAACACTGCTCTCTTGGAAACGAGCGGTGGTGAAAGCAGTAGTGCCTTGCGCCCCTCCGCCGATGGTGGTGGCAATGCTCACGGCACAACGGGCAGCAGTGCGGATGATGCAATGCGGCTAGAACTGCACGAGGACGATCATGGAGAGGTCAGGCAAGAGGATAAAGACGGTAAGCGCATGGTCTCTATCGAACGTGTCACTGATCGAAGCTAGGAAACACAACGGGCGTGAGTACACATATACGTATGCTCACGCCCCTTTTCTATATGCCGAACGTGCGTTGTAGTTCTGCCTCGCCATCATGATTGACGAGCGCGTATACATCGTCGTCCGCCATAAGCACAGTTTCCGCGTTGGGAAAAATTGGCTCTGTCCCGCGAATAATTAGCGCGAGATTGGAGCTACGCGGCAGGCGTACCTCGCTTAGACGTTTACCCACAATCTTCGATTTTGGGTCAATCGTCATCTCTACGATTTCCAGACCAGCTTTCTTCAACGTCATAAGCATAAGAAATGGAGGACGCAGCAGCTCAGACTCGATCAGCGCGAGAATGGAACGTGTGGGGCTAACCGTGATATCTATGCCCAACTTCTTAAACAGCTCCTCGTGTCGGGGATTGTTCACGCGTGCGATTGTACGTTTGACGCTGAAGCGTTGCTTCGCCATCTGGCAAATGACGAGGTTGTCCTCGTCTTCGCCCGTAACGGCGATCACCACATCGGCGCGTCTCGCTCCCGCATCCTCCATCGTTCTGGCCTCGCAGGCATCGCCTCTTGTAACCGATGGGCCTAGCTCATCGGCAAGCATTTTCTGACGCGCCTCGTGCTTTTCCAGTAGCAAGACTTCGTGACCACGATTGAGCAGGTTGCGCGAAAGGTAGTAGCCGACATCGCCACCGCCTCCAATAATAATATACATAAATTCTGCCTCCTACCCTTTTCTCTCCGGCACTACTCCGCTTTGCGCCTTCTTACCGATTATCGCGTCAAAGAGCGTGTTCGCCCCTAGATTGGTGGGACAAAAGGTTTCCAGACCTAGCTCTCTATAGGTACTCTCACGCAGAGGGTCATAGATGCGGCAGAGCACTTTCTTCGTCTCAAAAATGTGCTTCGCCATCTGACTCGCCATAATGTTTCGGTTATCGCCGTTCGTGACCGCAATGAACGCGTCCGCATCGCCTACTTTGGCACGACGCAGAACTTCTTCGTCAACGCCACTGCCTGTTATTCTGTCACCCTTGAACTCAGTATCGAGTCGTTCAAAAGATTCATTGCTACTATCAATGATCGTTACTGTATGACCCTCGGTGTCCAATCGGGTTGCCAGTAATGCCCCGACGCGTCCACATCCGAGAATGACGATTTTCATAAAATAAAGCCTCCTATTGTTGGCTTTTACCCAACCTGTGTAACTCACCGTTGCCATTATAGCACGCACGGGAAGATGTTTTTAGCGGGGAGGTTTTCCTGAATGAGTGTTGTATCGTGCTGGACAGATAGCGTATTATAGGACTAGAAAGAAATGTCAAGCCTATTATCCTTCTGTAAAAAAGAGAGTATCTAAATTCATGTCAGTGCATCCGATGCGTCGGCCTACTCCTCCATACGTGTTACGTTCCGTTCCAGATGAGCAGCGTGAGCAGTGGGATTGCTTTGTAAACGAGCATCCGCAGGGGCATTTTTTACAAAGTTGGGGCTGGGGCGAGCTAAAGGCCGCGTCGGGCTGGTTCCCGTTGCGGCTTGCGTTGTGGGATACCACGCACGATACGATTGTAGCCGTGGCTCAGGTGCTACGCCGTACCGCTCCCCATGTACCACTTAGGGCCGCGCACCTCGCGTACATTCCCAAAGGCCCTGTGCTGGACTGGTTTGATACAGACCTATGTACCAGCTTTTTCGCGCAACTGCACACCATGCTTCGCAAACAGGGCGCACTCGCGGTACGGATAGAGCCAGCACGCGAGACGCAAGGCGTAGAGCAACAAGAGGCCAGACGCATACAGCTTCTGGCCCTGCATATGCGTTCGGTTCGCGCGGTACAACCGCTCAGGACGATCCTCCTTGATATCAGGGCAGATGAGGTAACGTTGCTGGCGCAGATGAAGGAAAAGTGGCGGTATAATGTACGCCTCGCGGGACGCAAGGGCGTCGTGGTGCGCGTTGCCGAAACGATAGAGGACGTGCAAGCGTGGTATAGGTTGCTTGAGACAACGGGAACACGCGACACGTTCGGTATTCACACGCTGGCATACTACCTACAGGCGTGGCGTACCTTCACCCCGAACAATACGGCCCGCTTGCTGCTGGCGGAGTATGATGGTCAGTTGTTGGCGGGTATCTTTGTGAGCTTGTTTGCGCGGCAAGCGATCTATTTATACGGAGCGTCGAGCAATGAGCAGCGTCAATTGATGCCCAACTATCTGCTTCAGTGGGAGGCGATACGCTGGGCGAAAAGCTGTGGGGCCGACTCGTATGATTTCTGGGGCATTCCAGAGACGGACGCGGAAGATGAGGCGATGGCGGGCGTGTATCGCTTCAAGCGCGGCTGGGGTGGGCGTGTTGTCCAATTTCTCGGCTGTTACGAATATGTGTACCGCCCGATTACTATGAGCATCGCGGAGAAATTTCTACCACTATGAACGAACACGACGAATACTATAATCAACTCCCATTTACGCTGGAAACCGAACTGGAACGAACTATCGCGGCAGACTCATCATGGCAACAGGGTGTAGCGTGGGGCAAGCCACGCTTCGGGCATCTGGAGGGAGCCGTCAAATTCCATATAGCTGACGTCCTGGCGAACATCGAGCGACAACATCCCCCGCTAGAGGAACGCCACCAATTGCGCTTGATCGCCCTTATTCATGATACCTTCAAGTATCGCGTCAATGACCTTAAACCCAAGATGGGCAACAATCATCACGCCCATATCGCGCGGATTTTTGCCGAAAAATATCTCGACGACTCCGTTCTACTGGACATTATTGAATTGCATGACGAAGCATACAATAGTTGGCGTATGGGGCATTACAGGAATAGATGGGAACATGCCGAGGAGCGCGTAACCAACCTGATAAATCGGCTCGGCCCATCTCTTCCGCTTTATGTCCACTTCTTTCTTGCTGATAGCCAGACGGACTCCAAAGACAAAGCTCCCGTCCTGTGGTTCACACAATTGCTAGAAACGCGCGGCTATACCTTCATGCATACAAATACATAACGCCTCCTGCATCCTGATGATTTAAGGCAACCTTCCGATAGAGAGAAGTAGGAAGAGAAACGCTGCTCAACAGAGCTGGTTTTCTCTTGATGTCTATCTGGATAAATGGAGTATTCTATGCGTCTAAAGCTTCTCTCGCCGCCTCTCTCGCTGGTCTTTCTGCTGGTACTTGTGCTTGCAACGGCTGCGTCATTTTTTTTACAGGGTCAACATGCTCTACCACAGGCACACTCACAGGTGCAATCTAAGGTGCGAAAAGCGCGAATAGTACAACAAGTACAGAACGTTCCGTCTACCGCATATCTCTACTATACAATTAAAAATACAAAAGGCTTCGCACTTGCACGTGCACACAAAGGGAGCAATGGGCAACCAGCTGGAACGTTGGAGACGCTTCTGTTGCTGGGCGATGAGTTTGGGCTAGCGACTTCCGACAGCGTGGCGACAATTCAGCTTTCGCCTGATGGCAAGTATATCGCAATCGACGGTATCCGCGATCATGGTGAGCAGGTGTGGGTATACGACACGCAACGTAGAACGATAGGCTTTGTGCCGAACCATGTGGCGGGTAACTTCCTGCACTGGCTCCCTGGTGGCAACGGGCATAGCTTCCTGTATCGCCCTATGTTGCCGCTTGGCCCCGATGCGCCAATGGATAGCAATGGGAGCATCGGGTGGAATCCGGGACTATGGATTGTGGATGCCGCCACCAACACGCATACCAATATCACGCTACAGGTTCCCTCGGCATATTTGATTGATGCCACCGCCTCACCTGATGGCTCACAAATTATCTACTCAACCTCCGCCGGACTTGGCATGGGAAGTGACGCATGGTTGATGAACCGCGACGGGAGCTTCCGCACGCATCTTGTGAAAAGCACGGGCAGTGTAGAGGCGGTGCTGGGCCTGTTCGCGTGGTCGCCCGATGGTACACACATCGCGTATGAGCGGCTCACCGATAGCACGACGCCCTTTTTGAATGCGGGCCTCTGGCTAATGGACAGGCACGGGCAACAATCGCGGCGGCTAGCTGATACGGATGGTGGACATGGCTTCGCGCCAGTCTGGTCGCCTGATAGTCGTAAAATCGCCTTTATCGCTCGCACCAACACGGGAGACCGCCACGCTAATCTGCAAGAGCAGGCACTGGAGTGTGCCATTGGTGTGGTCGATATTCAGAGTGAGCAAGCGTGGCACGTCGTCTCTCCACAGCAGACGGGCATGATGTTGAACATCAACCCGAACTGGTCGGCGAATAGCGCGAGCATTACGTTTACCGCGTTGAACCCGATTAACCGCGTCGTCGGTGGCACGCCGCGCTACTGGTCGGCACGTGTCGGCGGCCCAACTGTGCGTCCGTCTGTAACACAACTCACACCAGCACTCGCGCATATTGTCGCCATCGGGTAAGAACAGAAAGACAGAGAGTATCATGAATATATACCGTTGGCAGCGGCCTCTGCTTTACGCCGCACTACTTACCGTACTTTCCACACTGCTCCTCTCGTTGTTGCCTGCTGTTTTAATATTTGCTCATCAGCAGAGCCGCACACGGCAACAGCATGCAGTGAAGAGTGTTACCGTTAAAAAAGCGAGCGATGCCCCGCAACCATTTATGCATCGTCCGTACTACGGGAGTCGCACGATTTCGTCGCGCACCGTCTCTTTCGTCGATCATGACCATCCCTGGTACGACAACGATGGGACGTTTATACGCTATGATGGGACGAAGTGGACGAACGTCGCCATCGGCTCCTGTACTGGAGGCGTGAATTGTTACGATGGACACAATGGCTACGACCTGAACATGTGGTACGAGCCGGTGTTGAGTACGGCGGCGGGAACGATAACGCGTGCTGGCTGGTACAACCCGCTTAATCATAATAGCTCGCTTGGCCTCTGGGTCGCCGTCGATCACGGCAACGGAATGACAACGGCGTATGGACATCTGAGCGCGATTACGGTTGCGGTTGGCGATCAGGTTGGCACGCAGTGGCAGATTGGGACGAGCGGCACGACGGGTTCATCAACCGGCCCACACCTGCATATGGCGACGTATTATCTTCCCAACTGGCAGGCAACCGACCCCTTTGGTTGGACGGGTAGTTACGCGGATCCGAATGCCGTACCCGACTATTATCTCTGGGTTGACGATCCCGCGAACAATACCCCCGTTCCCACTCTGAGCAGCAACGGTAGCACTCCGTATAATGGCGCGATTGTGGTAGACGATACAAGCGCAGGCTGGAGTAGTACGGGCGTCTGGTCAACCGATACAGGGAGTACCACCATACAAGGGGGATTGCACTGGGCGACAACCACGACGGGGAGCGCAACGGCCACGGCGACCTGGCATCCCAGTATTCCAACCGATGGTTATTACGAGGTCGGCGTCTATGTCGATGACGCACACGCTAGTAGTAGCTGGGTGCCATATACGGTGTATAGCGCAGACCCCAACCATGCTGGCGTCGAAATTAGCCATAATACCTATGTTGACGAGTCGCATATTGGTACATTCACAGGCCCCTTCAGCCAGGAAAACACGGGGCCACAGTGGATTGGCCTGGGGACATACTACTTTCGCGCGACCATGAACGGGCGTGTTATGATGAGCAACGCGACGGGCGAGGCGGGAATGCAGATTGCCGCAGATGGGGTCGAGTTCGTGCCGCTTTCGATACAGGTCACGCCTCCACCACCCAGCTATCGTTTCGCGGTCACTGGCGATACGGCACCCGCAACGATGCTTCCCGGCGGTGCTGCGCGGGTTACGATGACGCTAAAAAACACGAGCAACTTTACATGGCGTGCCAGCAGTTCGTCTACGACACAGGCCGTACAACTGCTCTATCGCTGGCAGGATGCACATGGACAGACCGTCACAACGAGCACGCCCATTGCACTTCCACAAGACCTCGATGCGGGTAATTTGATTACGTTGACCGTCACACTAACTGCTCCCACGCAATTTGGCACGTTCAGCGTTCAATGGGACATGCAACAGAGCGTGACCAGTTTCCTGGCACAGGGTGCGACGGGAAAAAGCGACACGATACGCGTTGTACCGTCCGAGCACGAGGTGGCACCGCATCTGCATGTGCCACGATGATAGTATTGGAAATATAAGAGAGGATGGGGTGAGAGAGCATGGCGAGGACATATCCGTTTGTCCTCGCCATGCTCTCTCACCCCATCCATATTTTTTGATAGGTATGTTGAGAGGTCGTGTTTGCAACAAACAAATGCTTTCTTCGTATGTTTGATAGTAATGAATCTGTTTCTGTTGCTGTACAATCAAACGTCAAAATATAGAGGAGAGAAGTATAATGTCCCAGAATAGAGGATGTTTTTTTAACTCATTGCTTTTTCTGATTATCGTGTTTGTGCCGCTTGTCGGTCACGTTATCGAGACCGTGATGGTGCTTGAAGACGATCATTCCGTCACGGGCAAAGTTCTCTGGCTGGCGGTCATCTGGCTGATGCCAATACCTGTTATCGTTGGCCCGTTACTGTATCTACTGTTCGGGCAGAAAAGCCAGAACGTCAGATTTGGCAGCGCGAGCTACTAGGCAAGCCAAAACAACCAGACATAGTGGGGGCGAGAGAAGCATAAAAGAAGTGTTGCCGTGACGGGTACGATACACAGGGCTATATCATATCAGCCCGTCAGAGAGTAATAACTGTTCTTGACCAATACAACAACAATGACGACTTTGAGCACGGAGCCGAGGTCGTCGTTTATTATTAGTGTCAGGAAAGCTACATAAAGTCCTCTCGGAGTAACTGAAAGTGGTGCTGAGCAGGGAAGCTCGGCGGGACGAAAAGAGCGAGAATTAGGGAACGTACCTTCTTCCCTTTGATGATGTATCGTATTTTTCCTACCAATTTCCTAAACAAGGTGGCGCATAGCCAAACTTCTAACACGTACTATTCTCAAGTTGCTTTTTAAGCATATTCATATGCTTCGCTAAGTATCTATTTGCAAAGGGAAGCCAAAGTGGTGTGGTTAATGCTACTACACAACCAGGTTTGGTTGTTAAATTATACTGTACTTCGGTTCCTTCTTGTATAGAACGAAAAGTAATTCTGTGATGCATTAAGGGTTCTTGAGAATGTTGTGTGTTAAATGATAAAATATAAGGAACTTCATATTCTGTGACTTCAACAACATATGTTCGAGAAGGCTTCCACATATCTGCAATGTAGCGGAATGTTGAGCCGGCCTGTAAAGGAAGATGAAGCTCCCCCTCAATCCTACCAGGAAAATTGGCAAATGAAGCCAATGAGCCTTCAAATCGTGTTTTACGTGAAGCTAGGTTGTTAATTTGCTCGTCAAAATTATTTAAGTGTATCCATTGAACTATGTAATCTCTCCTCCCAAGCAAGCTAGGAGTGCAGTAGCGAATACGAAGAGTCCAACTGGTATTGCTGCTGGAGCTGTAACGATTCCAAGAGCTAAACCGAGGATCGTTATGATAGCAGTACCTATTGCTGCTCCAAGGCAC
>JBBQVS010000013.1:0-65690 GCA_038211295.1 Ktedonobacterales bacterium | reverse complement strand
GGTGGCACAGCGGGAGCTAGTTCCCGCTGTGCCACCTCTCCCGTTCCGTTCCGTTTCTGCCTCAGTTTCGAGACGCCCTGTTTGTGCTATCTACTCGACTTCATATACTCGCTCTGCTATAATTGCTGATGAAGGAATAGTTATGGCTGAGGGAAAAACATGAACATCTGGGACTCTGTGCAGCGCGGCCTGGAGAAAGCAACACAAGAGGCCGCACGCATCGCAAAGGCACAACGCCTCCGTGCTACCCTGGAGAGCGTAACGAAACAGATAGAAGCGCAACAGGGAGCTATTGTTGTAAAGGCAATGGAGCTATTCAAAAGTGGGCAGCTCACCCAGAACGAGCTATTGATACTCTGTCAGGAATTAAATAGTGCTCAACAGCAGTTTGTGCAGGCACAAAGCGAGCTGAAACAGATACAGGGTCAGGGCAGTGCAGCAAATACAGCATCACAGGGAGCAACAGTGCCTCCGCCTCCCGGCTATACACAAAAACCACCATACCAGACCTATGACAATGCACAACCTTCTCTTGTCGCGCCCCCGCCGCCGGGAGTTGAACCACTTACAATTAGTTCAATGAGTACCATACGAGCGGAAGTGCCACCCCTGGCTAACGAACAAACATATTGTATCGTATGTCACACGATACTTATTACGGGTAATGCCTTCTGTCACAATTGCGGTACACCTGTGGATACGGATGCCTCCTCTACACCTACAGTGCGAGCCAACGAGGACGTGTTAGAAGAGAAAAAAGTGCTTCACAGCGAGCAAACGGTCTTCGATGCCGCCGAACAAGCAACGATTCGCGCCGAAGAGGCACCTTTACAAACTCATCAGGATGGGGGAACCTAACACTGCGTCAATATATTATTACAGCACTCTGTGTGCTTCTACGTATTCCATTCGCGCTTCTCGATAGAGTGCAGCGTCCCTTTGTGCGCCACGCCTGGAAACATCCACACTCGATTGTGGTTGTAAAGCCGTGCTGCCTGGGCGATCTCATTATGACAACGCCTCTGCTAGAGGTTATTCAGCGTGCGTACCCTGACGCCAGCATTACTTATGTTGCAGGCTCGTGGTCAAAGGTTATCGCGGAACACCATCCCGCCGTTTCTGCTGTGATAGATTGCGGCGCGGTTGGCATCCCTGGACGCTACACAATACGCGAGTATTTCACGTTCGCACGACGTTTACGCCGCGAACACTTTGAGCTTGCGTTCGTGCTTGACCGTTCACCATTACTCACTCTGTTGCCCTGGCTTGCGGGTGTTCCGCGCCGCGTCGGGCCTGATAGCCTCGGACGTGGTTTCTCGCTCACAGACCGCGTGACGGTCTCCGCGTCGCAGGAAAATTTGCAGCATCAGGCAGACATGTATCTCGACCTTGCACGCGCACTCAAGCTCCCTATAGACACACCGAAAATGCGCTTTGTAACAACACAGATGGAGCGCGAACAGGCGTTGTTTACTCCTATTGCGTCGCGCCTGCCCGTCGCGGTCTTTCTTGGCGGCGGCAGCAATCCTGGGATGGAATTGACCGCGAAACGTTGGCCCGTTGACCGCTACCAAGAGATTGTGCGGCGGCTTGTTCACGAACGCAACGCGCAGGTTCTGCTGATTGGCGGCGCGGATGATAACTCACTCAATCAGTCGCTTCTCGATACGCTAGATGTACCTGTCGGGAGCGTACTCAACCTCGCAGGTAAAACGACATTTGGCGCATCCGCCGCCTTGCTTGAACGGTGCGCCCTCTTTATCGGCAATGATAGTAGCCCGATGCATCTCGCGGCGGCGGTTGGTATACCCGTAATCGCAATTTTTGGCCCCACCAGTCCACAGGAATACGGCCCCTATCCTGTAGAAGACCCACACCATATCGCCCTGTGGCGGAACCCTACAGGGAAACCATGTTTCTTTCTAGGCAAGATGCAACCGTGCGTTAATTGTACATGTATGTCGTCTGTGAGCATAGAAGATGTGTGGAACGCGGTGCAACGTCTCATTCCTACAACAAAAAGCGAAGAGGTCACATCCTGATGAAACATCTGCTTCGCACGCTGATACTGTTGCTGGTACGTCTGCTTGGAATGTGGAACGCACGGAATACCGCACACGAGACCGCCACGAGACCGCCGCGCATCTTGTTGGTGCGACCAGACCATCTCGGCGATCTTGTGCTAACAACGCCGATTCTCGACGCGCTTAGAAACGCTCTGCCCGATGCCACTATCACGATGATAGTTGGTGCCTGGTCAAGTGAGATAGTGGCACGCCATCCCGCGCTTGACCGTCTTATCACCTGTCCATTTCCGGGCTTTCGCCGTGAAGCGCAGGGGCCACTGGAACCATATGTTCAGCTTTTCCGCACGGCACAGCAGGTACGACGTGGCAAGTATGACCTCGCGATCAACCTGCGACCCGATTTCTGGTGGGGGGCCGCCTTGCTCTATCTCGCCGCAATACCATACCGCGTCGGGTACGCACTTGAACCGGGGACACAATTTTTTACACACGCTGAGCCATTTCACGCGGCAGAACATGCTACCGTCTCCAGTTTGCGCCTTGTGAGTGCTGCGCTGCACGCACTCAACCGTCCCATGCTCAAGAAACCGTACACTCCTGAGCAGTATCCACTGGTCTTTTTACCTTCCGAAGAAGAACAGATATGGGTCACTGAGCACTTACAGAGCGCAGCTATAGACACGAATGTGAGAGTTGTTGTACTACACGCAGGCACGGGCGCGGCAGTCAAATTGTGGCGTACAGAGGCGTGGGCAAGTGTAGTCAATACGCTTACAGGGCGGTTTGTTGTACATATTGTACTTACAGGAAGTCTGTCCGAACGGCCTATGCTCATGGAGATAGCGCAAGACATAACAGCAGACACCTTGCTGGTGACTGATGCCACAGTTGGGCAACTTGCCGCGCTCCTCAAACGCGCGACGCTGGTTCTTGGCGTGGATAATGGCCCCTTGCACCTCGCGGTGGCTCAGGGAACACCCACGCTTCAAATCTTTGGTCCAACCGATACTCACATCTTTGGCCCCTGGGGGCCAGTACAAGCACATCCTGTCATCGCGTCAACACACCGTTGTGCCTCATGTGCCACCATTCCATGTGGACGCTTGGATTTCAAGGCAGACGAACTTTCTGCACATCCCTGCGTGCGTCTGGTGTCGGCGCAAGTAGTGCAGACGGCAAGTATTGCCCTGTTAGAAAAATATTCTAGTACTACAAAAAATATAGTTGAAGATTTTAAGACATGAAGAAATTATTACCTACACTTTCTGTGATCGACGAATATGGCTATCCACTACCCCCCACGTCACGACGCACGCTTCGCAATGGTCTGGTCTACAGAAGCAAGCATCTACTCAGCACGAGTATTTATGGCATGATGAGTCTGGTTGGCGCACTTCTGTTGCTTAGAAGAAGAGGAAAACCGTATGCGTCATTGACTACGGAAACATTCCGCCCTCGGCGTATTCTGGTTATTCGGGTCGATCTCATTGGCGACCTGATTATGTCACTTACCGCCATACGACTACTCAAACAAACATATCCAGAAGCTGAGATTGACCTGATCGCGGTTCCTGCCAGCGCGAAGGTAGTCGCAAATGATGCCAACCTGAGCACTATTTTTCCCTACGACCCTAATCTTTGGCGACGCCCCGGAGCACTTTTGCGCTGGCAAAATTGGCGTGACCTCTTCGCGTTGCGGCAACGTCTTCATAGGCGCAAATACGATCTCGCGGTCAACCTGTTTGGCCCCTGGGCATCGGCACTGCTGCTACTCAGTGGCGCACAACGTCGCCTCGGCTTCTCACACGAAAACTATCCCGGCTTCCTCACAGATACTCTCACAGGGCAGCACTGGGACGCTAACGACCATAAACACGAAGTCGATTATTGCTTGGAACTGGCCCAAGCAGCGGGCGCGACGGTGACACTCGAAAGTCGCGTACCACACCTCGCGGTTGATGCTCAGGCACGCGAGCAGGTGGATGTGTTGCTGTGGCAAGAGGGTGTACAGGAAAACAGCACACTTATCGCCTGCCATGTCAGCTCAAATAATGGGCAGTCGAAACGTTGGCCTGTTCCCCACTGGGCAACGCTTATAGATCGCCTGCTCAGTGAAAACGCGGTGCACGTTGTCTTGACGGGCGCACTCAATGATATACCACTCATCGAAGAGATTATACGTCGTTGCAACGCTCGTCCATTGAACCTCGCAGGTAAAACAAGCTTGCTTCAGCTTGCCGCACTCTACCAACGCGCTGATCTTCTGGTAACAGGGGATAGTGGCCCGATGCATCTCGCGGCAGCAGTTGGCACGCCACTTCTCGCGATACATGGGCCAACGGATCCTGCGCTAAGCGGCCCTGTAAGTCCTACCGCGACAATTCTACAGAGCGATATCTGGTGTAGCCCATGTTACAATGCGAAAGGCCCCGCCGATTGTCGTTTTCATACCACACAATGTATGAAAGATATCACACCAACACAGGTATACGAAGAGGTCAGAAAGAAGGTAGAAGCAGGAAAAGCGGTGGGCAAGAGAGGACAGGCACGATGAGTGTGATGGTACAAGAGCTGAACACACTGGCGATGCAAGCCGCGATGGAGGCGAATTTCGCGGAGGAGATGATGTGCTTTGGTCGTAGCCTGCTCAACGGCGAGGTTCACGAAAGTCCTGAATTATTCTGGTTCTATACAGGCCGTCCTTTTCTCAACAGCGTAACACGAACACAGCTCGTTCGTGCAGACGAGGCGTATATTCACCAGAAGATCACCGAAGTGTGTACCTATTTTGCTGCTCACGACACACGTTTCGTGTGGGCTGTAGATGCGGCGACACGTCCGACTCATCTTGCAACGTCACTCGAAAAGCGCGGCTTCACAAAGGTAGGCGAGGATAGCACAATGGCGATAGACATACACAGAATGAACGAAAATGTGTCCGCTCCTGCTGGCTTTACCATCACAGAAATAGAAGACGAAGACGCTCTAAAAATACAGCGTGACCTCTCAGTGCGTGGCTTTGGAGCAACGCCAGAGGGGGCGCAGACATACTACGAAAACTTTGTCGCGACAGGATATGGCAAAGGGCGGCCCTGGCATCACTATATTGGTCGGCTCAACAACATCCCTGTTGCGATTGCCTCGCTATTGCTTCACGCGGGTATCGCGGGTATTTATGGCATAGCCACGCTGCCAGAAGCGCGGAAACAGGGCATAGGAGCCGCGATAACACTCTACGCGCTCCGTGAAGCGCGAACACGAGGCTATCGTATAGGCGCACTTGTCCCCTCGGAAATGGGGATATCTCTGTACCGTACACTCGGATTTCAAGAGATGCAAAAGGTCTCCTTTTATAGCTGGTCTCCCACACCAAAAGAAGATAAAAAATGATTATAGAAATGGAAAAGGACCACATAACGCTACCAGTTGACGCGCATATTCTCGTTGTGAAACTCGCGGGCATCGGTGATCTCCTGCTGGCAACACCCGCGCTACAGGCTCTACGCGCGAGTTACCCACAGGCAAAAATAGACCTGCTTGTCACACCTGACTCGGCGGGACTACTTAACGGGTGGAATGTAATCGACGATATTATCGTACTCAACAAATACCTTTTTGATTACCCACGTCAGATGCTGCGTCATCCAAAAACATTGCTTCAACTCACACCCCTTTTTCAGCAGTTGCAACACAATCACTATGACGCGGTGTTACTGATGCATCACCTGACGTTACCCTTTGGTAGACTCAAGTATCAGGTGCTGAGCTTTGCGTCAGGCGCGAAGTGGCGGGTCGGGCTGGACAACGGGCATGGCTGGTTTCTTAACGCGTCCGTCAAAGACGATGGTTTTGGCGCAATGCATGAGGCCGATTACTACCTAGCCATCGCGGCAACCGTTGGCGCGACCACACGAAACCAGCGCGTGTTTGTACCACTTCGCGACGAAGAACGACGGCAGGCGTGGCAACTTGTTTATGGTGAAGGCACAATCACGCCTACACCTCCCATCATCGCTATGCATCCCGGCAGTGGTGGCTATAGTACCGCGCGACGCTGGGCACCGGAACGCTTCGCTCAGCTTGCCGATACACTTTTCCATGATGTCGGTGGTCAGGTCTTGCTCGTTGGTGGCCCCGAAGAGGTGCAATTACATCAGGAGATTATGAGCATGATGCAATCAAACGTACCCGTCCGCAGTCTTGCTGGGAAGGGAAACATCAAAGTCTCAACGGCGGTACTTGAGCTTGCCGACCTATTCATTGGCAATGATGCCGGCCTGATGCACCTTGCAGTAGCAGTCAATACGCCCACCATCGCAATCTTCGGCCTTTCCAACCACAAAGCATGGGGGCCATACACCAGTGACAGCAAACGCGCGACGGTGGTACGTTTAGACTTGCCCTGTATGCCTTGCTTTTATAGCGGACACATGCTTGGAACTCCCGAAGGTTGCTCCGTGCGCGACTGCCTCGGCCTGCTGGGGGTTGACCCTGTAGCAGTCGCGGCGCGGCGCATGTTGCGCGAGACACGAGCAGAGGTATAATCGCGCCATCTCAAGATGTAAGCGAAGCTATGCAATTACGTTTCTCTTCCGTCCGATTGGACGCGAGAAGTTCCCAATCTCGACGGCAGGTGCCTCTCTTTTGAGTATCTCGATCATAGTACGCATTCCCAGTGCCTTCCCCATTGTGTCGAGCGCGGGCATACGTGGCAACAAGAGGTCAGGATCGATGTTGAGGTTTCGCAACTGAATGAGCTTGAGGTCAGTCTCTCTAATAAGTGTCAGCAGAGCCTCGACTTCACGCTCCCGATCAATCATGCCCGGCAAGCACAGCAGGTTGATTGAGCTGTAAAGACCGGAGTCACTCGCGCGTTTCAGCGACTCCTTTACGTCCGCAAACGTATACCCAATCGGGCGATAGTACGCGGTATACGTTTCAGGATGGCCCGAAATGGTGCTTGTGCGGAGCGTATCCAACCCGGCATCGTAGAGCCGTTGCAGCCAGCGCGGGTTACTAGAATTAGAGTTGATATTCAACACACCCTTCTGTGTACGTTCACGAATCGCCCGAAGCACCTGCTCTATGCGTCGCCACTGTAACAAAGGCTCACCTTCGCAGCCCTGCCCGAAGCTCACAATCGCGTCCTCCGCGCCCTCCAGATGTGGTAGCGCAACCTCGACAATTTCGTCGACAGTGGGAACAAACGTCAGGCGGTCTTGTGGCGAGATTAGCCCCTCGTCTTCTTCCTGTTTGGAGATACAGCCAATACAGCGCGAGTTACAGCCAGGCGAAACCGCAATTGCCATCTCCCAACGTCCGAAAAACAGGTTAGAGGCGGTTGGACAAGAATAATCGAGGGCGCAGTGGGCATGTTGAGCAATGACGCGATTGGCGGGGTAAGCCGTCTGCTTTTCCTGTACCAATCGTTCTAGCTTTTTGCGCGGGAATGTGTGTGGATGCCATCGATATGGCTCGTCGGTCTTGACTGCCGCGAGATAGAGCCTGCCATTCATCCACGCGACGGCACTATAGCCGAAGAACGGAAGCGGCTCGGCACCGGAAACCTTTTCATAGGCCGGCAACTGGGTGCGGGTATAACCGATAGGCAATAGCGCGGCTAAGGCCCAGCCACGCGTAGACGGGACAACATGCCGCTCACCGTTACGCTTCTGTCCAACAGCAAGACGCTCCGGCATCATTGAAAAGGTAACGCCATCAGGCACGGGCATCAGGTCAGCAACCGCCAGGGGGTGACCATCGAAAGCGAGGGCTTGTAAACGTGTGTCCTCTAATATCTCTCCATTGAGAGAACTGTAAACCAGGTATGGGATTGACATAGAATTTCCTTATTGGCTCTGCATTGCATTCTCTAATGCATCGGCGGTGGTGTGGCGGGAATACGCGGACTGGTAGGGCGATCTTCTCCCACTACTTCATCATCAAAAAATCGTGGAAAACTACCAGTGATACCTGCCTGCGTGTGCGTCGCGACACGCTGTTCTAATTCTCGCGTGTCCTCATAGACAAAGCTGAGCAGAATGTGTTCACCACGCATCGTCTGAGCTATGTGGCGCACACGCGGATGCTCTCCCTCCATCCAGGCGTTGACCATCGCTTCGAGCGCGGACATACTGTCGCCACAATGTGTACTGTCAAAACCTTTGAATTTATACACAAGCGTATCCTTTCTGTTCAGCCGAGCGTTCGTCTATGACAGAGTTGGTGAGTGTAATAGCTAGAAATTTTCCTGCATCATTGCAAAGTATTGTACCATTGACGTACAGAGTTGACAACGACACGCGATTTACTCCCCGCGCAACCGTTCCAATTCCACGAAAAAGTGAGGGTAGCTTTTGGCGATGTGTTCAACACCTGTCAGTGTTACGCCCAGCCGACTCCGTAGACCGACAATCGCCAGTGCCATCAGAACGCGATGGTCGCTGTGTCCAGCAATGGTCACGCCGCCCTCTATCCCCTGTGGACGCCCCTGCACGATAATCGCGTCTCGCTGAGGTGTTACATCACAGCCCGCACGTCGCAGTTCGGCGCACAGATCGTCGATGCGGTCAGACTCTTTGTAGTGCAAACTCTCAATATTGTGAAAAACACTTTGCCCTTCCGCAAAGCAGGCAGCGGCAACCAGCACAGGAATACAATCAATCATCTTATCACCATCAACGGTTATTCCGCGCAGTTGCCGCCCGCCGCGTATCCGTAGCGTGTCGTTTGCAACGGTGAGGTCAGCCCCAAAAGCACGAAAGGCCGCGAGCAGTTCCGTGCCAACTTCGTCGCCTTGCCGTAATCGCGTCAGCACAATTTCGCTCGTCGGATTGTCCGATACCGCACATGCCGCGAGCCATGCCGCAGCCGAGGGATAGTCACCTGGCACAATTGAGGTGCACGGGTGATAGCGTTGTTTGGCAGCCACAAAGAAATGGTGTAACATCTCATCATACTCAACAATAATACCCGCCTCCTGCATAACTTCTAGCGTCGCACGTACTAGTGGTTGCGATTTCAAACCATCGATAACCTCGATCTCCAACGCTTCCTGCAACAGTGGCGCAAGAAAAAGTAACGCGCTCAAATATTGCGAGCTACGCGCCCCCGAAATCTGGACGCACCCACCATGCAAACCACCACCATGAAGCGTGATCGGCAAGCAGCCTTCTGCTCCTGTTCCCTGACAGACAACGCCAAGCGCGGTGAGAGCCGTGAGCAATTCGCGGTTGGGCCGCTTGCCCAGCGATTGTGGATGGTCGGTGACGAATGTTACCTCCGACAAAACCGCGCCTACACCCAACAGCAACCGTGCTACCGCACCCGCATTGCCAACGTTGATAGTGAGCGGTTTCTCGCTTCGGGGACGCCCTGTACCAGCAATACGTAGCGTCTGATGCTGTGCACCTTCCCACCTTAACGCGGCACCCAACGCACGGCAACCCCGAAACAATGCGTCGCTATCGTCGCTTTCAGCAGGAAAAACAATGGTGCTTTCACCTTCGGCAAGAGTCGCAGCGAGGACGTAGCGTAACGTATAATACTTCGAGGATGGCACAGCAGGCTCCCCACGCAACAAGGTAGCAGGCGCGATAAAACGTTTAAGCGGGTGCATTGCAGATTGTTCTTCTAGCATACATGCTCTCTTACTTGACTCGCGAGAGAAATAATACGTTTTCTCTCGTTCTCGTCATTGTAGCCCGCCAAAAATAAAACGTCGAGTAGAGCACAACGTCTGCCGTAGATAATATTTCTCTATGTAGCAAGTATGTTATAACAGACAAATAGCTGTCATGAATAAAGGACAGACAAAAATTATACATATGTACCACAATAAATAGTACAAAATTTTTTAATGTAATTATATAAAATTTTTCCCTTTTTGCGATTTACACTTTACTTTTTGTGTGCGTTCTGCTATACTTTAGTGTATTCATAAAACAAACTGGGAGGCTTGCAAATATTGTGTATAAGCAGAACATTGTCATTGTAGGCGCGGGCATTGTTGGACTCTCAACGGCATACGCCCTTCTCAAGCAGGGTACACACCGCGTCACCGTCCTCGAACAAGTAACGGTTGACCATACTCGCTCTACATCACATGGTATTTCGCGGCTTCTCCGTTTTGAATATGGGAACAATCCATTGTACACGCACATGGTACAGCTCAGCCTCGCACGATGGAACACGCTTGAACATGTTATACAGCGCACACTCTACACCCCGACAGGCGTTCTTGTGTTAGGCAAAGAGGACGATACATTTATTCAATCAAGCTATCATGCCCTGTATGAACAGCAGCTAGTCACGACACGACTCTCTGAGCAACAGTGTCAGCAACGTTTTCCCCAATTTTCCACTCATGGCTACAACATGTTTACCTATAATACGCAGGGTGGTATTTTACATGCCTCGACAATTCTCCGTTCGTTACGTGACCTGGTTCTTGATCTTGGTGGCGAGATTTGCGAGGCAAGCCGTGTTGAACATATTGAGTATGGGAATGCTCATCAACCCCTTTGCATCACGCTATGTTCGGGTGAAGAGTACCACCCTGATCGCGTCGTACTCGCGGTTGGCCCCTGGATTCATCACCTGCTGGGCAAACTCGGTTTGCCCGTTCATGTAACCCGGCAATACCTTCTTTACTTCGCCAATCTCCCACTTGCTTCCTTTGGCATACAGGCATTTCCTGCGTTTTTGGCAAGTGAACTCTACGGTTTTCCTATACATACTACTCATGACAGAAGTACACTGAGCTTGTTTAAGGCGGCTTCACACAACTTTGGCATTGCGATAGAACCAGAAGAGAGCACACCGATAGAAGAGTTACTTATCAGCCAGATCAGGAAAAAGTTGTGCGATCTCCTGCCCGCCCTCCGTTATGCTCACCTCGCGCATGTCGATGCGTGTATGTACGACGTGAGCGACGACGAAGGCTTTATTCTGGATACGTTGCCAGCAGACTCGCGGGTGGTCTTCGCGACGGGACTGTCAGGGCATGGCTTCAAATTCGGTCTCGTTCTGGGTGAAATTCTCAGTAGTCTGGTGCAGGAAACCGAACCACCTGTCTCGCTCGCCCCCTTCAAACTTTCGCGTTTCGCAACAAAAGGAGGGTATAGACAACATCATAGCTCCGTTGCTTGATGTTGCTACATGCCTAACAGGCAAACTTCAAAAAGAATGATAACCTCGTGAATGAGTATGACATGAATGCCACATAGAGTAGAGTTCGCGCACGGAATCGCCACGTCGCCACGCAGTCGTTATTGCAACGTTGCCGCCTGCAATGAAATCACGCCCGCGCTCGTTGCACCCATTTCGACGAGCGAGACCGTAAGCGTCTGGTTATTGGTTTCTGCCCTGAACGTTATTGTATATACACCGTCACTGGGGGTATATGTTGGACTGGAAAGCGACGTATCGGTATAGCTTAGTGGATTGTTTCCACTAAGCGTCACGGTAACATTGCATGTCGCGGCATTGATACCGGCATAGACTCTCAGGGTACGCGTCGTTGTACCTGCTGGCACCGAAAGCTGAAAGCCACCACCATTGTTATAGGTCGCGATACCAAAGGTTACGTGCTTATACACCGCAATTGGTGTGCCGTCAGTCCACCCGAAGACTATCGGGTTATTGCCAAAGTTGTCGACGCCTGAATTACCAAGTAGGGTGTAGCCACTTATCTGCGGTACGACGCCACTTTTGCGCGTCATAAAATCGCCAGTCTCCGCTTTGCCCCATTGCACCCAATCCATTGTTCCCTCGCCTGTTAAATTGACGAGTGTCGGCGATTGCACGGCGGTCGCGAGCAGCTGCGCGGCGGCAGGTTTCGGCGATTGCGCGGGAGTTGTGGCGGTTGGAGACACGGGCGCGTGCGTGGGTGTAGACGCAACGGGGACACGGGTACCTATCTGTGTGGGCAAAGGCGGAACCCCTGACACAGATGTTACCGGTGTCCCCAGTAGGTTTCTCGCAATGACAATACCAGGAATCGGAGTAGCACGCGGGGACACAACTGCTTGCCTACCCTTGAGCAATGGAGCTAGACCGAGGGTAAGCAACACAATCAGCACCAGCAGGGCCAGCAGAAACACAACAGGTTGCGAGTAGAGCGGCCCCTTTCCACGCCTGAATAAAGCGGAAGAGCTTATAGCAGCACGCCGCCGCATTTGGACGCTGGAAGTTGCAATAGTCGCATCCATAGAAATTGCATCGTGCAACGGAGAGAGCGTAAGTGCCTCGTTAAATGCTTGCAAAAATTGCTCCGTAGAATCATAGCGACCTGATGGGTCTTCCGCAAGTGTTTTGAGCAAAACCGCGTCTACCTGTACAGGTAACGCTGGATTAACGCGCGAAGGAAGCGCAACCGAAGGGGACATATTAGACCCCGTTTGCGCTTCTTTTTCATCAAAAGAAGGAGTTGCGCCCGTGAGCAACTCATAGGCAATACACCCCAAAGCATACTGATCGCTTTTCTTGCTTGCAATACCAAGAACTTGTTCGGGCGCACGATAAATAGTTGTATTAGCATCCTTGTTTGTCGCTGATATCAGTGCAGGTGTCATAAAACCAGGGCCAGAAAGCACAATCTTGCCGTCTTCAATTAAAAAAATATTCTCAGGTTTCAGGTTGCGATACACAATCTGTTGCTCATGAAGCATCTGTAGCACGCCGCCAATCTGCGAAATATATGCCCTACTTTCTTCAAGAGCAATGAGATGTGGTGCCTGCTCCTTCATGCGCTGGCGTAAAGACTTCTTCATACTTTTTTTCGCCGCTTTCTAAAAGCTATAAATACCACTTCCATCTCTTTATGCTATGTATACTGACGTCCTCTTACAAGACATAGGCAAAAAGAGAGAAGAAAACCGCGTCGTCCACCTTTCTGTTTAGCATACAGTGTTGGCTTCTCTATATTCAAGAACATTGATGTTAAAATATGGTTAAAAAAGGGCAACTGCGGTAAAGATATCGACGGAACGATGATACCATACCTGCTCTATCTACGTATGTAGAGGTAGAGCGTACATTACTTTTGTATGCGTAAGAAGAAAGGACACATTTGATGCAAAATATGGATAGCCTCATCTCCAACGAGCTAGAGGAGGGCGAACGCATCCTCTGGACAGGGCGCCCCAATCCCAAAAGTAAAAGTAACACAAACGGTTCACTGACACTTGCTTTTTCCATTATGGCGATTACGTTTGGTTTTATTGGCCTGCTATTCGTTTTCATTGGCTTTTTAGCACCAGTATCGTCCGAGGGCAGTAGTAGCTTCAGCGGAACTATCGTATTTGCCATTATCGGCTTTACATTCCTCTTCCTTGCCTTTATCTTTGGTCTCTGTGCTTTCGTCTACCGTTCAAATCTCAAAGATACTGTGTATGCAATCACAGAGCAGCGTATTATCAGTGTCACGGCAGGAAAAGCACTCGCTGTTTATTCCTATGGAAAAGATGAGATTGGTGTTCTCACCCGTGTTGAGCAAGCTGATGGGACAGGCGATCTCATCTTCGCAACGAGCCGCCAGATGTCTCCCTATGGTGGCTATAACTCCAGTGGAGTATATGGTGGTAACGCAACAAGTAGCCCAGGAGGAATCGGTACATCGTTGAACGCGGGCAAATTCGTCGGCATTCCCAGCGTGCGCGAGGTGGAGCGCATCGTGCGCCACACGTTCAAACAGTCGTAAAAATGGCATAAGTAGTGCAAAGGCGGAGCGAGAGCGCAACCGCATGGCGGGGCTTGCCCCGCCACTACCATAATACCCATGAGGCCGCTTACGCGGTGAAGCCACGCGAGGCCGTGCTTCTACGCTTCCACGCCAACGAGGGCGACTTCGCGCTCAGCGACCTGTACAGGTACACACAACATCTCTTGCAGCATCGCTACCGCTCGCTGCACGCCTTGTACCATTGTGACCTCTGGATGCCATCCTAACACCTGCTCGGCAAGCGTGTTGTCTAACGTGATCGACGTTGGCTCTGTCAACGTCCCCGATGGCAGGTAAAGTGGTTCTGTCGTGTTCTCAAGCAGAATGGATACAACACGGTAGAGTTGGTGGTCGGTACACCCATGGCCTGCGCTAATGTGTACCGTCTTGTTGTCACCGCGTGTCAGAACGCGCAGGTTCGCTCGCACAACATCATCCACAAAAACGTGGTCGCGCAAGATGTGACACGCTCCACGCAACGTGGCTCGCCGTCCCTCAAGCAGCGTTTGCACAAACGTACTCAATGGATGGTACGCGTATTCCAGGTCGGTCTCGCCATAGACATCTGCATAGCGCAAAATCGTGTGCTGTAAACCGTAGGTCTGCGAATAATAGCGCACATACCACTCGCCCGCGACCTTGCTAATATCATTGGGACGCTGCGGACAAAGCGGCGTTGCCTCACTTAATGGCAACTGTGCATCCTCTACACGTCCGTACAGCGTGTTGCCGCCGGACGCGAAGATAAACTTATGAACCTGTGCCGCGACACAGCTTTCCAGTACGTTGATTAGTCCCCGCACATGCACATCCGCATCCGCCAACGACGGTTCACTCAAAGGTATATCTGCTGCGTGAAACTGGGCAGCATGATGACTAACGATATCTGGCCGTTCCATCTGAAGCACCGTTCGTAACTTCTCGTCCCGTATGTCCATTTGATAAAAACGTGCGCGTCTGTCAAGCGTTGCGCATGAACTATGTGAAAGATTGTCTATAACAAAAACATCATGTCCTGCATCAAGATACGCCTTGACAATATGACTTCCTATAAAGCCAGCTCCGCCTGTAACTGCTATTTTCATACTAATATGTATCCCCTCTTCCTCTTTTTCACCATGAAGAAACAATAAAAATAGAATAAGTAGATAGTATGTTAGAGAGGCTTATATGACTCATAGAAACGCTTCACCGTGTTTGTTCCTCTCTCTCTTCTTAGTGTATACTGCTCTGTCCATCGTTATATGTATGCTTATCAATGCATGTGAGATACCCTTGACAAATATGGTTCATATGGGGTATATTAAATTCAATTAAAAAAGAAAATATGTACACAATACAATGAGAAGCGTTACAGAGATGGCAGTAACAGAGCAAAAATTTCATTGTACTATTCTATATTACTATAAAATGAACGTTTAAATATATTTTCTTAAAACATAGCAATAATATAGTTTTATGCCCGAATTGACACTTTAGTAAACTTCGTGTACACTTGTTAGCAAGCACTCTGTAAATGGCAGTAGTGCAGTGAAATAGGGCGACCAGTAATTGATGATGATGTCAAGACACTGCTAAAGAATAGCAGCAAAGGGGTTGTTCATGTTTACACAAACGCGGCCAAGCAGCACGATCCGCACGTTTATTCTTCGTTTTTTTGTTGTAGTAGCGGTATTTGTAGCGATGGCTATAGTTGCGCAAGCAACACCATCCGTCCATGCATCGGGCGACTACAAAGCTGAGGCAGGCGCGGCAAGTGCCGCCTTACAGCAGTATTACAACACCTCGAACGGACAGTTCAACACCACGGGGTGGTGGAACTCCGCAAACGCTCTCGGAACCTTGATTGATTACAGCGCGCGTACAGGAGTCACGACCTACGATAGTGACATCGCCAACACATTCGCGGCGAACTCTAGCGGGAATTTCCTCAACGAGTTCTATGACGATGAGGGATGGTGGGGCCTCACATGGATCAAGGCATACGACCTTACCGGCAATACGGACTACTTGAATATGTCGAAGACCATCTTCGCAGATATGTCAGGTGGGTGGGACTCGACCTGCAATGGTGGCGTATGGTGGTCGAAAAGCAGGAACTACAAAAATGCTATTCCCAACGAGCTATTTTTATCGCTCGCAACTAAGATCAGCCAGCGTACCCCCGGCGATACCGTCGGAGGCGGCGGTGGCCCCCAGAGTCTGAGCTATATCGACTGGGCGACCAAGGAATGGACGTGGTTCTCAAATTCTGGCATGATAAATAGCTCTAATTTGATTAACGATGGCCTCAACAGCTCATGCCAGAACAACAACGACATAACATGGACGTACAATCAAGGCGTGATTTTGAGTGGTCTGGCAGACCTGACCAAGATTACCGGGCAATCATCCTACCAAAGTCAGGCCGAGTCAATCGCGAACGCGACGATAAACACGCTCGTCAATAGCAATGGCATCCTCAAAGAATCATGCGATCCCTCATGTAGTGGCGACGGTTTCCAATTCAAAGGCGTCTTCATGCGAAACCTCGCCTATCTTTATAGCATCGATAGCAACCAGAACTACGCAAACTTCTTTTCCAGAAACGCGGACTCCATCTGGGCGAATAACCGCAATGGCTCAAATCAACTTGGCTCAACATGGTATGGGCCATTTGACAGTGCCGACGCCTCACGGCAAAGCTCCGCGCTTGACGCTCTCAACGCCGCCATACCATTCAGCAGTAGCGGCCCAAGCACAACCAATGTCGCACTCAACAAGTCCGCAACCGCCAATAGCTCCTGTTCCGGCAGCGAGGGCGCGAGCAACGCGGTAGACGGCAGCATCATCAACAACAGTAAATGGTGCGCGGGCGCGACAAATGGGCAATACTGGCTCCAGATTGACCTTGGCGCGAACGCCAATATTGTGAGCTTCACTATTCAACACGCAGGCGCGGGCGGCGAAGACTCTAGTTGGAATACGCGAGACTTCAACATCCAGACCAGCACCGATAGCTCAAACTGGTCAACGGTGGTCGACGTGCAGGGGAACACCTCCAATGTAACCACACATTCCATTTCTACAACATCCGCTCGCTACATCAAGCTCAATATTACCAATCCGCAAACATCCAACCAGAATGTCGCCGCTCGCATCTATGAGCTAGAGGTCTACGCGACCAGCAACAATGTTGACGCCGCCCTCAATAAATCCGCGACTGCTAACGGTTCTTGCGCTTCCAACGAGGGGCCAGCGAAGGCAGTAGATGGTAGCACCTCCAACGGGAGCAAGTGGTGCGCGGGCGCGACAAATGGGCAATACTGGCTCCAGGTCGACATGGGTGCGAGCGTGCCAGTTGCTCGCTATATTGTTGAACATGCAGGTGCTGGAGGAGAAAATTCCAACTGGAACACGAGGAATTTTATGCTGCAAATCAGCACGAATGGCTCGAACTGGATCACTGTTGTAGCCGTTTCGGGCAACACCGCCAACGAGACAAATAATGTCAGTTTGAGTACCTCTGCCCGTTACGTCAAGCTTGTCATCACGAAGGCGCAGACGGACACGCAATACGTTGCGGCCCGTATCTACGAACTCAAGGTATATAACAGCTAGTTTCTGTTGTATAAAAAAGCCGAACGGGGCAAGCTCGCGAAGAGGTTGTCCCGTTCGGCCCGATGTCACGAGAACCAGTTACTCAGGAAGTTGTGGGCCTTTGAGCAGGTTGGTAAGCGTTGACTGTTTGACGCGATACGCCTGCCGCTTCGCTTTATGAGGCAGGGTGATGGCTTCCAACGCGCCACTCTTAATCCAACGGCGTACAGTTGTGTCGTCAACACGTAGGCGACGGGCCACTTCACGCACCGTTAATAACTCATCAATTTTCTCTTCAACCATATTCGTATCTCCTTTATGAGCATCATTTTCGATAGTAGCATTACTTCGACGGGCCATAGCAATATTCTCCCTTTTCTTTTTGCGAGGTAGAAATGCCAAAACGGATTTCCCCTCAGAATATTCTGAGACGTGTTACACTGGCAGTAAGTGTAGTGTTGCGCGTTACGTCGCGCGAGTGTATGTCTTCCTTCGCGACTCAATAAGACCGGGCAAAGAGAAAGGAGACAACACTGATTGCCAGCTAACTCTACTATACATCTCGACATAAAATGCTGTAAGACACAGCAATAACAGGTAGGCACCCCCAGAGAGGCTTTTCTCTCACAGGGCGCAGAAAGAGTGTTCATGTCCACTATAAAATTGATCGTCAGCGACCTTCATCTTGGCGATGGCACCTCAATTCTCGATTGCTTTGGGGAGCGACAACAAACCGCGTTTACAGGACTACTCGCCGCCACCTCCATGACTTCGCATTCGTCAAATTCCCCGTTCAGTGATGCTGAAGAGGTAGAACTTATTATCAATGGCGATTGTTTCGACTTCTTAGTCACAACGCCGTATAATTCTAATAAAACTACAGACGTTGTAACCTCGGTGCAAAAGATAGACAAAATCCTCGCAGCTCACCGCGACTTTATCGCGACGCTCCATGATTTCATCGCGATTGCGGGTCGCCGTGTCACCTTCATCACAGGAAACCATGATCTTGAGTTGTGCTTCGCCGAGGTTCGCACACGCATTTGTGCCGCCATTACTGGCGATGGGACGTTGGAAGACGAGCGCGTACATTTCTGTCCTACTCGTTTTTATCGTCCTCTTCCCGATGTATATATCGAACATGGCAACAACTATGATTTCTGGAATCATGCAATACAAGGCTTATGGGATGTGCAGGGACAACCGCTAGACCGTTCCCCTCAGACTCTCGCGCTTTCGGCAGGCTCGCGCTACTTTCAGCGTGCCGCACATCCCATTACCTTGCGGCACGCCTACTTTGACCACTTCGACCCACCCATGAACACGACACGTCAGATCGCGTTACTCTGCTTGCTAGACCCTGAGCTACTGATAAAAGTAGCTCAGGATACCATGTCATTGCTTTCGTACCCGCGTCAACCCCTTAAAAACCTATCCATTGAAGATAGACGTAATCCCATTCGACTTTTCGAGGAAGCCATCCAGGACTTCGCCGTCTTTCAGGAAGACATGGTAGCACAGAAACATGATTGGACTCCTGTAGTGTCGGCTGAAACGTTGCCTTCCGACTCCACTCAACATTCACAAGCAGTGATGATGGAATTCGTGACTGTACGCACAGCACTGGCATTACCCCCTGTAGAGGCTGTCGCGACCCTTTGCACCCCAACACCCTATCAAATGGGTGAAGGCGTTGCGCTGGGTATGCACACAGTGCTGAAAAACGACCCGACCCTACGTTATGCCATTGCAGGTCATACACACGAAGTACGTTCCGAAGCCGCCCCTTCAGGTGAAGCCAACTCACAGGTCTACTTGAATACCGGAAGTTGGACGACTCACCTTGCCCTACCACTGCCACAGGCGATCACTGCCGCAACCGTTGACTGGTTTCGCGCTCCCGATTGGCACGACGTCCCACTGCACGATATTACACAATTCGTCTTCGTTCTGGTACTATCTTCCCAGGATAAAGCCTCACATGTTAGTCTCTGTGCATGGGATGGAGGGATGCACGGAAGCTACCGAATTTTAGCGTAAGCGCGAGAATACTATAGAATGAAGTATAGACGAAAACGAGCGAGATAACAATACATGAAACGCAAGAAATTAGTCCTATTTGACGGTCATGCAATGGTACATCGTGCTTTTCATGCCGTACCCGAAGATTTGTCAACAAGTTCGGGCGAACCAGTGAACGCGACCTTCGGTTTTACGTCGATGTTGATGAAGGCGTTGGCTGAAGAAAAACCCGACTATATCGCAATGACCTTTGATCTCCCAAGCCCAACATTTCGCCATATTCAGTTTGCGCCCTACAAGGCGCAACGCCCAACTATGCCCGAAACAATGCGTCCACAGTTCGGGCGTATTCGCGAGGTGGTACAGGCGTTTGGTATTCCCATCTACGAGAAGGATGGTTTCGAGGCCGACGATGTTCTTGGCACGCTATCGGTTCAGGCGACAGCACTGGGTGTTGATACCATCATCTATACTGGAGACATGGATACACTTCAGCTTGTCAATGATGCCGTTATGGTCAAGGTCGCCAAACGTGGCATCTCAGAAGTCACCGAGTACAACGTGCCAGAGGTCGAGGCACGCTATGGCTTCACACCACGTAAACTACCAGACTTCAAAGGGTTGGTTGGCGACAAGTCTGACAACATCCCCGGCGTGCCGGGTATTGGTGAGAAAACGGCGAGTCGGTTGATTGGTGAATATGGCGACCTCGAAGGTATCCTCGCACATACCGATGCCCTCAAACCTAAAGAGCAACAACTTTTGCGGGAGTGGGCAGAACAGGCGCGACAGTCGAAATATCTGGCGACAATCGTGTTGGATGTTCCCGTACACCTCGACCTTGAGGCATGTCGGCCCGACAATATCAATAGCGAACACACGCTCGCCATCTTCCGCGAACTGGGGTTCCGTTCGCTAGTAGAAAAAGTTCTGTCGGTCTTCAAGTTGATTGGTGTAAGCACGCCTGTGTCGCTTGATGAAGTGCTTCCCCCACAAAACGAGACGCGCAATGTTGACGTGAGCAGTGAAAGTTCTACAAACAAGTCGCGTGAGAGACCTACATTCGCGCAAGACGCAGACCTGCTCTACTCCCCGCCGCTTGGTGTCGTGCCAATCCTCACACCACCAACACCGCCAGATGGTGCCATGCCCGCTAGTAGCCTCCAGTTGGCACCGAGGACAGTAAGCGAACCTGTGCGGGAAGAGTCGCCCGTTGTTGAGGATGAATTCGCGCAACTAAGCCTCTTTGAGGTTCCCGAAACGCACCCGGACGTTATTCGTAAATTACGTTTGCCCAGTCCAACTGCCACGCCTGCGGTACCCGTATTTCTGGATGCTACCTCAATTCAGAAAACCAGTACCCTGATCGTTGATAGCGAAAACGCGTTGCGCGTTCTCGTCAAAAGCATTTACGATGTCGGCAGTGTCGCGCTCGATACCGAGACCACATCCGATAATCCACATCACGCAGAACTCGTGGGCATCTCTTGCTCTATGGCGGCGGGTGAAGCCTACTACATCCCTGTAGGACATGTGCGTACTCCCGACGGACAAGAGCCAGGTACGCAGCTTCCACTCGACACAGTGCTTGCGAAATTCCGTCCGCTTCTGCAAGATGCGTCAATCCAGAAATATATGCATAACGCGAAGTACGACATGGAAATCTTTGCCCGTTACGCCATTGAGGTGCGCGGACTTGCTTTCGACTCAATGGTTGGCGCATATCTCGCGGAGCCTGGCAGACGCGGCGTTGGTTTGAAAGATCAGGTCTTTCAACGCATTGGGCCTATCATGACACCAATTACTGAACTGATTGGCTCAGGTAGCAAGATGATTAGCATTGCCCAGGCACCCATCCGCAAAACGGCGGACTATGCGGGTGCCGATGCCGATATGACGTTGCGACTCGTGAAGCCCATCACAAGCGACTTGCAACGACATAACTTGATGGAACTTTACAAGAATATTGAGTTACCCCTTATCCCCGTCTTGATGCAAATGGAGCGATATGGTATCGCACTCGACGCCACCTTCTTGCGTAATCTGTCGGTGAGCCTTGACGAACAGTTGCGCGTGCTTGAGCAAGCTATTTATGATGCTGTTGGACATCGTTTCAATATCAATTCGCCCAAGCAAATGGGGGATATTCTTTTCACTGAACTCAAACTACCGTCTGGTAAGAAAACTAAAACAGGTTATTCGGTCAGTGTCGACGTCATCGAGAGCTTGCAAGGCAAACATCCGATGATTGACCATCTGCTAGAGTATCGCCAACTGAACAAACTCAAATCAACCTATGTTGATGGTCTGCTTGCCCTGATGGACTCACAGACGGGGCGCGTCTACACTTCGTTCAACCAGACCATCGCATCCAGTGGACGGTTGTCTTCGAGCAACCCGAATCTGCAAAACATTCCCGTGCGAACAGAGGTTGGGCGTCAGATACGCCGTGCATTCATCGCCGACCCCAGCTATACCCTGCTGACCGCCGACTACTCGCAATTCGAGCTACGCATTCTGGCACACATCACGCACGAGCCGCGCCTTGTCGAAGCCTTCACCAACAATGAAGATATTCACACCATTACCGCCTCAACGCTGTTCAGTGTGCCAGTGGAGGAGGTCACAAAAGACCAGCGCCGTCTCGCCAAAACTGTCGTGTACGCGGTACTATACGGGCAATCCGCTTTCGGTCTCTCACAGGTTACGGGAATGAACAACACGGAGGCGGCGAACTTTATTCGTCGCTATCATGAAATCTTTCCAAACATCAAAGGCTATGTGGATGGCACGCTCAACCAGGCTCGCAAACAGGGCTATGTCAACACATTGTATGGACGCAAACGCTTCTTCCCCGACATGCACGCCCTCTCGCATGTCGAACGGCAAGCCCTGGAGCGTGAGGCCGTGAATATGCCCATTCAAGGTACAAACGCCGACCTTATCAAAATCGCCATGATTACTCTGCATCATGACCTACAAGAGACACACATGAAGACACGCATGATACTACAGGTGCATGACGAGCTGGTCTTCGAGGTGCCTGTAGAAGAACTGGAACAGGCAAAACAACTCATTCGAGAAAAAATGGAGGGTGTCGGAAAACTCGATGTTCCCATTAAAGTCGAGATGAAGATTGGCAAAAACTGGTACGAGGCCGAGCCGATGGAATAGAAGCATAGCGCGGATGAGAAAGCATGGCGTGAGCAGGCCGCGTCATGCCCTCTCATCCGCGCCATGTTCCCTCGTGCTCCCCACCCACTAAGCAGTTCCAAGAGCTTTCATTTGATGGTGCTGACATAGAGATGCGAGAAGGCAGCTTCGGCATCCTGCTGCTCGACATAGAGGCCAATTTCACCGCTTTTGAGTGCCGCTGATGAGGTATCAGAGACGGGTACGTCTACCTGCTTGTTGTTGACCGAGAGCGTAAAGGTATTCCCACGCGCGATAATGGAAAGCGTATTGCTTTTTCCTGGGCCGATGAGAAGCGAAGATACGGGGCCAGAAGTGAGCGTGTGCCATTTTCCATCGAACCGCAACAGGCCATACTGTCCCGTTTCGGATGCCATGATCTCGAAGAGATAATAGTGTGATTGGTCGGCAGAGGCACGGAAGATGACACCATAGTAGTCCGAGTCCTCGTGTTTCCCCTGCACAAGTGTCATAGTAATGGTCAGGTGGAAATCTCTATACTGATGCTCATTGTAAAGCGCGAGCGCAACCGTTTGATCTGACTTATTGAGTACATGATAGTGTTGTTGCTGATCGTAAAAGAAGGTGCTACTCTTGGGCCAATCGTCCTCATTGACAAGAATATCAGGATTGGTCGGCTTCACAATGCCAGAGGAATACGATGTTTGTACACGAGCGGCCCCAGCAGGAAAACGATGCAAGAGATAAAATACAGAGGTTACAGCACTTCCCATAATCAGTAACACAACCACCGCAATAAGTAGTAGTCGTGTCAGTGGAAAAGTTCGCGCATTTTTGAACGATCTCCCATCGAGCTGTTTTACCTGCACCACGGCTTTAATAGGTACAGCTTTTGCCTTGTCAAGGAGTTCCTGTTCAAATGGATCGTCTATAAACTCTTTAGTATCTGTATGGTTCTGTGTCCGCACGATAGCTTCCGTAAACGCGCTACTGAACGCTCCCGCCGTTTGGAAACGGTGTTCGGGTTTCTTCGCGAGAGACTTTCGTACCACGCGATCAATCGCAGGTGAGATATCGGCACGAACCATACAGAGCGATGGTGGCACCTCATGAATATGCATAAGAGCAAGGGTGATAGTTGTATCTGACTGAAACGGAAGTTGTTTTGCCAGCAAATAAAACATGGTGATGCCAAGCGAGTAGATATCCGAGCGACCATCGAGCTTCTGCCCAAGTGCCTGCTCTGGTGAAATATAGTCGGGTGTTCCCATCAGCGCGTCGGGATTTTTAACGAGCGTGTCGTCCTCGTCAGTCGGTACTTTTGGCGTAAGGCACGCAATTCCAAAATCGGCAAGCACAATGCGGCGTTCACCATCAAGCAAGATGTTCGCGGGCTTTACATCGCAGTGAACACACCCATGCTCATGCGCATAATCCAGCGCGGACGACATTTGCTCAAGATGCCATTGCGCCTCTTCAAGTGAAAGCGGGCCATGCTTCCCAATGTATTCGGAGAGCGTCCCACCGGACATATACGGCATAATAATATAGGGTAAGCCATCTTGCTCTCCATAGGAGTAGATCGGTAGAATGTTTGGATGAGTAAGTTCGCTCGCGGCCTCCGCTTCGCGCAGAAAGCGATGGTAGAAGTCGCGCCGACTCTGTTTATCCATGGTCGAGCGAGGCAGAAAGACCTTCACCGCGACTTTGCGGCTCGGCTTGTCTTGTTGCCCTAAATAGACCGCGCTAGAACCACCATACCCTAGAAGGCGTTCCAGCACGCAAGACCCAAGCACGGTTCCTATGAGATGTTGTCCCCTGGTCGTACCCATGTCGAACTCCCCGTGTGGCTCTCTCCTTAGAGAGCGGGTGCAATATGTCAGCACTCTATGTTTCAGCGTGTGGGATAGAGAATTTCTCTCTACCTCACACACTGTGTTCTTTACAATGTAAACTCGCCATCACGCATAATTACGCGTCCGTCAACCTCTATAGTACAACGCGATGGAATGACATCAACGTGAATTTTTGCGTCCCAGTCAGCACCTGTAAACTGTGGGTAAGGATTGCCAAACGCGACGTGCAAACCGGGCATTTTCTCATCCTGTAGCAAGTTGCCAACCAGTTTCTTCAGGCTTGCGAGGGTGCCAATAGCAAACTCGCCCGCGCGGTTCCCGTTTGGAACCGAGAACAGATATTCGCGTACCTCTTGCGCCACAGCATTATTCTCGCTGCTCACCTCTGTTACATAGCCGTTTTTTACCGTGATGATGAGTGGACATTCCAACACGCCGTATTTCTCAGAGAAATAATCGCCCAGTACATCACACACAAGCACGCCATCAACGCTGGCAGGAGCGGTAAAGACCTCACCCTCTGGTAGGTTCCCCCATTTTCCCTGCTCATGGTAGCGTCCGTGACAGGGAACCCACTTCCACGCTTGATGAAAGGTCGCGGTAACATCGCTACCCTTCGCAGAAGTGACATGAATGGTGTGCGCGTTGCGTACAAGCTCGTAAATTGTATTCGTCAGAGTGAACACTTCATCATAATCGGCACACATCCCATCGGCCATGAGTGCCTCGTCAATACCGATCATATGCCCATGTCGTACTTTAAGTTCTGTCGCAAGAAATGGCAACAAGGGCAAGCGAAAAGTGATCTCACCCGGTTGGGCCGTCGCGATGTAGTAGGTTACGGTTGGACGCGCATGAATAAGATCATTGCGTAAGTCGTCGGAAAATATGGTTAGAGGACGCTCTCCGTAATGCTCAAGGAAACGCACGGTCACATCGGCGTGTTCTGCGAGCACGATAGCCGCGATCCGTCGCGCAATGCTTTCGCGTGCGTAGTCTGTGATAATAAACACACGATCCTGCGCGGTCACGCCCATACAACGCACAGCGTTCTGTGCTCCTCGTTGCACACGCTCCTCAAAGGTAAGCGCATCGAATGATTTCTGAAAGTGTGGTAGATGAAAAGAGGTATTTGAGTTCTCGATCATGCCTGACATATATTATGCTCCTGCTTGTAAAAGGGGTAGTGCGAACACATATATATACGCATAAAAATTTAGTCCAGTAACATTGGCCTGTATATGTAAAACTTTTGGATATGTAAATGTTTGCACACTTTTGTCCATTGGCTGATGTGTAGAAAGGATGTATCGTGTACACTTGGAAGTATACACTACACAGCGAGTTTTTTCTGTGAGCTACTTCACATACCAGAGGAGGTCTTTATGAGCGAACACGCAACTAACAGTAGAACTCAGAGCGGCACACAAACAAGTGCGCTTTACCGTGCAATTCATGCGATGCCACAAACAGTCCGTAGCTTGCTAGGCGATTGGGCCGGCCCAACACAGGCCGCGCACCACTTGCATACTCGCGAGCGCGTTCTACTGGCGGGCATTGGCACGAGCTACCACGCCGCGCTCGTAGGTGAATATCTCTTGCATCTAGCGGGAGTGGACGCGTGGGCCGTGCGCTCCTATGAGTTCGTGACCTATCCACGTCCACTGCAACCGAGTGATGGCATAATCGTGATTAGTCATCGTGGCAGCAAAGTTTTTGGGCAGGGAACCGTACAACGCGCAATGCAAGCAGGAACATTTACCATAGGAATTACTGGCAAGCATTCGTCGATGCGTGATGTTGATGTTTTATTGGAAACTGTCGAGCAAGAAGTATCATCAACACACTCGATCAGCTACATTGGGACGCTAGTACGGCTCGCACAAGTCGCAACACGCCTCGCAGAACTGCGAGGCTCCATCGAAGCGGCCCGCAAGCTAGAGCAAGGTCTACTGGCCTTACCAGCGCAAATAGAACACTTGTTGCTACGCGAGGATGCGATACAACGCGTCGCGCAGGATGTCGTAGCGCAACAACGGCGCGTTGTTGTGATTGGAGCAGGCCCTAACGCCGCAACCGCACCAGAGGGCGCGTTAAAAGCCAAAGAGGCCGCGTATATCACAATCGAAGGGCTGGAACTCGAACAAGCCATTCACGGGCCGTTCGTCGCGTTTGAGGCACACGACCTCATCATTCCTATCAGCGTTCAAGGGCCAGCACAACCGAGAATAGCCGACCTGCTACGCGCATTGCACACACTCGATACTCACGTCTTCCTGCTTGGCGAGCCGCCCACAGCAGAAACGACAAACCTGTTTACCCATACTGGCTGGTCAAGCTTTCCACTCACAAACAACGAAGCAGTGCAAGAAGAGTTGACGCCCCTGCTTGCGGTAGTCCCACTTCAGCTCTTCGCGGATTTTCTAGCCACCGCACGCGGCACAAACGCGGACTCGTTCAGGAAAGATCAGGCACAATACAAGCAGGCTGCAGAGCAGTACCAACTCTAGCGTCCAAGCACTTTGCGATGTTCAGGGATGGCGTAAACACGACTGTATGATATACTTACAGAAGAAGGTGTTCTGCGCTTTCCTGAGCCTCGTTATCCTGTGCTATTCTAAAGAGAAGGAGTCCTGCATGACTGGCCCCTTTGGTATTCCTCAGATTACACGCTACCTCACACAAATGGGTTTGAAGATTGCCCATGTAGATCACGAGCGAGAGGTTATGGAACTTGCGTTTCATGGCAATCATGGGCAGTGGCGCATGATCGTGAGTTTTCAGCAGTGCGGCGAAGAGCGCAAGTTAATGTTGATTGCTCCCCACATTGGAACAGTAACGACTACACGACGGCTGGAATGTCTTGAAGCCCTTATGTCGGTCAACTATCGTATCACAATGGGAAAGTTTGGCATCGACCTGAGCGATGGCGAGGTGCGATTAGAAGAGGCCATTCCGTTGGGACTACACACAATTACCTTTGAGCAATTTCGGCTCGTCTTTGGCGCGTTGATTCAGACCGTCGCCATCTATCATAGCCTCCTACCTCGCATTGTCTATGGCAACCTGTCAGCGGTGGACGCATTAAAAATTTGTGAGCAGGAATTTTTGCAGCAGGATAGCGACAAAAAACAGCAGACTGAACCACTCATCGATGTATCACAGGAAATACCCGCCGAAAACTTGAGTATTCGCAAAGAGCTTGACCTCAACGACGTGCTGTCAGAAGTGACCCGCATTTTTGAAGAAAATAGAGACTGATAACCTATGGGTTCGTGTAGGGCGACTACGGAAATCGCCCTACTATTGCAGGGAGTTTTTATGCTGCCCTAAGTGACCGTTCTGCTTCACGTGTTTGTCTAATTCTGCGTCGATTGTATCTCTGGTTCTTCCCGACGTTATACCTTCCTCATACTCAGTATTTGGTGCAAAATCGTTCGCGCTTTCTACATTACTGCTTGATGTGGGCTTGATTGTAAGCCACGTATCGAGCATCTTCTTCTGCGCCTGCTTTTGTCTCGTATAGCGACTTGTCATTTCCGCAATGGCCCACATCAGAATGAGTACCGCTACAACAAACCCAATAAATGTCACTAGCGTTAAATTCATGCGACACGATCCTTTTTGCTTATACGCGTACTTCTTCTCACCGCTTTTGCTTCGCAAGGAAAAGCTTTAGCCGGCGGTAATTGTACCATCAGCACTGACATGAATAGCCACAGGCTTGAGTGGTCGTTGTGCTGGCCCCTGTAGCACAAGCGCCTTTTTTGCAGGATCAAAGACGGCTCCGTGTGCGGGACAAACAAGCGTGTGAGAGGCCGGATCATACGCGACGGTTACACCAACATGCGTACATGCGCTTTCATACGCCACGAAGTTGCCGTTTGTCAGGTGAATAATTAGCGAGTTCTTGCCATCAGCTGGATTGACAATCGTCATAGAAGAATTTACTGGCACAGCATTTGCTTTCGCAAGCACAGGTGCCGCGTTCCCCGTTCCCTTATTTACTGTGCCACCATTACCTTTGTTTACGGTTCCCCCGTTGTTTGTTGTACCACCAGTATTAGTCTTGCCACCATTGTTGGTTGGGTTGGGTTTCCCTGTAGTCACCCCACCTTGTGCGACAGGCGGCGTCGCGGTTGTTGGCAGATGCAAGAGATTGAGCTTGAACGCGACAAGTGCGCCAGCTGCGACGACGCCGCCTGTCGCGATTGTCGCGATTGCGCGTCTACGTCCCATGCCACGGGCGCGTTTGATCGGACGAATACGCATCACTGAGTCGGGTGCCTGTTGCCTGTTGCTCTGTTCCACAGACGACGTTTTCGTCGATCCATCCTTTGTCTTCGCCATAACGGAGGCCACGAGGGGCGATGGAGCCTGAATCCACCATGTTGGCGTCTTCATATCATCGGCATCGCTGATGGTTGGATCGCCAGATCTGGCGGGGACGGATTGCGCGAGCTGTGCCGGTTGCAGGGATTTGACAAGCGGTTCTGCGGGTGCTTTCTGTACAGGCTGCACAGGCTGCACCGGTGGTGCCATGTTGCGTGCCTGAAATGGATCATTTGGTAGTAACAGGTTCGCCGCGGGTTGACGCACAATAGGTGGTTGCACAGGCGGCTTCGCGGGCTGCTGCTGCGGTTGAGAAGGCCGAACGGCGGCAAGGCGGCCTGTGACAATAGGCGGCAGAATTTGCCACGAATCAGTGTTGCCAGTGGAAGGGGCCGTTGCGCTCTTACCGTTGACGAATGGTTGCATGACTTGCCATCCACCAAGCGAGACTGGCTCTTCCTGCGCGTTTTGCAGATTGTTTTGCGGCTTCGCGACAGCAGCAACTGGCGCACTGTCGTTTGTGAACGCGTTGGGTGAACGGCTGACACTGCCTTTACAGACCTGTGAAAATGCCTCAACTAGCTCACTTACACGTTGAAAACGCTGAGAGGGGTCGCGGGCAAGCGCGTGATTGACAACCAGTTCCATCGAGATAGGAATGTCAGGACTCAGTTTGTGCAGCGAGGGAATCGAGCGTTGTACATGCTGCATCGCGGTATCAAGCGGCGATGTGCCACTAAAAGGAGGCTTGCCACTAAGCAACTCAAAAAGGATAACTCCAAGCGCGTAGATATCAGAACGCGAGTCTATTGGTTGCCCCTGCACAACCTCCGGGGCAATATAGGCAGAGGCATAGAGAAACGTATCGGCAACACTTAAAAGGTAAGAATAGGGCTGGTCATTTTGCTCAATGCCGCGCATTTGGAGCATATGCACAAGACCGAAGCCGGCAACAAGCAAGTTCTGGTCAGTATTCAACAGAATATTTGAGGGCTTCAATGTGCCGTGAAAAACACCTTTGCGGTGAGCGTAATCTAGTCCCGCCGCAACCTGCTCCAACACTTCAAGCGCATATGCAGGCGTACAACGTCCCTGTTGCTTGAGTGTGTCTGCAAGAGAGCCATTCGTCATGTAGGGAGTGATGAGATAGGGATAGCCGAACTGCTCACCGTACTCGTGAATAGACAAAAGGTTGCGATGGCTAAGCGCGGTCAGTGCGGCGGCTTCCCGTGTAAAACGTTGGGTGAAACGAGTTCTGGCATCGCTGGTGAAGCGATCAGGAATGATAAATGTCGTCAGAGCCGCGCTATGATTCTGAGATGGATGCTGCGCAAGATATACCGCGCTCAGGCGTCCACGCCCTAACAGACTTTTTACGGTGTAATGTCCAACGGTCTGACCCACAAGTTGATCTGTTGATACTGTTTGCATTCGATTCCCCCCACATGGCGTTAATGTGTACTTACAAAATTATTCTACACACTGTATCAATGCGGGTCAATGTGGTATGCCAAAAATAGGACTTGTGTCTTTTTTTGGAGAGAATAAACGCGTCAAACGAAGAAATAGGGGCATAGTTGCTCTACACGACAAAGGACAAAAAGAAACCCCTGCTTCTACCGCCGCAGTGGTCGGGGGGAGAGCGGGGAAACCGACCACTGCATGGGAAGTGTAGAGGAAAAAGGGGGTTAGGAGAGCATGTTCAAAAATTGAACATTTGTACTACAAAGAGAGGATACCATAAGGCGGTACAGCTTGTCAAGTCTTTTTAGAACAAATTTTCTCTATTTCTTTTTGTGCTCCGCTTCGCGATTTTGTGTGCATGATACAATGGGCAGGAATGCGGTATACAGGGCGTATACTGCTTGCAAGCAATCTTTCTTTATCTAGGAAGTGGAGTATAGAGCATGGCTGAGGTTCAACCCTTACGCGGCATTCGCTATGTTGCGGAAAAGGTGGGCGGTATCGCTGCGGTGGTGACGCCACCCTATGATGTGATTTCAAAAGAGGCACAAGCGGCCTATTACGCCCGCAGTCCTTACAATATAATTCGGCTGGAACTTGGACAGACAACGCCAGAGGATAGCACACTGAACAACGTCTACACGCGAGCGGCAGCGACTCTCTCAGATTGGCGGTTGCATGGCGTGTTGCGCGAAGAAGACGTGCCTTGTTATTATGTCTATCAGCAGACATTCACACACGAAGGACAACAGTACATTCGCACAAGTTTGCTGGCGCGTGTGCGCTTAGAAGCGTGGGACACAAAGGTGATTCTGCCACACGAGTACACGCTGGCGAAGGCAAAGGATGACCGCTTAAAACTCTTGCGAGCATGTGCCGCGAACCTTAGCCCCACCATGAGCCTTTACGACGATCCGCAGGGACGCATTCGCCGCCTGCTCACCTCCTATACCGAACATGCCGAGGTAGCCATTACTGACGAGGCAGGCGAGGGACATACGCTCCACTCTATTCGAGACGTGGAGCAAATCGCGCTCATTCAAGACTTTTTCGCCGAACGCCAGTTATACATCGCAGACGGGCATCACCGTTACGAAACAGCTCTGGCTTATCGGCAGGAGATACTGGAGCAGCGTAAAGAGCTTTACCCACAGGACGCCGCGAATTTTGTGTTGATGGCCCTGATTGATGTGGACGACCCCGGAATGCTGGTTTTGCCGACGCATCGGGTACTCTCTGGCTTGTCAGAAGAGGTACTGGCAACGCTTACCGAGCCGCGTCTCGCTCAGTATTTCACAATCCAGACCGTGCCAACGACTTGCACAGGTGACGAACTTGTGCAACGTCTGAGAGAAGCAGGAGCGCAGCACATGACGCTAGTTGTTGCTACGAAAGAGCACAACTTCTTGCTTACTCTTAATCAGCAAGGGCAGCAACACATGACACAGAGCGGACACGCGGAAGCCTGGAATGAGCTGGATGTTGCGGTTTCTCAGCAACTGGTACTGGAAAATATCCTGGGACTACACGCGGAAGATATGAGCGCGGGAACCTACGTCTCGTATGTGCGTGACCCACAACAGGCACTACAGGCCGTCCAGAGCGGAGAGGCACAGGCGGCTCTTTTGTTGAACGCGACGCGTGTGCGCCAGATTCGGGATGTGGCGCAGGCGGATGAGCGAATGCCACAGAAATCGACATACTTTTATCCCAAGCTCATCACGGGTCTTGTCATCAATCCATTGTGGTAAGGAGTGTAAAAACATGATTGTAATTGTAGGAGCCGGTTTAGCTGGCCTAACTTGCGCGAAAATACTCGCGGAACGTGGGCAGCGCGTTCTGGTACTGGAAGCAGACGATCAGGTAGGGGGGCGAGTACGAACAGATTTCCATGAAGAGGGCTACCGCCTTGATCGCGGCTTTCAAGTGCTCTTCACCTCTTACACTGCTGCGGCGCGACATCTAGATTTCGAGAAACTGAAACAGCGTCTCTTTGACCCTGGAGCGGTTCTGATACGCGACGGGAAACAGTACGAGATAGCTGACCCCTTGCGTGACCCATCGCATCTTGTACCAAGTATTATCAATCCGCTTATCTCGCCGCTTGATAAACTACGGACACTGGGACTGGTCGCGCAGACCACGCGCCTCTCGATAGGCGACATTTTTGCGGGCAAGGGTCAACCCGACGGGGAAGATGAGACAACAGAGGCGTATTTACAACGGCTGGGCTTCTCCGATACAGGGTTCATCGACTCGTTTATTCGTCCTTTCTATGGGGGTATCTTTCTTGATCGCTCTCTGCAAACAAGTGCTCGTATGTTCCAGTTTACTTTCAAGATGCTGGCTGAAGGCAATATTATTCTCCCCGCAGAAGGCATACAGAGCATTCCCGAACAGCTTGCGACGGCTCTGCCGGAGGGGTCGGTACGCTTTCACGCACGCGTGGGCGAGGTTCTGGTCAGCAACAATACTGTGACGGGTGTACGGTTGGTCACTGGCGAGGAGATTGCGGCGAAACAGGTCGTGCTTGCGACGGAGAGCAAGGTCGCGGAAAAGTTTGTACAGAAGCCACTACCTACGCAAGGCGTAAGTACCGTGTGCCTCTACTTCGCTGGTGACGAACAGTTGTATGAGCAACGTAAGATTTTACTGAACACAAAAGCCAATGGCTATGTGAATAACGCGGTCTTGCTGACGAATATCGCGCCAACCTACGCGCCACCACGCAAGCACCTTCTTTCGGTAACAGTCCTGGGCAATCCTGCTGAGGACGATGAAGCCATCGCGCAACGCAGTTTGCAGGAGATGGCGGAATGGTTCCCGAATGCACACTTGCAAAACTGGCAATTCCTCGCGGTCTATCGTATTCCATTCGCGCAATTCGCGCAACCTGTTGGCGTGTTCGATACCTTGCCCGATAACACAACGTCAGTTGAGGGGCTGTATCTCGCGGGCGAATACACAAAATCGAGTAGTATACAGGGCGCAATGAATAGCGGCGAGTACGCCGCCAGAGCCGTATTACAGGCTCCCCTACCCACATTGGGTCGTCGCGCTCTCGTGTGAAGGTAGCGTGTATGGGCGTAGCAAAAGTATGCCCATACATCACGCTTGCACTTCGTCCTCTTCATATTCGTATTCCTCAAGACGTTCCTCATCGGCAGTTTTCGTTTGCTTCTCAATTTGGCCGAGCCAACGGAAGAAGAGGGGCGTCATCACAACAAGATCGACAAAGCCAGGAACGAGTAAGAGTGCGCCACCAACGGCCTGGTCGGCGAACGTAGAGAGGCCCAGTTCTGGAGGAATAGCGTAAAAAGGGAAGAGGGTAACACCAGTAAAAACAAGAATAAAGGCGAAGATATCAACCGGTTGTCCATCGAAAAAGGCATAGAGCATTTGAATAGGATAGGCCATACGGCGCAGCTCGTGAACGGAGCCAAGTAGAGGCCACCAGTTGAGCAGGGCCGCTAGAAAAATACTGAGTACCTGCACATGGTACAGAGTGCTGTTGTCCAGCGCAGAATGCAGAATGCGCGGCGCGTGCCACAAGAGAAAGAGCAGATTGAACAGCACAGAGGCCACAAGTGGACGCGTTAACACGCGCAGCATGGTACGCACACCGACTAATTCCGTTAGAGGGCGCAACAGAGCAGCAGGACTTGCATAGAGCAGCAGGGGCGCACAGAGCGTTGTCAGGAGGACAAGTTGCGCCATGTGTACCGAAAAAAGTTGTGTTCTGGCAATCGTGTCAATTGGAGTCAGCAGTACCAGAGCCATCAAGCCGAGAGCGACGCAAAAAGCCATAATGTGACGCCGTTCGACGCCATCGCTTTGAGCAGGATGGTGCCGTAGCCCTCGTAGTCCGAGAAGATAGAAAGCGATCAGCAGCAATAAAAATAGTAGTACGCCTGGGTTAAAGGGCCAGACAAGCGAGAGACCGAAAAACATAATATAGCTCCGTGACAACAAAAAGTGGGCAAGACGATTTTTCTCTTCTCAACGTAGTATAGTCCAGATACAGAGTCCACGCAAACAGTATGTGCGATACACTTCTCTCTATTCTTAGCGGAGGGAAGATAAGTTGCCCCTGTTTCCTGAAATTTATTCTCTTATAGGAATGTTGTATATAGCAGGGGGTTCCAACGTATAGAGTAAGTAGGGAGGCTAGCTCCTACGGTCATCTCGTTCCCGTAGTTTGTTTCTCATTTCATCAGGGAGCACGAATTTATGCCAGAATATTCTTACGCAACTGAAGGCACAGACCTGGAGCGTCTACTTTCAATGGGTTTTTCCGATAACGAGGCCGAACGCTTGATTCATATGCGCGATCATGTTTCAGAGCAGGTTGAGTATCGCGAGGTTGTCGCGGAAAGCCGTCGTCTTGGCTTTGTGCGCTGGCTCATCGAGAACAATCGTATCAGTCGATAACATGCGCGGCACGGGTATAGCATCCTGTGTCGAGCAGTGAATAACAGGGGACAGGAAGCATTACACTTCCTGTCCCTTTTACGTATTTTTCTCTCAGAGGTGATGTGAAGCTGAGGAAGCCGTAAGCCGAATCCTGTACCGGCATTGCCTCTCGACAACGCAGGCGGCAATCATCTATCTAGGACGTTGATTACTCAACGCCTCATGCAACCAACCCGAAGGTTGACAGACGAGCAACCTGCAAACATGCCCTTGCGGACACATTATCCCTTCTGTTTGGTCTTGCTCCGAATGGGGTTTGCCTAGCCAACCGATCACCCGGTTGCTGGTAAGCTCTTACCTCACCATTTCGCCCTTACCCAACTGCTAAGCGACGACTCGTATCAGCAATAGGCACTCATCGGCGTTGCGTCTGTTGGGCGGTATACTTTCTGTGGCACTTTCCTCAAGGTCGCCCTCACTGGTCGTTAGCCAGCATTCTGCTCTCTGGAGTTCGGACTTTCCTCGGACGCCCGCGCCCGCGATTGCCTGTCTTCCTCATATTCACACCCTAAGAGTAACATACTTGTTCGTGTCCGTCTACTGTTTGCGAATTTAGCCGAAAAGCGTTACAATAGCGACACACTACAAAGATTTCTCTTGAGGTTTAGCTATGTCAAAGCAGTTTGAGGAGGTCCTGGGTATTACCTTTCAGGACGCCTCGCTTCTCCGTCTGGCCCTGACCCATCGCTCCTACGTCTATGGCTCGCCGGGCGCGGAACTGGCGACAAACGAACGCATGGAATTTTTAGGAGACTCTGTTCTGGCCTTAATCAGTTCTGATTTTCTGTATCGCACGTTTCCCACACTAACCGAAGGCGAACTGAGCGACGCACGGGCCGCGCTGATCCGCGAACGGACGCTGGCAAATTTCGCACGTGAGCTGGATATCGCCAGTCATTTGCGTATGGGCAAGGGGGAGCAAGGCGTAAAAGAGAGTTCACGCGTGCTTGCTTCTACATTTGAAGCCGTGCTGGGGGCGATCTTTCTCGATCAAGGGTTGGAGCGCGTAAAGCAGTTTTTGCTACCGAGGTTAGAGCCTCTTGCCGATACTATCATCAAGCAACGTCTCTTCAAGGATAGTAAATCACTTTTTCAAGAACTTGCACAGGCACACGAGAGTATTACGCCTTCTTACCGCCTCGTGGGCCAGGAAGGCTCGTCTCATGATAGCGTATTCACGGTTGAGGTGATGCTTGGTGAGACGGTTGCGGGCCGTGGACAGGGACGCAACAAGCAAAAAGCAGAGCAAGACGCGGCCCACAACGCGCTTGAAAATCGTGGTTGGTTGAACATATCATAACGGGTCACGGAATAGAGAACGTGTTGCAGACGAGCAAACAGCGTGTGTAGGTAGGAAGGCAGGGAACGAGTAGTATGCGACAAGAACAACGACCAATGGCGAGGCCAGAGCAAACGCTGCGTGTAAGCGCGAGACTGATTACATCAAGTACAATTTTACATCTCTCCGCCGACGAACTAGAACGAGCGATCAATCAGGAACAGATAGACAACCCAGCGCTGGAGGTAATAGAACAGCGCGTCTGCCTGCTCTGTGGCACACGCATGTACGCACCAACCTGTATTGCATGTGGGCACATGGCACAACCGCCCTCGAAAATCGGCGAGTCGTTCAAGAGTTATGAAACGTCTGAACCGCAATGGGAATATCAGCAACAGACCTTTTACGATATCGATAACTATGGTTTCGCGGAAGTCGATAGCGACGACGAGTACGATCCCCTTGCGCGTATTCCGACAGGAGAGACGCTGGCGGAAACCCTGTTGCAGCAACTGGAAGCACTTGTTTCGCCGGATGACGCACTCATCGCGGAACAACTCGTGGGTAATCTCAACGAGCGCGGGTATCTCGAAGTCACCACCAGAGAGATCGCAACGCTTCTGGATGTACCTGTCGAGCGCGTGGAGTATGTACTGAGCCAGCTCCACACATTGGAACCGCTCGGCATCGGCGCACGCACGTTACGCGAATGCCTGCTTATTCAGCTACACGCGTTAGACGAACAGGAGAAGCTTCATCCTCTCGCGCATATCCTGATTGACCAGTATCTCGACTCACTTGGACGCAATCAGTTTCACGAGATTGCCCGCGCTCTCAAGCGGCCAGAACACGAGGTACGACAGGCAAGTAGCCACATCCGTGCGATGTTGCATCCCTTTCCAGCGCATATTTACCGCGACGATAGCAAATACATACAGACCGCGAGCGGTGCCACATACATACGGCCCGATGTTATCATTCGCGCGAATGAGAGCGGGTGCGAGGTCGAGTTGATTGAGGAAAGACGTTATGGTTTTCGTGTAGAGGCGGGCGGCACAAAGCAAGTGGGTGTAACAACAACAGACAATGACGAGGTACACAAGTACATGCACTCACAAAGTGATCGCGCCAAATTTTTCGTCGAGTGCGTGCATCGACGCTGGCGCACTCTTCAGCGCGTGATGAACCTTGTGATAGAGTACCAACGTGACTTTTTGGAACATGGGCTACGCCATCTTCACCCGCTCACCCGCGCCGAAATCGCGCTACGCCTGGGACTCGATGAGGGAACCGTGAGCCGCGCAACCGCAAACAAGTACGCCCTTTTACCTAATGGTCGCCTCATCCCACTTTCTGACTTCTTCGATAGCTCATTGGGGGTGAAAGATGTTTTGCGCGACCTCATCCAGAACGAGAATCCGAAACGCCGCCTGAGCGATGACGAACTGGCCCGCCTGCTCGCCGCGCAAGGCATTTCGATGGCCCGTCGCACAGTGACAAAGTACCGCGAGGAACTGGGCATTGGCTCCTCACGCGAACGCGGTTGATAAGGGCCGAGACATTGGGAGACCGCAAGGGTCTCCCAGCTTATCTAACCAGCATTCATACATGGGGAGGATGTCAACTCACCAGCATAAGGGCGTTTTCAGGCTCCGCATAGATAGTATGTTCACGCTCGTATGTGACCATACCAGGGCCACCACCCTTCATGTGCTTGACATGCTTCTGAAACGTGTAGTCAACTGCGACGCTCGTTGTTCCTCGCGCTTGACTATAGTAGGCCGCGATACTGGCTGCTTGCGTGATTGTGCTTTGCGGTATCTCGCGTCCTGCTGCTTTGACGATGACGTGTGAGCCGGGGATACCGCGCACATGAAGCCACAGGTCGGTGGGAGTCGCCTGACGAAATGTTACCTCTTCATTTTGACGGCTATTTTTGCCGACAAGAATGGTGAAACCATCACGACTTTGCAGATGCATGGGCATTCCCCCGCCGGGGCCGGAAGGCTTGTTTTTCCCCTGCTTGGTGCCGCTTTTCGCTTTCTTAGCGGCCTTTTGCGCCCGCTTGTCCAACACAATATTCTTGCCACGAATGTAGCCCAATGCCTGCACCTGCGCGTTGACAAGCACAACCTCTTGCGGCGTCTCCGCGAGCATAAGATCGGCTAATAACTGTTCTAGCGTGGCAAGCTCGGCATTGTTCTGCTCGATCTGGCCGGGCAACAAAGTGAGCGCACGACGGAGCTTGCGATACTTGTTGAAGTAGCGATTCGAGTTGCCTATCGCATCAAAGCGTGGGTCGAGCGGCACATTTACAAACGTAGCTTTTTCGCCGCCAGAGGTATCAAAGAAGTTTTGCAGCGTCGTGGTAGTCTGACCCTGCTGCACATCCTGCTGATGCGCGAGCAACAAATCACCGTACAAACGATATTGTTTCGCCTCTTCGGATGCAGAAAGCTCTTTGTTGAGCAGTTCAGCTTTTCGTCTGCAACGGTCACGCTGCGTCTGCACAACCTTGCGCGTGGGGGCGCGTACCCCCTCCATCGCGTCGAACCATTCCGCACGCGCATAATAGTCGTCGAGAATAACGTTGATTGAGGGAGAGGTACGTACATGAATGTCTCGCGCCTGAGCGTACTGCTCCAACACATATACTGAAAAGGCTATAAGAATTTTCTGAGGCGCGGCGGCTGAGTCGTCGCTTACCGTTGTTCGTTCCAATAATTGCGGTTGCCACTTCTTCATATCGTAGAGTGCGGTCAGGTCGCACGCGTTCCATGCCAGTTCTTCCAGCACCGCCTCGTCGCTCTGAGCCACGGTAGTTTCGGCATCCTCTGTGGTGCGGTACACAATTTCTTTCGCCAGCAACGCACTCAGGCCCAGCGTGTGTCTCGTGAGCAGTTGCCAGAGCTTCGGCGTCTCCCCCTTTTTAGCGGAACGTTTCGTGGGCTTCTCGCTCGGTTGCAGAGCGGCAAGTTGCGCGGCCCTTGTATCTTCTATAATACTCTGAGCAAGTTGTGGAGCGGTGAGCGTGCTCGGTTCGAGACGTGGCACCGCTTGCCCGTTGAGGGTACGCTGCTGCGGTGGTGGTGGCACATAACGCACGCCTGCCGCGATGGTACGATAGCGGTTTACGTCTGCTCCCACCCGCTTGATACTGCCCAGAATCATATTCTGCTCATCGCATAAAATAATGTTGCTGAGCCTACCCATAATTTCGATAATGATGCGGAAGTGCTTGCGCTCGTCGCTATCGGGGTCGGCGCGGTAGCCGATGCCAATCTCGACGACGCGCTCCCAACGTGGCTGGCTGATCGACTCGATACGCGCACCCTCTAAATGCTTGCGAAGCAGCATCACAAACGCCGGCGGATCACTTGCGACTCTCTGTGGCTTGAGCGCGGTTACATGCACGCGTGCAAGCTGGGGATGAGTCGAAAGATACAACCAGCGATTCGCACCGCCCTGCTCCGAACTTCCGGAAGCGTAACATTGCAGGGCAAGAGCGTGTTCTGTTGGCTGAATAATCGTGTCGATGCGAGCATTGGTAAGGAGCAGGCGTAGCTCGTCAACAACTGCCGCGAGTGTAAGAGCATCTACATACATAGCTATTTCCTGTCTATCAGATGGCGCGAAAGAAGTAGTTTGTGTTGTACAATACGGCTAAGAATTTTCATACGTGACTGTAGTGACGCGGCTTACTCTGTTTGCTATGAGGATAGAGAAGCCGTTGGGAGTGCCGATACTGAGTAGTATAGCAAAGAGTTGCCTATTCGTATACCTCGCTGTCCTCACTAATTCAAGAAAATGCAGGAAGAAAACGATGCACATTGAAACTGGGGTCAACACAGTACAACACGCTGAAATATTACATGAAACACAAACACCCCACAAGCAGGGGCTTCTTTTTGTGCTTTCGGCCCCATCCGGCGCGGGCAAAGATACCGTGATCGGAAAACTGCGTGAGCGTGGAGTAGATTTCCATGTAGTCGCTTCTGTGACCACGCGTGCGCCTCGTCCGGGCGAAAGCGATGGCAACCCGTATCACTTTGTAAGTCAAGAGACGTTTCAGCGTATGGTAAACCAAAACGAACTTTTAGAACACGCACAAGTGTATGGAAACTGGTATGGACAACCGTTGCAGCAGGTGACAGAAAACCTGCGCTTAGGTCGTGATGTATTGCTCAAGATCGATGTGCAGGGGGCGGCGACGGTGCGTGAGAAAGTTTCGGAGGCGATTTTTGTCTTTCTGATGCCCGGCTCTGAAGCGGAACAGGTCGAGCGACTCACCAATCGCCAGACGGAGACAGAGGCCGAGCGAACACAACGTTTACAGGAGGCACATGCAGAACTCGCGCAACGTGAGCAGTTCGAGTATCTTATCGTCAATCGGCAGGGGCGCGTTGAAGAGGCGGTCACACAACTGCACGCGATTATGCAGGCAGAACATTGTCGGACACATCCACGCTATATGATTATCTAGGACAAAAGCAAGAAAGCGAGAAGAGATGCAGCAAGAGCAACGTTTCGAGCAGTCAGGGACGAGCGAGCGCAATCTGGGCATGGAGCTAGTGCGTGTGACGGAGGCAGCGGCATTAAACGCGGGCCGCTGGATGGGCAAGGGCAACAAGGAAATGGTCGATCAGGCGGCGGTAGATGCCATGCGTCACGCTCTGGATGGCGTTGATATGAGCGGTATCGTGGTTATCGGCGAGGGTGAAAAAGATCAGGCACCAATGCTTTATGTGGGTGAGCAGGTTGGCAACGGCTCAAAGCCAGAGGTGGATGTCGCGGTTGATCCAGTGGATGGTACGCGTCTACTCGCGCTCGGTGTATCGGGATCGCTGGCGATGGTTGCGACAGCAGAGCGTGGCACAATGTACTCGGCCCCGGCGGGCGTGTATTATATGCAAAAAATTGCGGTTGGCCCCGCGATGAAGCATGTAATTGATATCAATGCATCTATTGTTGTTAATTTAGACCGTATCGCGCGTGTTCGTCAGGCGCACATCGACGACCTGACCGTCGTTATTTTGGATCGTCCGCGCCATCAGGACATGATTCGGCAGGTGCGTGAGGCGGGGGCGCGTATTCGCTTGATTACCGATGGCGATGTTGCGGCGGCTATTCAGGCCGCGATGGAAGACTACACAGGCATCGACGTGCTACTTGGCATCGGAGGTGCTCCTGAAGCGGTGCTGGCGGCTGCGGCAATCAAGTGTATCGGTGGTGAGATTCAGTGCAAAATCTGGCCCCGCACCGATGAGGAGCGGACGAAGATGCAAGCCGACGGCATTGACCTCACTCAGGTTTTTAGAACCGATGATCTGGTGAAAGGCAGCGATGTATCATTCGCAGCAACGGGCATTACCAGTGGCGAGTTGCTGAACGGCGTGCAATATTTTGGCTGGGGGGCGCGTACCTCGTCGCTCATGATGCGCTCACGCTCCGGCACAGTGCGTAACATCGAGGCGCGTCACAAGTGGCGTGGGGCAGGTAGCCTGGGCAAAGAACGCCCATAAGGGTCGGACACGGGGTGGCCTCAAGGACGCCGCGGGTGGCCTCTGTGATCTCTGGCCCCGTTCCATCCCCTGGAATGAGTGTCACCGTATGTGGCATGACGTATGATCCTCCATGTTCTATGAATAACTACTGCAAACATGCATTATCGTATTATATCATGCACACCTTGATAGCACCAAAAGGGGGAAGCGCATTTTGCACGGGGAAGTGTGAAAGGTAGGACGAAGAAAGGTAAGTGCAGAGTATAGAGCGCAGCGTGAGACACGTTCCACGCTACGCTCCACATTTATGCTATTGTGCGGCCTTTGCGCGACTCGTTGGAGCCTTACGCGTGGTTGTACTTTTAGCGGTACTCGCACGACTCCTTTTTGTAGCAGTTGTCGAGCGCGTTGCGGTGCGCTTCGCGGCTGTAGCGGTGGGACGCTTCGCAGGTTTCGCAGGACTACCATCGGCAGCTTTCTTTCGCGCAGCGGTTGTACGACGCGTGGGTGTCTTGGGCGCGAGTACGTCGAACACTTCCTCAGTACCGTCTGCCTCAGATGTTTTCTTGCTGGTCGCACGGGTCGCGCGTGCGGGTTTCTTTTCGCCATCTTGCTGTGGTTTCGCCTCGGTTGCTCGTTGCGGCACGATAACCTCGTTGTAACACACTGCGTCTTGTCCCGGCTTGGGAATAACCATCAAGCCACCACAATTGGGGCAGGGAGTGGAGATCGGCTGCTCCCAGACCGCGAAGGTACAGGTTGGATAGTTCATACACCCGTAGAAGATGCGTTTTTTCAGCTTCGTCTTGCGCTCAACAAGATCGTGATTACAGACAGGACATAATGCGCCCGTCTTTGTAACAAACGAACGGCGGTAACTGCACTCAGGAAACGTAGAACAGGAAAGGAACTTGCCAAAGCGTCCGGTACGAATAATCAGCTTGTTGTTGCAATCCGGGCATAGCTCATCGGTCTCTTCTACCGGCTTCTGAACACGGTTCATCTCAATTTCGGCCTTGTCCATTGAGAGCTTGAAGTCGCCGTAGAAACCATGTAAAAACTCTGTCCATGAGCGGCGACCTTCCTCTACATCGTCCAGTTTGCGCTCCATGTCCGCCGTGAAGCTGGTATCGACGATATTTGGAAAATGCTTGTTCATAACCTCGTTAACAGTTGCGCCAAGCCATGTTGGAATAAAACGGCGTTGCTCCTGATCGACGTAGCCACGATCTTGAATGGTGCTGATAATCGGCACATAGGTGCTGGGACGCCCGATGCCTTGCTCTTCCAGTTCTTTAATTAAGCTTGCCTCGGTGAAACGCGGGGGCGGCTGAGTAAAATGTTGCTCTGGTTGTAACGCGTGCAGATCGAGTGGCTCATTGACCTTCATCACTGGCAACAGACGCTCGTCCTCTTCGCGAGGCCAGACCGCGTAGAAGCCCTGGAATTTGATGTTGGAGCCAGTCGCACGAAACACATAGTGCCTCGCGACAATATCAACGCGTACAGTGTCGAACACCGCCGCCGTCATAAAGCTCGCCACAAAGCGACGCCAGATAAGGTTGTAGAGCTTGAATTGGTCAGGTGTTAGATACTGCTTGACAACCTGGGGCGTTAACTCCACATCGGTAGGACGAATGGCCTCGTGCGCGTCCTGTGTCGTCGCCTTTGCTTTGCCAACCCTGCCAGTGCCAACATATGGTGCGCCAAACTCTGTGCCGATGTACGCTTTGACTTTGCCTTGCGCCTCATCAGAGATGCGCGTCGAGTCGGTACGCATGTACGTAATCAACCCCTGATGCCCACGCGTCCCCAACTCGATGCCTTCATACAGTTGTTGCGCTAAACTCATAGTCTTTTTCGGCTTGAAGTACAGGCGTACCGAGGCATCTTGCTGTAGCGTACTGGTCGTGTATGGCAAATACGGCTGACGGCGTTGCTCGCGCTCTTCATACTTGAGGACGCTATAAGGCGCGTCTTTGAGGTCTGCGAGAATAGTATCGGACTCTTCTTTCGACGTGATTTTGATACGCCCCTTTTCGGCTTTGACGGGGCCAGTGTTACCTGTCGCTTGCGCCTCACCCTCTGCCGCCTGCTCGCTTGTGTTGAGCGCGTTGATATCTTTGAGCCGCGAGATCAGGACGGCCTCAAATTTCTGTTGCTGCTGCTGTTTGCTTAGTAGTGCCGTGATGCTCCAGTATTCTTCTGGCACAAAGGCGGTAATCTCCGCTTCACGGTCACAGATGAGCCGTAGAGCAACGGACTGCACACGGCCCGCGCTTGTGCCAGACTGAATACGCCGCCAGAGCAGAGGGCTAATTTTGTAGCCAACGAGCCGATCTAGTACGCGACGGGCCTGTTGCGCGTTGAACAGGTCTTCGTTAATCTTACGTGGCTTTTTGATAGCTTCCTGTACAGCACTTTTCGTGATTTCGTTGAAAACAGCGCGGTGCGGATTCGTCAGGCCCAGCACGTTCTTCAGCGACCACGCGATAAACTCACCTTCGCGGTCAGGGTCAGGCGCGAGGTAGACCTGCTCAGCTCTCGCGGAAGCGGCGCGTAACTCCTCGATGAGTTTATCTTTTTTCTCGATATTCTCGTATGTCGGGGCAAAGTCTTTGCGCGTGTTGACGCCAAGACCTTTTTTGGGCAGGTCCATGATATGGCCCATAGAAGCGCGTACCTCGAAATCGCGACCGAGAAACTTCTCAATTGTTTTTGCTTTTGCAGGTGATTCTACGATTACAAGCTTTTTTGCCATTACCAAACCCAATCCTTGTTATTCACCAAATTCGTTTATAGTTGACCGTTCGTCTACAGACATAGGATAGCATACCCTGACAAGGGGTTCATCGTACAGGATAACCACACAGGGTCAAGAAAAATTTCTTTTGCAGCATATCATACTTCCGCAAGCCTTTCATCGTCCTACTTTGCTTGACCCCTCTGCGCTCTCATGCTATGCTGCATATATTACACACAACTGTTGAGCTAGTTTCGGAAGAGGGATAATGCAACGCTTCAAATTGCCCCGTCCACGTCTAAAAAGTACGTCCGAACGACGGGTTAAAATACGGCAAACACTCTCAAGTACAACCGCGCCTGTAACCGATGCTACCACGTTGCGCCCCGCCACAAAGCAACGTACCAGCTCGCTACGTGCGGGCATAGCGGTTGTGTTCGGCAGAACGGCGGGGGCAATCAGTAGACGCCTGCACCTCGGCGGCGGTACAAGTATTGTTGGCGTGGTGGCGCAACGTCTCTATCCCCCCATTGTTGAGCATCTGGCGCAACAGTTAGAGCATGGGAGCCTTGTTGTCACGGGGACTAACGGTAAGACGACAACCAGCAGTTTTATCGCGGCGATCCTGCGCGACTCAGGACTACGGGTGTGGCGCAATCGCGAAGGCTCAAATCTGATGCGCGGTGTGGCTGGTTCGCTCGTCATTCGCGCCCTTCCCAATGGTCGTCTGCGAAGAGCTGGTCGGGCCGTAACGGTACTTGAAATCGATGAGGCGGTTCTGCCACAGGTTGTACAGCTTGTTACGCCGCGTGTCGCCGTCTTTACCAACCTTTTTCGCGATCAACTTGACCGCTATGGTGAGGTTGATAGCGTTATAAACTACTGGAAAAGGGCGGTGGCACTGCTTTCATCTGACACCACACTTGTCCTCAACGCGGACGACCCCTCGGTTGCCTATCTCGGCACAACGTTTGCGGGTCGCGTCCTCTACTACGGTATCGAGGATACTTCACTTGACCTGATGCAGCAGGAAGAAACACACCATCAGGTTATAGACACACATACCTGTCCACGTTGCGGTCACGAGTTCATCTATGCGGCCCGTTTCTATAGCCACATGGGACACTACACTTGCCCCCAGTGTCTGTATGCCCGTCCAGAGGTGGCACTACAGGCGGTATCTGTGCAAACGGACACCTTTGACCGTTTGCGTGTGCGGATTGATGATACAACAATACATCAACAACAAGAACTTGTTATTCCATTGCCCGGCATTTACAACGTCTACAATGCGCTCGCGGCAGCAACGGCGGCACGCGCTATAGACATAGCGTGGGAGCCAATCGTAAGCGGAATCGAGCAGTCTAAGCCAGTCTTTGGACGCGGTGAGCGTATTCAGGCCGAGGGGCGAACGATCCGTCTACTGCTCGCGAAGAATCCCACGAGTTTCAACGAGGTGTTACGCACACTTTTCAGCGAAGGTATCCCACGCCATCTGCTCTTCGTTCTAAATAACAACATCGCGGACGGGCAAGATATTTCCTGGATCTGGGATGTCGATTTCGAGCGATGCGTTGGACACGTTCAGACCCTGGTTGTAGCTGGTAATCGCGCGTTAGACCTCGCGCTCCGCCTCAAGTACGCGGGGATTGCCGAAGAAGCGATAACTATTGTGCCGCCTGCGCCATTCAAATCTGGAAGTGGCGCACATGCAAAATCGCTCTTCGGAGTAAAAAACGCCCTGCGAGTCGCATTAGAAAAAGTACCATTAGGTGAAACACTTTTTATTGTTCCCACGTACACGGGCCTCTTGGAGGTACATCAAGCTCTGGAACAGCGCGGGCTGACGCCGCATTATTGGGAAGGAACGGACGCCGAATGAACACACTTGCTCAACCCCTGACGCTTACATTGGGACATCTGTATCCAGAGCAGTTGAATTTATATGGTGATCGCGGCAATATTGTGACGTTGCGACGCCGTTGCCAGTTGCGCGGTATTGAGTTGCGAGTCGTCGGGCTGGGGATTGGCGACGCACTAGCACCTGATGAGTATGATATGCTGTTTATTGGCGGTGGACAGGACAAAGAACAGGCACCCGTAGCACAGGATTTGTACGAGGTGAAGGGCATTGGTCTGTGGGCAGCTATCGAGGATAATATGCCTGTGCTGGCGGTCTGCGGCGGCTATCAATTGCTGGCACACTACTATCGACCAGCAGAGGGGCCTGATATGCGTGGCCTCGGCGTCTTTGATGCATGGACAGTTCATAAGGGGGCGCGTGTGCCGCGCTGCGTTGGCGACGTGGCGATTAGCTGGAACGGGATGACGCTGGTTGGCTTTGAAAATCATGGTGGACGTACCTATCTGGGAACGTCAAAGCCTTTTGGTCGCGTACTCAAGGGTAATGGCAATAACGCCAAGGATCATACCGAAGGCGCGATTTATCGCAACACGTTCGGCACATATCTCCATGGCTCACTGCTCCCAAAAAATCCGCACTTCGCCGATTATTTGTTGGAGTTAGCATTACAACGCAAATATGGCGATGCGCTTCTCATCAACGAGGAACCCGCCGATTACGCAGGGTATACCGGCACAATCGCGCATGATTCCGTGTCAGTTCCGTTCGCAAACACGGAAAAAGAAACAGTAAGCGTACTGCAACCACTCGATGATAGATTAGAATGGGAGGCACACGCGTCCCTACTTGAACACCTGGGATTATATACCGAGGCAACACGGTTATTACGTACTACAGCACAATCATCTATGCGAACTGACTAAGCGAGGTTTTTATCTCTTGAGGTACTGGCATGAGTACAGATCGAACATCGGCACGTTGCTCTTTCTGCGGACGTAACACGTCACAGGTTCAACGTATGATTGCTGGGCCGGGCGCGGCCTACATCTGTGATATATGTCTTCGAGTATGTAACGATATCCTGACCGACGATACACCCTTTTCGACACAGGCACTAGAACTTGCATCGCGTCCACCCATCGTTGTCGCCGCTCCACGCGAGCATTCGCTCCCCTCGCCACAGACACGCGAGTTGCAGCGTACCCTGACGCTGGAAATGGAACAAAAACAGCAGGGCATGACACTGATTTTACACCAGATACAGTTTTACCAAACGCAATTTGAGCTACATTACCTCTGGATGCGCCCACCTTTCGCGACAGGTTTTGCGTTCGTGCCGCGCATTCTCTTCTCTTTGCACGACTCAATAGGGACACAGTGGAAGGGCGAGCGAAGCGGAATGTTGCTCGCGCGTCCAGAGTTGGCGAGCGGCCCAAACAACGCGGTCTACCAGGGGACGGCTCGCTTCCAACCTTTGCCGCCACACACCGCACGCGCATTGACGGTACAGGCAATTGACCCGCTTGGGCAGTTTGGAGAAGAGACGCCACGCCCCTGGAAGTTTGAAATAACATTACAGGTAATATAGGAACACAAAAACAGCTTTACGCGAACTAGATAATTCGCATAAAGCTGCTAGTATGATGCAAAATTATTCTACTGAAGGTATGAGCAGACCGTACCCGCCATCGGCGAGTTTATACATCACGTTGACAGTTCCCGTTTCCTCATTAAAGAAGGGCAGGAATGCAACACCTTCTTGCTTCATACGCGCAATCACTTCAACATCGGTCATGGGCTTTGTGTGCAGGCGACGAATCTCTTTGACCTGTGACCAGATTTCTTCGTTCTGCTCTTCCTGTAGCAGCGTAAACTCGGCATATTCATCCTCTTGCGCTGCGTCAGCTTCCTCTAACTGGAGTGTTCCAACACGTGAGAGAGTAAGTACACGTACCGCGTCGGTCTTACGTCGCGTCGCAACCTGACGATCCTTCTTGCGTCCAAGCTGAGCAACGACTTTATCCAGCACAAGATCAAGCGCGGTAGTCGCGTTAAGTGCACTTACCTCACTGTGAATGGGATGCGAACCGCCTAGTAGCGCGAGTTGCACACAATAGCGGTCATGGTTACTCCGCGTTTGCTCTTCCGTGACGGTAACTTCGATGCGCGTAGCCTCATGTACAAGGCGTGAGAGTCGCTGAACTTTGCGCTCGATACGCTCGCGCAACTGAGAGGTGACTTCCATCTGTCGGCCTTTGATGATTACCTGCATGGTCTTCTTCTTTCCAATCAAAAAACACAACACGAAACCGAGGAACAAATGCCGCTTCGCCCTGGAAATTAGTATAAATTTATTATAGCACGTACAAGAAATTGCATTTGTGGGCATAACGTGTCAGCGTTGGCGCAATAGATGATGAACAAGGTCTTAGTAAACACAAAAAACTCGCAATAGTGTTCAGCGCAACGATGAACACACTTTCATTTTCACAGGTTACATATTCATAAAAAATTCATCAAATGCTGTTATGCTGTGTGTATTGCTTGAACAGTGCTCAGGCATAGATTATTACATGTAGATTAGTGGAAGGGTACGTGGCTTCTATGAGAGAATTACCAAACGATCAGCACATCACCTATCAGTTGCAACACCGCAAATGCGGAAAAGCGTCCTGTAGTACCTGCCGCAACGGGCAAGGACACGGGCCATACTGGTACGCCTACTGGCGCGAGGGTTCACGTCTGCGCTCCGGCTATGTAGGCAAAGCCAGTCCATACGCAACAGAGGCACAGGTACCAGAGGAAGCGCAAATCCATACCGCGCTGACGGGAGTACCTGCGACGCATTCACAGGAGCACGTTGGAGAAGCAGTTTTTGTCTAGTCGGCCCACCCGCGGTAGCAGATGTGATACTATACGTTCATCATTGTCACATATCTGTGGAACGGGGAAAATACTCTATGAAATGTCCGTTTTGTGGTGGAACGGAGTCACGTGTGAAAGATTCGCGTGATATCGGCGACGCGATTCATCGGCGCCGCGAGTGCGACAACTGCAAGGGACGCTTTAGCACCTATGAGCGCGTTGAGAAGTTCCACCTTATGGTCATCAAGCAAGACCAGAGACGCGAACCATTTGATCGGCAAAAGCTCTATATGGGTATTCGCAAAGCGTGTGAAAAGCGTCCACTGCCCGCAGGCGAAATTGAGAATGCAGTCGAAGAGATAGAGCAAGAGCTGTATCGGTTTGGCAAGCAAGAGATACAAAGCAGTGTGATCGGTGAACTGGTAATGGAGCATCTCCGACGTATGGATAAGATCGCCTACATTCGTTTCGCCAGCGTGTACCGCTCGTTCGGAGATGTCGAGACGATGTTTGAGGAGATACAGACACTGCTCAATCGCGATAAGCCGGACGCGAGTCCACAAGCGTAGAATGTAGTTCCTGCTTCTACGCCTGTGCATCGTGCCTACGCTGACTTAATCGGCGGTGTGACTTTGCACCTTACGCAGACGACGACTAAGCGAGGCCAGAAGTTTGAGGGCGATATCGGGATGCGCCTTCAAGATACCGCGAAACTCCCATACCGGCAGTAACAGGGCGGTGACATCCTCTACCGCTGTGACAGTCGCGGAACGTGGCTGGTCGTCAAGCAATGCCATTTCCCCAAATGCCTCGCCCGCCCCGACAGTATTGATTTCTTTGTCCACTTCATTCTCCCCATTCTGCTGCGAAATGCTCACTTTCCCGCTCTTGAGAATGTAGAGACCAGACCCACTATCACCTTGCGCAAATAATTTTGTCCCTGCGCTATACGTGCGCTCTTGGCTACTTTTGGCAAGCGTTTGAAGTTCTTTCTTATCCAGAGAAGAAAAAAGGTCTACCGTTGCAAGCGTATCTTCGTTCACACTACCGCTCCTTTGATAATTACAAACAACATTGACGTGTCACGTGAGAAATGAAATGCTAAACGCATTTTACCACACTCATCATAAGGGGCATGAAGAACAATGACGAGGATGTGAGGAGCGCGGGACACGCGTCCTATGTCTTTCATTCGCTCTTTACACAGGACAGGGAAGTTTTGACTTTAGCGACTGAAGCAACTACAATAAATAAAGAGAAATCACACTAGAGCAAGAACACTCATATGCAGATGAGGTAGGAAAAGATGACGACATCGGATAAAGAGAAGCAAGAGAAAGATCAGCAACAGGCGGAAAAGCGACTTCAGGTCGGGCTTGAAGCATTTAACGACGGTAATCTGGAAAAAGCGGGTGAGGCGTTTGGCGATGCGGAGATTCGCTTCCGCCTGCTCGGTGATATGAAACGAGCGGGCGATAGCCGCGCCTTGCTAGCAGACGTGCAACGGCAAAACAACCTGCTTGAACAGGCAGTCGGTAGTTATCAACGCGCAATCAAACTCTACAAAGACGCTGACCGCCCATTGAACGAGGCGCAGAGTACGCTAGAGATGGGTCACGTCGAGCGACAGCTTGCTCATCTTGACCGGGCGCAGGACGCGTACCAGATGGCACAAAATCTGTACCGTACTCACAAAAACATGCAGGGTTCTGGCAATACAGCACTCGCGCTAGGCCACGTTGCGCTACAGCGTGGCAATACTGATTACGCAACAGACTTCTATCAAGAGGCTATTCGTAGTTTTCACGCTGCTGGTGATAGCATTCACGAAGCTGACGCCAGTCGTAGCCTCGCGGATGTCGAGCGCATGGCGCGACACTTCGCAGAGGCAGAGGCCGGCTATAAGCAAGCACTAACAGTCTACCACGCAACAAAAGATACGTTTGGGGCCATCGACGCCCAGCTAGGGCTGGCGCGTATCTACCTCGATCAGGAGCGGCTTGAGCAGGCATCGAAACTGCTTGCTGAAGCGTTTAGCTCCGCACAGGGCATCGAGTACGAGCTGGGGCAAGCGGACGCGAATCTGGGCCTGGCTGAGGTAAGCTTTTTGCAGGGCAGTGTCGATCAGGCGTTGATTGGCGCACAGGCCGCCGGCCAGCTCTATACCGAACAACGCAACGCTCTGGGAACCGCACACGCGAACCGCTTGCTGGGCGAGATCAACTTGCGTCGTGGACAACTTACCTACGCGAATTCAATTATGGAGCGAGCCATACGCACGTATAAAGCCGTAGCGTTCCGCACGGGACAGGCTGAGGCAACCGTAGGCATGGGAGAATTGCAACGACGCCGTGGCTTTCTGGAGCGCGCTCTCAAGACTCTCGACGAAGGACGTACTCAGGCGCATCTACTCCACGATAGCCGCGTCGAGGGACGCGCGTTGTTGGCAATCGGGGACGCGCTTCATCAGCAGGGACAGATAATACAGTCAAAAAGTGCCTATGAAGACGCGAAAACGTGCGTCACAGACATGAATACATCCACAGGAGCAATGATTGTTGCGGGAGCTGAGGTTCGGCTTGCACGCGTCTCTATCTTTACTGGTGATTTGAAAGAGGCAGGTGTTCATATTGAGAAAGCGACGGAGGCAATCGCGCGAAATCCACTCGCACTCTCTCTTACCTCAATGGTGTCGGTGATACACGGGCAGTTGCTTCTCACGCAGGGCGACCTCACGGGGGCGGAGGCGCGTTTTAGCGAGGCATATAATCAAGCAGAAGCGCAACAAGAGCCATTACAGGCGGCGGAAGCTCTGCTTGGTCTTGCTCAGACGCGGCTAACGCGCGAAGAACTCGAAGCCGCGCTTAACGGTTTTATCACGGCGGGTCGTCAATTTCAGCAGGTTGAAAGCATGGACGGTGACGGGTCTTCCGCGCTCGGCATCGCGCAAGTCTATCTGGGGCAACAGCAGTGGGACGAGACGCTAGAGAACAGTGAGGCCGCCCTGACACGCTTCAATCAAGCAAACGATCTCCTGGGACAAGCTGACACACTGCTGACACAGGGACTGGCCCAACGTGGTAAAGTGGAACTGGACGCGGCGCAAGAGAGTTTTGAGCAGGCATTGAAGCTCTATCATCAGCAACGCCGACCACTGGGAGTCGCCGATACCCGCTCGGCGCGTGCGGGCGTGTTTATGGTACGTGGTGATTTTGAGCGGGCGCGTGACGAGCAGACGAAAGCAATTGCACAGGTCGAGCATGTAATGCAAAGCTTGAGTACGCCACAACAGTGGAGTTTATTCTTGCGTCAGTACGCAGAACTATACGCGCAGACAGCAATTACAGACATACGCCGCAATCAGGACGCACAGGCACACTCGTTGTTGCAAAACTACGCACGTATCGCTGGTAGTGTCGAATTGGTACGCCATCTACAAACATATGAGGACGCGATGCCCACCAGTGGCGAAGAGATTACTGAAGAAGAATTGCTCTCAAATCAAGATTTGGTGAAACGCCTGAGACAGATTCGTAAAGGGTTGTAATCTGCGACGTGATAATGAGAGAATAGAGAGGCTTCCTGTCGCAAGATAAACACAGGGTTATAAGCCACCCTGGATTATAAGGAGTTGGTTATGAGTATACGTTTCTTACGTGGTGATGCACAGACGCCAAGAGGCCACGCGATCTTTGTTGCGCGGAGTACCAGTAATCCGAGGGTCGTGTACTGCACCTACTGTATCGTGCCACCGATTCCTATGTCGCTTGCCAAGTACCTGCCACCGATGTTCGCGGCGCAGATTTCGCCCGAAGACCTGGGAGAGGCTGGCGCGGCAATGAAGGGGATGCCCATTCCACCAATGTTAGAAGAAGGCAAGACAATGGAGCAGCTGGAACTACTCGCGGAACGGCGCGGCGACGACCTGTGCGATATTGGTACGGTTAATGGACAGGATCAGAACAGTCGGTTACAGATGGCGGCGATGAGTTGTGAAGAATACGGGCAACTCTATGAAAAATATATATCTTCGTCTGAGATGCTTTCCGCTTCATCCTCTTCTTTTACACTCGTCGATTCAAAGCCGTTGGACGACGTGGACGCGGACGAACTTCTGCTTCAAACGATGTCTGACCGTCAGAAGCTCGCGGAACTGGGCAAGCTGGTTGGCATGACACGGTACGCGCTGGAAGGCCACGATACCGCGCAGGTGCAAGAGTTGCAGCAACGAATGCAACGCATCGCTGACCGCCTGGCAGACAAATATCGTGGCACGCTGCTTGTTACCGCAGCCGTTGATTTCAGCCCACGCGGCGCACAATTGGCGAGTCTCTACTTGAGCCGCGCTTATAAACTACTTGACGAAGAATACGCGGAAATTCCTACCATCGAACGCGCAATCCGCGAGTTACAGGAATAATAAAAGGAGTACCTTGTATGGCAGCTATAGAAATGAAGGCCGACCTCTCGCCACTTGTCGGCGCGATGGTCGGTGGCGACAATAACGCGATTATTGAGGCGGCACGCGACCTGCTCGCACGAGACGGAGCAGCCGACGTACTGATAGGACGCATTGGCCTGCTTGCAGCATCTGGCGACCCCACAGGGCAAATTCTGCTTATGCTCAACGCAGCCGCAATGTTGTATCGCTATGTGCATACTATTCCGCAACCACTCGAAGCCACAGAGTCGCGCAATGAACGTGCGTTGCCTTTGTTCGCGGAAGCGATGCTCACAGCGGCCCCCGCGGTACGCACGGGCCAGAAAGCTCAACCGAGCAAGCTTGAACCTTTCTTCCCAAGCGGCCTGGGTGAAAAAGGCTCCGTCAACGTTGCCATGCATGAAGCAGTGCAAAACAATGACAAGGAGCGCGTCGAGCGGCTTTTGCTCGGCCTCTACGGCACAGGCGCGGACTATCGCACAATGGAAGTCCGCGCTTATGAAAGTATCGCGACAACCTTTCAGGATGCGGGACGCCCATTTATCCTGGCGGTTCGCGGCTTTCAACTCCTCGGCACCGTCGAATGGGGAGATCGCACACCAGAGATTCTGCACTGGCTTGCTCCACATCTTCCACTCCATCCTGATGCTGTCGCACCCGATTGGGTCAAGACGGTCAGTGCGTTCGCACTCGACCCCGCACACAATATGTCTAGCATCGGCAAGCGCATCTCCGCGCCCAAGAACCAGAACGCGTTACCATTGCAGCAGATGCTGCTGAGCAACGCGGATACAACGCAGGTATGCCAGGCGGTCCATGATGCCGTGATGAAGGGCGAAGCATCATCGCGTGCCGTTAGCTCGGTGATCGCACTCGCGGCAGCAGAAGTAACAAATCTGGTCGGCGATGGAGACCGCGCCTTATTCATTCATGTGGCGCAAGGGCTACTCTTTGCCTCGGCAATACGGCTGGCGTTTCAGCAGGTACAAGACGTTGAAGCCTTGCCATTGCTGTTCACGTCAGCGGCCTTTGTCAACGCTCTCTACAAAGAGATCACCGCGCAAAGCCACCCCAAAAACGCTGCCCAAGCGGTCTCTACTGCTGTTCTGGGTGGTGGCTTGATCGCTCCATCTCAACTAGACTCACTCAAAGAGCAGTTGGAGGGGGGCGATGTCGCGGGCGCACTCACAACCGCGCGTCGCTATATGAAATTAAACTTCGATGCACGCGCTCTGTTCGCAGTCATCGGGCTTGTCGCGGCGAAAAACAATGCCAGCCTCGATCAAGGGTACAGCCTTCGCATTGTACAGGCAGCAAGCGAAGAATTTCTTGCATGGCCTCACACGCTCGGCGACACAAGTATCGACACGTACTTGCAAATCGCGGTCCGCGCCGCAGCCTTTGGCGAACGCGACTCACTGATAGCAAGCCTGTAAACGTCTCACGTCGGGGAAGTAGCGCGGTACATTTGCATAATCGCGATACTTCCCCGCTTTATTTCGTTACTAGTCTATATTGCCTGCTAATTATTTGCTATGAGGAGACGTATGTTGTGTTCCCGCTAAAAAAATCTATAAAAGTATTTTTTCTTTTGCTCTGTTTGAGTTCTTTTATCTTTACTGCGTGCGACGTATTTGGTGGCCCTGCGCCAAAAAAATTAGTTAAAGCACCACAGAATAAACAAGTCTACACGATGCCAGAGGTTGGTATTACCGATATTGATACACTTGACCCTGCCCTGGCACACGATCCAGCATCAATTTCACTAGTGCAGATGCTGTTCACAGGACTGGTACAACTCGACAACAAGCTACAGGTACGTCCACAACTCGCGGCAAGCTGGAATCTAAGCGCGGATGGTATGACCTGGACATTTCATCTCAAAAAAAATCTGCATTTCAGTGACGGGACGCCCTTAACAGCGAAGGATGTTGCCTATAGTATTGACCGCGCCCTGCAACCCGCGACTCAATCTACAGTTGCGCCACTCTATTTAAGCATTCTTAAAAACGCCGATCAACTGCTGGCTGGACGCACAACAACGCTCATCAATGACTCGCTGCAGACGCCCGATGATACAACGTTGATACTCATAACCAAGAAGAAAGCGGCCTACTTTTTGAGTATGTTGACCTATACCTGCTCGTATGTCGTTGAAAAAAGTTTGGTGACAAAGTACATGGCTAAATTCACCGATCATCTCACAGAGGGCGGCGGCGCGGGGCCTTTCACCCTCACACAACACCTGCGCGGACAAGAGATTGATTTCGCGCCTAATGAAAATTATTACAATCCAAAACCACAGTTGCAACATGTACGCGTCGCTTTTTACCACCAGGCAAACGACGCCTACCAAGCATATCAACGCGGCACGATTGATACAGTCGGCGTTCCTCAGACAACATTTGCGAGCGACAAGAAGCGCAAAGACTTTTATCAGATACCGCAACTCTGGACCAACTACTATGCGATGAACTACCTGACCAAGCCATTTGACAATATTCACATTCGGCAGGCATTCGCGCTCGCCATTGACAAAACAGCGATTGCGGATACCGTATGGAAAGGAACAGTGTTGCCCACAAACCACATCGTGCCACAGGGCATGGACGGGTATAACGCAGCATTGATCGGCCCCGACGGAACACAAAGCTTGAAAGGCAACGTTACAAAAGCACAGGCTCTCCTCAAACAGGGACTTCAGGAAGAACAATGGACGAGCGTGGCCCAGATACCGCCTATCACGCTGACCTACGCCACCGTTACCAACGCCGATCAAGAAGTAAATGCTATGATTGCAATGTGGAAAAAGGTTCTTAATGTTCCCGTCACAGCAAGCCCACTCGACTACAACACATTGCTGGACAAAGTGACCGCCGCGACAAACAACGCGAACGGCCTGCAGTTCTGGGGCCTGGCGTGGGTTACTGAGTATCCAGACCCACAAGATTGGCTCACGCTTCAGTTCGATAATGGTGTACCTAACAACAACATGAACTATGGGCAAAACACGGGCGCGACTGCGGCGAAACAGCAAGCGGTACAACAGCAATTGGAGGCCGCCGATGCGAACATGCAAACAGCTACACGACTGCAAAGCTATCAGCAAGCCGAGCAACAGCTTGTCAATGATGTCGCATGGCTGCCAATGGAACAGGTTACAACACCGTTTCTGCGTTCACCCGCTATCGTTGGGATGGTCGATAACGGGCAGGGAAGCATCCCGCCCGATAGCTGGGCCACAATATATCGAGTGGAATAGAGGCACCACGCAACTGTATAGCGTGGCTCCGCCACGCTCCCCTGTGTATAGGAGGGGTGGGACTTGCCCCCGCCCTGCCCCATCTCACCTCATACTACCCCACCCACGCCACGCCCTCTCATCTCACACACTACGTCATATTGTTTCATCGTATACAACTTCTCCTCACCTTGTGTGAGATTTTTGTACAAGAGGGCGTAGTATAGATATATGCCAGTACATCTAAGCAGCATTTCGCTCTGGACATGGTGTCGGTTCAGGCGGAGTACATCCAAAAGCGAGTCGTCGAGGTATGCCATAAGCAACATTGGATATACATGTACCTCTGTATGCTGATTCTTCAGAGCAGAGTATAGTAACTGAAGGCTGCTGTAGTTAAAATGCTGGTACGTACACTCCATACCTCTCGAAGAATTGCGTTGTTCTTATTAGTTAGAATGAGGAGAAATCGCGAATGCACTCAGGCAAGAAACTCACGTTAGGTATTCTGCCAACATTCCTGTGCCTGCTCTCGCTGCTCATGGTCGCCTGTGGCGGCGGCAGTAGCAGCCCAGGTAGTTCAACAGGCCCTACAAAAGCAGCAGATAATAAGCAGGTATACATGGACGCAAGTCCAGTGTCAGGCTTGTCGGACGTTAAAACTATCGATCCTGCACTTGATGGCGATCTGTACTCGGCCAATGTTATCAATATGATTTACACAGGGCTGGTAGGCTTCGACGCGAAATTGAATGTCATAGATGACCTCGCGCAGAGCCATTCGGTTTCCGCCGATGGTCTTACCTACACCTTCAAGTTGCGCCCCAATCTTACGTTTAGTGATGGCTCCCCATTGACATCAAAAGATGTAGCCTATAGCATTGATCGTGCATTGCAGCCAGCCACTAAGTCCCCTGTCGCCGGAACCTATTTGAATCTCGTGAAAGATTCCGACAAGTTGCTTGCAGGCAAAATCAAAACTATTATCGGTACTGGCATCATGGCCCCCGATGCTAGCACGGTTATTATCGTCACAAACAAAAAGGCTGCATACTTTCTCAGCACCTTGACCTATCAAGACGCCTTTGTTGTCGAGAGAAAACTGATTGACCAGTACGGCACCCGCTTCACCGATCACCTCGCAGACGGACAGGGCGGCGGTTCTGGCCCATTCATGATTAAGAAGTACACGCGTGGTCAAGAGATTGACTTTGTGCCAAACCCTCACTATTATGGTGCCAAGCCACAATTGAAGGAAGTAATCTTCCCGTTCTACAAGGATCGTTCCACACTGTATAAAGCGTATCAAACTGGGGCTGTTGATAACACGGGTGTCCCAGCGGTTCACCTTGCGGAAGCAAAGCTGTTGACCAATGAATTCCATTCTGTTCCTCAGCTCGCCATTTCCTACTACACGATGAACTATCTTGTCAAACCATTCAATAATATCAAGGTTCGTCAAGCGTTCGCACTGGCACTGAACAAAGAGGAGATTGTTCATACAGCTTATAAAGACTCACAGATCGCAACCAACCATATGGTGCCAAAGGGTATGCCGGGCTACTTCGATGGTCTCAAAAGCCCTGATGGAACACAGTCCCTCAAAGGCAATCCTACAATGGCAAAGCAACTGTTGACAGAAGGCTTAAAAGAAGAGGGCATGACCATCGCGAGCCTGGGAACGGTCTCGATTTACAGCTCTTCTGCTGGTAGTGCCGATACCCGTAACGAGTTCGCGGTTGAGCAGCAGATGTATCAAAACGCACTCGGTATCACCGTCAAGTATGTTGACGAGGACTTCAACAAGCTCACAAGTGACATCATCGCAGCTACTGGTAATCCTAAAGGTATCGCGATGTGGGGTCTTGGTTGGGGCGCGGACTATCCTGATCCACAGGATTTCACAACGCTTCAGGTGAGCAACGGTTCTCCGCAGAATAACATGAACTATGGTCAGAACAACAGCGCGAATAGCGCAACGCAGAAGGCCACACAGGATCAACTGGTAGCCGCCGACGCGAATACGGCTGATTCAGCAACACGTATCAAGGCGTACAACACTGCTGAACAGCAATTGATTAACGATGTCGTATGGTTGCCAACTTTCCAACAAGCATCGCAAGGTTTACGCAAACCCTGCGTGGTTGGTGTACCTGATTCCGCAACGGGTCAGATATACCCAATATCCTGGGCTGGCATTTACAAATCCACTGACCCGAACTGCTCGAACGCGACAGTACAGGCGTAAGTGAACATGGATGAGTGGAGTTTTCCACTCATTCAGGTGGTAGAGAGCGTGCGATTCTCAGAATCGCACGCTCTCCGCTTTTCTCGGCTCACTACAACACCGCAGGATGCCCCTGTGCTTCTACACGCGGGGAGGAATGCTAGTGGTTGTGAGATTTTCCTATAAAGAAGCGTATTCTAGTACAGGTCAACATTCTTTCAAGGGAGTATAACAGGGGCAGGCCCCTGTCACTCCTCTACGACGTGTTTCGCCGCGTGTGCGGTTCCTGCACGACATGGCAAAGCCACGCGAAATCGTGTGTAGTAGTGACGCGACTTGCCCGACCCGCCCACCGAGCGGCTCTAGGGGGTTGGTTAGACTCCATAATGCGAGCGGCAGCCATGCTCCCAACTGGTATTTCCTGAAGAAGATGCTGATAGTTCTTTCTATCTCTGTCTCTTGAAGTGTGTAGTATTTCCATGACACAAGGAGAAGTCACGAATGCATTCAGGCAAGAAACTCACGTTAGGTATTCTGCCAACATTCCTGTGCCTGCTCTCGCTGCTCATCGTCGCCTGTGGTGGCGGCACTAGCTCGACTCCTGGTACAACAGGCGTGACCAAAGCAGCAGACAACAAGCAAGTTTTTACTGACGAATACGCTGTACAAGGTACAACAGATGTCAAGACACTTGACCCCGCGCTTCTTACTGATACAGCGTCGAATGCTGTTGTGCAATGTGTCTTTACGGGCCTCGTCACATTGGACAAGGACCTGAAGCTCGTGGACGAGTTGGCGGCGAGCCATTCAGTTGCTGCCGATGGTGTCACCTATACCTTCAAGCTTCGCCCGAATTTGAAATTTAGCGATGGTACACCCTTAACTTCTAAAGACGTGGTGTACAGCATTGACCGCGCCTTGCAAAAAGCTACAAAGTCTTCGACGGCCGGTGCGTATTTGACACTGGTCAAAGACTCAGAAAAAGCACTCGCTGGCACAAAAAGCACGTTGATTGGCGACAGCCTGCTAGCACCGGACGACAACACCGTTACCATCGTTACCAACGCGAAAGCGGCGTACTTCCTGTACACCTTGACTTATGCGGATGCATACGTGATCGAGAAAAAGTTGATTGACCAGTATGGCACCCGCTTCGTCGATCACCTCGCGGACGGACAGGGCGGCGGTTCTGGCCCTTTCGTTGTCAAGAACTACACACGCGGTAAAGAAATTGATCTGATACCGAATCCCAACTACTATGGTGCAAAACCACAGTTGAAGGAGCTTATTTTTCCGTTCTACAAGGACAGAAATACAGCATACAAAGCCTATCAGACGGGTACAATTGAATTCGCGAGCGTGCCAGTCGAACAACTGGCGGGGGCGAAACAGTTGACCAATGAGTTCAAATCAGTTCCTCAATTGACAACGTTCTACTTCGCGATGAACTACCTTGTGAAGCCCTGGGACAACATAAAAGTTCGTCAGGCATTCGCGCTCGCGATCAACAAAGACGAGATTGTACACGCAGTCTATAAAGACACACAGATCGCGACCAATCACATTGTTCCCAATGGTGCCGTTGGGTATCATTCTAATCTGAAGGGGCCTGATGGCACAGCATCCACTGCTGGCAATCCTACACTGGCAAAACAGCTTTTGGTGGAAGGCTTGAAGGAAGAGGGCATGACCACGATGCCTCCGGTCACGGCGGTTGTTGCCTCCAGTGGTAGCGCAGCAGCGCGTAACGAGTTCGCCGCCGAGCAACAGATGTGGCAGACCGTGTTGGGCGTAACCGTCAACATTCAGGATGAAGATTTCAACAAACTGCTTGACGATATAACCAATGCCGCTGGCAACGCGAAGGGCGTCGCCTTCTATCACATCGCTTGGATCGAGGACTATCCCGATGCGGAAGACTGGCTCACCCTCCAGTTTGACAAAGGGTCGCCAAACAACACCATGAACTACGGTCAAAATAATAGTGCCAGAGCTACGACACAACAAGCCAATCAAGCACTGATGCGGACGGCAGACGCCAACGTCGCAGACGCCACCGGACGCGTGACACAGTATAACACCGCTGAGCAGTCACTGGTTACTGATGTCGCATGGCTGCCAATCTATCAGCAGAAACTCCAGATTGTGCGTAAAGCGTGTGTTGTTGGCTACCCTGACAACGGTGAAAGCCTTGTGCCTCCGCAAGAATGGGCCAACATCTATAAGTCCACCGATTCAAATTGTGGAAACGCAACCGTACAGGCATAGACGTGTAAAACGGGTGTTGTTACACAATGCTCGCGTGTAGCACTTGTCTCACACAACGTGAATGGGGCAGTGATTGTCATAGTCACTGTCTCATCCATACTCGCTCACACATGTTTTCGCGCGTACTGCTCTCTGTATTTTTTGTGCCTTCCTTCACTTACTTGACAACAAGACTAGTGTCACATAAAATACATGAAAGTCAATCTCCATAGTATCTCTCTATAAGGGCCTTCTAGCCTTTTTCTCTCTATCGGTGCCATCGAGGAGAAAAACCATCCTGGAGAGATGCCGTAGTGACTGAACGATTCTTGATCGCTTGACAACTGTACTCTTTGGCCTCGAACATCGCGTGGGAGGTATATCATGGTTGGATTCTTCATTAAGAGGTTTATCGGCCTCATCTTCGTGCTTCTCGGAGTCACGTTCATTACCTTCATTCTGGGCATAAACGCCCCCGGTGATCCCATCAAAAATCTCCTTGGGAATCACTACAACCACGACGCATGGGTTCGGCTACGTCATATCTATGGCTTGGACCTGCCCTGGTATCAACAATACTTCAACTATGTAACACAACTTCTTAGATTCAATTTCGGCAACTCATACTATTTTCAAGAGGTGCCAGTTATCGACGTGCTTAAACCAGGTATTCCTGTCTCCGCAGAATTAGGCTTGTGGGGACTCGTCCTTACGTTCGTAATTGGTGTACCCGTTGGCATTCTCTCCGCTCTCAAGGCCAACACCTGGATCGACACAAGCGCGATGAGTGCCTCGCTTATTCTCTACTCCTTGCCCAGTTTCGTACTCGCCGTCTTCTTTCAGGTGGCTGTTGTGCAATTAGATCGACTCACCAAAAGCCACTGGCCTATAGCGAACTGGGGCAATGCATGGCAATACACTCCTACTGATTTGACCTATAAAATAGGCCCCATTCTCGTTTTCGCTGCTGTTGGTTTCGCGTTTATCGCACGACTGACACGTACCACAATGCTAGAAATTCTGCGTCAGGATTATGTGCGTACAGCAAGAGCAAAAGGGCTGAAAGAACAGACCGTCAATTACCGTCATGCCTTTCGCAATGCCTTGATTCCTCTAGTAACGGTGTTTGGAACCTCTCTCGCGACTCTTGTTGGTGGCGTCTTCTTCATTGAAGTTATCTTCAACATTCCCGGTATTGGACAGATCGCGATCAACGCTATCGGGAATCGTGATTATACCGTCATTCAAGCGACGGGCGTTATCTTCGCAATCGCAGTCGTTATGGGAAATCTTGTAGCTGATCTGCTTTACTCCGTTGTTGATCCACGCATCAAGGTCGAATAGGGAGCGAATATATCATGGATACAAAAGATACCAACACAAATGCTGCTTCTAGTTCTATCTCGCCTGAACCGATACGAGGGGCCGACCTGACATCATTGCCCACTAATTTTGAGCCAGAGAGCGAGACCGCGACAGGAATTGCACTCGCGACAGTGCCAGCGGCCCAGGACACTCCCGATGTAAAGAAAGAAAAAGTAACAACACCGTTTCAAGACTCTTTGAAACGTCTACGCCGCGATAGAAGAGCGATGGTCAGTCTGAGCATCATCATCCTCTTTATCATTATTCCTATTATTGGCCCCTTCATCTACCAACATGTAGGCGGTCAGCTTCTGGATGGTCTTTCTGGCAAACAAATAAGCCCCGCCACGTATCATAGCCCCTTTATACAACGCCTCGATCACCAGGACGAAGGGCCTTCCGCCGTAAACTGGCTTGGCACCGACTCGATTGGTCGCGATACGCTTGCACGTCTGATGCAGGGAATGCTCATCTCGCTGTTTGTAGCACTGGCGGTTGAAGTCGTAAACGTTACATTAGGCATCCTGATCGGCGTCAGCGCAGGCTTCTTCGGCGGCTGGGTTGACCAGTTCTTAGCACGCTTTACCGACATCATGTTCGCGTTTCCGGGACTCCTGTTTGTTATCCTGGTCGCAGGTATCTTTGGACAGTCGCTCGATGGCCCATTGAGCAACGTTCCAATTTTGGGTGCGAATGGGAACGCACGTCTGCTTGTTGTCTCTATCGCGCTAGCCTTTGTAGGATGGCCTCTCATGGCTCGTTTTGTGCGTGGTCAAACACTGCAACTCAAAGAACAGCAATTTATCGAGGCCGCACGCACATCAGGAACTAGCAATGCACGCATCATTAGAAGCCACATCATTCCCAACCTCTTCAATATTGTTGTCGTCGCGGCTACCCTCGATATCGCGAACACCGTTATTGGTGAGGCAGGACTGAGCTTTCTGGGCCTGGGTGTCTCGACGCCTGGCTCAAGCATCGGCCTGATGATTAACGATGCACAAGGGCTGACCGATGTTCACCCAATAGAAGTATTGATTCCCGCAATCACTTTAACGATTATTGTACTCGCGTTCTCCTTCCTCGGTGACGGCCTGCGCGACGCATTTGATCCACGAGCAAAAGATTAACCATTGAGCGGAGAAAAGAAAAACATGGCAGCAAATTTGCTGGAAGTAAACAATCTCAAAACCTACTTTTACACCCGCAGTGGCGTTGTAAAAGCGGTTGATGATGTGACATTTTCAATTAAAGCAGGGCAAACGCTTGGCGTCGTCGGCGAAAGTGGCTGCGGCAAAAGTGTGACCGCTCTCTCCGTGATGCGACTGATCGCGTCTCCTCCCGGCAAAATCGTTGGCGGCGAGATTCGTTTCAATGGCGAAAACGTGCTTGACAAAAGCACAGAAGAACTCAGCGAACTACGCGGTAGCAAGATTTCGATGATCTTTCAGGACCCGATGACCTCGCTCAATCCGGTCTTGAACGTCGGCTTTCAAATCGCCGAAACGGTGAAGCGGCACCGCAAAGATATCAGTAATGACCAGGCGTGGCGTCGCTCGGTTGAAATGCTCGATCTGGTACGTATTCCTGACGCGAAACGCCGCGCGAAAAACTACCCACACGAGTTTAGCGGCGGGATGCGTCAGCGTGTCATGATCGCGATTGCGCTTGCCTGCAATCCCCAGTTGCTTATCGCGGACGAGCCAACAACGGCATTAGACGTAACCATTCAAGCCCAGGTACTCGAACTGATGAAAGGTCTTTCGCAAGAATTTGGTACAGCGGTGATGTTGATTACACATGATCTTGGTGTGGTCGCGGGTACGTGCCAGTATGTCAACGTTATGTATGCCGGCCACATTATAGAAACTGCACCTGTACAACAGATTTTCGAGACGCCCGCCCATCCTTACACCGTCGGTCTACTTCATTCCATTCCACGACTACACGAAGGACGTGGCTCCAAACTCACACCAATCGCAGGACAGCCACCTGACCTCACGAACCCGCCTGCTGGATGCCCTTACGCTCCACGCTGCCCCAAAGTGCAGACACGTTGCCGTGAAGAGCGACCAGAATTGATGTCTGTAGGACGTGGAGAACAATTAGCCGCGTGCTTCTATCCAAATTAAGGGGAAGAGAAGAAACATGGTACAGCAAGTAGAGACACCGAAGAATGTCAAAGGAACAACGCTTATTGATGTCAAGGGGCTTAAAGTCCACTTCCCCATCAAGGGCGGCTTACTAGGTCGCACCGTTGCTCATGTCAAGGCAGTAGATGGCGTCGACCTCTTTGTTCGCAATGGCGAGACGCTTGGTCTGGTAGGCGAGAGCGGCTGCGGCAAATCGACAACGGGCCGCGCGATCCTACAGCTCATCAAACCAACGGCAGGAAGCGTTGTATTTGATGGTAAAGAACTTACAACACTGCCCGCGGAACAAATTCGCCAGGAACGTGCGAAGATGCAAATGGTGTTCCAGGACCCATTTAGCTCGCTCGATCCACGTTACACCGTCGGACAAGTCGTCTCTGAGCCGTTGGAAAATTTCAATCGCGGCAACACAGCGGAGATTCGCGAGCAGGTCGCGGACGTGTTGCAAACGGTGGGCATCAATCCCAAGTTTGTCAATCGCTTCCCACACGAGTTTAGTGGTGGACAACGCCAGCGCATCGGCATCGCACGCGCCCTCGCATTGCATCCCTCGCTTGTTATTGCCGACGAACCCGTCTCGGCCCTCGACGTATCAATTCAAGCGCAGGTGCTTAATCTGTTGCAAGAGTTGCAGGGAAAATTTGGCCTAACGTACCTGTTTGTGGCACACAATCTCTCGGTTGTGAAACATATCAGTGATCGCGTAGCTGTGATGTACCTGGGCCGCGTAGCGGAACTTTCGCAGAGCGAAGATTTATACTCGACGCCCCTGCATCCATACACACAAGCGTTGCTTTCAGCAATTCCCGTGCCAGACCCCAAAATCGAGGCAAAACGCAAACGTATCATTCTCGAAGGCGACGTGCCAAGTCCCGTCAATCCTCCAAGCGGCTGTAATTTTCATCCGCGTTGCTGGAAAGCTCAAGCGATCTGCCGTGAAGTCATTCCACCACTGGAAGAGAAACAGCCTAACCATTTCGCGGCCTGCCACTTCCCTGGCTAGAATGCGTAGAGCGACAAGAGAGCCAGGGTGCTCGCAGCCCGGCGCGAGTGTCGCTCTACGCACTAAGAAAAGGTGGGCGGTTCGATATGCTTGATGCGAGCGAGCAAGTTGAAACGGTTAACCAGGTGAC